>FCOH02000043.1 GCA_001544595.2 Caballeronia peredens | reverse complement strand
GCCTCGTGAGTTTCGTCGGCAAGCAGTTTCTCCAACCTAAGCGTGACCGGGTGTCCGGTTATGCGGGGGCAAGTCCAGAGGGGCATTTCTACCCTACCCATTAGAAGGACCATAACAAAGAACTAGCAGGAGACCAGCATGTGGCACATTGAAGACCTTATTGACTACTTAGACGACCAACACCTAAACCAAATCCAAACAGAGCAGCTTCAAAGCTGCCGCCTTGTCTGCCATCTACTCAATGGCGACTACGAGCTTGAGATCCGCAACCAGGTCTTCGGACCCAACAACAAGGTTCACCCCGTCCAAGCCGTGAAGGATGGCGAGCTTGTTCTCATCTCAGCCAAACGTCACCCATCGGAGGCTGAGTATCAGGAGACCCTGACTCGTGCGAAGAGCGAGGCACATCTTGCGAACATGAAGAAAGCTCGCAGCCTCAACCAGAAGAATTATTTCGACAGCCGAGCCTCAAAAGTCTTCGTTGACCTCTTACGCACCAACGGCTACCTCTCCCCCAAGAGCATCGCCAAACGCACAATGACCGTTGGCGACATCAAAGAGGCTCTTCACACCATCGTCGACAACTATCTCAGCCGCAGCTACCCTAACCGCGATGAGCTTACCCGCCGTCTTGTTGAAAAAGACCCTGCCTTCATCTTCTTTGTGAGCAAAGCTGCGTTTGCGAACATGGACTTCTGCCAGAAGCTTCTCACAACAAACCCACGCCTTGACCTCACACGGATTGACCCCAGCGTTCGCAACGACTGGGAGTTCATCAACACCCTCTACCAGCATCAGCAGAGCTTCACCATCCCCGTCAACTTCTTTAGCCCCGAGATTGCTCAAACCCTGAACGAAGCCGGCCAGTTCCACGTCCTGCGCGAGACGATTGAATACCGCCTCCACAAACAACGGATGGAAACCGCGCAAGCAAAGCTCACAGCAAAGCTTGAAATTGCGAAGTTCTTCAAACCTTCCGAGCCTGCACCTCTAGCCCTCTACTGAGACACCATGAGCCCCAGCAAAACGGGGCTTCTCAAACGTTCTCGCTATGTGCGCCCGCGCAGAGACAAGTTGCCAAGGCGCAGTTAGCGTCCTTCCGGGAAAGAACCTTCCACATCCGAGGTGAAGCATGTTCAGCCTACCCCGCGAGTCAGACGACCCGGACGACATACTAAACAGCCATATCGAGGAGCTTGCGATGTTCCGGCGTTGGTGCGAAGAGATTGGGTCAGGTCCAATGTCGCCGGTCAGATTGGTCCAAATCTCCGCGCTCATCCTCGCACGGGAGAAATACACGGATGTTGACTTTGAAACGTTGTATATCGCTCTTATGGCTTGCGATTACTCAGACGAGGACGCTGACAGCCTACGATATGTGACGAGGTTTGATGACCGAATCGAAGAGTTTTGCGCCAGTATCGGCATCAAAGTGCCCCACCGAGAGGTCTATCCGCCGCCATCCTCACGGTCCCCGGCGAAAAAGCACCCGCCTTGATTTGTGCGCTAACGCAGAGAACCCAACATCGACCTTCGCTACCGTGTCTCAGCCTCACAAGTTGCGTCGCTTCAGTGGTCGACCAGCCACGGCATCCGGTATCTGATGGAGACAATAATAATGTTCAAATCGACCCAGCGAAAAGACCCACGACAAGTGATGCTTGATGAACGCGCGCTTGAGCTTGCGATGTTCATGCGTTGGTGCGAGAGGTGCGGAGCCGGTCCCATCTCATCGGCTAGATGTGCTGAAGTGGCAGAGCTAATTCTTGCTCGGGACAACATCGACGCGGAGCCCGCCGAGGCTCTTTATGTCGCAACCGTCGCTTCCGCCGTTCCCACATACAACGCGGACAAGGCTCGCTCAATGACGGGCTTTGATGGCAAGGTCAAAAGCTTCTGCGACCAACTGGGCATTGACCTCCCCTACAAGCGAACGAACCCCCTCAGTCGCCCTTCAGTCAAAGCACAGCCTGCCAAAGGTCAGCCCGACCCGCGCGACCAGATACCTATTGGCGAGGATCTGAAGCTTGCTTTTGCACGCCTCAAGGAAGCCGAGTATTTCCGCTCCGAGCTTCAGTATCAAATCCAGTTCATCCTGCCTACCCTTAGTGATGTGATGGCGGGCAAGGCTGGCTATGCATGCGCCGTCAAGTTGCTTACCTTCCAGTATGGCCGATACTCGCGCTCACATTGGGAAGCAAACATCGTCAACATGCTGATGGCGTCTGACGAGAACTTTGATGCCGACAGCGCGCTTGAAGTCTGCCGCAAGGTGGAAGCGTCTCTCATTGCATGGTATGGATCGCTGCCCGTCGCACCGGCAACAAAAAACGACGCTCCCTCGATGACTAGCGGCTATACACACGCCAAGGAACCGGACACCGTCTACATCAACGTAGATGCACCAACCACAAACTGGCTACTGACTCGCGGCGACGACCACCATGTCGTCAATCACTGGATGCTGACGCTTTTCCTGAACCTTGGGGTTCAGTACGGCTGGCATGTGCCCGAACTCATCACACGCAATGCGGATGGCATGACCGACATCAAGATCCGTCCTTGTCACGTTCCGGGACACGAGGCAACGAAGCTTCACAACGTCCTGGTCGACAACTTGAAGACACCGAAGAACCAAGAAGAAGCGGAAGCCATGCGAGACATTCAAGCCTTCGTCAAGTTCTTGCGAGGAGGCGGCTTCAGTATCCAGCGTCCGCGATAGACCCTAAAGAAAGCCCGTCAGTTGCCGGCCATAATGTTTGACCGGCATACCACCTTCGCTTGTTGACCTATCCCCAGAGCAACAAACCTCCTTCCTGGAAGTCAGACGCGGGCGACACCGCTTCCCCATCTCTATGGGGCTCCAGCTTCGACAAGCCCTCCCTTCAGTCACTTCCACTAGAACCAGCACCCACGGCTGGCCTCTCTCTT
This sequence comes from Caballeronia peredens, assembly GCA_001544595.2. Classification (GTDB taxonomy): domain Bacteria; phylum Pseudomonadota; class Gammaproteobacteria; order Burkholderiales; family Burkholderiaceae; genus Caballeronia; species Caballeronia peredens. The sequence goes on along the minus strand of FCOH02000043.1, from coordinate 29,738 downwards.
TCGCCTCACATCGCCGCTGGCTGACCCAGCATCTGGAGGTGACATCTCCTCTGCCGCTCGTCGCAAAGTCAATAAATATGCCCCCATAAATTTGACTTCGGGCTTCATTTTGCTAAATTAATAATATAACCATAACAAGAAAAGGTATCGCCATGGAGCTAACAACAATAACCACTTTACTCTTCGCCATCTACTTTGGATTCTTCAAGCTCTTCTGCGAAGACGACGATTCATTCGGTTACTCCTACATATCCAAGCTCTTCCCCTTCTTGCTAGCCATATGTCTCATTGCAGACATTCACGGCATAGCCCCCGACTTCGCGGAAGGCACACGCACAGGATATGTAGTCAAAGGTAGCTACAAAGGATTGTTCAACAAGAGCTATGAAGGCTTGATGATTGCGACCGCAACACCTACCCCACCAGTCCAGCAAAATGCTGAAAATGTTCCCACCTGGCGCTTCTCAACGCTTGACCCCGAGATGATGAAAAAGATCGAAGCAAGCGAAGGTCACTTCGTGAAGATTCACTACAGAGAGTGGCTTGTCTCTCCAGTTACGATTGACAGCACTTACGAAGTCACCGGGGTAGAAAACTTGAAATGAACATAGCCCAGCAGGGGCGACCCATAAAAACAACTAAAAAAGGGAGAACACACATGAGCCTCAACATCACGAAGCAAGACCCAAAGAACAAGGACACCAAGAACCAAGGCGGATGGACCAACTCGCTGGCCGAGTACAACTCAGCCATCTGGAACAGCCCCAAGTGGTTCTCGCGCATGAGAACCGACAACAACGCCGAATTGTGGGCTGACATCCAGCACATGCTCAACGAAACAGCCGGCCGGAAGTAACCAAAGGAGGACTTGCCCACCTACCCAACGGGCTACACAAGAACAAGGAGACGATTATGAGCAGCTACGAGGACCTGAAGAAGGCATTAGAGGAGGCAATCATCCACGAGTGCCTCACAGAGCGCAACTTCCATCTGTTGAAGGTCATTCGCATGACCATGCACGGCCACGAGTTTGAGCTTCGTGTCTCAAGCAAGAAGACTTCCCTTCTATTTCCCGGTTCCTGGAAGAAAGCCGACGAGGGAGAGATACGGTCCTACCATGCGGATAACACCTACGACACTCAGCTTCTCGTGTCATCGGACTCTGTACGCTTCACGCCAGCAATGTATCGGCTCATCGCCCAAGAGCGGCTATCCCTCAATAAGCAGCAGTATGTTGCGTTCGCGAACCTGTATCGCCAAAGCCTGCCTATCGAGCCTTACTTGCGAAGCGCGCACTTTGAGACCTCAATTCCATCCGGGCTGAGCATTGAACCCGAGCCGGAGATGGAGCGTGACCTGTCCTCTCTCTTCACGAAGAAGGTAACCCGCAGGACGAAGCCAAAACGTGCGCCGCACCTCATCGCCAATATCACTGGAAGAGCCGTTGAGCTTGCCCATCGCATCCGATACCGCCAACAAGCGACCCTTCAAGATCAACACCGCACGCTCTACTCCATGCGATACCAGGGCATGAGTCAGCCGCTTTATCACTTCCTGCTCTTGCTGGCAGGACTCGCTTACGGGTTCATCTTCTCAGCGTGTCTGGTAGGGCAATGGAGTGTCTGATGACCTGTGAACGGATTGTGGATGGAAACTGGATAACCCGCCCTTCGTGTAAACAGGAGCAAAGTTGTCCGGGTAAACCTTTTTCAACCCACACTGGAGCCGTGCGGTTGTCCATTCGTCAGATACTTGATTCGTCTCGAAAATTTGCCGTTGTCCACAGAATCGCACGATGCCTATTAGCTTCTACTATGTATACCTATCCGAGAGGTTGTTCTAACTACATATGCGCACGAGCAACGCGCCCCCCCCCGTATCGACCCCCTTCCTCAACCGTTCGTCTAAAAACCTCAAAATAGTTGCTTATAAATTTGACTTCAAGGTTGATTTTGATAAATTAATAATATAACAATCACTCAAATGGAGATAACCATGAACGAGATGAATTTTGACCACTCTCTCTCACCAGAAATGCTTTTAATCATTAGAAAATACGCACATGCTTTCGATGCCCTTAAGTATGAGTTTCATCCGGACCCACACATGCTCGATCTGGCCTTCTATATGAGTGACGAACAGTTTGAAAGTGTCATCGCGGAAGTTGATGCCAACGGCGACGATTTTTGGACCACCGCCTACAAGGAACAACTTTTATCGCGAAGATCCATCAGAACGGGGTGGTTGGAGTCCCTCGAAGAAACACCATCTTCAACTTATACCCAAAGGATTATTGATTCTGGTCGCCAATCGATAGATGAACAGTTTGAATCCATGATCGCCAGTGGGTGCAAGCCAAGCCATTTTGATTGCTATAACACTAAGTCGACGCTTTCTGAATTCATTATAAAATTTCTGACTGAACCGCCCAGCACGATGAGGCCAATCGCGAAAGTCGTAAAACAATAAGGGTGTAGCCTACCAAACTGGCTATCCACCAATAACAACAATAAAGGAGATCACCATGAATGAAGAACAAATTAAACGAACCGCAGCTTTCGGGAAATTTATGGAAGAAAAATTTCCTGATGCTGGCGATCCGAACCCATTCGTTTTCCTTGCGATTTTGACTATGTCTGATGATGACTATAAGGCTCTAATGTCAAAGGTTGCTACGCAAGGCGACGACTTCTGGACCGTCTGCGCAGGAAATGTATTTGTGTCTATGAGATCCAAAAGAGAGGAATGGTTGAAGTTCCTCGAAGAACAAAATTAGTAAGCGTTCGGGATAGCTCACCTCACGAGCCTCCATTGAAAAAAGAAAAAAGGAGACTGCCATGAACATGAACAAAAGAACCGCCCCAGCGAAGGTAACGGTCATTGAGAAACCCACGACATCAACACGCCGGAAGCCCGCACACGTGCCAATGCCTGCCCCGCTTTACTCTATCTGCATCTGTGCGGTGAGTTACTGGCTTCTTTGGATAACCGCGACGACCTTCCTTCCGAAAGAACAGGCAATGCATTTTTTGTTGCCGATACCGGGCATCTCCTCCAAACCTGAACCGATCATTAACATTAAATTAATCAGCGGGTATGTTGAGAGCGGCTTGGAGCATATATTCGCATTAGGAGAAAACAAGGCACCCGGGAACGCACCAGCAGGCAAGCGATTGAACAATAGTCCAAGAAAAAACGAAACAAGGAATAGCTCACCTTACGAGCCTTCACTAATAACAACAATAAAGGAGACCAACATGAACATCAGCCTCGACTTTGATGGCACCTACACCGAAGACCCTGCGTCTTGGAACCACTTCATTGACACCTTCACCGCAGCCGGCCACAACGTCATGATTGTGACCATGCGACACGAAAGCGAAGCGAACTCAACCATGAAGAAGCTCAGCAAGAAGGGCCGTGTCATCTACACCGACCGGAAGGCGAAGGAAGAATTCGTCGCGGCATTGGGCATCACGATTGATGTCTGGATTGACGACACACCAGCTTGGATCTACAACGACGCGGCGCCCCGAAAAGTCGCATAGCCATCTCGTTCTTGCTGCTGTAAGCTCACGCCGCAATCACCGAACCGCATCATGCCAGCACGCTTTCTCAACCTGATCAGCAAGTCTGCCTTCGCCAAGACGGACCAGACCCAGCTTCATGACACGGTTGAGTCCTTGCGCACCGAGCATGGCTTCGCGACCACTTTTGATGTCACGGGGGTCACTGACCTCTTCCAGCCAGCCCTTGACGGCACATACAAGGTCTATTTCATGGGTCGCTTGAACCGCGCGTCCAGCAAAACGGAAGCACCGTCTGAGACCGTTACAAACCCTACATGGCTGGACCTCTGGCGCATCGCTGACCGCCTGATTGTTCGCCAGGAAAGCGGCCACCGAACTCACCTCTACGTCGAAGACTTTCAAGAGGACGAGGAAGGCAATCTGCGTGTGTGCTACGGAAGCTAAGCCTTGACCAGAAAATGGTAAAACCTGCCTGAAGCGCATTAGGGTTCGTCATGTGTGTGATGTTCCGAGCGGTCCAATCATTGCCGGCCGTCTAGCATCCCCTAACCACACAGGCGACCATAAAAATGCATAAACTCATGACCGTGGGTCTAGCGGCAGTTCTCGTGCTTTCCGCTTGCACCAACTATCCGCTTCCGACTCCAGAAGAATATGCGGCTGTCAGAGCGAGGAACCAGCGCTTTGAGGACGACAAGCCGAAACTGCAAGATGCCCAAAACCGGAATGTTGTATCTTGCTCGGGGGAAGCGGCCTGTGCGAAAGCATGGCGCATGACCAAGAACTTCATTGAGATGCACTCATACACTCGCTTGACGCAGTATGACGACACTCGCATCGATACAAGTCTCAGCCCATGGCGCCCTGGAATGATTTCGCTCAGCGCGAGACGCATGGACAATCGGGCCGGGGCGAAAATCTACCTCTCGATATATTGCATTGGCATGTATGGCGACACAAACCGCACCGTGCCAGGACCCGGCTATTTGGACTGCTCCGACAGCATCATGCGCTTAAGCGACCTCTTCGGTTACGACGTGAAGTCCCAAGTTGAATGAACCGCCTGCCCCCAATCAGGGGGCTGCTACTTCTTCATCAAGCCCGTTCTCTTCTCGCTCAGCCCGCAGGGGCTAGTTCATCTCCGCTGCGCTCGGCGTCAATGATGTATTTGGATGGGTTTTCTCTCTTTTTTGGGGGGAAACCTACAGCACCCTCTCTGGCTTGGTAAGGCTAGGAAAAACCCCTTTCTTAGAAGCACCACGCGGGCGACACCGCTTCCCCCATCTCCATGGGGCTATAGCTGCGCCATCAATCAGAACACACCTTCGCTTTTGTCCTCTTCCCTTGACCCCGCTTGATATCTCTATTTACCGCTCGTCGGAAAGTCATCAAAAAGCTGTATATAAATTTGACTTCAAGTTCAATTTTGTTAAATTATAAACATAAGAACTAGAAGAGGAGACCGCCATGATCGTAGAAGAAAATATGGAAGCAAGTGTCGAGAATATCAATCTATGCAGCAGAGAAACGAACCGACTATTTGAGCGGTTCAATGAGGTGATGGAAGACTTCAACTCTACTGATGCCGACTTCCTCCAAAACTGCCAAAAAAATATCGTGCTGGGCGAACACATCGCTCACGTTGCACTGGCAATTTCTTTAGTAAACAAAGAAATCATGCGCATGGCTCAAGAGCTTTTGAACCGCGAGGAAGCCTCCAGCAAGGAACAATAGGACGTAGCCACCTCACGGGCATCAACAATAACAACAACAAGAGCGGGGAAGACGATGAAGGATGACGCGAACGAAGCAACCAATCTAAGCCTAGAAGAGGACCTCAACACCCTCTTCACTCAGCGCACGGTATCAAAGTCCGCTGGAGAAGCGAACAAGGAGTATGAGCGAGGCGATCCGTTCGACTTCTTCAGCAAACCGGTTGAGAGGCAGCAATCTGCCGACCCAACTAACGCTGACGCTGCGCAGACGACCAAAGGAAAGAAGCTTCGTGTCGCTTGGGGCTCGATTTTCGTAGACAGACGACCTCACGTTTGCAGTGATATTTGGCATGAAGACACACATATCATCTATTATGAAACTGTGATATGCCGCGCACTCATCTTAGCTATCGCGGCTTTCATCTCAGCAGTCGGAGCGTCTTGGCTTGTGAACGTCTCTTGGCTTCCACGTCCAGGCACCTTCAGCTTCTGGGAGCATATCGGCTACTGGTTAGCAGTTGAAATCAACAACCACTTCAATCTTCTCTACCAGGAGGCAGCGCGCACATATCTGCACTACATCGACACCCTCAACCAAACCAACTCAAGCTACATCATCGGCTTTCGACAGTTCCTCGGTTTGGTTGCTGGCCTGAGCGCTGGCGTCTTTGGGGCGTGGAAGGCAATAAAGAATCCGGTGCGCATTTACGAAAACCCGCGAAAGGAAGCTGCCTTCGTAACAGAAGACAGAAACGGGAACATGGTCTTACATATCAACCGGCTGGAAGTACGACCTGGAACCTACGGCGTAAAGCCATTTCCTACGCAGCATGGCGGCTCAACGCGTCAACGAGACACATTTAGGGATACTGCTGGCAACCGCGCCACGGTCGTGACCGACGAGAAAGGAACACAGGTCATTGCCGATGATGGGACAGTCGTCAATAGCTATGGAGATGACCATCATGATGAAGCTTGCGCCCAACTTATTCGGGATGGCTGGAGGCATGTTGGGTAGCTGGCCGTTGTAGATGCCCTGATGGACGAGAGCCACGGGTCTCTCCCTTCAATTCCCTTCTCTTCTCGCTCGGCCCGCCGGGGCTTGTTCATCCCCGCTGCGCTCGGCTTCAATGATGTATTTAGCTGGGTTTTCTCTCGTTTTTGGGGGGAAACCTACAGCACCCTCTCTGGCTTGGTAAGGCTAGGAAAAACCCCTTCTTAGAAGCTCCACGCGGGCGACACCGCTAACCCATCTCTATGGGGCTGTAGCTTCGCCTTGCACAATCTCTTTTCCCCTCAAGACACAGTCTCCAGTCACAACATCACAGGCAACTATCTACCGCTTGTCTGAAAGTTGACAATTTTCGCGCCATAAATTTGACTTTATCGTTGACCTTGCTAAATTAATAATATAACCATAAGAAAAATGGAGACCGAAAATGAAGACACTTCCTCAAGACACTTTTAGAAAAATCATCTCTTTTATCGCCACAGAGGCCAATCCAAACAACCTCTTTCTAGATGCCGAAGACTACGCCACTGACTACTTAGTGGAGCATGACCTCCCCGCCTATCGCCTCGATTCTCACCAGACAGACGAAATCAACAAGCATCTCAGTGCTGAACTTCAATGGTATCTGGAAGAGAACCAACACAAGCTTCACAAGCCATCGAATGGCTGCTACGAAGATGTGTCCTCGGACATTGATGATTGCTACGACTACGAGATTTGACTTACTGGATTAGCCCACCGTAACGGGCGCTAACAATAAAAAGGCAGGAGACAACGATGGACAACAACACAAACCTGAGCGTTGAAGAAGACCTCAACACCCTATTCACTCAATACGCTAAAAAGACCTCCCCTCAGAAAGATAAACCAAAGGCAATTGGATGCAAGTGTTCTGATACTTTCGCAAGCCTACGCAAACTGGTTGAGAAGCAGAAGAGCAACGACAAAGCAGCGTCCCATCCCAGCAAGCAAACTACAGCCAACGAAGACAGCCATCCAAACGCCTTGCCGCGTGCCGTCAATCGAGAAATTATGGCGTCCATTGCCTACTCGGACACCGAGACGACCCTTGATGCCGACGAATACACCAAGTCGTATCTGAAGTCCCATAACCTTCCATCCTACGAGCTTGATAAGTTCCAACGCGCGAACATGAACCGCCTCATCACGGAAAGCGACGCCAAAGCGAAGTTCCGCGAGCGTTATGAGACAACCATGTTCTTCAAATCGTGCAAACCGGTCAAACGCAAAACATCCAAGCCAATCGCAACAGTCATTCAAGACTTCCTCTTTGAATGTTTCGCGGCACTCTGGTTCTTTAACCTCTTAGTGTTCCCCTTCGCTATTCCATTTCTACGAGCCATGGGTGTGGATGAGGCGACTGTTGTCAAGGCAATCGGCATGATGTTGTTCGGTGGAGTGATATGCCTGGTTCTATCAAGTTTCCGCTTCGGACTGAAACGCTAACCCAGCCTAAAAATATAAGGAGAGGAAAAATGGCTTACACGGATATTTTTACAACAATTCAGAACTACATCGGCTTATTGATGTTGTTTGTAGTGGTGCTCGGTTGCATCGGATTGGCGGCAACCAAAGACCCGTCCAAAGGCATCGATTTCAAGAAGAAGGTTGACGATCCAATCACCTTCCTATTCATCGTTTTGCCGGTTGCCTTGGTAGTCGCACCGTTCATCATCGTGCTCGCCATCGTGTTCCAAGGTTGCTCTATACCCGTTGGATTCGTTCGGTTCATCATCGTGCTCGCCATCGTGTTCTCACCGATATATCTGCCCATTCTTTTGTTGAGCAAGCTGAAAAAGTCCAAGAAGAAACCACTGAGGACGGGAACTAACGGAGGCAAGCCATTTCCCACCCAGCATCGCGCCTCACCACGACATTGAAAGAGCCTCTGGCGTCTCCTAAGATGTTCTTGATATGGCTACTTCAAAAGCCGTGTTTGAATTAAGTATTTGACGCGTTGCTCCAGTGCAAGCTTTCAAGAAGGAAACATCATGCTGGACATCCTTCGTCGCGCGATAGCGCTGCTCGCCTTCGTCAGTTCGCTTGCCGTTGCCCAGGAGGATTGTTCCAGGTTCGTGGTCCTGGACGAATACAGTTCGTCTTCCGACTATGCAGCGTATGAACGGGTCAAGACCGCGACGTGCCAAGAGACCGTCTCAAACGTCCAAAGCGCACGCTCGGAAAGCGTCAAGTTCGGTATCCCCATACCCGTGGCCGACGATGTCTTTGATATGAGCTTCGATGGGAAGTCTTCTAGCTCCGACTGGAACTACTGGAAGCAACACTTCTGCACATCGAACTTCTATGAATCACAGACGAAGCTTGCGAACAGGAACTTGTCCAAGGTCTTCAGTGACAATGCTCTCGCCGCAGTCAAAGCTTGTCTCGCAGCAGACGCACCCTACGGCTACTTCCAGATCAATAAAACCGGCGACCGCTTCTTCTTTCACTTCAAGACGGGAACGAAGGAGACACTCACGAAGGCCACGCTCTCGCCAGGAGTCGCGTCAGCAGAATGTCCGGCAGACAATCCCTTCAACCTATCCGCTAAGGAAAGATGGTTCGGCTACGACTTCTCTGGAACACCGCTGGAGCATAATTGCCCGTGGAACGGTGACGCTGGCGCAATGAATTTGAAATTAAAGAATGCTGGCACTCGCTCCATCCCTCTTGAGAAGCTGGTGAAGGTTACGGTCCCACTGCCACCACCCCCACCCGCCCCGGCAACGTTTTCCTTCTACTACACGACAAACAACAACATGCATGGCCCTTATGAAACGGCGGCCCCGTCACCGTATGAAAAGTGGAATTGCGTGCAGTCCCGGAAATTCGGAGGGTGGAGGGCTGGGTTTGGAGAGGCGCGTGGTTCGCGCACTTGTCCCGACATGCACCTCAGCGGCGATCACACAAAATACGAAACGGGCGAATACGACCGACCAAACGAATATTGGGATAACGAAGGAATCTGCTCCTACGTTTTCGACTGCACTGCAAGGTAGTCCATCACTACGCGCGGAGGGGACATGTCAGACCAACGCTTCTATGAAATCGAAGCCACACTGGCCGCACTGACTGCTGGCGTCAAAGATCTCAACGCCCAAGGCAGTCCCGAGACACTTCTGGACCACATCCCGGATGATAAGGCTGGGGAATTGAACCGACTCCTTGTTGGACTGTTTTCCGATCTGCCTCCACAAAATATCGCAATCACGCCAGATGTCCAGCTTCCGCAAGGCATGAAAGACTTCGGCATGCGCATTGGGAGAACCACGAAGCCTGGCGAAACGCTCCCCGCGAAGATGCGGTTCTTTCGAGTCAGCCCGTCTTGGCAGTCCCTGAGCATCAATCTAATTGGACTTGGGCTTGCCATCGCTCTTGTCTCCCCGACCGCCGTAGTTCCCGCGCTGAATATTGTAAAGACATGCTTTGACGGACTTGTAACCCTTGAGCGTGACAATGACGCCGACGCGATGACTTGCTTCGAAGCCGTCATTCGGTGGAGGGTTGAGAACGCACAAGAAGACGCGACCTTGTGGCCAACACTTCCTGAAATCATCGCTCAGTTCGACAGCCTTCCCAACAACAACATCCTTGATAGGGAAAAAACACTGACTGCGTTGAAGCGCCTTGAGAAGCTTGGCATCGTGACTGTCGCTAAGTGGGCGGCCACCGCTGGAGACATGGACCAGGAGAACAACCAATGGAAGACCGTCTTTTAGCCCCTGACGCAGAACCGCCTTCGGCGCGACCAGTTGGAGGAGAATACGGCTCCTACAATCATTTCCTTATGGCGATTCGAATCCCGAAGGTCATCCCTGAACTTTCAAGCGCGAAGGAAGCCCTTCGATTCAGTCGCAGTCACAGCCCCGAAGACCAGATTCGTGTGGCGCTGAGTGACTTGGCAATGCTCCACGAGATACGACATTTCCACGACTGCTTTGGGACCCGCGCGGGCATCAGCCTTTTTCGTTGTCACATTTCGCGAATAACGGCCTTCTTGGACGTCTGCAAAAAGCTCTACGAGGAGGGCAGGTATCTGAAGCTTCCTATCGTAGATTGGGCATCAACCTCAGACTGTCCTGACTACGTGAAGGTCTTCCTGAGGAGGCTCGCGAAAAACGTAATCTTTGAGAGCATATTTTCGGGCCGCGTCGAATTCTCGGTAACCCAAGGGCCGACGAGCACCATCTATCGGAACTTCGAGGCAGCACCGGGTGGATATATACCGGCCTTTCCGTTACAGGTGGGGACAGTAATCGTCTATGAGGGAGATCATCCGCCTTCAGACCATGGCACCAACACGCACTGGCAGGCAATTGGCTTTGAGCAGTTGATCGAAGGGAATGCCCAAGCTCTACAAAGGACATATCTCGAAGCAATCTGGCCGTCCATTTCCGAGTCTGTATGGAAGATGACAACGAGCCACGCAGTTCTGCCAGATACGGAGTTCGCGGAATATCGCGACTTTATACGCTTGCCCTATAACGTGACGGACTTCCTTCTCACGAAGTACCTATCCAAGACGCACAACATCACCGCATTCCATCGCGACCGTCTTTTGGAGATAACAGACCGCGCCTTGATGTTCGGAACATGCGCGCAGTTGGAAAAGGATCAAATGATGGCCCAGCCAGGCGGGGGATTTGTACTCACGATGGAAGGGGCTGATTGGAGTCGGGGAACGAAGAAGCCGGTCTCGGAAAGAAAAGTAGGCGTTGCGTCTTTGCAGCGAATACTAGCTGCGTATTCCAAAACACCGAAGCCGGTTCCGTATAGTGGTCGCAACATGCAGTCATCGGTAGACTACATCTGGAGCTACGCGATACATGAGATAGTCGTGCCTCTCATCAAGATGAGAATCAAACGAGGTGACGAGATATTCTTCGATGCTGGGGAATATATGAAGCACTATCGGGAGCTTCCGTTTCCTCCAATCATCTTCAGCGACTCGGGTGTCAAGTCACTGCACGGGGTAGAGACGAAGGAACTTCTACATCACTGGAGTAAATACGCTATCTTGAGTGATGTCTGCCGTCAGATATGGTCCGGAGCGTCTTTCATTAGCTGCGCTCGCGCCTACAACGCATTGCTTGGAATCGGCCGATTCGATCTCGCCTATGCTCCTTACGAGTGCGAGACAGCCATCAAAAATCGCGACTGCTTGACTTGGGACCCGAAGTTCAATGACCCCCTTCCCCAATGCGTCTTTCGCGATGCATTAATGACATTGCGTCTGATGCCATTTTCGTAACACCCCCTGTCGCAACCCGTCAAAAGCGACATCTTGTTGCTCAGCCTCTCCAACCGAGTTCTCTTGTTGCTCGCTGGAGCTAGCTCATCTGCGCTTCCCTCGGCTTCAATGGTGCTTTGCGTTGGAATTTCTTTCGGTTCTTCGGGGGAACCTGTAGCGCCCTCTTTGGCTTGGTCAGGAGGGAAAAACCCCTTTTTTAGAAGCACCACGCGGACGACACCACTACCCCACGGCTACGGCTTCGTCTAGGTCATCGCCACATTGAAAGCCGCCTGTTCGTCTCCTAAGATGCTTGGATCAGTTACTTCAGTAGGAGCACAGCGAAGGCCTACCCCGTACCCAGTAGATGCACAGACCGTCGACGTTCCAGTGCAACGAATCATAGGAAGAAATCGTGCGGAACATCTTACGCAATACCTTGCTGCTCTTTGTCCTCGCCCACACCGCCGCCTACGCAGAGGACAGCAAATGCGTAGCGGTGTTCAAAGACCGGCTAATGAACACGCACATTGGGAGCTATGAACTAGCAACACGGGCGTATGAGTTCAACCGGAGGTGCGAGACAAATGGCAGCGTCAATTCTGCTAACGCAAGCACGGAAGGTAGCTTCATCGTCAACCTCGTGCCAGTGCAAGAGAAGGACGCGTTCTCTTATTCAAATCAGACCGTCAAGGACTTCTGCCAAGCCTCCGCAAAGGATAATTCCCTTCAAACACGCTACGACCATTTCGACCAAGAAGTCGTCGTGGACGCCTTCAAATATGTCAATCAATGTATTGCACTAGAGAATGACGGCTTAGACCTTAACTACACATATCTAAAACCACCGCTTATCACAATCACTGGTCACATGAGGAATGGTTACGGACATCCTGACCTGGATCGCCTCTTCTACAATGAAGATGCCGCAACATGTACAAGCACGAGCTTTTCAAGGTTCGGTTTTGTCAAAACTATCCGTCCGAATAGTGCCAAACTTCCGCTTCCGTCCGACTTCTCGATTCAGTGCGTGCGTAAGGCGCAGGGCAAAGGCGAAGACTCCACTTACTACCCGGCCGTGCAAATTTCGGCTTCGATAAGTAAGGCCGGCTCAAACGGCAACAAACCGTATGAGATTAGTTTGCCATCTGACGCATCGTATGGTCCTCAGTTACAGTCACAGGCGAACGAGACAATTCAGAAACTCAAAAGTGAAAAGACTGCATTAGAGACCCAAGTGTCTAACCTACAGCAGTCCCTCAAAAACCAGACCGTGGTGGACGTCAAGTACTTTTACATGGGTGAGAACTCGCAAGATCAGGCCGGTGGAAACCACTACGGCGGTCTCGGAAAGGGTTCCACGGATAAAGATTGGGACGATCAGGCAGACTTGCATGCTAAGGCGGAATGCGGAAAGAACAAGGTGGGCAAAGTATGGCACTTACCTTGGGACTCTGAGGGCAACTGCTGCGGCTACAAAAAATACGTAGTTACGTGCGTTGCACCTGATACCAGCACCTCAGCCTCAAAGTGAACGAACAGGGACAACAATATGCGCCGAGACACCTTTGAGAGCAGTGCTGGCACGCGTGTGACAGTCGTCACCGATGAAAACGGAACTCAGGTAATTGCCGATGACGGGACAGTCGTCACCAGCTACGGAGAAGACCGACATGATGACGCCTGCGCGCAGCTTATTCGGGATGGCTGGCGACACGTGGGGTAGAAGCCTTGTCAATCCCGTTCTCTTTTCGCTCGGCCCGCAGGGGCTAGTTCATCTCCGCTGCGCTCGGCTTCAATGATGTAATTGGCTGGGTTTTCTCTCTTGGGGGGAAACCTACAGCACCCTCTCTGGCTTGGTTAGAGGCTCAGAAACCCCCTCTCTTAGAAGCTCCACGCGGGTGGCACCGCTTTCCTCACGGCTACCGCTTCGCTAACACATCAACTCACTGACGGAGCCCTTGCACCACCTCAATATTTTGTAAATCAGATATCTTCCTCGTTGATATAAGTAATACTATAGACTTGACACCCACAAGCAGTCTGATATAACTAATACAAGAACAACAAACAAGGAGTCAACGATGGAAATCTTAGGAGATAAGCTTACTTTTCAAGAACAGTCAAAAATCAATTGCTTCTTCGACCTTTCCGCGAAGAACAAAAACAAGGAAACATTTGGTCAGCGCATCAGTAAGCTAGATGCAATCGCAATATTGACCAAACGAGCCTTGCATCAAGATGTCATTGAGAGCATCCGACAAGCCGACGATCTAGAAATAAGAGCCTTCGCTAAATCGTGGCAGACTCCTGAAGAAACTACACTCTACGTCTTCAATCTACGATAACCCAATCCCCCGCTTCACTCTCTCTCCCTTGAAGCAAGAAACGTCTCCGGTAGAAATATCGGGGATTTTTCTTTTTGTAGATCGGGGGGTTTACCTGATATCGGTATTGACATTTATCGGGGGATTGGTTATAGGTATATTAGTTGATATAAATATAACAAGGAGACGATATGCAATGAAAACAGACAAGAACCGAACCCATGTCAATCTGTTGTTCTACAACGAGGACATGGAAATTTACCGAACCGCACAGTTCAACGCACTCTCGCAGAACATTTCTGCATCCGAGTATATCCGCGATGCAATTAAAGAGAAGAACGACAGAATAGCGGAAGCATCAAACATCAAATAAAAGCAATATCCAAACTAGAATAAAAACAGGAGACTAATCTATGAAAGTAAAAGAACAAGCAGACCTACAGACCAAATATAAGCCATCGCTTCGCGCCTTCCTGATGGACGATGACTTCCAGTATGTATTGAACGCGCACGGACAGAAAGATGACTTCGGCCACGTTTTAGCCGTTCAAGACCCATCAGTGGGGGTTCAATACGTTGACATCAATGAGAATGTTGAAGGCCTGGTGAACGTGGTGGACGAGCTAGGGCATCACTATGTCTTTGACATGCCTGGTCGAAGCAACGTTTTGTTGAATGCGGTGAAAAAGGACCTCAACCGCACATTCAGAATGTGGGGAAGAATCTGCAAGAACATCTTCATCATCAACCCATTGCTCAACCCAGAAAAGTCTGTAGAAGCGGCCGAGAAGCAAGCGATGGAATATCTGAACCTGAAACCAAGCGAAGACTACAACGTGCACTTTGTGTTTCCTATGTTCTCGGAACACGCACACTACAAGACGGTGAAGGCAGAGTTCGAGTCCAGCGCAATTCTTCAAAGCCTCAAGAAGGTCGGAACCGTTCACGTCATCGAAATCGCACCGGAATTCAACACCGAACTGCCCTCAATCATCCAAAACGATGAGAAGGCATGGAAGTTCTTGGACTTGCAAAGCAAAGGGCGCCTCAAAGCTTTCACAGCCGACATCGTCGACCAATTCATTGAAGAAGTCTTTGCAGCCTTTGACAAGCTCTTCGGTCACTTGATCGAAATAGGCATGGATGAAAAAGGCTTGCTCGCAATCTTCATGAGCGCAGAAGGTGGAGTGAGGAAATCTACCCTTGATGGACTCTTCATCGAGTGGATGCGCTTACGCCTCTCACGCCTTGGTAACTAACCACCGCCGCACAACACCGACCCCTCCAATCGTGAGGGGTTTTTTCTTGCGACCTATGCAAGCGACGAACGCCATATGTGGCAGAATCGGCAGCTTACAAACTGTGTGCGATCCGCCCAATGCCATCCAAAAAGAGCATCCTGTTCCTCGCATCAATTCCTCTCGCCCTCGCACTCACGGGATGCGCTACCAAGGCGACCCCGCAGCAGTTCGGCGGCAAGTATTATTTGATGGGCGACGCCGCATGCAAGCAGGCGCGGCAACTTACTGACACGACCATCATGTGCATGAGGTCAAACGGAGAGGATACGAGCTACCGGATAGCGTTGACGACCCAAGAGGTGTGGATGTATGAACGCGGCCCAACGAAGCCCGAGTATTCATCCTCCAGCATCCAAATGTCGGACTTGCAAGCTCTTTCTAATCAACTGCAAGGCATGAGCGCCAGCTTCAACGCGCAAGCACAAAATACCCTACGGCAGTCATCGCAGTATGTAGCCCCCCAAGTTGCACCGATACAGCAACCTAATAGCGGCGACATTCGTTGCATTCAAGCTGGCATCTACGTCAATTGCCGGTCTAACTGATGACACATGGAGCGGCATTAGCCCCCTGTCGCTTCACAGACCGGCTCATTCAATCGGTAAGCTGAGGCGTATGCGCTTCACTTTGAGAAGCTCCAGCATGTCTGGATAGATTGAGACAACCTTCCCTAACGCAGCCTTGCACTCGCTTGTACTCTTCAGGTCACTGTATGCTGCCTTGACGATGGACACGAAGAGCGACCATAACTTTTCATCGTCTTGCGTCCATTCCACGGTTAGGCTGTTCTTCCCTTCCTTCAGTCTCGCCAACTGAGCTTTGAGATAGTCCACATCAAGTTCTTGAGGCTCGACAGGTGCAACAGGTTCACTCACTACCGGCATTGAGACAACGGCACGAGGCTGGGGAACAGTCACCGGCACCACGACCTTTTGCTGAGGATGGGAGGGAGGAGGCACGGACTGAGCAACTTCAGCCTGCACAACTCGCTGGATCTCCTGCTTGAGCCCTCGCTTCTTTCTGATACGCTCGAAGTAAGTGCGGACCATCTTTTCGTTCGCATTCTGATAACCCGCTCCGACCAGTATTCCAGAGACCACACGATACGGATTCTTGCCCGCACTACGGAGTGGAGGAAACATCTCTTCCGTCCAAAACTGGAAATACTCCTCGCATACCATCATCACATTGACGTGAACAGCCTCTTCGCCCGTGATCTTTTCTAGTATTTTGGCAGTGAGTTCTTCGACCTTTTGGTTAGCCATTTTTGCGCTCCTTCTTGACCTTGCTCAGGTAGTAGCCGACGAGATTTGGCGTCACGTGTTCATACCCGTTGACGATCAGGATGCGAGCAATCTCACTGTAGTAAGAGCGACCATTAGCACGACACACCGGAGCCAAGCGCCCCACCCAGACATCGAAGTTTTCACGGAAGACATCAATCAACTTCCGAGAGCCGGCCACCTCCACCAAGCGTTTTTTCTCGTCTTTGATAGCAGCTTGCGTCGCAGAAACGATGACCTGGTTCGCAGCAATCTCGGAATCAAGGACGCGAGCTTCACGGCCAGCTTGTCGTTCTTTTTTCACCCGTGCTAGGTAGATCTGAACCTGACTTTCGCTGACAACGACACCGCACGACGCGAGAAGTTGAGCGACATAGGCACTATAAGCAAGGCCTCTCATGCGAAGCACAGGCTTGAGTTCGTCACTCCATAGATCGAAGTTCAAACGGAAAATTTGCATCTTGCTCATCCGCGTTACATCGGACAAGGCAGCGATCTGTTCCTCGATGCAAACAAGGCTCATAGCGACTAATTTCGGACCTGGCGCATGAACGGTATCGTTATTTTTATTCATTATTATTCTCCTATTATTGTAATTGATGTTATCAGGTTATGTATGCACGTCAATAGCGACGCTATACAAAGCTTGGCCGACAAACCAGTAGAAAACAGTAGTTTTAAGTAGATAATGGTAGAAAGCAGTAGCAAATAGTAGAAAGTAGTAGAAAACAGTAGTATTTTTACTGACGCACACTAAGTGATTGTATATTCTGTCTCGTCTTCGCCGTTTTTATACACCAAAGCACCCATCACATTAAAATGTTTATCTAAGGTCGGCTAACCCAGAAGCCAATACAGATAAGGCTTCGCGAAAGAATTACAAAAATACTAAGTTATAAACTTGACTTCGAAATCAAAATCCGTATATTAATATTAACGACTTGGAGAAAACTATGGATTATTTCAACAACTACGCGAAATTAGTGGAAATTCAGAACCGCATGGCCGCAGTTAATCTGCGCTTGGATGTTCATCAACAAGAAGGCTCCAAGATGACCACCTACCATATTGTTCGCACCAACCCTAACGCAAACTTCTTCTCCAAGATTTTTGGCTTTGACATTCGCGAAACACTTGCCACCGAAATCTCCACCGCAGACATCTCGCGTCGCATGACTGACATCGTGGCCGTGGAAGAAGCCGCATGGGACCTCTACAAGCTCTCATCCAAACACGTCGTTTTCTTTGGTTGATGAGATGACTGGAGCAGAAATTGAATACAAGATTGCGGGCTTCAAAGTGAAGTCCGCTTCACCAATAAGAGACCATCAAGAGGCGTTGCGGGCAAGAAAGAGGAAGGATCGTCAGGCAATTAACGACATCATCAGTGAGCTAGGCGACATCAACATATCCATAGAGACAATAGACTTAGACTGACCAAAAGTAGTAGCAGTGAACAAAAATAATAAGAACGGAGATTGTATGAAGACAAAAGGAGACGGAGACAGAAAAATCAGAACAGACGCCATTCCAGTCTATGGAGTGGTGCAAAAAGACTTGGACACCGTAGCCAAAAATCATCCCGAGATGAAGGCGAAGAGCGGCCTCTACACCTTAGCCCTTCACCACTACGCTAGGTTCTTTTCCCTCTTCAACGAACTGAAATCCCTCGTTTCCGCTGTCACTGCCAACACCGCAGAAGTCTCCGATCTAGCCTTCGTCAGTCGCCACAACGCCAAAAAGACCGATGACCTGTGCAAGAAAGTGGATAGCCTAGAAGCAGAAATCTCAGAGTTGAAATCCCTCGTTCGCCAGTTGATCGAGAAGCAGTAAGCCTCAAAAAAATGACAAGAAGAACAACCGAGGAGCAGCACCATGCAGTTGAACAACATCAGAAGCTTTACCACCGCCTATAGTGACTATCAGAAGGCGAACATTGAATACAACATGGAGGCGCTGAAGAAAGAACTGAAGCTCTTCGCTCCCGGCGTCCCTCTCGACCAGATTAGTCTAAACGACCCCAAGTTCAAACCGATCCTCCAAAAGATGCCCATGTGCCCGAAAGTCATGGGCGGCCTTAGCAAGACTTTGGGTGTTGACGCGAGCTTTGTGACCTTGGAATTGTGGGACAACCTCTTCCACTCATGGTGTCCTGCGGACAAGCTTCCAGCCGACTCACCCCTTCAGCAATATGTGGAAGACACACCCCGCGGCCGCATGATCAAGCTCAATGCGAACGCAACACCTATGGCACCAGATGGCGAGTGGATGAAGCAGCCCAAAGAGCACCGAGCAGGTAACGAGATGCTGTTCACCTTGGGCAAAGGCCTGTCGACCTACATTACTGCCAAAGCTGCCGACGACCCAACGTTCCTCACCCGCGTGAACGAAATGAAAGAGCGCGTGATGAAGCAATACATCATTCCTCAAGTGACAGAGGATGCGCGAGTGAAGATGGGTGAAGGTGGGGTCATCCTCAAGCAAGGCATGGAGGTGATGTGCGTGGACTTCATGCACATCGACAACCGCCCAAGCGAAAACGAGAAGCCAGGTAAGAAGAGAAGCAAATTACAGAAGGCTGAAGAAGGGACCGTTCCAGAGCCTCACATCCACTGGCATACCTTCTTCCTCAACTCATGCCTTGGTGCGGACGGCAAGCTTCATGCACTGACAACCGACGACATCTACCCCAACAAAAAATATCTCTCGATGCTCTTCATGGCTCGTATGAAGGAAGCGTTTGAGCAGGAATTTGGCCTTGTCATGGAGCCGGTATATGCACGCGGAGATGAGACGAAACCGGAAGACGAGCGCACCATTATCACTTACGACATCGCAAGTGACCTCGTATCTGAAGATGTGAAGAACGCTTTCAGCAAGCGGTCAATCAAGATGAAGCAGTCCATCAAAAGTAAGGGACTCGACGTTTCCACTGGTGCGATGGAAGTTGCTCAGGTGTCGCTCAAGCAGAAGAAAAACGAGATGTCGCCTTCCGAGATGCTGGCCGCCTGGAAGGAACAATATCTTGCCATGGGCTTTGATGTGAAGGAGCTTGACGCGAAGTTGGACTACGAGCAGATGAAGCCCGAGTTCCCGAGCTACGACTATGACCGCGTCGTAATGAACATGCACATCCATAACTTCGGTCAGCGCATGGAAAAGGTGGACAACGCGTTCAAGCGCATCCGTAAGACGGCCGATGCTAAGCCCAAGGAACACAATGCACCGACCGACGAGGCAATCATCGCCGCATTCCACCGCGACCACAAGGAATACTCGTTCACCGAGAGCCAGTTCATCGCTTACGTTGCGACCCAGTTCCTAGCTCAGATGGAGCCATACGAAGCCGAGAAGGAAGCCCGCCGCTTGTTCCGCCAGGAAGCCCTCATCCACATGGAGCCAGAAAACCTTCGCAAGTATCTGGACTTCTTTGCAGGCAAGGTGAGCAACGAAGAGCGGGAGCAGTATGAGCTTCGTTACATGCGCGATGTGAAGTTCACAAGCAAGTATATGCACAAGATGGCAACAGGCATCACTGAAGGTCTCAATGCGCGTGCCAACGAAACAAGCTTCGTGCTGGATAAAGACTTCGTGACAGACTGCATCTTGAAAGAAGAGCTTCGCATGACCGAGCTAATCCGGGCCAAGAATCCCGATGCACCACCCTTCCGTCTTGAAGCCAGGCAGCGGGAAGCCGCTATCAACTCCACGACGCAAAACGGAGCTTGCGCCCTCATTCAAGGTCCACCAGGAACAGGCAAATCAACGGTCTGTAAGGCGATTGTTGATGCCTACAAGGAGAAGGGCTTCGAGCTTATTGCGACCTCTATCAGTTCCGCCGCGACACAAAACTTGGCAAAAGACACCGGTATCACTGCCCAGCAGACAGCGAACACAACTGAGCTTCTCATGCAGCTTGACGCCGGAAAACGTGTCCTGACCAACAAGAGCGTCATCGTGTTTGATGAGGCCGGTATGGGTGGCGTGGAGACCAACTCCCGCTTGCTAGATCATATCCACAAAGCCGGAGCCAAAGTCATCTATGTGGGCGACCATCATCAAGTGCAGCCCGTGGAAGCTGGTGGCGTGTTCCAACACCTCGTGAACCGCTTTCCAACTGTGACACTGGAAGCCATTAACCGCCATCGTCTGGATGCACACAAGCAGATGAGTAAAGATCTCGGTGCGGGTAAGGCTCGCAAAGCACTCAGAGAAGCCTATGACCGAGGCGAAATCATCATCACCGATACGGCCGAGCAAGCAAAAGAACGGCTGGTTATGGACTATCTGGCAGACCCATTGAGCCAGAAAGACAAGAAGGCTATCGCGGGCTTCAATGAAGATGTGGACTCCGTGAACTTGCTAGTTCGTGAAGCATTGAAGAACATCGGCAAGCTGTCTGGCCGGCCAGAAGATGAGGTAGAAGTTGAGTGCAAGGATGGTGTTCTTCGGACATTCACCCCAGGCGAGCGCATCATCTTTGACACCAACATGAAGTCGGACGATGTGAAGGGCAAGCAGCGCAAGGTTCTTAACTCGCAGGCAGGCACTGTTGAGCGGCTCATACGAAGCACAATCACCGGCAAGGTCACAGCAATGAGCGTTGTGATGGACAACAACCCACAACCCATCACCATTGACCTGGCAAAGCGCAACCCGCCTCTACGGGGCGCCGCCATGCAGACTGTTCACAAGAGCCAAGGCGCAACCTATGAGAACACTTACAGCTATGTCTCTCCGAGCCGTCACAGCTTGAACGAAATCTATGTGCAATTCACCCGCCACAAAGGGCAGCACAAGATTTACCTGAGCAAGGAGTCCATGGACAAGATTATTCAGGAGTCTGCCGAGTTGCCACCGAGCAAAAAACAGCAAGATACGGTCAAGTGGTTAGCTCGCAAGAACAACCTGGAGCTTCCACCGGAAGCCTTGCTGACCTTTGGAGGAGCCCGAGCGTTCCTCAATGAGCATTACATCACGATGGAAGGCGTGAAGCACCATCCGATGGACGACTTCAACGACCTGCTGGACTCTATCAGCCAGCTTTCTCTGAAGAAGTCTGCACAGGATTACGAGCTTCTGGAAGGCACTCACTGGGAACTCTACGATGAGATTCGGCAAGGCATGAAGGCCGAACTGAAAGCGTGGAACATCGAGAAGCGCGAAGCCAAGCTCAGCAAGTTGACGCTACCGATTCCGTTGCCAGAAAAGCAAGCTCCTGAGTTGAAGAAAGGGAAGGACAAGAAGACCGAGTTGACGATGTAACAACGCAGCCACTTATTGAAATTGGTCAGTGGCTCTCTTACCGTTCGTCGGAAAGTTCAACTAAAACCCGTATTTTGGTTGACTTCTCCGTTTTCGCTCATTGACAAAGCTCTGTCATTAGTTATAACTATAACAAGAGCAGCAAAAAAGAATAAAGACGAAAAGAAAGGGAGACCGAAATGAGCAGCATCAAAACCGAAATCAACACCATTGAACTGAAATTGCGTAGCGCATTTTTCAAGTTCAACAACGAGCCCGAAGTAAAAATCAAAGTATTCAGCATCATCATCTGTGCAGCAACTATCATCGCCTTGATGATCGGTGCGGCTCACACTGAGAAGGATGCAGAGAATTTCATGAGCCAACACCAGACAAAATTAGCGAAATAAACGAACAATATACATAGAAAAACCGGAGACCATCATGAACAACCTAGTGAAGAAACTTATCAGCCATGCCGCAACGAAGTTAGAAGCCAAAGAAATCGCAACAGGTTTGCGCGACGACTACAGCTACACCGACGACCCTATCCGCAAGATGCACGACTACCAACTCAATGGTGTGTCAGCCGGCCGCTGGAATCCCGAGGAAGATGCTCCATACGATGGCGTGAACAACCACCCCATCTTCGGAAGCACGAAGCAAGAGGAACTCACCACCGCATACAACACGATGGTTCTGAAATTCGAGTCAGCCATCTATAAGGCAAAGAACCACCCAGACTTCGTGGGGCGCATTGCGCTGGTGGCCGTCTTCGCTGCCGTGGTCTTTGGACTTGCTCACGAGGCATCAACTACTGACAAAATGGCAGACCAATTTTTCAGCACTGTTCATGTGGAGGCACATAACAACTAACCTTTACTTGGAGTCTTATGCCAGCTAAGAAAGATAAAAAGCAAATCGTCTGGCGCTCAATCTTTGCGAAACAGACATCCCTCATTGACGGATCAAAGTACATTCTCCACTACGAGACTGTACTTTTCCGTGCCTTAGCGTATTCAGTCCCTGCCTTTGTTGGCGCGGTCGGGGCATCCTGGCTCATCAACGTCTCGTGGCTTCCACGCCCACCAGGTTCTGACTTCATTGGGCACATCGGTTACTGGGCGGCGATGGCAATCAACAAGCTGACCTTCCACTGGGCCTTTGCGGAAGAGACTCACAAATACATGAGCTACCTCGGGATTCTGAACGAGACGAACTCAAGTTACATCATCGGGTTCCGGCAGTTTCTAGGACAAGCGGCGGCCATCCCAGCAGCCGTCTATGGAGCATGGCAAGCGATTCAGAACCCGAGACCTGCTTCACAAGAGATTCATACACGCGGAACTCGCCTTTTCGAAAACGAGGAAGCGGAGCGCATGTTGGCACCGCATCTTCAGGAGGAGATAGAACGCTCGGGCAGCTTCGCGCCCATCAGCGAACTGCTCTGCCTGTCAGAAGAGCGCAGATGCAAGCACACCATCATCATTGGAGCGTCTGGAACAGGCAAGTCTCAACTCATCTACCCTCAGATAGGTGCGAGTATTAGCCAAGGACTAAAGACCTTTGTGCTCGACCCTAAGTTTGAGTTCACCGCGAGCTACTATAAGGACGATGGTTCGATGGCGATCATAGACCCGACCGACATCCGGTCACACGTGTGGGACATTGGATACGACCTGAAGAAGCTTGGATTGATGAAGAAATTTGCAGCCGGGATGATTCCACAAGGCGGCGACAATCCGATGTGGTCCGATGCGGCCCGCACCATCTTCGTAGGGTTACTTGTGTTCTTGCGCAAACAATACAAGGAAACTTGGACGTGGAGTGACCTTAGTTCCCTCATCACCATCTCCAGCGAAGAGTTCGTCCACATTATTCAGGAGCACTACCCAGAAGCATTGGACCTCGTGGGCAAGATCGAGGACGGTCAAGTTGAGACGAACGTGACACACGAAGGTATCAAGATCAACTTCAAGACGTTCATGTCGGGTATCCGTGACATCGCACGCTTCTGGTATAAGCCGGAGCAGCCACGCTTCAGCCTCTATGAGTTCATGACGAACCCACATTACCCCATTAAGACCTTGTTCCTTAAGCCCAACGCAAACGAAGGAATTATGGGGAAGATGTTGATGCAAGCCATGACGACATATGCAATCAGTTTCATGGATAGCCCACTGGTCCCAGACAGCGACGTGCCTGTCGGACACTTCTTCCTAGACGAGTTCCACGCACCTGGAAAACTCTTGGACGAGACCAGCACACCGGTCATCAACAAGGTCATCCAGCGGGGTCGTTCCAAACGCTGGGGCCTTACCCTGGCGGTACAAAATTTGGTGGACTTGTATCAGGTCTATACCCGTGAAGATGTCGAGGGATGGCGTGAAACCTCATCTACCTTCATCCTCACGGGGGCACCGTTGGGAAAAACCGCGCAGGAGGTTGCCGACTCCATTGGCGAGCAATTCATAGACAAGCTTCACACGAGCATCACAAACCAGTCTGAGGGTAGCTCATCCTCTATAAATTATCAGGAGCACAACAAAAAGGTCATTCTCCCATCTGAGATAGCATCCAAATTAACCCCCAAGAAAACATACTTCCGATACTTGGCTTTGTTCCGAGGCATCGAGGACGTCTACATCATCAACAAGCCCTATGTAGATATGAGTCCAGTCTGTGAACCTTGGATCGAGCAAGACGAACTCGACACCGCACATGACCCTAACGCTCGCGTGTATGAAGCGATTCGTCAGCTAATGGAGAAGCACAAGAAACCTGCCGGACCTAGCGAACCGCCGCCAGATGCCTCATCAACAGGTGGGGGTAGAGCCGACATTCCGAAGTGGGTCCCAGTGCAGGAGGAAAGCGCGCTAGCTGAGGATGATGTCGACATCGAGTATGTTGATGACCCCAACGCCGACTTTGATGAACTCCTAGCGATGGCGACCAACACAGAAGAGCGCAAGGAAATCTTCCGTATGCCCGAGGAGGAGGATGTCATGCTTCAAGACGAGATTGTCAAACACATGGGAACGGAGCAGGTGTTCCACTCCGCGTCGCTTTCCGCTGCCAAAGAAGTGGTTGATGTGATTGCCGAGAACCAAAAGGCAGTCACCACTGACAAGAACAAACTCAATCGATCTAAGCAGGAAAAGGAAAAGAACAAGCGGGAGATGGAAGGGCTCGGGCTGACTTATGGTCAGGGCAAGGACAGGTATTGAATCAGATATCAGCCATAGATTGACTATCGCTGAACAAACGCTATATTAATAGTAGTAAAACTAATAACAAGGAGAATTATATGGCACTTACATTTGAACTTTACCCAGTAGCAGTAAAAGACAAAGAAGATGTCGTCGACATGTTCGGAACTGAAAAAACTCGCCCTGACACCCTTTGGGACCAGATGGAAGAGCATGCCAGCTATCGCAACAAGGGGTATATTGGCTTAATCAAAGACAACGGCAAAGTCTTGTATGGCGGCAAAACTAACGACAGCGAGCTTACGAAAGAAACGCTAGATGAGATTCTGCGATCAGCTATTGCACTTCGCAACAACACTACGCCAGACGACGTCATGCTCAACAGCAACGTTAAGGTAGTGCTGAAAGACGAAGGAAGAGAAGACGTTGTTTTACATAACTACGACTATTTTCAGTACAAGAAGTTTGAAACTCAGGTCGAGTCCAATGTTCTCAAGTATGCTGAATTATCTTCAAGTCATCCAGCATTGAGCAACGATGCGCTGGTGAAAGCGTTGACCGATAACGAAGCCATGGATGAGAGCAAACCCCGCGACTTCTACAGATTCTCCGTTCCACGGTTAGGTGTGCAGCCAAACTCCAAAGAAAGCGAAGAGTTGCGCCGCCAAGCCATGCAGAAGATGAAAGAAGCCCACTCACTGGATTTGAAGCTTGCCAGTCCAGCCACTCGCCGCGAGGTTGAAGCGAAGCACGTGCTTGAGCGTCGCCTCTTCACGTTCAACATGTTCGAAGACAAAGCCGGCCGTTTAGGCGACACCCTCGATCCATCAAGTCTGTCCGACGACAGCAATGACTTTCGGAAGGTTCTGAATGATTCGTTCAAGGACTATGCAGCCGCCAAACTGGGCAAGGATTGGCGTCACACCTTCAAGAACGGCGATACGCAGCCAAAGATCAAAGCAGTCATGGTGGAAGTGCCCGCCGAAAAGGTAGACGCCTCGTTCGTTATCGCTTCGCGTCAAGAGCAAGAAGCCGTTGAGGAAAAGTTGCCAAAGACCGTTCATATCCCAGAGGCTAGCCGCCAGATGCTTGAACGCCAAGATGCCAAACGCAGGGAGCAAGAGGCAGCAGAGCGCATCAAGGAAGAGGTTGCTCGCAAGGCCGAGGAAGCGGCCCGTATCAGCGCCGCCGAGAAAGCCGCACAACTGGAGCGTCAAAGCAAGTTCACAGTGGAGCACATGCAAGGACTCTTCGATAGCAACGCCAAGCTTGACCCCAACCAGCCACGCGACTTCCTGGAACATACTCGCAACAACTACACTCGGATGGACTTCCTGAGCGGAAATAGCGGCCTGACTACTGGAGAATACATCCGTAAGTATGCCGGTGAAAACGACGACATCATGGCAAAAGAGCAAGTGGCAAAAGCCGTGGATAACGCATATCGTGAGTTGCGCGAGTCTCACAAATATCAATTGCACAACACGAGATACGAAGACCGCCCACGCATCGAAGCCATGCAGCGACTCGAATCCGCTTACCTTGACTTCAACGCAGCGATTGTTGAGGGTCGCCCTTCCGACATCTCTTCAGTGATGCCTCACTTTGAGAAGTATCAAGAGTTGAACCTAGGTTTTGCAAAGGAAGCCGTGCAGACTGCCCAGCAAGACAGCTTCACACAAGCCACCGGTCAGCAGCTTCGCAATGTGCCCAAGTCTTTCGCCCCAGTTGAGATTGCAGCACCCAAGAATGTGCAGGAGGTAGCGAAGGAAGCCGACGTTGACGAGAAGATTGCCCAGCGTCTGAAGTCCATCAAATCGACCAAGGAACCCGTGCTGGACAAGGATACGGTGATGAAGAACATGAAGGCGATGACACTCAAGCTCAAGTAACGCAGAAAGCCCCAGCAATGGGGCTTCTTCATTGGGAACCACGGTTTTCGTCCATACAGCAAGCACTACTTAGGAAACACAGCGGGCGACACCGCCTTCCTCACGGTTTTGTGCTTTGCCACTGTGGGCTATTGATCACCACCTTTCTAGCATCATCCGACCACTCCCAGCTTTGGCGAGTGACCCACCTCAGCCAATGGTTTGTGATCTCTATGCCGTGGCGTTCAGCGAACCTCTTCATCAGAAAGGCAGCATTGAACTCGGCGTCCGGCTGCGAGCAGCGACCATCAAACTGCATGATTGCAGCCCGTTCAGCCCAGAATTCCAACGCGTCGGATTCATCCATCACGATACCGTATAAACATACAGTGTTTTGGTCAAGCCCCTGCTTCGGTCACTCGCGTCCCGCGCACTTGTAGCCTCTTGCACAAAGGCCTCGTGCCCTCGCTATCTTCACCGCCCAGGTCAAGGCACCGTCTAGCGAGTTCGAAGCTGGATTGTCTTGGCAGTAGTGCGTCATCCACGCCGAAATTTCACTGAGGTTGACGTTATCCAGAAGGTCTTCATCCAGAGAGACCGACTCACCGGAAAGGAACCCTGCCAGCCACCGATCATCGACAATTGCCGGCCATCCCCGCGCACCTGTGTGATGTTCCGTCCATTGGCCGCATGAGACTACCCCGATTTGATGAGTGAAGCCGTTCGCCGGAAATGCTGAGTTCGAGAAAAGCGAAAAGAAAAGCAGAAGTGCCGCGCCCCGTTTTTTCATCTTTGTATGTTTTGATTTTCCTGCGCACAGGCTCCCACAGGACTGGACACGCAGTCAAGAGCCGTTAGGCTGGCCTCTGGCCGAGCTTCCAAGAAGGAGGGGTTGCTTATCCCAGCCAAGCCCCTTGATGTGCGATTGATTACTTGAAGAAAGAGAAGATGATGAGTGCCGTTCCAGTGCCGGCCAGAGCATACATAAAGGTCCAGAAGCGGTTCGCGAATTTTCTCTCTTCGCTCCACTCAGTTTTCATTTCGTTGATTGCCTTTTTGCCCGCGTCAACAACACCACTTTTGATCTTGTTCATGATATCGACTTCTTTGTGCATGATGTCGTTTTGATATTTGGCAGTAGCCGCTGCACGAATTTTGTCAGGACCTTCCTTGATTTCCTTCTTAATCTCTAGAATTCCAGCATCAAATATTTTCTTCAGTTCTTCTCTTAGCTTCTCAATATCATCTACAGCGTTCTCCACACGACCACTGAAACCTACCAAGCGGTCCAGTTTTCCATCGATACCATCGCGAATTTCTTGAATCTGGCCCAGCACTTCCGTCAGTTCTTCCAAGGTCTGGCGTCTGACATCCCCAGCCTGACCGACAAGTGTATTGTGAAAGTCAATCAAAACTCTCTTCGCAACCTTGTTTAACTGTTCCTCTAAATGAGCAGTCATCTTGTCGATTTGCTTTCCGCTGTTCTTGATGTAGAAGACAGACGAAAATGTTTGCATGATGATGAATGCAAGGCGAGGATTCGAAAGTGCATTATGGTCAAATATTGTCTTTAGTGCCTCATGTTGGTTCTCTGGAGGGAGAAGTGCCAACATCTCACTCAAATCCGTAATTCCTGGCGCTTCTTGCAACGCTTCCGCTGCCCACTCATTTAGTTTCGATTCGATTTCCTTTGCATCCAAGCCCGTCACTTGCTCAATTTCTTTTATTTCCATTTTTGGTCTCCTTGCCTTGATTTATTGTTTTATTGTCTTAATATAAACTTATAACAAGAATTGTCAAACAAAAGGAGACCATAATGACAAAACAGACAATAAATTTATCAACTTTCTTGCTGGCATTAACTGCTATTACCCTCACAGGTTGTAACCAGGAAAAAAAGGAACCACCGCCAACTCAGCTAGCGTCACCACCTCAAGTAGCGAAGACTCCAGTTCCAGCTAGCATCACCCCCGCTTCACTCCCCGCCGCGGCCTCTTCCCCTCTACCTGCTTCGACTCCCAAAACGACCAAGAAGATTGGGTTCGCCCAAGCCAATGGAGCCGTCAATCTGGCTCAGAGGGAATTTGACGAGAAGAATTACAAGCTTTCCATCGTGGCTTACTTTGAAGGCTTCGTTGGTCACTTCTACCCTGACAACATCGGTCAAGCTGCGATGTTTGGGCTCAACGATTCATTGCAGACGAAGAGCCACATGGCAGACATCGCAAGGCCAATCTTGACCTCTCCAGGCGATTACACGGCTTTCGTGGCTCAAGCAGGCGTGCACGAGCTTCTTCCAGCTTCTCAGCCTCTACGCTTCAGCCCAGAACAAGGGATTGCCTTCGTCGGCGCGATGACGCCGCAATTCGACAATCCAGCGAAGAAGGCTCTGGGTTCTCTCTATGACAAGCTCCAGCCGAACGAGCAAGCGGCTCTCTTCTACCACTCATACAAGACGGGAGGCTTCTCGAAATATGCGGGACTGGTGAGTGCATTGAAGGTCTATGCGAAGAACTCTACAGATGCGAACAAGCAAGCCGTTCTGAGCCACATTAGCTACAGCTACAGGCTGAAAGACAAGGTGATTCAAGACACTAGAGGCACCGCAGGCATTCAGGCTCTCTTCACCTCTCCCGATGCGTATGGAGCCATCATTGGTCGCAACCCCGCCTACATCAAGACACACGACCTCAGCAAAGAGCTTCCAGCACTCGCAGCAGCCAAGGTCAGCATTGATGCCGCTCAGCCGGTCATAGACCAAATCCCCGACGAAGCTGGCATCGTTAAACAGCAGTCCTTCCTGGAAGGCAAGCCAAACCCACTGTCCCAGAAGAGCTTGGTCTCTCCCGACCCTGTGAAGCAAACAATCAAAGTCAAAGGTCCACTCTGGGCTTGGCCGTTGTAAATTAGATATCTGATGATTGATATATATCTTAGGTGTTTGTTGATATTACATTGACAAACACCTTTTGTTATTTATAATAATACTTATAAC
>FCOH02000008.1 GCA_001544595.2 Caballeronia peredens | reverse complement strand
CAGTCACTTTCTTTGCTGCTGCAAAGAAAGTAACCAAAGAAAGCAGCTCTCCCCATCCAAAGTACCTCACACCGGCCCCGGCACAGGCGAAGAGCCAATGGCCCGGCCGTAGCAAGCGCCCCCAAAGGTCAGCGGATGCTGGCTCGCGAACCCGCTGTGACATCGCGCCGTTCAGCGAATTGGCACAGCACCAAATCGCTCCGGCCCGCTTCGCGGCCGACCGGTCAATCGGGTCCGCGCGTGCTTCCTTGCAAACTCGGCCATCTCACTGCACCGGCTCTTCGTTGGTTTCCCTTGCATACCCGGCGGCAGCGCGCAGCGCTGTGCCGGAACTTTTTCGTGCTGAACCAGTGCCCTGAAATTTCTAGCGTGTCGGACCGTGCGCGAGCCAAGCCCGGTGCACCATTGGGGGCACTTGCCAGCGCGTGCCACCGGCAATTCGCCTGTGCCGGGGCCGGTGTGAAGGACTTTGGATGGGACAAGCTGTTTCTTTGGTTACTTTCTTTGCAGCAGCAAAGAAAGTGACTGCCGCCCCGCACAGGGGCAACACAAATAGACCGACGCGAAAACAGGATTCCACGCAACCGCGACGCGAACGCACAACGCGCAACCCACAACGCAAATTCAGATTCAAAAAAAGCACAAAATCAAGCAAACCCAAAAAACCGCCCACCCGCGCAGGGCAAAGCAATCAGATGGAATAACCCCAAATCCCCCCTCTGTTCGACCCATCGCTTTACACCGCGATCGCCAACAATTCAACCTATCGAAAGAGGCACGCATTCATGGCTACCACGACCGCAAACCAGCAACCCATCGTCCCCGCGAAGAGCGGCAAGCTCAAGCGCATCCTGATCATCGCCGTCGGCGCGATCGTGCTTCTCGGCGCGGGAGCCGGAGGCGCCTACTTCTTCCTCGGCAAGAACCACGGCCCGGCCAAGCCCGCACCCGAGCCGCCGCCCGTGTTCTTCCCGCTCGACTCGCTCACCGTCAATCTCCAGTCCGACGACGGTTCCATGCACTACCTCCGCTCCGGCCTCACGCTCAAGCTGAAGGACGAAAAGGTGCAGTTGCTCGTCACCGAGCACATGCCCGAAGTCCGCAGCCGCGTGCTGCTTCTGCTCTCCGGCAAGCGCCCCGAAGATCTCGCGAGCGTCGACGGCAAGAAGCAGCTCGCCAACGAACTCCGCGCAGCCGTCGAGACTGCGGCGAGCACGGCCGAAAAGCCCGTGCGCGTCGAAGAGGTGCTGTTCACCGAATTCGTCGTTCAGTAACGCGGCATCATCGAGTAAAAAGTCATGGGCCACGAAGAGTTCATGTCGCAAGAGGAGGTCGATGCCCTCCTCAAGGGCGTCACCGGCGAAATCGATCAGGAAACTGACGAGAAAAAGCCCGTCGGCGTACGTCCCTACAACATCGCGACGCAGGAACGCATCGTCCGCGGCCGGATGCCCGGCCTCGAAATCATCAACGACCGCTTCGCGCGCCTCATGCGCGTGGGCATCTTCAACTTCATGCGGCGCTCGGCGGAAATCTCCGTCGGTCCGGTGAAGGTGCAGAAATACAGCGAATTCACGCGCAACCTGCCGATCCCGACCAATCTCAACCTGGTCCACGTGAAGCCCCTGCGCGGCACGTCGCTGTTCGTGTTCGACCCGAACCTCGTGTTCTTCGTGGTCGACAACCTGTTCGGCGGCGACGGACGCTTTCATACGCGCGTCGAAGGCCGCGAGTTCACGCAGACCGAGCAGCGCATCATCAGCAAGCTGCTCAATCTCGTGTTCGAACATTATTCGACGTCCTGGCGCAGCGTGAAGCCGCTCCAGTTCGAGTACATGCGCTCGGAAATGCACACGCAGTTCGCGAACGTGGCGACGCCGAACGAGATCGTCATCGTGACGCAGTTCACGATCGAATTCGGCTCGACCGGCGGCACGCTGCACATCTGCATGCCGTACTCGATGATCGAGCCGATCCGCGACGTGCTCTCCTCGCCCATTCAGGGCGAAGCGCTCGAAGTGGACCGCCGCTGGGTGCGCGTGCTCTCGCAGCAGGTGCAGTCGGCGGAAGTGGAGTTGACGGTGGATCTCGCGACCGTGCGCTCGTCGTTCGAACAGATTCTGAACATGCGCGCGGGCGACGTGCTGCCGATCGACGTGCCGGAGCACGTCGTCGCGAAAGTGGATGGCGTGCCGGTCATGGAATGCGGCTACGGAATTTTCAATGGTCAATACGCGCTGCGCGTGCAAAAGATGATCAGCGCAAGCGACACGATGAAGGAAGGTGGATATGAGTGATCTGATGCAGGACGGCACGCGGCCGGGCGCACCCGGCGTGCAGGAAAAAGGCGAAGAGATCCTGATGGACGATTGGGCCAGCGCGCTCGCCGAGCAGAACGGCAACGAAGCGCCGGCCGCTGCAGCGGGCGTGTTCCAGCCGCTCTCGAAGGCCACGGCGCCGTCGACGCGCAACGACATCGACATGATTCTCGACATCCCCGTGCAGATGACGGTGGAACTCGGGCGCACGAAGATCGCGATCCGCAATCTGCTGCAACTCGCGCAAGGCTCGGTCGTGGAACTCGACGGTCTCGCCGGCGAACCGATGGACGTGCTCGTGAACGGCTGCCTCATCGCGCAGGGCGAAGTGGTCGTCGTCAACGACAAGTTCGGCATTCGCCTGACCGACATCATCACGCCGTCCGAACGCATCCGGAAGCTGAATCGATGAAACGCTTCGCCGCCCTGTTGTCCGCCGCGCCGCTTCTCGCGCGCGCCGCCGACATGAACGCCGTGAACCACGCTTCGCAGATCGCATCGAGCGTCGGCGCGGGCACCGCGGTGCCGTCGCTCGGCCTCGGCGCGGTGCTGCAGACGCTCGTCGGGCTCGTCGTCGTGATCGGCTTCGTGTTCGGCTGCGCGTGGCTCGCGCGCAAGTTCGGCTTTCAGGGCGGCAAGCGCAGCGGGCTCGTGAAGGTCGTGGGCGGCGCATCGCTCGGCAACAAGGAGCGCGTCGCGGTCGTCGAAGTCGGCGATACGTGGCTCGTGCTCGGCGCCGGTCCCGGCAACGTGCGCCTTCTTCACACGATGCCCGCGGGATCGGCACAGGCGGACGGCATCGGCGTTCAGGCCGCATCGCCCGCGCAGACCTTGCACGGCAGTTTCGGTCAACGGTTCCGCGACGCCCTCGCAGGCGAAGCGAACAAGCGCCTGCAGAAGTTCGTCAACCCGGGTAAATAAACTGCGTGCGTGTTCAGAACATCGGGCGTGATCCGCGAGGGTCACGCCCGATGTTCGTTTTCGGGCCGTTCGTTTCAGCAATAGAACGAGTTAGCCCCAAATCCCCCTTCTGTTCGCGCCATCGTCCGATGAATGGATGGACAACAATTCAGCCTATCGAAACAGGCAGAATTTCATGGCTATCACCTTCGTCATTTCCCAGAGTCAGCGATATCTCGACGTGCTCGCACGCATCGCGGGCAGGCGTTTCAGGCAGTTCGTCGGCGGGAGCAAGTAATGCAGTCGAGTCGTAACTTGATGCGCGGCGTGAAGCTCGCGCTAGTCGTGGCGATCGGTCTGATGCCGTACCTCGCGTTCGCGCAAAGCACCGCGGGCCTGCCCGCCTTCAACACGAGCCCCGGCCCGAACGGCGGCACGACGTATTCGCTCAGCGTGCAGACGATGCTGCTGCTGACGATGCTCTCGTTCCTCCCCGCGATGGTCCTGATGATGACGAGCTTCACGCGCATCATCATCGTGCTGTCGCTGTTGCGCCAGGCGCTCGGCACCACGAGCACGCCGCCGAATCAGGTGCTCGTCGGCCTCGCGCTCTTTCTCTCTTTCTTCGTGATGTCGCCGGTGCTCGACCGCGCCTACAACGACGCGTACAAGCCGTTCTCCGACGGCCAGATCGCAATGGATCAGGCGATGACGCGCGGCGTCGCGCCCTTCAAGCAGTTCATGCTCAAGCAGACGCGCGAGTCGGATCTGGCGCTCTTCGCGCGCATTTCGAAGGCCGCGCCGATGAACGGTCCGGAAGACGTGCCGCTGTCGCTTCTGGTGCCGTCGTTCGTCACGAGCGAACTCAAGACCGGCTTCCAGATCGGCTTCACGATCTTCATACCGTTTCTCATCATCGACATGGTGGTGGCGAGCGTGCTGATGTCGATGGGCATGATGATGGTTTCGCCCACGACCATCGCGCTGCCGTTCAAGCTGATGTTGTTCGTGCTCGTCGATGGCTGGCAGTTGCTGATCGGCTCGCTGGCACAAAGTTTCGTATCCTGAGGAGACGCGCATGACACCCGAATCCGTCATGACGATGGCCCATCAGGCGATGTACGTCGCCCTGTTGTTGGCCGCGCCGCTGTTGCTCGTGGCGCTGGTCGTCGGCCTGGTGGTGAGCCTGTTCCAGGCGGCCACGCAGATCAACGAATCGACGCTGTCGTTCATCCCGAAGCTGATCGCCGTGGCGGTGACGCTCGTGATCGCCGGTCCCTGGATGCTCGCGACGTTGCTCGACTACATGCGCCACGTCTTCACGATCACGCCGGCGATCGCGGGCTGAGCTTCCATCGATGTTCTCCGTCACCTACGCGCAACTGAACGGCTGGCTCACGGCGTTCCTCTGGCCGTTCGTGCGCATCCTCGCGCTGATCGCGACCGCGCCCGTCCTGAGCCACATGGCGATCCCGATGCGCGTGAAAATCGCGCTCGCCGCGTTCGTTTCGCTGATCGTCGCGCCGACGCTCGGTGCCATGCCTCAGGCCACGGTGTTTTCGGCGGCGGGCGTGTGGATCATCGTGAATCAGTTTCTGATCGGCGGGGCCATCGGCCTGACGATGCAGATCGCGTTCGCCGCCGTCGATGCAGCCGGCGAGTTCATCGGCCAGCAGATGGGCCTCGGCTTCGCGATGCTCTACGATCCGCGCGCGGGCGGCAACGCGGTGGTGGTGTCGCGCTATCTCAACACGCTCGCGATGCTGGCGTTTCTCGTGTTCGACGGCCATCTGCAGTTGCTGAGCGCGCTCATCGCCACGTTTCAGAGTGTGCCGGTCGAGGCGAATGTCGTCGCGGCCGCGTCGCATGCGCAAGGCTGGCGGATTCTGGTCGGCTACGGCGCGAGCGTGTTTTCAACGGGATTGTTGCTGGCGTTGCCGGTGGTGGCCGCGCTTCTGATCGCGAATCTCGCGCTGGGCATTCTCAATCGGGCCGCGCCGCAGATCGGGATTTTTCAGGTCGGCTTTCCGGTGACGATGCTCGTCGGGCTGCTTTTGCTGCAACTCATGGTGCCGAACCTGATGCCGTTCTTTCAGCGGATTTTCGATGTGGGAATCGCCCAGGTGGGACGCGTCACCGGCGCGATGTTCTAGCGCCGCCGCTCCGCCGCCCATTCCCCGAGCCACACACCGATGCGCGCCACGATGTCTTGCCAGTGCACCGTGCGCTCCTGGCGCAACAGACGCATGGTCGGATACCACGGGCTGTCCTCGCGGAGATAGTGCCAGCGCCAGTCGCCGAACGCGGGGAGCATCAGCCAGACCGGCTTGCCGAGCGCGCCCGCCACGTGGGCGACGGAAGTATCCACAGTCACGATGACATCGAGCGCTGCGATCGCGCTGGCAGTTTCGTCCATGCTCGTCACTTGCGCGCCGATGTCGTGGAAGTTCGGCAAGCGCTTCGCGTAATCCGCTGCTTCATCCGCGCCCGCGCCCTTTTGCAGGCTGTAGAACTCGACACCTTCGATCGCGAACAACGGATCGAGCAGGGAGATCGACGGCATCGAGCGCGCGGCATCGTTCTCGTGCGTCGGGTCGCCCTTGAACGCGAGCCCGACTTTCACGGTGCGCGCGTCGAGTTGCGTCATGCCGGGCGCGGGCTCAGCCGGCGCGCGCAGATACGGCACCGATTGCGGCAGCGCTTCGAGATCGAGCGGCAAATACGCAGGGATCGCGTGGGGATAGACCCAGAAATCGTGCGGTGGGATCGATCCGGCGTCTTTCAGGTCGATGACCGCGTCCGCTTCGCCCGACGCTTCGAAGAGTCCCGTGAGCGGCGACTGGCACACGACGCTGACGCTCGCCGCGCCCGCCTGCTCGCGCAGAATCCGGGCGAAGCGGAAGAAGAAGATCTCGTCGCCGAGCCCGAATTCGCTCCAGATGACGATGCGTTTGCCGGCGAGCGGTTCGCCCTTCCATGCCGGCGTGTCCCGCGGCGGCTCGGCCTTCGTGCGCCGCTGCCAGAGCGCGAGCGAGGGCAGTTGCTCGCGCAGCGTGAAGCCTTCGTTCAGGCGCCCCCGCCCGATGACGTGAAGCGTGTGATGGAGTCGCGCCGCGTGATCGTGCGGCATGTGCTCGCGCGCGTGCGCGAGCACGGCGTCCATGTGCGACAGCTCGCGCCGATGGAGCAGTTCGAGCATCGCCATATGATGGACGTCGTAGCGAAACGGATAGGTCTCGATCGCCGCGTAGCACGCCGCGATGCACGCCTGCGCGCTTTGCGCTCTGACGAACGCGTTCACGCATTCCTGCGCGCTTTGCACGGCGCGCTTGCGCAGCACGAGTTCGATGTTGCTTTCGGCCGATGCGTCCGCCGAGCCGTCGCGAACCAGCGCGAGCCGCTCGTACTGGGCGACATGCGCCACCTTCTTCATGAGTTCGAGCACGTCGATGCAGCGTGGCGAAGCGCTCGCCGCGTTGCCGATCGAGAAGCTCCATTGGTGCGGCGCGTGGCTGCCTTCGTTCGGCACGGTGACGATCACATGACCGCCGGGCCTGAGCAGATCGAGCCAGCGCGCGAGCGACTGCGCGGGATCGGCCTGCGCGGCCAGACAGCGGTGCGCGTGAACGAAGTCGAGCGATGTATCTTTGATGGCCGCCATATAGGCTTCGCCGCCCAGCGACGTATTCCACCAGAGCACGCGCGAGACGCGCGGAAAGAGATGGCTCAGCGGTCTGAGGATCGACCCGTCCGGCGCGAGATCGATGCCTTCGCCCGCCAGATAGCGTTGCACGAATTCGGGGTCGCGCGCGCGGCGCTCCGCTGTCTTGATCGCTTCTTCCATGTTCTCCGCAAGTCTCCGACGGGTTCGGTTCGACACATTTTTCAACCGATCGAAAGCTTATTAGCGAGCGCGAGCCGCGTGCATAGGACAAAACCCATTTGCGCGGCAAACGCGCCGAAACGGACCGTTTCGGAAAAGTGGTGTGAGCGGAAAGGCGGCGGGCGCGCGTGTTCCGTGTCCGACGATGACGATTGTCGGCGGAGTGGATCGGGCCCTGAATCGCCCGAGGAGTGTGGGCTGCGGAGGCGCACGGTGCGTGTGCGCCTCCGCGGCATACGGCGCGATCAGTTGCCGATATAGTCGAACAACGACATCTTCTGAATCTGCGAGAACGCCATTTGCGCGGCCTGCAGCGATGTCTGCGTCAACTCATACTGGCTGATCGACGAAACCAGATCGATGCTCGTCAGATTGGCGATGTCGCTGGCCGTCTGTGTCTGGCTCGCCTGCATCGTCGACTGCGTGGACTGCACTTCCTGCTCGCGGCCGCCCACCACCGTCTGCGCCGACAGCACGTTGTTGAACGTGTTGTTGATCTTCGTGCCTGCGGTCGTCAGCGCGTTGGTCAGCGTCGCTTGCGCGGTGGGCGAACCCGTCGGCTGCTTCAGCGCGTTCACGATGTTGTCGAGCGTCGCGAAGATGTCGTTGTTGTCCGACGACGCGGGCTGCACCGTGAAGCTGTCGCCGTCGCCGGGCGCGCCGTCGAGCGTCACTTTCTGGCCGCCGAGCGTGATGTCCGTCTTGCCCGTGTATGCGACATTGGCCGGCAGCGACGAATCCGCCGGGTTCGACGTGATCGAATAAGTTGTCGAGCCGTCCGTCTGCGAAATCGAGAACTTGATCGTGTACGTGCTCGCATTGCCCGGGTTGCTCGTGTCGCTCACGCTCACCGCGCTGATCGTGCCCGTGCCCTTGTTCTGGGCGTTCGCGCTCGACACCGGATCGCTCTCCGTCGGCGACACGCTGCCGAAGATCGACACGCCCGTGTCGCCCACCGGAATCGAACGTCCTTCGCTGATCTGCACCGTGCGCTGGCCGTAATCGCCCGAATACGTCGTGCCGACACCCGACGGATTGTCCGAGAACGGCGCCGTGCCGCCCTTCAGGCCCGAGAAGATGTAATTGCCGCTGCTGTCGGTGGTGTTCGCGAGGCCGAACAGCTGGCCGCGCAGACCCTGAATCGAATTGGCGATCGACGTGCGGTCCGCATCGGTGAGCGAGCCGTCGCCGGCGCGCACGATCTGCGTCTGAATGCTTTGGAGCACGTCGCTCACGCTGCCGAGCGTCGAATCTTCCTGTTGCAGCGAAGACAGCGCGGTCGTCTGGTTCGTGCCGTATTGCGCGAGCGCGCCGCTCTTCAACGTGAGCTGCACGGCCTGCGCCGCGCCGAGCGGATCGTCGGATGCGGTGAGAATGCGCTTGCCCGACGAGATCTGCTGATACATCGACGCAAGCGTGCTCTGCTGGTCGCTCATCGAAGCGACGTTCATGTTGAAGTACTGGGAACTGGAAATACGCATCGCGTTTGCCTCAGTTGAACATGCCGAGCAGCGACTGGAACAGCGTCGCGGCGGTCTGAATCACCTTGCTGTTCGCTTGATAGAGCTGCTGATACTGAATCAGGTTCGCGGCTTCCTCGTTCAGGTTCACGCCCTGCACCGACTGCTGCGCCGTGGTCGCCTGAGAAAGAAGCGCGGTCTGCGCCGAGCTCGTCGCCTTGAGCTGATTGGTCTGGTTGCCGATCGTGTTCACGTAGTTCGCGTACGAACTCGTCAGCGTGTCGGTGCCGCCGTTGAGCGACTTCGACGAAACCAGATTGGCCATCGCGAGCGCGTTGGTGCCGTCGCTCGTGCCGCCCTTGTTCTGCGCGACGTTGAACACGTCGTTGTTCTTCGGCGTGCCGCTGATGGTCGCGGAGACGCCGTTCGATACGACCGTCATGCCCTTCGACGCGTCGTAGGGAATCGTCGTGCCGGCGGCGTAAGCGGTGCCGCCCACGTTCACCGCGACGTTCGACTTGAAGCCGCCCGCGGCCGAGTCGTACGTGAGGCTGATGTCGGACGTCATCGAATAGCCCTTCGATACCGTCGCCGACGAGATCGATGCCGTGCCCGTGTTCGCGCTCGCCGCCGACGTCACTGCCGGAGACGCGGCCGCGATCGCCGAGCCGTTGCTCGTCGTGAGCTTGAAGGCGTCGAGCGCGCCGCGCGTGGGCTGGATCGTGAACGAGTCGCCCTTTTGCACGCCGGTCATGCCGGACACGTCGATCTTCAGGCCGTTGATGGTCGCGTTGCCGACCGCCGGATCGATGGTGCCGAGCTTCTGCCCGCTCGCCGGGTCCGTCACCGTGTACTGGCTGCCGTCGAAACTGACAGTGAAGTCGTTGGTGGGCGGCTGCGTGCCGTCGACGATCGACGCCGCCGGCGTGCCGGTGCCCTTGTTGCGCGCGTTGGCGAGGATGTTCGGCGCGCCTGCCGCGAACAGATCGCCGCCCTGGACGCCGTTGAGGTCCACGCCGAGCGCGTTCTGGCCGTTCAGCTGGCTGGCGAAGCTCGTCGCGATGGCGCCGAGTTGCGCCTGCGCCGGATCGAGCGTTTGCGTGCGGAAGTCGATCAGACCGCCGACGACGCCGCCCGTGAGCGCGGAGTTGTCGAGGTATTGCGTCGTGGCGGGCGTCTGCGTCGAGCCGTCGCGGCTCTGGAACGCGACGGTGAGCTCGCTCGGATCGGACGGCGACGGCGCAGTCTGCAGGCCGTATTGCGTGCTGCCGACGACGAGCGGCTGGCCGTTGCCGATGAACACGTTGTAGTTGCCGTCCTGCTGCACGACTTGCACGCCGATCATCGAACTCAGGTTCGTGACGAGCTGGTCGCGCTGATCGAGCAACTGATTCGGCTGCTGTCCGCCTGCGGTCGCGATGTTGATCTGCTTGTTGAGATCGGCGATCTGCTGGGAATAGCTGTTGATCTGCGTGACTGCGCTGGTCAGTTGCGTGTTGACGCTCTGACGAAGCTGATCGTATTGCTGGCCGGCCGAATTGATCTGATCGGCGAGCGTCTGCGCGTTGCTCATCAGCGACTGGCGCGCGGCCGCGCTGTTGGCCGAGTTTGCCACCGACTGCAGGCCGGAGAAGTAATTCGTGATGCCCTGCGCGATGCCTTTGGTGGGATCGCCGACGAGGTTGTTCAGTTGCGAGATCAGCGAGTAATACGTGCTGGCCGCGCTGCTCGACGCCTGCGTGTTGTTCACTTGCGTCGTCAGATACTGGCTGTACTGACGCGTCACGGTGACGGCCTGAACGCCGCTGCCGAGATAGCCGGAGCCGGTGAACTGCCCGGACGACTCCTGATACGTGACTTTCTCGAGCGTGTAGCCCGGCGTCGCGGCGTTGCTGATGTTCTGTCCCGTCGTCGTCAGGCCCCACTGGGCGGCGTTCAGACCGGAAAGACCAATGCTGAAGATGTTGTTGGACATGCGTGAATCCTGGTGAGGCGGCGGGGGTTCGGGCGCTGCCGCATGGGTGCCTTGTATATCGGCCGATTGCCGGGGAAGTTGAGGTTCTAACTGTTGTGTCGTTGCTTCTGTGCGGAAGCTGGGCGCTTGTCGCGATGGGGGCATTATCGGCGGGATAGGGCAATGGCTATTGCCCGAAGAGCGTGGGGTTTTCGGCTTAATTCTTCGGTTTTGGCTTTTTGCTCTTTCTCGCCTGTTTTCATCCGGCTTTTATGGAATCCTGAATTCGCTTCGGTTTGTTTTGGGTTTTTTTTTCGTGGAATCCTGCTTTCGCGTCGGTCTATTTGTGTTGCCCCTGTGCGGGGCGGCAGTCACTTTCTTTGCTGCTGCAAAGAAAGTAACCAAAGAAACAGCTTGTCCCATCCAAAGTCCTTCACACCGGCCCCGGCACAGGCGAATTGCCGGTGGCACGCGCTAGCAAGTGCCCCCAATGGTGCACCGGGCTTGGCTCGCGCAGGATCCGACAAGCCAGGCGTTTCAAGGCACTGGTTCAGCACCAAAAAGCTCCGGCACAGCGCTGCGCGCTGCCGCTGGGTATGCAAGGGAAACCAACGAAGAGCCGGTGCAGTGAGATGGCCGCGTGAGCAAGGAAGCACGTGCGGACCCGATTGACCGGTCGGCCGCGCAGCGGGCCGGAGCGATTTGGTGCTGTGCCAGTCCGTGAACGGCGCGATCTCACAGTGGTTGCGAGCCAAGATCGGTTGACCTTTGAGGGCACTTGCTACGGCCGGGCCACAGGCTCTTCGCCTGTGCCGGGGCCGGTGTGAGGTACTTTGGATGGGGAGAGCTGCTTTCTTTGGTTACTTTCTTTGCAGCAGCAAAGAAAGTGACTGCCGCCCCGCACAGGGGCAGTGCCAATAGACCGACGCGAACTCAGGATTCCACGAAAGCGCAAGCGAAAGCGAAAGCAAGAAAACAAAAAACCCTTACTTCGCCAAAGACCGCCGCTTCATTTCGAGCTGAGTAATGAGCCGCTGGAGCGTATTCTCCGCCGACCCCGGCATGGAAGTGAACTTGAACCCGATCGTATACCGCCGATCGCCCTTCGCCGTCGTCGACTCGCGATGCGAAACAAGCTTCATATCCAGCGTGACCCTGCCATTCGCGCTGAAATGCAACTCGGCATCCTGAATCACGATGCCCATCTCGAGATTTGCGACGCGCTCATCCGTCGTACGCAAAGCAACGCCGCCGAGCGAAAGGTCATGCACTTCGAAACGAAAGCGCTCGCCATCCGGCAACGAACCCGTGCAGATATAAGGATCCAGCACCGGCGCCTCGACGCGGAAATACTCGCGCCGCTGCATGTAATAAAGCACCGGTGGAAACTCTGCTTCGAACGCAGGGCGTCCGTCGAACACGGTCTCACGCGGCCGCGCCGTCGTGAATTCGACCCGCACGCCCTCCGGCGCCGCATTGAAAACGAGTTTCTGCGAAGCCAGTACGCCGCGGTTCTGGTCCGCCACGCCGCCCCAGTCGAACGTGAAACGATGCGCCGTCACATCGACGTCCAGCAAGCGCGTCACGATCTGCCCGTCGCCGTATTGCGCCGTCAGAAAATCGCCGCGATTGGCGAGATTGCGCAAAGCCACGCCGATTTCAAGCGGATTACGCCGCCCGAAATCCACGATCGGCGCAATATCCTCGTCGGCAACGTCATGCTTGTGATTGGTGTTCATGGTGCTAGCCGTGTTCATTGTGCACGCGCGCCGTTCGCATTCCCGAACCTCGCGCGTCGGTCCGAACCCCGATGGGCCCGGCACTTCGATTATTCAGGTTAGCGGCATGCCTCTTCAAAAGTTTAGGGTCGAGCCGCGCAAAATGTATGTGGTGCGCCGTCCCGACGAACGTAAAACGTTTGCAGTCGCCTAATGTCCGAACAATCGCGACGTCCCGCGCCGAAAACGCGCGCGCAGTCTCACTTGCAGCAATAACGCGACCGCAAACATCGGCTCATTGTGACCCGGCTGCGCGCGCCTTCGTCAGACGATCTGCCGCATGATCGAAATGAGCTTCTTCGCGTACTGCGGATCGGTCGCGTAGCCGGCCTTCTGCATGCCGTGCGCGAAGCCCGCGACATCGCGCGACGCCTGAATCACCGGCGCATAGCGCGGGTTGTTCTTGATCACGCTCGCGTAGTCGGTCAGCGCTTCCTCGTACGAATCGTAGGCGCGGAAACGCTCCACGACCTTCTGCGGACGGCCGTTGACGTATTCCGTCGTCACCGAATC
This sequence comes from Caballeronia peredens, assembly GCA_001544595.2. Lineage (GTDB taxonomy): Bacteria > Pseudomonadota > Gammaproteobacteria > Burkholderiales > Burkholderiaceae > Caballeronia > Caballeronia peredens. The sequence continues at coordinate 234,113 of FCOH02000008.1, read as the reverse complement.
GACCGTCTTGCCGGTCCAGTTGCTCGTCGCCTTGATGCCGAAGATATTGTGGCTCGTCGCGCCGTTCGCGCTCTTGATCTCGCGCTTGCCCCAGCCCGATTCGAGCGCCGCCTGACCGATGATGAAGCGCGCCGGAATGCCCGTCGCCGCGCTCGCAGCCTGCGCGGGAGCCGCGAGTCTGTCCACGAAAGCATTGACCTTGTCCGAGCCGTTGCCGCGCACCGGCGGTTCCAGCGAATCCGCTGCCGAATAGCCGCGTCCGGCAAGCGACGTATTGTTCTTGCCCGCCTGCGCCGCCGCGTAGGCCTTCGCCATCGCGTTCATCGCGGCGAGGTTGCCCGCGTTCGCGTCGAGATCGCCGCCGCCGCCCGACATGCCGCCGAGCCCCTGCATCGCGTTCATTGCATTGGCGCCGCCGGCGGCGTTCGCGTCGGTCTTGCCGCCCGCGTTGCGCATGAGCTGCTTGAGCATCATGTCCGCGACACCGATGCCTTTCGACGACATCTGCTGCGAAAGCTGCTGATCGAGCATCGACGTGAACGACTTCGTATCGTTCGATTCGACCGGGCTGTCGGACGGCGTCGCGTCGCGCATGCTCTTCAGCATCATCTGCGTGAAGACGGCATCGAACTGCTTCGCGGCCTCCTTGAGCCCCTGCTGCGGATTCGTGCCCGCCTGCGCGCGCAATGCGTCGAAACCCTGCGTATCGAGCGCGAATTTGTTCGACAGGTTCGAAAAGCTGCTCGTCGTATCGGTCGATGCCAGCGCGGTGCCGGCGATACCGCTCGTGTTCGAGTTCATGAGCCTTCGTTCCTTAGATGATTTCGAGGTCGGCGCGCAGCGCGCCCGCGGCCTTCATCGACTGAAGAATCGAGATCAGGTCCGCCGGCGTCGCGCCGAGCGCGTTGAGCGCCTTCACGACGTCCGCGAGATTTGCGCCCGCGTTGAGCATCTTGAGCGCGCCGCTGTCCTGCTTGAGCTGAATCGACGATTCCTTCGCCGCCACCGTCTGGCCGTTCGAGAACGCGCCCGGCTGACTCACCGCCGTCTTCGTGTTGATCACGACCGACAGATTGCCGTGCGCGACCGCGCAGTTCTGCAGCGTGACCATCTGGTTCATCACGATTGAGCCGGTGCGTGCGTTCAGGATCACCTTCGCGGCGGCCTGCGCCGGACGCACGTCGATGTTCTGCAACTGCGCCATGAACGACACCTGCTCGCTCGCGTCCTGCGGCGCGCGCAACTGGATCGTGCGGCCGTCGAGCGCGAGCGCCGTGCCCGTGCCGAACTGGTTGTTCACCGCCGCGACGATGCGCTGCGTCGTGTCGAAATCCATCTCGCGCAGTTCCATCTGCATGACGCCGCCTTGCTGCTGCAGCGCCGTCGGCACCGCGCGCTCGACGATCGCGCCCGCCGAAATGCGGCCGACTGCAAGCTGGTTCACCTGCACCTTGCTGCCGTTCGCGCTCGCGCCCGCGCCGCCGACGACGAGGTTGCCCTGCGCCATCGCGTACACCTGACCGTCCGCGCCTTTCAGCGGCGACATCAGCAGCGTGCCGCCGCGCAGGCTCTTCGCGTTGCCGAGCGACGAAACCGTCACGTCGATCGCTTCGCCCGGGCGCGCGAACGGCGGCAGCGTCGCGGTCACCATCACGGCGGCCACGTTCTTCAGCTGCATGTTCTGCGTCGTCGCCGAGTTCACCGTAATGCCGAGATTACCGAGCATGTTGGTGAGCGATTGCGTCGTGAACGGCGTCTGCATTGTCTGGTCGCCGGTGCCGTCGAGACCGACGACGAGGCCGTAGCCGATCAGCGGGTTATCGCGCACGCCCTGAAACGACACGAGGTCTTTGAGACGCTCGGCATGCGCGGGCGGTGCGGTATGGAGCGCGACGAGCGCCGCCGCGAGCGAGAAGGAAACGAAACGAAGAAGCGGATTCATGATCAGAACGGCGCGACGTTGAGGAAGAAGCGCTGCAGCCAGCCCATGTTCTGCGCTTCGTCGATATAACCTTTCGCCGAATACTCGATCTTCGCGTCGGCGACTTGTGTGGAGAACACGGTGTTGGTGCCCGAGATGGTCGTCGGATTGACGACGCCCGAGAAGCGCACGTATTCGTTGCCCTGATTGATGAGCATCTGTTTTTCGCCGCTCACCACGAGATTGCCGTTGGGCAGGACGTCCGTGACGGTCACGGTCAGCGTGCCGCTGAACGTGTTGGCCGCGCTCGCGCCGCCGGTCGCGGTGAACTTGTTGGCGCCGGTGGCCGACAGCGTCGTGTTGTTGAAGAGGCCGCCGAAGATGCCCGGCGTCGTCGGCACGGCGAACGACGCGTTGCTGCCGCGGTTCGTGTTCGCCGCCGACGACTTCGTCGCGTTGACGTTTTCCGAGATCACGATGGTCAGGATGTCGCCGGTGTTGCGCGGACGCTGGTCTTCGAACAGCGGCCGGCCCGCATAGCCCGCGTTGTAGATCGCGCCCGGCGAACGCGTGCCGACGGGCGGCTGCGGCGGACGCGCCGACATCGGCTGCTGGACGATCGGCTCTTTCGGCACGAGACCGCACGCCGCGAGCGAAGCGCCGAGCGCGGCGGCCGAAGCGAAGCGCGAAGCCCGCGCGAGAAATGTGATTGGCGACATCGTGGTGACTCTTATCAGGCGTTACATCAAATCTGCATTTGCGAGAGCGTCTGCAGCATCTGGTCGGACGTGGTCACGGCCTTGCTGTTGATCTCGTAGGCGCGCTGGGTCTGGATCATGTTGACCAGTTCCTGCACCACGTTCACGTTCGACGCTTCCACATAACCCTGCTGCAGCGAACCCGCGCCGTTCAGACCCGGCTGCGACACGTTCGGCGCGCCGGAGCTGCCCGTCTCGGAGAACAGGTTTTCGCCGCGCGCTTCGAGACCGGCCGGGTTGATGAAGGTCGCGAGCTGGATCGCGCCGACCGTCGTGCTGGTCGACGTGCCCGACTGCACGATCGACACCGTGCCGTCCGAGCCGATCGTGATCGACGTCGCGTTCTGCGGAATCGTGATCGCCGGATTCAGCTGATAGCCGCTCGACGTGACGAGCTGGCCCTGCGCGTTGGTCTGGAACGAGCCGTCGCGCGTGTAGGCGGTCGTGCCGTCGGGCATCGTCACCTGGAAAAAGCCCTGACCGTTGATCGCGACGTCCTTCGAGTTGCCCGTCTGCTGCAGGTTGCCCTGCGTGTAGAGCCGTTCGGTCGCGACCTGCTGCACGCCGGTGCCGAGCTGCACGCCCGAGGCGAGTTCGGTTTGCTGCGTCGAGTTCGCGCCCGGCTGGCGGGTCGTCTGATACAGCAAGTCTTCAAACACCGCGCGCGAGCCCTTGAAGCCGTTCGTGCTCACGTTGGCGAGGTTGTTCGAGATCGTGTCCATCTGCGCCTGCTGCGCATTCATGCCGGTCGCGGCGATGTAAAGAGAGCGATTCATGTGTGTTTCCTGAGTGTCTTGTCTTCGCCGCTTAGGAGAAGTTGAGCAGCTTGTTGGCCGACTGTTCGTTCTGGTCCGCCGATTCCATCAGCTTGGTCTGCATCTGGAACTGGCGCGCGTTGGCGATCATCGAGACCATCGCGGAGACCGGGTTCACGTTGCTGCCTTCGAGCGCGCCGCCGGCCACGACGACAGTCGGGTCCGCGTCGGCGGGATCGCCCGTCGCGGTGCGGAAGAGCCCGTCGTCGCCGCGCGAAAGCGTCGCCGGATCGGGATTCACGAGCTTCAGCTGATCCACCACGGCGATCGCCGTCGGCGGGTCGCCGGGAATCAGCGCGGAGATCGTGCCGTCGTGGCCGATCGTGACTTCCGCGCCCGGCGGGATCGACAGCGGGCCGCCGCCGCCCAGCACCGGCAGGTTGTTCGCCGTGACGAGCTGGCCGTTCTGATCCACATGCAGATTGCCGGCGCGCGTGTACGCTTCGCTGCCGTCCGCGGCCTGCACGGACAGCCAGCCGGGGCCCTGGATCGCGACGTCGAGCGGATTGCCCGTCTGCTGCACCGGGCCCGCCGAGTAGTCCGCGTTCGGCGTCGACGACAACACGAACGTACGCGTCGTGCCGTCGGCGGACTGGTTCTCGAACGACATCGGCACCTGGCGGAACGCCGCGAGCTGCGCCTTGAAACCCGTGGTCGACGTGTTCGCGAGGTTGTTCGCCACGACGGCCTGCTGTTCCAGTGCCTGGCTCGCGCCGGTCATCGCGGTGTAGATCAGACGGTCCATGAATCGCTTCCTTCTTGCCTGCGTGCGGGCGGTGCTTACAGATTGATCAGCGTCTGGTCGACGGTCTGCTGCGTCTTGATCGTCTGCGCGTTCGCCTGATAGTTGCGCTGCGCGGTGATCAGATTCACGAGCTCGCTCGTCAGATCGACGTTGGAGTTTTCCACCGCGCCGCCCTGCAGCGTGCCGTGGTTGGTCGAGCCCGGCACGGATACCTGCGCCGCGCCCGATGCCGCGGTTTGCGCATAGACGTTGCCGCCCAGGTTCTGCAGGCCGTTCTGGTTGTTGAAGTTGGCGATCGCGATCTGGCCGAGCGCCTTGGTGCCGCCGTTCGAGTAGTTGCCCGTCAGCATGCCGTCGCTGCCGACCGTGAAGCCCGTCAGTTCGCCCGTCGCGAGGCCGTCCTGATGCAGGTTCGTGAGGCCGCTCTTCGCGCCGTACTGCGTCGTGCCGGCGAGGTTCAGCGTGAGCGACTGCGTGGTCGCGCCGTTGTCCGCGCCATTCGGGATCGTGAAGGTGAACTGGCCGGTCTTCGGGGATGTCACGCCGCCCGTCGTGCTCGCGGTGGTCGAGGCGAGATTGCCCGATGCGTCGAACGTCACGCCGCCGAGATCGGTGGTCTTCGAGACCGGGTCGCCGTAACCCGCGAAGGCTTCCCACGAGCCGGTGGCCGTCTTCGTGAAGAACACGGACACTTTCTGCGTGCCGCCGAGCGTGTCGTACGCATCCACCGAGGTCGACGCGTTGTACGTGTTGCCGTCGTTCGGATCGAAGTCGGTGGCGGCCTTGTTGGCGTCCTGCGAGTTCAGGTTGAACGAGGCGGTGATGGTCTTGGTGGCGACCGGCGCGAGATTGGCCGTCGGCACCGTGAGCGGCACCGTGCTCGCGCTGTTGACGACGCCGCTCGAATCCGCCGCGTAGCCCATCAATTGCAGGCCCGACGAGTTGACGATGTTGCCGCTGTCGTCCAGATGGAACACGCCGTTGCGCGAATACACGATCGAGCCGTTGTTCGACAACTGATAGAAGCCGTTGCCGTTGATCGCGACGTCGAGCGCCTGGTTGGTCGTGGTGATCGTGCCTTGCGAGAACTGCTGCTGCACTTCGGAGAGACGCGTGCCGATGCCGATCTGGTTGTTGACGGCGGTGGCCATCGAGTTGGCATACATGTCCGCGAATTGCGCCGAACCCTGCTTGAAGCCAACGGTGTTCGCGTTCGCGATGTTGTTGCCGATCACGTCGAGGTCGCTCGATGCAGCGCCCAGACCGCTCAGTGCTTGTTGATAGCTCATTTGATGTTTCTCCGCGACGAGTCCGCGCTCGTCCTAAAAAAGTGGGATCAGAGGATCGACGCGACGCTCGTCAGCGCAACCGTGGAACCGTTCGCGAGTTTGAGACCCGGCGCGCCGCCCGACATCTGCACGACGCTCTGGACCTGCGAGGCCGACAGCGTCGTCGCCGTCGCCTGCTGGCCGTTGATCGTGCCTTGCGCGGTGATCGTGTAGCTGCCGTCGGCGAGTGCCGTGCCCTTCGAGTCGACCGCCTTCCAGCCCGTCACCGGCACGACGCCCGCGCCTTGCGCGCCGAGATCGAGCGTGTTGACGATCTGGCCCGACGAGTTCTTGACGACGATCTGCAGGTCGCTCACGTCGTTCGCGAGTTGCACGCCGAAGCTCGACGCCGTGCCGCTCGCGACCGTCACGCCGTTGCCGGCGGCGAGCACGTTCGAGCCGATCAGCAGCGCGGCCTGCGTCTGCTGGCCCGCGGACAGTTGCGTCGCGAGCGAAGACAGCGACGTGTTCAACTGGCCGATGCCCGTCACCGTGTTGATCTGCGCGAGCTGCGAGGTCATCTGCGAGCTGTCGGCGGGGTTGGTCGGATCCTGGTTCTTCAACTGCGTCACGAGCAGCGTCAGAAAGGTGTTCTGCAGGTCCGACGCCGATTGCGCGCCGGTCGCCGAGGTCGATGAAGCCGACGCGCTCGACGAAGTGCCGTTCATGGTGTCGAGCAGCGTCTTCGACACCGTGGTGCCGTTGCTGCCGATGGTTGTGCTGGTCGTCACGTTGTGTTCCTTGGGTGTCTGAATCAGGTTCCGATGGTCAGGGTCTTGAGCATCAATTGCTTGGCGGTATTGAGCGTCTCGACGTTCGCCTGATAGGAACGCGACGCGGAAATCATGTTGACCATCTCCTGCACGGGATCGACGTTCGGCAGCGTCACGTAGCCGTCCGCGTTCGCCGCGGGATTGCTCGGGTCGTAGCTGGTTTTCATCGGCGTGGGATCGTCGATGACGCCGGTCACCTGCACGCCGCCGACCTGCTGGCCCGACGCGGTGCGCGCGCCGCCGAGCGGATCGACCGCGAACACGACCTGCTTCGCCTTGTACGGCTGGCCGTCGGGGCCGGTCGTGCTGTCCGCGTTGGCGAGATTCGACGCGGTGACGTTCAGGCGCTGCGCCTGGGCCGACATCGCCGAGCCGGCGACGTTGAAGATGTTCATCAGTGAAGGCATCTGTTTCTCTCCTGCTGCGCTTCGTTAACTGTTCGACGTGATCGCCGCGAGCATCGACTTGATCTGCGAGCTCAGCACCGTCATGCCGGCCTCGAAGTGCAGCGCGTTGTCCGCGAACTGCACGCGCTCGGCGTCGAGATCGACCGTGTTGCCGTCGAGCGACGGCTGGCTCGGCACGCGATAGGCGAGACGGCCGTAGTCGTCGCTCGAGCCGCCCGATGCGTTGAGCGTCGTCGTGCCGGCCATGTGACCTTTCGCGGTCGTCGCCATCGATGCGCCCGTGCTCACGCTGACCGGCTGCGCCATCGCGAGCGCGCCGCTGTTCGACGCCGACGTCGCGCCGCCCGTCTTTTTCAGCGCGCCCGCGAGCGCGCTCGAAAATTCGACGTCGCGCGCCTTGTAGCCGGGCGTGTCCGCGTTGGCGATATTCGACGACAGCAATTCCTGCCGATACGCGCGCACATCGAGCGCCTCACGGCCAAATGCGAATTCCTTGTCGAGTCTGTCTAGCATTGCGGTTTCTCCTGTCGGCAGTGCCGAGGCCTTTTTGCATGACACGCATCTTAGGAGCCGCGCACAAGAACTAATCCGACGAATAACCGGGAAACGGGGCCTCTATTCGACGCTTGCCTCAGGCGGCCGATATCTAGAATGCGTTTCGTGGTCAGACGCGGGTGATGTCCCGCGCCGGACCGGAATGCAGCCGCCGCGTGGTGCGGCCGGGTCGAATCGAGACGTCGCGCATCCGTGCGCGGCGTGAGGGAGAGAAGTGATGAGCAGGTCCGCGAAGCGCGCATCGAACCCTACGGCTCGCGCCGCAGCGACGTTCGCGCGCCGCACGCTGCGCGGAGTCGCGGGCGTATCGTTGTTCATGAGCGTCGCGTCGGGCGTGTATGCGCAGCAGTCCGACGGCCCGATCGTCATTCCGGGCAACGCAGAAACCAACCCCGCCGCCGCGGCCGAGATGGCGAAAAGCCTGAACCAGCCTGCTTCGCGTGCGTCCGCGCCGATTGCTCCGATTGCTCCGATTGCTGCGACGCCCGCGCCCGCTCTCGCGCCCCCGAGCGGTTATCGCGCCGCGACGAAAGCCGCCGACGCCGCCATGCGTAACGCCGCGCTCGCACTCGAAGCCCGCGCCGACGCCGCCGACGATTCCATGAACAGCGCGACGAACGACGCGAACGGCATGATCGTGATTCCCGGTCCGGGCGAAGCGAAGCCCGCGCGACCGGCCGTCGCGTCTGCTGCACCGTCCGGCGTGCGCTCCAGCGTGGCATCCAATACGCCATCCAGTGCTGCGCCTGCGCCGGTCGCGGCCGCCGCTGCGCCTTTGACGAGGATGCCCGCCGCGTCCGCTTCGCGCGACGTGATGCCCGTCGTCGTCACCCGCGACGATGCTGCCGCGCGCAATCAGAACGTGAAACCCGTCGCGGCCAGTCCAGCCGCTCCGGTTGCCGGCGCCGCCGCCTCGCCGATGAAGCGCGTCAGCTTCAACCCTTCCGCTGCGGCGGCCGCGACGCCGTTGCCGCAAGCGACCGGCGCGCCCGCCACGATGCAGGACGGCGAATCGATCCGCGTCGCCGCGCTCGAATTTCTGCGCCAGCAGGCCGCCGGACTGCCGGGCAAAGTGGACATCACCGTCACGCCCGTATTTCCGCGCGGTCTCGCGCCCTGTTCGTCGCTCGATCCGTTCATGCCGACCGGCGCGCGCCTCTGGGGCCGCATGACGGTCGGCGTGCGCTGCGTCGGCGAGCGGCCGTGGACGCTCTACGTGCAGGCGCGCGTGTCGATCAACGCCACTTACTATCTGGCCGCGCGCGCCATCGCGCCGGGTGAAGTGTTGAGCAATGCCGATCTCGTCGCCCGCGAAGGCGACATCACCGCGATGCCGCAGGCCATCGTCACCGATGCGGCGCAGGCGGTCGGCGCGGTCGCACTGTCGCGCGTGCCCGCCGGTCTGCCGCTGCGCACCGACATGCTGCGCGCCGCGACTTCGGTGTCGATCGGTCAGAACGTGCACGTCGTCACCGGCGGCACGGGTTTCACGATTTCGGTCGAAGGCAGCGCGATGAACAACGCCGCGCCCGGCCAGCAAGTGCGTGTAAAAACTGCCGGGGGACAGATCATCACCGGCATCGTGAAGGACAGTCAGACTGTGGAAGTGTCGCTCTGAAGCGGCTTGTGTTGGCTATCCCACGTTTGTTTCATTTTGTTGCAATTGCGCCGAAAGCCCGTCTGACAAGGCTTTGAACGCGATGAGCGCAGCGAACGGCAGTTGGCGGTCCGCGGTCAGGGTAAAGTTTTCAAGCACCCTCGCCGATAAAGGACTCAACACGTTCGGGAATGGACATCGTGAAAATCGAATCGAATAGCAACACCACGCTGGCAGGCCTTCAAGACAACCTGCAACGCGCGTCGCAAAACGACGCAAAGGGTGCCGCGGGCACCGTGCAACAGTCGGGCGCAAACCCGGCGGCGAATTCGAAGGTGAGCTTGTCGCCGTTGTCGAGCGACCTGCGCGCATCGAACGGTTCGGACATCGACACGGCGAAAGTCGAGTCGATCAAGGCCGCGATCCGCGACGGCAGCCTGACGATGGATCCGGGCAAGATCGCCGACGGCATTCTGAGCACCGCCCGCGACCTGCTGCAAACGAGAACCCCGCCGACCGGCGGCTGAACGCAGTGACACTGTCCGCGCTTCCTTGCCGAGGCGCGTGGCGGCGAGCAGCGTTCATCGCGCCGGGCGGCTTTTGTGAAACCGCTATTTGAGCGATGCAATGAGAGACGCCCTGCTTGCCACCGTCACGGAAGAAGTCGCCGCCGTTCAGGCCTTCGAATCCCTCCTCGTCGAAGAGGAAAAAGCGCTGATCGCCGCGCAGCCGCTTCCGGCGCTGCCCGGGATCATCGAGAACAAGACCGCGCTGACCGAGCGCATCGCCGCGCTCGAACAGGCGCGCGACGCGCAGTTGAACGCGCTCGGTTTCCCCGGCGGCTTCGTCGGGATGGAAGCCGCCGCCGCGGACGACGAAGCCATCGCCGCACAATGGGCGCTCCTCACGGCCGCCGCCCGCCGCGCGAAACAAGGCAACAACAACAACGGCGTGCTGATCCGCACACGCATGGAATACAACCGCAAGACGCTCGCCGCCTTGCAGGTCGCGCCGTCGAAGGCCGGTTTCTACGGCCCGGACGGCCGCGTGCCGGGCGCCTGAGCGCGCCGCACGCATCGTCGAAACGACGGCGCGCGCCTCATGCGGGGCGCGCGCCGCTTTTGTTTCCGGCGCTTTCATCTAGCGAATAACCCCCTTTTCTCCAGCCTTATCCGTCGATGGTGGATGGACGCTCTCCGCAATAATCCCTCTCATCGAAAAGCGGCTTCGCGCCGCTCGCCTGTGTGACGGAAAGGAAGGAGTAGGGCCCGGTGGCAGAAGAAAGCGATCTCGAAAAAACCGAATCAGCCACTCCCAAGCGCTTGGAAAAGGCGCGGGAGGAAGGGCAGGTTGCGCGCTCGCGGGAACTCGCGTCCTTCGCGTTGCTGGCGGCGGGATTCTTCGGCGTGTGGGGTTTGTCGGGGCCGATCAGCGAACACTTGCAGTCGATTTTGCGCGGCGCGTTCACCTTCGATCACGCGATGGTGCTCGACACGCGGCAGATGATGATCGGCGCGGCGAAGGCGGGCAAGGAAGGCATGTTCGCGGTGTTGCCGGTGTTGCTGCTCACGGGCTTCGCCGCGCTGGCCGCGCCGATGGCGCTGGGCGGCTGGCTCATCACGACGAAGCCGCTCGCGCCGAACTTCGGACGCCTCAATCCGATCAGCGGTCTGGGCAAGATTTTCTCGGTGCAGGGACCGGTTCAGCTCGGCATGTCGATTTTGAAGACGGTGATCGTCGGCGGCATGGCGGGCTCGGCAATCTGGAGCCGCAAGGCCGAAGTGCTGGGCCTGCTGACCAAGCCGCTCGCGCTCGCCCTCGCCGACGCGATGCATCTGATCTTCGTGTGCTGCGGCATGGCGATCGCCGGACTGTTTCTCGTCGCGGCCGTCGACGTGCCGTATCAGCTCTACTCGCACGCGAAGAAGCTGCGCATGAGCAAGGAAGAAGTGAAGCGCGAGCACAAGGAAAACGAAGGCGATCCGCACATCAAGGGCAAGATTCGCGCACAGCAGCGCGCGGCCGCGCGTCGCCGGATGATGCAGGCGATTCCGACCGCCGACGTGATCGTCACGAACCCGACGCACTTCGCCGTCGCGCTGAAATACGCCGACGGCGAGATGCGCGCGCCGAAGGTCGTCGCGAAGGGCGTGAACCTCGTCGCGGGGCGCATCCGCGAACTGGGCCGCGAGCACAACGTGCCGCTGCTCGAAGCGCCGCCGCTGGCGCGCGCGCTGTATCACAACGTCGAGATCAACCGCGAAATTCCGGGCGCGCTGTACGGCGCGGTCGCGCAGGTGCTGGCGTGGGTCTACCAGCTCAAGCGCTACAAGGAAGACGGCGGCACGAAGCCGGACGAACCGACCGATCTGGACGTGCCGAAGGAACTCGACAAAGGCGGCGTTTCCGACGCCGACGCCGATCGCGAAGCCGCCGAGGCTCTGGGCGGCGACAACCCTGACAATGGAGCCGCCGCATGAACGCGCGCGCTGGATTTTTCGCCAAACGACCCGACGCGCTGGGTACGCAGAACCTTCGGGCCCTCGCCGGCCCGATCCTGATCTGCATGATTTTGGGCATGATGATTCTGCCCTTGCCGGCGTTTCTGCTGGATTTGCTGTTCACCTTCAACATCGCGCTGTCGGTGATGGTGCTGCTCGTCAGCATGTACACGCAAAAGCCGCTCGACTTCGCGGCGTTCCCGAGCGTGCTGCTGTTCTCGACGTTGCTGCGCCTCTCGCTGAATGTGGCATCGACGCGGATCGTGCTGCTCGAAGGCCACACCGGCCCGGACGCGGCGGGTCAGGTGATCGAATCGTTCGGGCACTTTCTCGTCGGCGGGAATTTCGCGGTCGGTATCGTCGTGTTCGTGATTCTGATGATCATCAACTTCATGGTGATCACGAAAGGCGCGGGGCGGATCGCCGAAGTGGGCGCGCGCTTCACGCTCGACGCGATGCCCGGCAAGCAGATGGCCATCGACGCCGACCTGAACGCCGGCCTCATCAACGAGGAAACCGCGAAGAAGCGCCGTCAGGCCGTGGCGCAGGAAGCCGAGTTCTACGGCTCGATGGACGGCGCGAGCAAGTTCGTGCGCGGCGACGCGATCGCGGGCCTGTTGATCATGGTGATCAACGTGGTCGGCGGGCTGATCGTCGGCATGCTCCAGCACGACATGGACTTCGCGCACGCGGCGACCAACTACACGCTGCTGACCATCGGCGATGGCCTCGTCGCGCAGATTCCGTCGCTGATCATTTCGACGGCGGCGGGCGTGATCGTCTCGCGCGTCGCGACCGAGGAAGACATCGGCACGCAGCTGACCGGGCAACTGTTCCAGAACCCACGCGTGCTGATGATCACGGGCGTGATCATCGGCATCATGGGGCTGATTCCGGGCATGCCGCATTTCGCCTTCATGCTGCTCGGCGGCGGGCTGATCTACGCCGCGCGCACGATGAACAAGCGCGCCGACGCGAAGAAGAAAGCCGGCTCGATCACGGATGTCACGCCGCTCGCATCGGCCGCCGCGGCGACCGCGGAAAATGCGGAAGCGAGCTGGGAGGACGTCGCGCTGATCGATCCGCTCGGGCTGGAAGTGGGCTATCGGCTGATTCCGCTCGTCGACAAGAATGCCGATGGCGAGCTGCTCAAGCGCATCAAGGGCATCCGCAAGAAGTTCGCGCAGGAAATCGGCTTCCTGCCGCCGGTGATTCATATCCGCGACAATCTCGAACTGCGGCCGAACGGCTATCGCATTGCGCTGAAGGGCGTGGAAGTGGGCGTCGGCGAAGCGTTCCCGGGCCAGTGGCTCGCGATCAATCCGGGCCAGGTGTCGGCGGCGCTGCCGGGCACGCAGACACAGGATCCCGCGTTCGGCCTGCCGGCGGTCTGGATCGACACGAACCTGCGCGAGCAGGCGCAGGTGTACGGCTATACGGTCGTCGATGCGAGCACGGTCGTCGCGACGCATCTGAATCACCTGGTGGTGACGCACGCGGCCGAGTTGCTCGGACGGCAGGAAGTGCAGGCGCTGATCGAACGCATCGGCAAGGACACGCCTTCGCTCACGGAAGATCTGGTGCCGAAGGTTCTGTCGCTCACGACGCTCCAAAAGGTGCTGCAGAATCTGCTCGACGAAAGCGTGCCGATCCGCGATATGCGCACGATTCTCGACGCGCTGCAGGAGCACGCGCCGCGCATGTCCGATCCGTACGATCTCACCGGCGCGGTGCGTCTCGCGCTCGGCCGCGCGATCACGCAACAGTGGTATCCGGGCAGCGACGATCTGCAGGTGATGGGCCTCGATCCGACGCTGGAGCGGGTGCTGTCACAAGCGTTGTCGACAGGAACGAATCCGGGTCTGGAGCCGGGGCTCGCGCAGACGCTGATGACGTCGACGCAGAACGCGATGATGCGTCAGCAGAATCTGGGCTTGCCGCCGGTGCTGCTCGTGCAGCATTCGCTGCGCGCGATGCTGGCTCGTTTTCTCCGCAGAAGCCTGCCGCAGTTGAAGGTGCTTTCGTATGCGGAAGTGCCGGATACGCGCAATGTGAAGGTGGTGAATCTGATCGGGGGATGATTACGCCGGCGCCGGTTCCTGCTTTCGCTCTGAAATTTCGGAGATATAAAGCCTGACGGGAATGCCGTCGCCGTCCAGATCCGCCTTCGCGAGCACGCGGATCGAGTCGGCCGAGGCCATGGCTTCCACGTAGCGATTCTTCGGGCGACCGAATACCGGGTCGATCACGATGGCGGGAATGCGCGCAGTGTCTCCGTCCAGCGTGATGCGGCACGCGCCGGTGGCCATGTCGAACTGGGAGATCACGCCGACATAGGGCGCAAGGCGCTCCGATACGACGCCCTCGTTCTCTGCAAACGCACGTTTGTGTTCGGCATTCAAGGTCATGAAATGCCCGCCTTCCGTATGGAGATCGATGCGTTTGCAGGACCGTTCGATGGGCGCGAGCGCCTGGCGCGCGGCAGGGCGCAGAGCGTCGGCGAGTTTGTCGATGGAAGTCATCATCCTGTCGATGGAGTTCGTGAATCTCTCCGAGACGGCTTGATTGTTGCGCAATGCCACCTGCATCGCTTCATTCAGGTATTTCATTTGATCTTGATCGCGTCGAGAAAGGACATACTGAACCACGACAGCGAGCACAGCGCCAAACGCACCAGACCACAACTCTTTGCTAGTTGCCATGCTTTTCACCATCACAAGGACTTCGAAGCAATGATGTTCGGCCACGGGAAGCGAAACCACGCGAACATCCAGCGCATCGAAGTCTTCGCTCAGTCTACCCGTTGCGAGCGTGTTCGCGCATAACGCAAAGACGCAAGCAAAACCCTGAATCGATACACCCAGCTGATTCAGATCTGTCTCATGCGATGCAGCGTCGTTGCCCTCATATCGCACGCTGAGAACGCAGAGACTGACTTCGGATTTCGTATCGACAGCTTGCAGCATTGTTTGCTCCGCATGACATTCATATCGTCATGCTAAGCAAAGCCGGTGTATTCAGACATCCGCCAGACGGACGACTTGCGCCGAACCTCGATCCGACGCAAGCCGCAGCGACTCAACACTCCACGATATTCACCGCCAGCCCGCCGCGCGACGTCTCTTTATATTTGGTCTTCATGTCCGCGCCGGTTTCGCGCATGGTCTTGATGACCGAATCGAGCGAAACGTAGTGTGAGCCATCGCCGCGCATCGCCATGCGCGCGGCGTTGACCGCCTTGACCGACCCCATCGCGTTGCGCTCGATGCACGGAATCTGCACCATTCCGCCGACCGGATCGCAAGTCAGTCCGAGGTTATGTTCCATGCCGATTTCCGCGGCGTTCTCCACCTGCGCAGGCGTGCCGCCGAGCACCGCGGCGAGCGCGCCCGCCGCCATCGAACACGCGACGCCGACTTCGCCCTGACAGCCCACTTCCGCGCCCGAGATCGAAGCGTTCATCTTGTACAGAATGCCGATCGCCGCCGCCGTCAGCAGGAAGTCGATCACGCCCTGCGTGTTCGATCCCGGCACGAAGCGATCGTAGTAATGCAGCACGGCCGGAACGATGCCTGCCGCGCCGTTGGTCGGCGCCGTCACGACGCGAGCGCCCACCGCATTTTCCTCGTTCACCGCGATCGCGTAGAGGTTGATCCAGTCGATCATGGACAGCGGATCGCGCAGCGCCTGTTCCGGCTTTTCCGCCAGCGCCTTGTACAGCAGCGGCGCGCGGCGCTTCACCTGAAACGGGCCGGGCAAGTGCCCTTCCGCCTCCGGATTGCCGATGCC
Organism: Caballeronia peredens; assembly: GCA_001544595.2. Taxonomy (GTDB): domain Bacteria; phylum Pseudomonadota; class Gammaproteobacteria; order Burkholderiales; family Burkholderiaceae; genus Caballeronia; species Caballeronia peredens. The sequence goes on along the minus strand of FCOH02000008.1, from coordinate 218,924 downwards.
GCAGCCGCGCGCGACGCAATCCTGCATGACGTCCCAGATGCGCAGCAGCCCGGCGCGAATCTCGTCTTCGCTGCGCCAGACGCGCTCGTTTTCCCACATCAGCTGAGCAATCGACTTGCCGGAGTCCGCGCACATCTTCATCAGCTCGTCGCCGGTCAGGAACGGATACGGCAACTGCTCGTGCGCGCTCAACACCGCCGTGTTCGCCGCGCCCGCGGTCACGACGAAGCCGCCGCCCACCGACAGATAAGTCGCCTCGCGCAGCAACGCGCCGCTCGCATCGAATGCGTGCAGCTTCATGCCGTTGGGATGCTCCGGCAGCGCCTGCCGGTAGAACGCGATGTTCTCCTTCAGCGTGAACGGAATCTTGTGCTCGCCCAGCAACGCGAGCGTCTTCGATGAGCGCACCTGCTCCAGCCTCGGAACGATGGTGCGGGCATCGACGGTATCGGGCGCGTCGCCCATCAGGCCGAGCATCACGCCGCGATCCGTGCCGTGACCCTTGCCGGTCGCGCCGAGCGAGCCGTACAGCTCGCATTTCACCGATGCGGTCTGTTCCAGCAGCCCGTCGCGCCCGAGCCCTTGCGCGAACATCAGCGCGGCGCGCATCGGACCCACGGTGTGCGAGCTCGAAGGTCCGATGCCGATCTTGAAGAGGTCGAAAACGCTGACTGCCATGACTGTGCTTGCCTATAAGAATTAACGCGCCGCCAGCGGCAGACACACCGCGAGCCAGGCGGGCGGCGTCGGCGCGAGCCGCAGCGCCACCGGCGCGTAGCGGCCGTCGAGACGCGCCGCCAGATGAAAGAGTTCCGCCGCGTTCTTCGGGTCCCACTGGCCCGAAAAACCCGGCAGGCCGGCCTCGCGCCGCTTGGCGTCGAAGGGCACCGACGATTTCACGAACTCATCGTGCGTCTTTGTGCCGAGCGCATACGGCGTGAGCCAGTTGAGCGCCTCGGCGAGCGTCGCGCCGGACTGCGCGCGCTCCGGCAGCCAGTTGCGGTTGTGCCGGCGAGCCGCGAGCGCAGCCGTCACGAGCGGCTGGAGATCGTAGGTGACGTAGCGCAGCGCATCGCGTTCGGCGAAATCGACGGTCGATCCATCCGGCGCGATGTTGTCGCCGATATGCTCGACGAACAGCCGCTGCGCCGCATTGATCAGCTTGCGATCGTCGATGGTGAATGCGCCCATCGCCACGAGCTTCACGCGATGGCTCTGCCAGTTGTTGCGATACGTGCCCATGAGCGGCCGCGGCTGCTTGTCCATGTCGGCGATATAGCCGGTCACCATCTTCGTGATGAACGCGTTGGCCGCGTTGCGCGTCTTCACGGGCAGCGCGCTTGCCGTGAGATCGTAGGCGAGGATCAGCGATTCGAAATTCGTCTCGTCGATCGGGTTGAAGCTCGGCTGATAGGTGGTCGTCCACGCGAAGAGAAAGCGGTCGACCAGACGCAGGTAGCGTTCGTCGCCGGTGGCGCGCCACGCGAGCGCCGCGTCGCGCATCAGGCCGAGATCCTTCTCCGCCTCGACGCTTTCGTCGTAAATGCCTTCGTGCGGCAGCGTGCCTTCGGTATGCAGCTTTGCGCGCGCCTTCGGCTGATCGTTGACGTGCGACTGCACCATCTTCACGAGCGCCTTCACGCCGGGATCGGCGTTGGTGCGCTCGCTCGTCTGCATCGCGGGCGCGGCGCAGAAGTTCATCGCCGCGTGCGCCGCGGACGCGCCCAGCGTCAGCGCGCAGGACACGGTCAGCATCGCGCGTGTTTTGAAACGGCTTTCGTTCACCTCTCGCACCTTAAGCGCCATGCGAACTCCTTGATTGGCTTTGGTCCGGGGTGTGATGTTAGCCGTTCCGGTGCGCGCCGCAAAACCTGCCGACAATGCTTTACGGATTCGGGCGAACTGCCGCCTCTACTCCCGCTGTCGCCGCCGCGTCATTCCGTATATTCGGAGATCGGCACGCACGAGCACATCAGATTGCGGTCGCCATACGCGTTGTCCGCGCGGCCGACCGGCGACCAGTACTTTCGCGCGATCAGCGACTTCACCGGATACGCCGCCGCCTCGCGCGTGTAGGCGTGCGCCCACGCATCCGACGTGACCACCGCCGCCGTGTGCGGCGCATGCTTCAGCACGTTGTCTTCGCGATCGGCGCGGCCTTCCTCCACCGCGCGGATTTCCTCGCGGATGGCGATCATCGCGTCGATGAAGCGGTCGAGTTCTTCCTTCGATTCCGATTCCGTCGGCTCGACCATCAGCGTGCCGGGCACGGGGAAGCTCATCGTCGGGGCGTGGAAGCCGTAGTCGATCAGGCGCTTGGCGACGTCTTCCACCGAGATGCCGCTCGATTCCTTGATCGGCCGCACGTCGAGAATGCACTCGTGCGCGACCAGTCCGCCCGCGCCGCTGTACAGCACCGGGTAGTGCGGCGCGAGACGCTTCGCGACATAGTTCGCGGCGAGAATCGCGCTTTCGGTGGCGGCGGTGAGACCTTGCGCGCCCATCATCGCGATGTACATCCACGAGATCGGCAGGATCGCGGCCGAGCCGTAAGGCGCCGACGACACGGCGCCGATGCCCGCCTCGTCGCGCTTGTAGCCCGTGGAGGCCTGATTCGGCAGGAACTTCGCCAGATGCGCGCCGACCGCGACCGGACCGACGCCCGGTCCGCCGCCGCCGTGCGGAATGCAGAACGTCTTGTGCAGGTTCAGGTGCGACACGTCGCCGCCGAACTGGCCTGGCGCGCAGAGGCCGACCATCGCGTTCATGTTCGCGCCGTCGACATACACCTGGCCGCCGTGCGCGTGCACGATGTCGCAGATCTCGCGGACGTTGCGCTCGAATACGCCGTGCGTCGACGGATACGTGATCATGATCGCCGCGAGATTCGCGGAATGCTTCTCGGCCTTGGCCTTCAGATCGTCGATATCGACGTTGCCGTTCGCATCGCACGCGACGACGACGACCTGCATGCCAGCCATCTGCGCCGACGCCGGATTCGTGCCGTGCGCGGACGCCGGAATCAGACACACATTGCGATGCCCTTCGCCGCGCGATTCGTGATACGCGTGGATGATGAGCAGGCCCGCGTACTCGCCCTGCGAACCGGCGTTCGGCTGCAGCGACACCGCCGCGTAACCCGTGCACGCGACGAGCATCTGTTCGAGCTGATCGATCATCGTGCGATAGCCGACCGTCTGCTCGGCGGGCGCGAACGGGTGAATCTGCGCGAACTCGGGCCACGTCACCGGCAGCATTTCGGACGTGGCGTTGAGCTTCATCGTGCAGGAGCCGAGCGGGATCATCGTGCGGTCGAGCGCGAGATCCTTGTCGGCGAGACTGCGCAGATAGCGCAGCATTTCGTGTTCGGAATGGTGACGATTGAAGACCGGATGCGTGAGGTAGTCGCTCGTGCGCTTGAGCGCGTCCGGAATCGAATCGGCCGATGCCGCGTCGAGCGCGTCGATGTCGAACGTCTCGGTTTTGCCCGCGACTTCCGCGAACAGCGCGAAGAGCTTCAGCAGATCGTCGCGCGTGGTGGTTTCGTCGAGCGACACGCCCACTTGCGTGGCGCTCACGTGGCGCAGATTGACGTGAGCGGCGTATGCGGCCTGATGCAGCGCGTTCGTGTTCGCGCCGCTGTCGATCGTGACGGTGTCGAAGAACGTCTCGTTGGCGACGCTGTAGCCGAGTTTCTTCACGCCCGCCGCGAAGATCGACGCCACGCGGTTCACGCGCTGCGCGATCGTCTTCAGGCCTTGCGGGCCGTGATAGACCGCATACATGCTGGCCATGATCGCGAGCAGTGCCTGCGCCGTGCAGACGTTCGACGTCGCCTTTTCGCGGCGAATATGCTGCTCGCGCGTCTGCAGCGCGAGACGCAGCGCGGCATTGCCTTGCGCATCGACGGTCACGCCGACGAGACGCCCCGGCATCTGACGCTTGAATTCGTCGCGCACGGCCATGTAGGCCGCGTGCGGGCCGCCGAAGCCGACCGGCACGCCGAAACGCTGCGTATTGCCGATTGCCACATCCGCGCCCCATTCGCCCGGCGGCGTGATGAGCGTCAGCGCGAGCAGATCCGCCGCCGCGACGACATGCCCGCCCGCCGCGTGAATCGCTTCGGCGAGCGCGCGATAGTCGCGCACATCGCCGTTCGCGCCAGGATACTGCAGCAGAACGCCGAACGCGTTCGCGCTCGCGGCGTCGGCGGCCGGGCCGACTTTCACGTCGATTCCCGCGGGCTTCGCGCGCGTCTTCACCACTTCGATGGTTTGCGGCAGCACGTCGTCCGCCACATAGAACACGTTCGACTTCGGCTTGCCGACGCGTTGCAGCAGCGTCATCGCCTCGGCGGCGGCGGTGGCTTCGTCGAGCAGCGAGGCGTTCGCCATCGCGAGGCCCGTCAGGTCCATCACCATTTGCTGGAAGTTCAGGAGCGCTTCGAGGCGTCCTTGCGAAATCTCCGGCTGATACGGCGTGTAGGCCGTGTACCACGCCGGATTTTCGAGCACGTTGCGCAGGATCACCGCCGGCGTGTGCGTGCCGTAGTAACCCTGGCCGATATAAGTCCGAAACACCAGATTCTCGTCCGCCAGACGACGCAGCGACGCGAGCGCTTCCGCCTCGCTCTTCGGCTGCGTGAACGCGCCGAGCGGCAGCGTTTCCTTGCGGCGGATCGATTCAGGAATCACCGCGTCGATGAAAGCCGCGCGCGATGCGAAGCCGAGCGCATCGAGCATGGCGCGCTGGTCCGCGTCATCGGGGCCGATGTGCCGTTGCGCGAACGCATCGTGACGTTCGAGCGCGGCGAGTGACAGGGAGGAGCGGTTCATCAGGCGATCCGGGTGTTCGAGCTTCATGTGAATTCCTGCGAAAAGCGGTTCCCGTGCGAACGCGCGCGGAGAACCGCCTTCGTCCAAAAAAGAGTTATTCGCCGATCGACTTGCCGTAGCCTTCGGCGTCGAGCAGCTTGTCGAGACCGTCGTTGCCCGACGGCTTGATCTTGAAGAGCCAGCTTTCGTAGGGCGCGCCGTTCACCTGATCGGGCGCGGACGTCAACGCGTCGTTGGACGCGACGATCTCGCCCGAGACCGGCGCATAAATGTCGGATGCGGCCTTCACCGATTCGATGACCGCGATGGCGTCGCCCGCCGCGACGCTCTTGCCCGCCGCGGGCAGTTCGACGAACACGATGTCACCGAGCGCTTCCTGCGCGTGATCGGTGATGCCGACGGTCAGCGTGCCATCGGATTCGGTGCGGACCCATTCGTGCGATTCGGTGTATTTCAGTTCGGCCGGGATGCTCATTGGATGCTCCTTGCGTGATGCGTTCGTGAAGTTCTTGATCGGAGGGAACGGGCGCGACGGCGTCAGGAAAGCTCCACGAGCACACGGCCGTTGCGCACGAACGGAAGTTTTACCACGCGCGCGGGAAGTTGCTTGTCGCGGATGACGACCTGCACCGTGTCTCCGGCGGCAACAGCCGTCGGCACGCGCGCGAACGCGATCGACTCCTGCATCGACGGCGAAAAGGTGCCGCTCGTGATCTCGCCTTCGCCGTGTTGCGTGACGACTTTCTGATGCGCGCGCAGCACGCCGCCCGCACGGCCGTTTTCCTTGATCAGCACGAGCCCGACGAAATTCGCCTTCGAGCCGTTCGCCGCAAGCGCGCTGCGTCCGACGAAATCGCGCTCCGATTTGAGATCGACGGTCCATGCGAGGCCTGCGTCGAGCGGCGAGACGGCTTCGTCCATGTCCTGGCCGTAGAGGTTCATGCCGGCCTCCAGGCGCAGCGTGTCGCGTGCGCCGAGTCCGGCGGGCTTGACGCCCGACGCGGCGAGCGCGTTCCACAGCGCTTCGACGTGCGCCGCCGGCACGATAATCTCGAAACCGTCCTCGCCGGTGTAGCCGGTGCGCGCGAGCATGACTTCGCCGAATGCCGTCGACGGAAACCGGACCGCGTTGAACGGCTTGATGTCCTGAGTCTGCGCGCGCGTGTCTGGCAGCACGTGCCAGACTTTCTCGCGGGCGTTCGGGCCTTGCACGGCGATGATCGCGAGATCGCGGCGCGGCGTGATGGAAAGATTGAACCCGCCTTCGGCGTTCAGCTGGCCGAACCAGGCGATGTCCTTCTCCGCCGTGCCCGCGTTCACGACCACGCGGAAACTCGTCTCGGAGAAGTAATAGATGATCAGGTCGTCGATCACGCCGCCGTCGCTCTTGAGCAGGCACGAGTAGAGCGCACGGCCGGGCGTGGTGAGCTTGTCGACGTTATTGGCGATCGCGTAGCGGAAGAAGTCGCGGACGGCCTCGCCTTCGAAATCGACCACGCGCATGTGAGAGACGTCGAACATGCCGGCGTCGGTGCGCACGGCGCGGTGTTCGTCGATCTGCGAACCGTAGTTGACGGGCATGTCCCAGCCGCCGAAATCGACCATGCGCGCGTTGAGCGCGAGGTGAGCGGCATGCAGGGGCGTGTGTTGAAGTGAAGTCATTGGGGCCTCGGTTCGCCAGACAAAAAAGGCCACGCAGCGCACATTCGCTAGCGGATTTCAGCGCGCGTGCGGCATCGATGCAACTTCGATACTGCACGCAAAACGCGTTCCGACTGGCGGTTGCGATGCGTGACCCCTCTGTCCTCGGTACCTGAGAGATTGCGCGAACCGTGCACGTTCGTGCCGGCGGTTCGTCGCGCGCCCCTTCGGTGGGCAACTGGCTCGATCGTTTCCGACGAAGCCGCTGCCGCTCTCCAGAGTGCGAGGAAATTCATTTCCTCGACGCGGCCGGTCCTTTTGCCTGAGAGTTTGCGGGTGTGCCCCTTCGGCGGCGCGGCGACGCTGACAACACAGCGGCCACGCGCTCTCCCGACGCGTGCGGCAGAATTTACGCGACCGAATTAGGGTTGTCAAACGGATTCGGGCGCCTCCGATGGACAGCGCACACGCCCGCTGACAGGTGTTCAGCCGGCCCTTTTCAGCCGATCCGCGCGAACGGCACGCGGCGCCCTTCGCGGTCGCTCTGAAGCGCGAGTTCGATGATCGTCATCGTGTCCACGGCGTCCTGCGGCGTGACCGGAAAAGGCTTGCCGTCCTGAATGGACACTGCCAGCGCGCTGTAAAAATCGATGTACGCGCCGTCTTTCGTGGCGAATTCGTGACGCAGATCGAGATCGCCGTCCACTTCGCGCAGCAAACCCGCCGGATTCTTGCCGAATTCCGGATTGCCCGGCCGCATGCCCGAGCGCAACTGGTCTTCCTGCGTGTCGAGGCCGTTTTTCACGTAACTGCCGCGCGTGCCGTGGATCGCGAAACGCGGCGGCTCCAGCGCCGCGAGCGCGCTTGCGTGCAGGATCACTTCCTTGTCGCCGTAGCCGAGCACGAGGTGCACGTAATCCGGCGCGTGCGCGTGATCGCGATGCGCCTTGACGAACGCCGTCACGGTCTGCGGCGCGCCGAACAACGTCAGCGCCTGATCGATCAGATGCGGCCCCAGATCGAACAGCAAGCCGCCGCCGCGCGTCGCTTCCTCGCGCCAGCGCTGCGGCACTTTCGGGCGAAAGCGGTCGAAATGCGATTCGTAATGCGTGATGCGTCCGAGCCGTCCGCTCTCGATCAGCGCGCGCACCGTCATGAAATCGCCGTCCCAGCGGCGGTTGTGGAACGGCGCGAACAGCAGGCCTTTCTGCTGCGCGAGATCGGCGAGCGTGCGGGCGTCGCGCGACGAGAGCGTGACCGGCTTGTCGACGACGACGTGCTTGCCCGCCGACAGCGCGCGATGCGCGAGATCGAAGTGCGTGTCGTTCGGCGTCGCGACGACGACGCATTCGAGACCGTCGACGGCGAGCAGCGCATCGAAATCCGCGACGATCTGCGCGTTCGGATAGTCGGCCTGCGCGCGCTCGGCCTGGCTCGTCGCGATGGCGGTCACTTCCGCGCGGCCGCAATGCTCGATGACGGGCGCGTGAAACGTCGCGCCGGCGAGGCCGTAGCCCATCACGCCGACTTTCAGTGCTGAACTCATGCGGGCATCCTGTCGTGAAATCGGGTCCGATATTGTGGCACGGCTACGCGCGGTCACCGCTCCGATCGGCGGGAACGGGGGCCGGAACCGTGCGCTTTCTATCGTGTTAACATCGCGCACTCTTCCATGCGCCGGCGCTTGCCGCGCGCCTCAAATTCCAGAAGCCCACAACGATGTCCGCAGGTCTGAACGCCGCGCAAAGCGAAGCCGTGCGCTATCTCGATGGTCCCTGTCTCGTGCTCGCCGGCGCGGGCAGCGGCAAGACGCGCGTGATCACGCAGAAGATCGCGCATCTGATCGAAGGACGCGGCTTCGAGCCGAAACATATCGCCGCGCTCACCTTCACGAACAAGGCCGCGCTCGAAATGCGCGAGCGCACGGCGAAGCTGCTCGAAGGCAAAACGCTGACGACGCCCGGCAAGGAAGGCCGCAAGATTCCGGTCAATCAGTTGACGATCTGCACGTTTCACTCGCTCGGCGTGCAGATCATGCGGCAGGAAGCGGAGCACGTCGGGCTGAAGCCGCAGTTTTCCATCATGGATGCGGACGACTGCTTCGGCATGGTTCAGGAGCAGCTCGGCACGACCGACAAGGGCCTGATCCGCAAAGTGCAATCGACGATCTCGTTATGGAAGAACGCGATGGTGTCGCCCGATCAGGCGGCCGTGCTCGCGAACAACGAGGACGAGCATCAGGCGGCGATCGTCTACCGGAGCTACGCGGCCACGCTGCACGCGTATCAGGCGCTCGACTTCGACGATCTGATCCTGCGTCCCGCGCAACTCTTCGCGCAGAACGAGCAAGTGCGCGACAAATGGCAGAACCGGCTGCGCTATCTGCTGATCGACGAATATCAGGACACCAACACCTGCCAGTACGAATTGCTGAAGCTGCTTGCCGGTCCGCGCGCGGCGTTCACGGCCGTCGGCGACGACGATCAGGCGATCTACGGCTGGCGCGGCGCGACGATCGAAAATCTCGCGCAACTCGGCAAGGATTTCCCGAAGCTGCATGTCGTCAAGCTGGAGCAGAACTATCGCTCCACGGTGCGGATCCTGACGGCGGCGAACAACGTCATCGCGAACAATCCGAAGCTGTTCGAAAAGAAGCTGTGGTCCGAGCACGGCATGGGCGACACGATCACCGTCACGGGCTGCAACGACGAAGAGCACGAAGCGGAATCGGTCGTGTTCCGGCTGTCCGCGCACAAGTTCGAGCGGCGCGCGGCGTTTCGCGATTACGCCATTCTGTATCGCGGCAACTTTCAGGCGCGCATCTTCGAGCAGGTGTTGCGGCGCGAGCGCATTCCCTATGTGCTGTCGGGCGGGCAGTCCTTCTTCGATCGCGCGGAGATCAAGGACATCATTGCGTATCTGCGGCTGATCGCGAATCCCGACGACGATCCCGCGTTCATTCGCGCGATCACGACGCCGCGACGCGGTGTCGGCAATACGACGCTCGAGGCGCTCGGCGCGTTCGCGGGCGCGGCGAAGGTCTCGCTGTTCGAGGCGGTGTTCATGGGCGGCATCGAGGCGCGTCTGTCGGCGCGGCAAGTGGAACCGCTGCGCACGTTCTGCGAATGGATGCGGCGCCTGGGCGAGCGCGCGGCGCGCGATCCCGCGACCGAAGTGCTCGACGACATGATGGAAGCCATCCACTACGAGTCGTATCTCTACGATGCCCACGACGAGCGGCAGGCGCAGTCGAAGTGGCAGAACGTGCTCGAATTTCTCGAATGGCTCAAGCGCAAGGGCACGAAGCCCGCGCCGTCGGCGGAAACGGAACAGACGGGTTACGACACGGCCGATGGTTTCGGCGATGAAGGCAAGAACCTGCTCGGCCTGATCCAGACCGTCGCGCTGATGTCGATGCTCGAAGGCAAGGACGAAGACCCGGATGCGGTGCGGCTCTCGACGGTGCACGCGTCGAAGGGACTGGAGTATCCGCACGTGTTTCTGGTGGGCGTCGAGGAAGGGATCATGCCGCATCGCGGCGGCTCGGACGACGACGCGCCCGTCGACGATGCGCGCATCGAGGAAGAGCGCCGGCTGATGTACGTCGCGATCACGCGGGCGCAGCGCAGTCTGCATCTGAACTGGTGCAAGAAGCGCAAGCGCGCGCGGGAGACGGTGGTATGCGAGCCGTCGCGCTTCATTCCCGAGATGCTGCTCGACGACGCGCCGCCGCCCACGCCCGAAGAAGCGCCGCTCTCGCCGAAGGACCGCATGGCGATGCTCAAGGCGATGCTGCAGAAGACCTGAGTTTTCGGTTCCTTTCTGCGCTTTCCGCACTTTCTGCGCTTCCAAAGAAAAAACCCTGCGTCTTGCGGCGCAGGGTTTTTTGTCGCGCGATGAATCGTTACTTCGCCGCGTTCGCCATGTAATCGACGGCGGCCTTCACATCCGCGTCCGACGCGTTCGATCCGCCTTTCGCCGGCATCGCGCCCTTGCCTTTGAGCGCGTAGTTGTAGACGGTTTCCATCGGCTCTTTCAGACGCGGCGCCCACGCGGCCTTGTCACCGAACTTCGGCGCACCGAGCACGCCCGCCGCGTGACACGCCTGGCAAACCTGCTCGTAGAGCGCCTTGCCGGCTTGCGCTGCATCGGCGCTTTGCGCGCCCGCGGCTGGAGCCGCCGCCTGCGGCACCGATGCCAGCGCCGCGACCGCTGCCGCCGCCTGCGCGTTTTCATTGGCGCTCGCGCCGGCCGGTGCGGCCGCCGCGCCGGACGCGCCCTCGGCGGGCGCTGCACCCGCCGCCGGCGCCGATGCCGCGTTGGCCGCCGCGCCCGGCGCGGGTTGTGCCGGTTCCGCGAGTTTGCCGCCGCTGTTGTTCGCCATGTAGACGACCGCGCGCGCGATTTCGAAGTCGCTGTAGTCGTCGGGGCTCGTGCCGCCGCGCGCGGGCATCGCGCCCTTGCCGTTGAGCGCATTGTGCAGGAGCGTGTCGTAGCCTTCGCTGATGCGCGGGGCCCAGGCGCCGGCGTCGCTGAACTTGGGCGCGCCCGCTGTTCCCGCCGCGTGACAGGCCGAGCACACGGCCTTGTAGACTTCCTCGCCGGTTTTGAAGACGCGCGGCGCGTTGGCGTCGCGGACGTCGACCTGCGCGGACGGCGCGATGCGCTCCTTCACGGAGGCTTCGAGATCGGTGCCGGCGCCGGTGCGCGTCGCGTTGTTCACGTACACCGCGAGCAGGATGATGATGGCGACCGGAATACCGAACCCCGCGATGATCGCGGCGATGAGTTGGCCGGGTGTCTTGATCGGGGCTCCGTGGGGTGCTTCGCTCATGCTTGTCTCGTCTCCCGTTTTTTGGTGTGAGTCGGTTCAGTGACAGCGTGACAGCTACCGCATTGCGCTAAGACGCCTTGGGGAAAAGGCACGGTCGATTATAGACGGAACGCTTAACTGTCGGCGCGGGGCGGCGGCGTGGCGGAACGGGCGTTTACCCGAATCGTGTGAGGCTTGCATGCGTGCGTTACGCGGGCCGTCCGGGCCCGCGCGATGGACGAAGTCACGGAAAGCAGGTATCCTCTCGGATTCGCATGGGCCTTGCCGCCGTGTTTCGGCTCCCTCCTTGCAAGGTTCCCCGCAGTTGCGCCCGTAGCTCAATGGATAGAGTACTGCCCTCCGAAGGCAGGGGTTGCTGGTTCGATCCCAGCCGGGCGCGCCACAGATTTCGACTCGAAGAACGTGGCCACAGCGTTTCTGCCTCATCCATCCCCCGCGCCGTTCGACATTCAGTCATGGCGCCCTCGCCAGAGTCCGGGTCAAACCGCCGTTCATCGAAAAGAAACACCCCATCTCACGGACCAATCGTCCCGTAGCCAAACCCCATCCCCGCCAGCCATCTCCTGTACGCGACCGCCATCCGGTCACATCGCTGATGCAGTTCCGCATCGAGATCGAGCGGCAGACACTTCGGCCATTGCGATTCCACGACCGGCGTGTCCTGCAACAAAATCTCCATGTTGAAGTCGTAAAGCTCGCGGTCGCTGTGCGTCGAATCATCCTCGTGAATGGAAACGAGCCACGCGCGCGTCTCCGTCTGCGTCACCGGCGACGCCGCCAGCATGATATGCAGCGCGCCCTGCCCGCCCGACGCCATCTTCGTGAGACTCGCGATCAGCGGCCGTTTCACGCGATAGATATAGTCGATCATCGCGCCGCCGCCCTGGCCCGGCATGCCCGCGGGCTGCCAGTATCGACATTGCCGCGCCTCGAGTCCTCCGTCGGCCGTCTGCACGACGTCATAATCCGGCACTTCCGTGTGCGCGTGTTCGCCCAGAATCCCGACATGCACGAACGAGAAGTGCGCCATATCCAGAAAATTCTCGACGACGCGCGGCGCCGACGACCTCACCGTCTGCGGCGCGAGATTGATGCGCCGGCCGCCGGGAATCGCGGCTTCGGGGAAGAAATCGAGCGGATGCGCGGGCTCGCCGAAACACATCCACACGACGCCGTACTTTTCCTCGCTGGCGAACGTCGTCGCGCACGCGCGCTTCGCGGGACGCAACGACGGATTCGACGGAATCCGCACACACTGCCCTTCGATGTCGTAGCGCCAGCCGTGATACGGACACGCGATCTGATCGCGCATCACGTGTCCGAGCGACAACTGCGCACCACGATGCGGACAGTAATCGCGCCACACATGCGCCGCACCGATACTGTCGCGCCACACGACGATCCGCTCATCCGCGACCACGAATCCGCGCGCGCCGCCGTCCGGCACGTCTTCGCTGTTGCAGACCGGCAGCCATTCGCCTGTCAGGGAAGCCAAAGGGGTTTCGTCGGGCATCGTTCGAAGCGTGTTGTAGGTACGAAAGCCGTTCTTACACGAAACACAGCGTCTTCGCAAAAAGTTGCAAAATAGCGGGCGCGCGCCGGTGCAACCCGATGCAACTCGATTCAGCCCGCTGCAACTTCACGCACAACCGCTGCACCGACGCCGCGACGGACCGCAATACAAAACAGCAAGAGACAACAGCAAGAAATCACCATCCAGGGGTTCAGTATGGAGCAGGCGCATCAACCGGCACGCCGGGCTTATGCCTTCGCATGGTCCGAGCACCGGAATCCCGAGCGCGAGCAGGCCACGCTCAGGGTCTGGATGGGCGCAGCGGTCCTTCTGGCTTACGCGGTCTTCGAGTGGCTGCATCCGTCGCACGATGCGTCGCTGGTCACGGGGCTCATCGCGTCTTACGTGGCTTACGGTGGCGTGACGTTGCTCGTCGTGAGCCGCATGAGCGCGCCGTCGATGAAGCGTCTCACCGTCACGACCATCGCCGATCAGACGATTCTCGGGCTCGCGCTCGCGGCCGGAGGCGCCATCGCGCTGCCGCTGCTCTGGGTCGTGTTCTGGTTTCTGATCGGCTCGGGTTGCCGCTACGGCAAGCGCACGCTCGCGGTCTCGTGCGCGACGGCGCTCGCCGTCGTCATGGCGCTCGCGATCTGGCAGCCGTGGTGGCACGCGAATCTCCCCGCCGCAATCGGGCTGGGGCTGAGCGTGCTCGGCATATCGGTGTATCTGAGCGTGCTCGTCGACCGGCTCGGCAACGCGAACCGCGTGCTGGCGCGCCAGGCATCGACCGATCCGCTCACGGGACTGTCCAACCGCTACGCGCTCGAACAGATCGTCGATCGCGCAATGAGCGCACGCGAAAGCGATGACACGCATGCCGCCGCGCTGCTGCTGATCGATCTCGACGGCTTCAAGGAAGTGAACGATACCTACGGTCACGCCGTCGGCGACATGCTGCTGCAGGCCTTCGCGCAATCGCTCGCGAAGCGCATGCGCAAGACGGACACCATCGCGCGTCTGGGCGGCGACGAGTTCGTCGTGCTCGCGCATCAGGTGCGCGACCGGACGGCGGTGCTGTCGGTGGCCGACAGCATCCACTCCGTGCTGGACACGATCACGTCGGTGCAGGAGCGGCCGGTGTCGGTATCGGCGAGCATCGGCGCGTGTCTGCTTTCCAGCGCGAGCGCCGCGCGTCAGGCTGACATGACCGCCGTGCTGCGCGCCGCCGACCGCGCGATGTATCGCGCGAAAAGTCTCGGCGAAGGCAAGACCGTGTTCGCCGAAACGCACGACTTCGAGCCGAACTGAATCGGCCGGCCCGCATCGAGGCGGGCCCGCAAACTCACGCTTCGACGCTCGTCCAGGCCTGCTCGCGCAGCTTCGTGCGCAGACGCGCCACCGCCTGGCTGTGCAACTGGCACACGCGCGATTCGCTCACTTCCATCACCGCGCCGATTTCGCGCAGGTTCAGGCCGCGTTCATAGTAGAGGCTCATCAGGAGCTTCTCGCGCTCGGGCAGCTTGTCGATCGCTTCGATCAGCGCCCCGCGCAAGCTGTCGTCGAGCAGCGCCGACAGCGGGTCCGAGCGATCGACGCAATAGCGGTCGAGGAACGGCTCGTCGTCGGCGGAGCGGTCGAAGTCTTCGTAATAGATGAGCTGGCTGCCGTGCAGGTCCTGCAGCATCGACTGATATTCGTCGAGCGGCATGTTCATGTGCTCGGCGATCTCCGTCTCGCTCGCGGAGCGGCCGAGGCTCTGCTCGACCTTGTGCACCGCCGACTCCACTTCGCGCGAGGTCTTGCGCATGCTGCGCGGCAGCCAGTCGTTGGCGCGCAGCTCGTCGAGCATCGCGCCGCGAATGCGCTGGCTCGCGTAGGTTTCGAACTGCGCGCCCTGATCTTCCTTGTAGCGGCTCGCCGCATCCATGAGGCCGATCATGCCGGCCTGAATCAGATCGTCGAGATCGACGCTCGCCGGCATCTTCGCGACGAGCTGAAGGCCGAGCCGGCGAACGAGCGGTGCATATTTCGTCAGCACGTCGGACTGTGAGAGTTTGCCTTGGGCGTTATACATCTTGGTCACCTATCTTTGTCACATCGACGCCGTACTGCTCATTGCAAAGTCGTGAAGCGCAGCCTTTCGATGCGCCGCCCCCCGCCCGCCCTGTTCAGAGTCGCCTTCCGGAATTCGCACGTCTGCCTGGCCGTCCGCCGCGCGCATGTACGGCGCGGGACGCATCGGCCAGTGCAGGAGCTCCGCCGCGATCGCGCGGTAGTCGCGTGCCGCGGCCGTGGCCGGGAACGCTTCGACTGCGCAGCGGGAGAGATCCTTCGCCCGAGCGACGCGCGCATCCTCGGACACATACCCTGCCTGCACGAGCGACACGGCCAGATACCGGCTCGCGACGCCCGACAGGTTGTCGAACGCGATCGCCGCGTCGGCCGGGTTCTGCACGTGATTGATGAGCACGCGGAACTGGCCGATCGCATGGGCGTAATGCAGGCGCTTCATGCACGCATACGCTTCGGTGATCGCCGACGCGGCCACCCGCGTCACGATGAGAAAGTCATGCGCCTGCGCCGCGAGCGACGAGAGCGCGCCATGGCGATCGAGTTGCGCATCGATCAGCACGAT
Source organism: Caballeronia peredens (assembly GCA_001544595.2). GTDB lineage: Bacteria > Pseudomonadota > Gammaproteobacteria > Burkholderiales > Burkholderiaceae > Caballeronia > Caballeronia peredens. Next base: position 203,463 of record FCOH02000008.1, on the reverse strand, counting down.
GTCCGCCGGACCGTCGAGCAGCGCGCGGCACTGCGCGGCGTCGTGGCTGATGCGCTCGTCGCGGGGCGCGGCGATCAGCGAGAAGCCGAACGACGTGCGCCCGACGACATCGGCGAGCGCGCGGCGGCCCGACATCACCGCGGCGAGCGCGCCTGCGTCATCGATGCCCGCCAGACGGCCGACGCAATCGGCGTTGCGGCGCTCGTCGATCACGAGCACATCCTTGCCGTGCACGGACAGCGCCGCGCCGAGGTTCACCACCGCCGACGTGCATCCGATGCCCGCCGGCCCGCCCACGACCGCCACCACGCGCGACCCTGCACGCGTGAGCAGCCGGCGCAGACCTTCCGCCTGGTCGAGCACGAACTTATCCAAAGTGCACCCCATGCATTTCGGTCGTGGCGCGCGCGGAGAGCGCGGACAGGAGCGCCGGCACTTCTTCGTCGTGCGGCACGAACGGCGAGCCGTCGCGCGGAATGCAGAACGCGCTCTTGATGAGGAATCGCTTGGTCGCGACGTACAGGTTCTCCGGCACCTTCTGTCCGGTCGATACGTAATGCACGGGCAGCTTGTAGCGGATCACCGTATCGAGCACGCCGCCGAGATTGGTCGCTTCGTCGAGCTTGGTCAGGATGCAGCCCGCGAGCGGCGGCTGGTCCGGCGCGCTCTTGTAGGCCTGCACGACTTCGTTGAGCGTGTCGCCGTGGCTCGTCGCGTTGAGCAGCAGGATGCGCTGCACCGGATGGCCCGCGCCGCACAGCATCGCGATCTGGTCGGAGACCATGCGGTCGCGCTGGCTCATGCCGATGGTGTCGATCAGCACGATATGTTTGTTGCGCAGCTCGGAGAGCGCGAGCTGCAGGTCGGCGGCGTCCTTCACCGCGTGCACCGACACGCCGAGAATCTTGCCGAAGATGCGCAGTTGCTCGTGCGCGCCGATCCGGTAGCTGTCGGTCGTGAGCAGCGCGACCTTGCTTGCGCCGAAGCGCATCACGCAGCGCGCCGCGAGCTTCGCGGTGGTCGTCGTCTTGCCGACGCCCGTCGGGCCCATCAGCGCGAACACGCCGCCGCGTTCCATCAGCGCGTCTTCGCTGTCCATCACCGGGATATTCGTTTCGAGAACCTGCTGCACCCATTCGAGCGCGCCTTCGACGCTTTCCATCTCCGGCATGTTGTCGACCACCATGCGCACGAGCTGGGCGGAAAAGCCGGCTGCGAAAAGACGCTTGGTCAGCGCGCCGCCCGTCGCGTTGCGACGCTGGCGTTCGCCCCAGAGCAGGCCGGAGAAGTGCTCTTCCATCATCGAGCGCATCGACGACAACTCGTTCATCACCGTTTCGTTGACGACCTGTTCCATGCGCGCGCGGATCGCTTCGGTCACGACCGCCGCCGCATTCGCGGGCAGGCCTTCGAATGCGCTCTCCGGCGCGGCGTCCGCGACGGGCGCGGTATGCGCGGCGGGCGCGTCGGCGTGCGGCGCGCTCGTGTTGATCTTCTGCGCGGCGCGGCGGGCGGCGACCTGTGCGGCTTCGCGCGCCCAGTCCGGCGTTTCGATCTTCGGCTGCGCGACCGGCGCCGGCTGATTCTGCTGCTGGCGCATCACGTAGCGCGCGGCGTCTTGCTGTTCGGCGCGCGTCTCGTGCGCGGAGACCTTCACCGGCACGCCCATGCCGCGTGCGATCGCGGCGGACGCCGTGAGCGGACGGTTCGACGGCATCGACGCCTGCTGTGCGAGGCGCTTTGCGTGCTCGATCAGCCACGGATTCGAATCGGCCATCGTGCGGGGCGTTTCGTCGCCGAGCGCGGCGTCGGTGCCGCCCTGAGCGAAATCGTCTTCGTCGTCGACGTCGGTATTCGCGCCGAAGACCGAGGAAAACACATCGCCGCTCGCATACGGATTCGCGGCCGGCGCGTTCGCGGCGGGCGATTTCGCCGGCAGCGCGGCGGCCGCGGCGGCAAGCGCCGCGCGCGACGGGCCGCCCGAGCGCACCGCCTGTTCCTTGACGGCGGGCGAAATCGACGCGATATCGCTGTCCGCGACCGCCACGATCTCGACGGAACCGTCGTCGAGCGTGCGATTGGACAACACGACGGCATCGGGGCCGAGCGCTTCACGAACCTGGCGCAGTGCGTCGCGGCTGTTCGCGCCGATGAATTTACGAATGTTCAAACTTGCCCCCGATGAGGTGTGGACTGCAATCTTTAGCAAGCGGACCCACTTGGCTCGTTGCCGTGTCCGCTTTTCAGTGAGGCCATTATTGCGAACTTCGTCTTTTGTCCATCGCCGGATAAGGGGTGAGAAAAAGGGGTATTTCGGCTGATGGAGACGCCGCATCCGATGTCGCGAGTTCCGCGTATCGGAAGAAGATTCCGCGTGGCGGGTTTTCAGAGACGGCGCGAGGGCGTAAGCTTGAGGGCATTCCGCTTATCGTCCGGCAGGCTATTTCCGCCGGCGAGGCCATCCAAAGGAGACTTCATCGCATGGCGTCCGCTGTCCCTTCCGTGCAATCCGCTTCCCCTGACGGTCAGACCACCGGCGCGCGTCTCGTCGTCGATGCGCTCGTGCATCACGGCGTCGAGCGCGTGTTCTGCGTGCCCGGCGAGAGTTTTCTCGCTGTGCTCGATTCGCTGCACGACGAAACCGAGCAGATCCAGACGATCGTCTGCCGCCATGAGGCGGGCGCGGCGAACATGGCCGAAGCCGTCGGCAAGCTGACGGGCAAGCCGGGCGTCGCGATCGTCACGCGCGGGCCGGGCGCGACGCACGCGTCGATCGGCGTGCATACCGCGTTTCAGGACTCGACGCCGATGATCCTGCTGATCGGCCAGTGCGCGCGCGATCACATGGACCGCGAGGCGTTTCAGGAAATCGACTACCGCCGCATGTTCGGGCAGATGGCGAAATGGGTCGCGCAGATCGACGATCCGCGCCGCGTGCCGGAATATCTGAGCCACGCGTTTCATGTCGCGACCGCGGGCCGGCCCGGTCCGGTCGTGCTGGCGCTGCCCGAGGACATGCTGACCGAGACGTGTCCGGCCGCACCGCCGGCGCCGCGTTACCAGCGCGTCGCGGCAGCGCCCGCGCCCGCGCAGATCGAACGCCTGCGCGACTTGCTCGCGAACGCGAAAAAGCCGTTCGTGATCGCGGGCGGCAGCGGCTGGACGCTCGAGGCGACGCAGGATTTCGCGCGCTTCGTCGAGCAATGGAAACTGCCGGTCGGCTGCGCGTTCCGCTATCAGGACACGTTGAACAACGAGCACCCGAATTACGCGGGCGATGTCGGCCTCGGCATCAATCCGGCGCTCGCCGCGCGCGTGCGCGACGCCGACGTGCTGTTCGTGCTCGGCCCGCGCATGGGCGAATCGACGACGGGCGGCTACACGCTGCTCGACATCCCGAAGACGAAGCAGACGCTCATCCACGTGCATCAGGGCGCGGAGGAACTCGGGCGCGTGTACAGCGCGGATCTGCCGATCGTCTCCGGCATGCCGGAAATCGCGTCGATGCTCGCGGCGCTCGAACCGCCGTCCGATATCGCCTGGACGGGCGAGGCCGAAGCCGCGCACGCCGCGTATCTGGCCTGGCGCAAGCCGCGCCCGATGCTCGGTGACGTCCAGCTCGGCGAAATCATGCGCACGCTGGCGGAAACCATTCCGGCCGACTCCATCCTGACGAACGGCGCGGGCAATTACGCGACGTGGCTGCATCGGCACTATTCGTACCGGCACTTCCGCTCGCAGGTCGCCCCGACCAGCGGCGCGATGGGTTACGGCGTGCCCGCCGCGATCGCCGCGAAGTCGCTTTACCCGGCGCGCACGGTGATCGCGTTCGCCGGTGACGGCTGCTTCATGATGTCGAGCAATGAACTCGCCACGGCGATGCAGTACGGGCTGGCGGTGATTTTCGTCGTCGTGAACAACGCGCAGTACGGCACGATCCGCATGCATCAGGAGCGGCATTACCCGAACCGCGTGCACGGCACCGGACTCACGAATCCGGACTTCGTCGCGTACGCGCGCGCGTTCGGCGCACACGGCGAACTCGTCGAGACGACGGATCAGTTCATGCCGGCGTTCGAGCGCGCGGTCGGTTCGGGCCTGCCCGCGGTCATCGAAATCCGCATTCCGCCTGATCAGAGCACGCCGGGCGCGACACTCGAACAAATTCGCCAGCAAGGCACGCGCTAACGGACAAACTTTCGATTCGCTTGCGGCCGTTTCCCGGTGGCAGTAGAGTAGCCAGTTCGAAACCACCGGGAGTTAGCGATGCTTAAGATTGTGGCGCTGTCTTTGGCTTTGGGTTTTTCGGGCGCGGCGTTCGCGAAGGCGGATTGCACGGCGCATCCGAAGAGCGAATGGATGAAGGAGTCGGACGCGAAGGCGCAACTCGAAGCGCAGGGCTACAAGATCCGCAAGTTCAAAGTCGATGGCAATTGCTATGAAATCTATGGTCACGACAAGAACGGCAAGAAGGTCGAGATCTATTACGACACGAAGACGCTGGCCGTCGTGAAATCGGAAGTGGAATGAGCGGGACGCCCGCCGCCCGCGTGAGAGTGTGGGACGCGTGGGTCCGGCTCACGCACTGGACGGTGGCGGGCATCGTTCTCTGGAATCTTTTCGGGCCGACGGATTCCACGCATCGTCTGCTCGGATACGTCGCGGCGGGGCTCGTGGCGGCGCGTATCGTGTGGGGTTTCGCAGGCTCGCGTCACGCGCGCTTTTCGGCGTGGTGGCCCACACGAGCACATCTCATCGACTATCTGCGCTCGCTTGCGTCAGGCAAGCCGATGCATCACGTCTCGCACAATCCGCTTGGCGGACTGATGGCGCTCTTTCTGTGGTTTCTGATTCTCGCGCTCGCGGTGTCGGGCTGGATCATGCGGCTCGATATGTTCTGGGGCGAAGACTGGCCGCAGGAGATTCACACGTGGCTGTCGGTCGCGGTCGAAGTGTGTGTGTGCGTGCACGTCGCCGCGGCGGTGCTGATGAGTGTGTGGACGCGGGAGAATCTTATCGGCGCGATGGTGACGGGGTGGAAGCGCGTCGCGCAAAACAAAAAAGCCCCGTGACGCGAATCACGAGGCCTTCTTTGTGCGGAGAACGACAGGCGCTTACTTCCCGCCCACGCTCTGCAGCGTCGTCCACTTGCCGCCGACGACCTTATACAGCGTGATGCCGCCGTTCTTCAGATCGCCCTTCGAGTCGTACGACAGGTGCTTCGCCGTCACGCCCTGCATGTCGGTCTTCGCGAGGAACGGCAGATACTTCGCCGGATCCGTCGAATTGGCCGCCTTCATCGCGTTGAACATGGCCATGGCGCCGTCGTAGGCATACGGCGAGTACGTCTGCACGTCTTCGTTGAAGCGCTTCTTGTACTTCGCTTCGTAGTCCGCGCCGCCCGGCATTTCGTTCATCGGCAGACCGGCGAGCGATGCCACCGTGCCGTCCGCCGCGTCGCCCGCGATCTTCAGGAACGTGTCCGTCTTCACCATTTCGCCCGCCATCAGCGGCGCGCGGAAGCCGAGCGTCTTCATTTGCTTGGCCATCGGGCCGGCTTGCGAATCCGCGCCGCCGTAGTACACGAGGTCCGGATTCGTCGACTTGATCTTGGTCAGAATCGCCTTGAAGTCGACAGCCTTGTCGTTCGTGAATTCACGATCGACCACCGTGCCGCCCGCCGCCTTCGCGGCCTTCTCGAACTGGTCGGCGAGACCCTGGCCGTAGGCCGTGCGGTCATCGACGATCGCGATTTTCTTGACCTTCAGGTTCTTCACCGCGAACTCGCCCGCGACCGAGCCTTGCTGCGTGTCCGAGGTCATCATGCGGAAGGCCGTCTTGAAGCCTTGCGTCGTGTATTCGGGAGCGGTCGCCATCGCGACTTGCGGAATGCCCGCGTTCGCGTAGATGCGCGATGCCGGAATCGTCGTGCCCGAGTTGAAGTGGCCGAGCATGCCCTTGATGCCGTCGTCGACGAGGCGTTGCGCGACGGTCGTGCCCGTGCGCGGGTCAGCCTGGTCGTCCGCCGAGTCCAGCACGATGCGAACCGGCTTGCCGCCGATCACCGGCTTGGTCGCGTTGAAGTCCTCGACCGCCAGCGTGATGCCGTTCTGCATGTCCTTGCCGTAATGCGCCTGCGCGCCGGTCAGCGGTCCCGCGTAACCGACCTTCACGTCGTCTGCCTGCTGTGCGACTGCGGTCCCCGCGAACAGGCCGGCGAACGTCATGGCTGCCGCCAGCTTGGTCATCGTGTGCTTCATAGCTTCTCCTGGTTCCAGTGTGGATGGCAGCCTGTGCCGGGATCGCCGTGCCTGCTGCCGCTTGTTTGAATTCGTTTGAATCGAGCGTTCGAGGGATAACTCAACCGATCGTCATCAAATTCGCGTTGCCCCCCGCCGCTGCCGTATTCACGCTCACCGAGCGTTCCGTCAGCAGACGTTCGAGCGCGTAGTCCTCGCCGTCGTGGTCAGCGTCGGCGAACGCTCCCGCAGCCACGCCCTGCACCGATACGATCGGCCCCGGACGCTTCGCGACTTCCTTCACGAGCGACAGCAGTTCGTCGCTGTCGCCTTCGAACAGCACGGCGTCGAAATCTTCGGCCGCCTTGCGGACCTGCGCATACGGCTTGAGCGATGCGGGCAACGACGCCGCCAGCTGTTCGCCCGCCGAGCCGCTGAACAACGCGCGATTACCCGTCGCGAGCACCGCGGCGAACTGCGCGCGCGCGCCGCTCGCCGTGGCCGCCACGCACAGCACCGTGCCGCGCGCGCCGAGCGTGTAGGTGTTGCGCTCGCCGGTCGGGCCGTTCAGCACTGCCGTCGCGCCCGCCATCACGTGTTGCAGATAGCCGTCGCAGCGCGCGGCCGTGTGCGGATCGCGCTCGCCGATCGCCCAATCGCGCAACGCGGTGAGCGCTGCGGCGGGCGCGTCCTTCGACGCGGCCTGATCGACCGTCAGCGTGTTCGCGAGCGACTTCGGCAGGCCGGTCGGACGCTTGGCCAGCAGACGCTGCAAGTACAGCGCGCCGCCCGCTTTCGGACCGGTGCCCGACAGACCTTCGCCGCCGAACGGCTGCACGCCGACCACGGCGCCGATCACATTGCGGTTCACATAGATGTTGCCGACGTGCGCCCGCGCGATCACATGCGCGATGGTTTCGTCGATACGCGTATGGATGCCGAGCGTCAGCCCATAGCCGGTCGAGCGAATTTGGTCGAGCAGTTTATCAAGGTTCGATCGGCGATAACGCACCACATGGAGCACCGGGCCGAACACTTCGCGCTTCAGTTCGTCGATGCTGTCGAGCGCGATGAGCGTCGGCGGCACGAACGTGCCTTGCGCGCAGGCGTCGGGCAGCGGCAGTTGCACGACCTCGCGCCCCTTGTCGCGCATCGCGGCGATGTGCGCGTCGATGCCGCGTTTCGCGTCGGCGTCGATCACGGGGCCGACATCCGTCGAGAGGCGATCCGGATTGCCGACCGCCAGTTGCTTCATCGCGCCGGTGAGCATTTCGAGCGTGCGATCAGCAACGTCGTCCTGCAGGCACAGCACGCGCAGCGCCGAGCAACGCTGGCCGGCTGAATCGAACGACGACTGCAGCACGTCGGCCACGACCTGTTCCGCGAGCGCCGACGAATCGACGATCATCGCGTTCTGGCCGCCGGTCTCGGCGATCAGCGGGATCGGGCGGCCGTCCGGATCGAGGCGTTCGGACAGCGTCTTGTTGATGAGGCGCGCGACTTCCGTCGAGCCGGTGAACATCACGGCGCGCGTGCGCGGATCGGCGACGAGCGCCGCACCCACGGTTTCGCCGTTGCCCGGCAGCAGTTGCACCGCGCCCGCCGGCACGCCCGCTTCGCGCAGGATGCGCACGGCTTGCGCGGCGATCAGCGGCGTCTGCTCGGCAGGCTTCGCGAGCACCGGATTGCCGGCGGCCAGCGCGGCCGCGACCTGACCCATGAAGATCGCGAGCGGGAAATTCCACGGGCTGATGCAGACCACCGGGCCGAGCGGACGATGCGTGTCGTTCGAGAACTCGCCGCGAATCTGCGCCGAGTAGTAGCGCAGGAAATCGATGGCTTCGCGAATCTCGGCGACCGCATTCGCCAGCGACTTGCCCGCTTCGCGCACGACGAGGCCCATCAGCGTGTGCATCTGCGCTTCGAGCAGATCGGCGGCGCGCGCGAGACAGTCGGCGCGGTCTTCGACGGGCGTCGCCTGCCAGATCGGCGCGGCGGCGACCGCGTTCGCGAGCGCGGCGCTCACCTGTTCCGGCGACGCTTCCGTCACCGTGCCGACGACATCGCGCAGATCCGACGGATTGCGGACATCGCGCGTCATGCCGTTCTCGATGATCGTGCCGCCTTCGAGCATCGGCTCCGCGCGCCACGGATGATTCCCGCTCGCGAGCAGCGCCGACGACAGCGACGCCAGCCGGTGTTCGTTCGACAGATCGAGGCCCATCGAGTTGGAGCGCTCGTCGCCGTAAAGCTGGCGCGGCAGCGGAATCTTCGCGTGCGGCGCGCCGAGCGGCACGATCCGCTGCGCTTCGTCGATCGGGTCCTGCACGAGATCCTTCACCGGCACGGTTTCATCGGCGATGCGGTTCACGAAGGACGTGTTCGCGCCGTTCTCCAGCAGACGGCGCACGAGATACGCGAGCAGCGTCTCATGCGTGCCGACCGGCGCGTACACGCGGCACGGACGGTTCAGCTTGTCGCGGCCGGTCACTTCTTCATAGAGCGGCTCGCCCATGCCGTGCAGGCACTGGAATTCGTACTGGCCGGGATAGTAGTTCTGCCCCGCGAGGTGATAGATGGCCGACAGCGTGAATGCGTTGTGCGTCGCGAATTGCGGATAGACCGCATCGGGCGCGGCGAGCAGCTTCTTCGCGCACGCGAGATAAGAGATGTCCGTGTAGATCTTGCGTGTGTAGACCGGATAGCCTTCGAGGCCGTCGACCTGAGCGCGCTTGATTTCCGTGTCCCAGTACGCGCCCTTCACGAGGCGAATCATCAGGCGATGACGGCTGCGGCGCGCGAGATCGATCAGATAGTCGATCACGAACGGGCAGCGCTTCTGATAACCCTGCACGACGAAGCCGATGCCGTTCCAGCCGGTGAGTTCCGGATCGAAACAGAGCGCTTCGAGGAGGTCGAGCGAAATTTCGAGGCGGTCGGCTTCCTCGGCGTCGATGTTCAAACCGATGTCATAGCGGCGCGCCAGTTGCGCGAGCGAACGCACGCGCGGCAGCAGCTCGTTCATCGTGCGTTCCTGCTGCGAGCGCGAATAGCGCGGATGCAGCGCGGAGAGCTTGATCGAAATGCCCGGGCCTTCGTAGATGCCGCGGCCGCCCGCCGCCTTGCCGATCGCGTGGATGGCCTGCTCGTAGGACGCGTAGTAGCGCTGCGCGTCTTCTTCGGTCGTCGCGGCTTCGCCGAGCATGTCGTAGGAATAGCGGAAACCGCGCGCCTCGAACTTGCGGCTGTTCGCCAGCGCCTCGGAAATCGTCTCTCCGGTGACGAACTGCTCGCCCATCAGGCGCATCGCCATGTCGACACCCTTACGGATCAGCGGCTCGCCGCCCCGGCCGATCAGGCGCGTGAGCGCCGACGACAGGCCCGCTTCGCTGTTCGTCGTGACGAGCTTGCCGGTGATCATCAGGCCCCACGTCGCCGCGTTCACGAACAGCGACGGCGCCTGGCCCATGTGCGATTTCCAGTCGCCCTTGCTGATCTTGTCGCGGATCAGCGCGTCGCGCGTGGCGCGGTCGGGAATGCGCAGCAGCGCCTCCGCGAGGCACATCAGCGCGACGCCTTCCTGGCTCGACAGCGAAAACTCGTGGATCAGCCCTTCGACGCCGCCGCCCGAGTTCTTCGCGCGCAGCGCTTCGACGAGCTTCGTCGCGAGCTTTTCGGTTTCGGCGGCGACGGTCGCGGGCAGGCGCGCCTGGCCGATCAGGAACGGCACGCACTCCGGCTCCGGCCGGCGATACGCCGCCGTGATCGCCGCGCGCAACACCGATTGCGGCTGCACGTTCTGCGCGAAATCGAGGAACGGATGCGGCGCGCCGTCTTCGTCGTTGTCGGCGGGTGCGGCATCGGCCAGCTCCGACGAGCCGTTCGCGCCCGTCAGTTCCGGCGGCAACTGCCCGTGCTCGATGCGCTCCAGATACGCGAAGATCGCCTGCTTGATCAGCCAATGCGGGGTGCGCTCGAGACGCGTCGCGGCATCCTTCAGCCGGGAACGCAGCAGATCGTCGACTTTGACGCCTAAGGTTGTGCTCGCCATATATCCTTCGTTTGCCGGTCCTGACCACCCGGCCGTAGACCTAAAAGTTGGCGCATCGTACTCCGCTGTAATAAAAGGTGCAACCGAGAATTTCGCTAGGGTTGCACCATATTGAAACCCTTATCCTGCAAGGCTTTGCGCGGTGCGCCGCCGGACGGTGGCCGGCGCTTTTTGCCTAGTAGTTTCCCTAATCCGAATTATTTTGGGACAACCCCTAAGTAATCCCCCGGGCGCCGCCGATATAAACGCAATGCGCGGTCGATGAACCGCGATCTCGGGGAGAGTCAGAGCATGAGCACTTGGATGGTGGTAACGAGCGTTTGGATGATGTTCGCAATCTGCGTCGTCTTGTTCGTGCGTGGCGCCTCGCCGCACGTGCAGCGATCCGACGATGCGCCCGACCAGGGCGGTCACTCGCGGGCGGACATGTCACGCGCGAAGCTCTGACCGGCGCGACGTGCCGGCGGCGTCACGCGGCGCGGCCGGCCAACGTTGCGATCACACGTCCAGCGGATCGACTTCGACGTTCCAGCGCAACACGCCCTTGAGCGAGCGCAACACCGGTTGCCACGCGCGCAGCGACGCCTGGAGCGCCGCCCGCGACGCGCTTTCGAGCAGCAGTTGCGCCCGATGCACGTTGAACACTTTCACGATGGTGAGCGGCACCGCGTCGTAGACCGTCACGCGGTCCGCGCCGGGCAGAGGCGCGAACGCCGCCGCCGCTTCCTCCAGAAACGCCAGCGCCGCTTCCAGCGTGCGGCCTTCGGCGCGCAGCATCGCCTGATAGACGAAGGGCGGAAGACGCGCGTCGCGCCGTTCCGCGAGCGTCGAGTTGGCGAAGCCCACGTAATCTTGCCGCGCCAGCGCCTGATACAGCGCGTGACGCGGGTAGCGAGTCTGGATCAGCACTTCACCGGGCAGACCCGCGCGCCCGGCGCGGCCGCTCACCTGCGTCAATTGCGCGAAAAGGCGTTCGCTCGCGCGAAAGTCGTGGGAGAACAGCGCGGTGTCGGCGTTGAGCACGCCCACGAGCGTCACGCGCCGGAAGTCGTGGCCCTTCGCGATCATCTGCGTGCCGACGAGAATATCGACTTCGCCCGCGTGGACATCGGAGAAAAGCGCCTGCGCGCTGCCTTTGCGGCGCGTGCTGTCGGCATCGATGCGCAGCACGCGCGCGCCCGGCACCACGCTCGCGAGCGTTTCCTCGACGCGCTGCGTGCCGCGTCCCATCGGCGCGATATCGATGTTGCCGCAGTCGGGGCACGACTTCGGAATGCGCGACTCCCATCCGCAGTGATGGCAGCGCAGCGCGCGCTCCGGCTTGTGCAGAACCGCGTAGGCGCTGCAACGCGGACAACCCGCGACCCAGCCGCACGCGTCGCAGGAAAGGATCGGCGCATAGCCGCGCCGGTTCAGGAATACGAGACTCTGCTCGCCGCGCTCGACGCGCGCCTTCAACGCGGCGATCAGCGGCCCCGCCAGTCCGTCGACGGATGCGCGGCCGCGCTGCCTTTCCTCTTCCAGATCGACGAGTCGCACGCTCGGCAGCGCCGCCTCCGCGACGGCGCGGCGCGTGAGCGTCAGCCGCGTGTAACGGCCCTGCTCGGCCTGCCACCAGGTTTCGAGCGACGGCGTCGCCGACCCGAGCACCACCGGAATGTCGAGCTGTTTCGCGCGATAGATCGCGAGATCGCGCGCCGAATAGCGCAGGCCTTCCTGCTGCTTGTAAGCGGGATCGTGCTCCTCATCGACGACGATCATCGCGAGCTTCGGCATCGACGCGAGAATCGCGAGTCGCGTGCCGAGCACGATGCGCGCGACGCCCGTATGCGCCGCGAGCCAGTTGCGCGCGCGTTCGCCTTCGGCAAGGCCGCTGTGCATCGTGACGATGGCGCCATCGGCAAGCGACGCGAAACGCGCGCGGAAGACCGCTTCGAACTGCGGCGTCAGATTGATTTCAGGCACGAGAACCAGCGCCTGCGCCTCGGGTTGCGCACCGAGCAGCCCGGCCAGCGCGTGCAGATACACCTCGGTCTTGCCGCTGCCGGTCACGCCGTGTAGCAGAAAGGGCGCGAAGCCTTGCGCGCGCGAGATTGCATCGACGGCCTCGCGCTGTTCGTCGGTGAGCACGGGAAGCGGAACGTTCGCGACCGGATCGGCGGGCGTCGCCGCTTCGCCGGCATCCGCGTCCGCACGCTCGATCCAGCCGCGCGCCAGCCAGTCGTCGAAGGTCGCGCTCGCCTTGGGATGCAGCGCGCGGGCGTCGGACAAACCGAGCGACGGCTGCTCGCCAAGCGCTTCGGCCAGGCGGCGCAGTGCGCTCGCGCGCGCGGGCAACGCATCGGGAAACTGCGCGCGTCCCTCGGGCCGCAGCCGGAAGCGCTCCTCGACCGCGAACAGGCGATTCCAGCGCGACGCGTCACGCAAAGCCTGCGGCAGCGCCGGCAAAGCGACTTCGCCCAGACCGCGCTGATAGTAGTCGGCCGCGAAACCGGCCAGCGCGATCCACGCTTCGGACAGAGGCGCGCAGGCCGAGCAGATTGCGCTGACGTGGCGCAGCTTGCCGGCGGGGACATCGCTCGTCGCGACGATGTCGCAGATCAGGCCGACCACTTCGCGCCGGCCGAACGGAACCAGCACCAGCGCACCGACAAGGGGCGGCTCGGCGAGCGCGTAGCGGTAGTCGAACTGCACGGGCATCGGCTGATCGACGGCGACTCGCACGAAAAGCTCCGTCATTGTGCAAGGCCCCGTGCGCGGTGCGTCGAACCAGGATTGGGCTTCAGCCGGACGAAGTTAAAGTGAAACATCAGAATCGCCGCTAAACCGCAGATTATTTTTAGATTTCCGATGCTTTCCACAGGCCTGTGGATAACTTTGTTGAGAAGTGCTGCCGGCATCGCCGCGAACAACCTCAGGAATCCCTTATGTGCGCTAGCCCACATTTCGGGCAAAGCTCTCGAAGTTCGTTAAAAATCATCAGCTTATGCGACACATAGAGACATCTTATTGGATGCTGCGGGTCATACGTCTGATGGCGCGCCGCAGCGAACGAAATGTGCATAAGTTCAGTCTTGACATCGCCGGGGACCGCGCGAGGCGGGCGATCCCGACGAAATGCTCCAGCCCCTGACAGCCCAGTCCGGTGCATCGATCGTGCACCGCAACATGACACGGCGCCCGGCGGCCGGCGCGCCGTTCAACCCGCGCGCAGTGCCCGGCTGTGGCGATGGACTTCGTCCACCAGTTCGGCGACGTGTTCCGGCGGCGTGAACTGCGAGATGCCATGCCCCAGATTGAACACGTGGCCCGGATGATTCCCGAAGCTGTCCAGGACGGCGCGCGCTTCGGTGCGGATCGCGGCGGGCGGCGCGAACAGCACGCTCGGATCGATGTTTCCCTGCAGCGCCACGCGCGACCCGACTTTCTCGCGCGCGACGCCGAGATTCACGGTCCAGTCGAGACCGACTGCATCGACGCCGGTGGCCGCGATCTCTTCCAGCCACAGTCCGCCGCCCTTCGTGAACGTGATGACCGGCACGCGAACGCCGTCGTGCTCGCGCTTCAGGCCCGCGACCACCTTCGCGATGTAGTCGAGCGAGAAGCGCTGATACGCGCCGTCGGCCAAGGCGCCGCCCCAGGTGTCGAAGATCATCACCGCCTGCGCGCCCGCTTCGATCTGCGCGTTCAGGTACGCGGTCACGGCTTGCGCGTTGATGTCGAGAATGCGATGCATCAGGTCCGGCCGCGCATAAGCCATCGACTTGACCGTGCGATGATCGTCCGAGCCGCCGCCCTCGACCATGTAACACGCGAGCGTCCACGGGCTGCCCGAAAAACCGATCAGCGGCACTTTCTGACGGCCTTGCGCGTCGGTGAGCGCACCGCGGATCTGGCGCACGGCGTCGGTGACGTAACGCAGCGTCGCGTCGATGTCCGGCACGGCGAGACGCTTCACATCGTCTTCCGTGCGCACGGTGCGCTCGAAGCGCGGACCCTCGCCCTGCACGAAATTCAGGCCGAGGCCCATGGCGTCGGGCACGGTGAGGATGTCGGAGAAAAGGATCGCGGCGTCGAGCGGAAAGCGTTCGAGCGGCTGAAGCGTCACTTCCGTCGCGTAATCGGGATTTTTCGCGAGGCCGAGAAAGCTGCCCGCGCGCGCGCGCGTCGCGTTGTACTCCGGCAGATAGCGGCCGGCCTGACGCATCAGCCAGATCGGCGTGTAGTCGGTCGGCTGGCGCAGGAGCGCGCGCAGGAAAGTGTCGTTCAGAAGTGTGTGTGCCACGTCGCTCGATGCCGAAGGCGAAGAATCACTCATTCTACCGGACCGGCCACGCGTTTTAACCGGCTGAGTCCGGCCATTCCGGGCGTGTCATGTGCCGCGGACTATGCCGTTTGGCCGAATGTTCAGACCTCCGGCGCCTCGCTATGATCGACGGGCGTACACAACTAGAACCAGGAGAATCGATGAAACGCACGTCCGTCAGTCTCGCCGCCTGCGCCATGTTTTTTGCGCTGGCGGGCTCCGCACAGTCTCAAACGATTCAGGCCGGCACCGTCTCGGGCAAGCAGCCCGCAGCCGCGCCCGCGCCCGCCGCGGCGGCTTCGCGGCTCGACGAAGTTCTTGCCCGCCACGCGCTGCGCGTTTGCACCACGGGTGACTACAAGCCGTACTCGTTTCTGCGTCCGGACGGACAGTTCGAGGGCATCGACATCGATCTCGCGGAAAGTCTCGCGAAGTCGCTCGGCGCGCGGGCAGAGTACGTGAAAACCTCGTGGTCGAACCTCATGAACGACTTCGTCGCCAAGTGCGACATCGCTGTGGGCGGCGTGTCGACCACGCTCGAACGGCAGAAGCGCGCGTTCTTCACGGCGGCGTACATGGAAGACGGGAAAACGCCGATCGTCCGCTGCGACGACGTGGACAAGTACCAGACCGTCGCGCAGATCGATCAGGCGAACGTGCGCACCATCGTCAACCCCGGCGGCACGAACGAACGCTTCGCGAAGCAGTTCTTTCCGCACGCGCAGTTGATCGAGTATCCGGACAACGTGACGATCTTCAAGCAGATCCTCGAAGGCAAGGCGGACGTCATGGTCACCGACGCCTCGGAAACGCTGCTGCAGCAAAAGCTCAATCCGGGCTTGTGCTCGGTGCATCCCGACAAACCGTTCCAGTTCGGCGAGAAAGCGTATCTGCTGCCGCGCGGCGATGTCCCGTTCCAGCAATATGTCGATCAGTGGCTGCATCTCTCCCGCGCATCGGGCGAGTTCCAGGCCGTGTACGACAAGTGGCTGAAATGAGCGCGGCAGCGCATCTCACGCTAGGCGCGCAAGAGTTCGCCCGTGCGCTCGCCGATTTTGCGCAGCCACCCGCGCGCCGCTTCCGATTGCGAATGCAGACGCGCGAAGCCGTGCGTCATGTCGTGGGCGTCGATCATGTCGACGCGGCCGCCGTTGGCTTCCAGAAAGCGCTGGAGTTCGAAGGCGTCGTCGTAGAGCGGATCGTAGGCGGCCGCGACCACGAGCGCCCGCGCCGGCGTGCGCTCGAACGGCTCCGACAGCGGAAACGCGCGCACGTCGTGGTCGCGCGGTGTCTGGCCCGAAAAGAACTGAGTCCAGTACCACTTCATCTCCTCGTTCGTGAGGCCCGGGCCGTTTGCGTTCGCGATGCAGCTCGGGCTTTCGAACTGGCGCCGCATCACCGGGTACAGCAGCAGTTGCAAGCCGACGAGCCCGGCAACTCGCTCGTTCGCGCCCCGCGCCGCAACGACGGCCAAATGTGCGCCAGCGCTGTCGCCGCCCACGGCGAGCCGGTCCGTCGCGAAACCGAGCCGCGAGCGATGTTCCGCGAGCCAGATGAGGGCGTCGAGCGCGTCGTCGCAGGGTTCGGGAAACGGATGCTCGGGTGCGAGCCGATAATCGACGCTTGCGACGGCGCATTGAGAATCCTGCGAGAGCCGCTCGACAAGGCCGTCGTGCGTATCCAGATCGCCGACGACCCAGCCGCCGCCGTGAAAGTAGACGATCAGCGGCAAGGGCGCGCGCGCTGCGTTCGGCTTGTAGATGCGCGCGGCAAGCGTGCGGCCGTCGAGCGGAATCTCGATGTCCTCAGCGCTTACGGCGTCACCGCGGTCCTGAGCGTAGGCTTTTGCGACATCGCTGAAGCGGCCTCGAATCGTCTGTGTGTCGGCATCCGGCGCGGCAGCCGGGAAAGCCTCGGCGACGCGGCGGTAGTAGCGAAGCAAGGCTGCGTCGATGGTCATGCGTGTCTCCGGAAACTTTTTGTGGGAGGAAAATTGGGTTTGGACGGCGCTGCGCATCGTTTTCATACGTCCAACCGTTCTATTTTCCCGGAATATTAGAATAATCGCATTAGTCCGAAAATCGGATTTTATCGGCCCGGCTGAACCGATCGAATGAGCGATCCGAATAACAGACAAATATATTCGCGAGTTTCAACGTTTTCGTGCGAGGAAATTTCCCGGAAGCCTTGCGTGACAGGGGTTACAACCTGAAACACTTTGTTACGGCGACCCGGAATCAATTCGCCCACAATCTGTTCAAACGGTTTCAACACGGATGTATTCGGGCGCGCTGTGAAAAAGCGGCGTGTTTCGAGTGGTCGGCTTTGAGTCGAAGCTCTCATTGGGGCATCCTTGTTGGGATCGTTCTTCGAGTGTCAGTCATTCGAAAACATCCCACGTTTGGTCTCCTCGCGCTAACCCCGTAGCGTGTGGTTTTTAGCGGGCTCCAGGCCCGCTTTTTTTTCGTCCGTTTAAACGTTTGCGCCGTTTGACAGTTTGACGCCCGAACGTTTCATGGAAAGACAGAAAGGAGCGCCGCGGCGCTCCTTTCTGTCTTTAGTGCGTCTCAAAGAACCCGGGCGACTCAGGCTGTCTTGGCCTCGGCGAGCTTCAGTTCGTCGATCATCCGCGCGCGCATGACGAATTTCTGCGCCTTGCCGGTGACCGTCGTCGGCAATTCATCGACGAAACGGATATAGCGCGGAATCTTGTAATGCGCGATCTGCCCGTTGCAGAACGCGCGAATCTCTTCTTCGCTCGCCTGCTCGCCCGGACGCACGACGATCCACGCGCACACTTCCTCGCCGTACTTTTCGTCGGGCACGCCGAAGACCTGCACCGACTGCACTTTCGGATGCCGGAACAGAAATTCCTCGATCTCACGCGGATAGATATTTTCACCTCCGCGAATCAGCATGTCCTTCAGCCGGCCGACGATATTGCAGTAGCCCTGCGCGTCGAGTGTCGCGAGGTCGCCGGTGTGCATCCATCCGTCGATGATCGCCTCGTGTGTCTTCGCCTCGTCGCCCCAGTAGCCCTTCATCACCGAGTAGCCGCGCGTGCAGAGTTCGCCCGTCTCGCCGACCGGCACGATGTTTCCGAGCGGATCGACGATCTTCACCTCCAGATGCGGCTGAATGCGCCCGACGGTGGTCGTGCGCTTGTCCAGTGGATCGGTGGTCGAGCTCTGAAACGAGACCGGACTCGTCTCCGTCATGCCATACGCAATCGTGATCTCGCTCAGATGCATCTTCGACACGACGCGCTTCATCGTTTCGATCGGACATGGCGAGCCCGCCATGATGCCGGTGCGCAGCCGGCTGAAATCGTATTTGGCGAAATCGGGGTGATCCAGTTCGGCGATGAACATCGTCGGCACGCCGTGCAGCGCAGTGCATTTTTCTTCGTGGACGGCGGCGAGCGTCGCGCCGGGATCGAACGCCTCGCCGGGGAAAACCATCGTGCAGCCGGTGGACACGCACGCGAGCACCGCCAGCACCATCCCGAAGCAGTGGTACAGCGGCACCGGAATGCACAGCGAATCCTGCTCGGTGAGCCGCATCGCCATCGCGATATAGCGCGCGTTGTTGACGATATTCCGGTGCGTGAGCGTCGCACCCTTCGGATTGCCGGTCGTGCCGCTCGTGAACTGGACGTTGATCGGATCATGCGACGTGAGTTGCGCTTCGAGCGCGTCGAGCTTCGCGGCGTCGAGCTGGTCGCGCCCGGTGCGCATGACGTCGTCGAAATTGAGCATGCCGGGCGTCGCGCCTTCGCCCATGCGGATCACGGCGCGCAGTTCCGGTAGCTTCGCGGCGTTCAGCGCGTTCGGCTCGGCGTCCGCGAGTTCGGGCGCCAGTGTCTGGAGCATCTCCAGATACTTCGACGTCTTGAACTGTTCCGCCGCGATGATCGCCTTGCATCCGACCTTGTTCAGCGCGTACTCGAGTTCGGCCAGCCGATAGGCCGGATTGATGTTGACGAGCACCGCGCCCATGCGCGCCGTGGCGAATTGCGTGAGCAGCCACTCGGCCCGATTCGGCGACCAGATGCCCACACGATCTCCCGCCTGGACGCCGAGCGCGAGCAGGCCGCTCGCGAGCGCGTCGACTTCGCGAGCGAACTCGCGCCAGGTCCAGCGGATGTTCTGCTCGCGGAATACCACCGCCGGCCGATCGGCGAAGCGGCGAGCGGTGTCGAGAAGAAAGCGCGAAACCGTGGCTTCGCTCAAGGGAATATCGGTCGTGCCGCGAACGTAGGAAATGCCGTCGCGCGGTTCGATCTGCGCGCCGGCCTGCGTCGGTTCAGTTGCCATCGATGGTGTCCGCCAGAGTGAATGGCCTGCTGCGAAGGCCAATTGGAAGGCCATTGTGCATGGCGAAGCTGCTTGCGGGCATTGAGTGTTTCCCCGCAATGCCGGTTTGAAGCGATTCGCGAAAACCTATCAAAATCAACAAACTAGCTCATACTGCCGACGCTGCGCGCATCCGTTATGCAGATTTGCCCTGCGCGGATTGCCGATTTGGAGCATAAAAAAAAGCAGCCCGAGGGCTGCTTTCTTCACACTGCTGAACGTCGCTCCAGCGAGCGGCGACACGCTCAATGCTTCGCGTGTGCCTTGCGCAGACGCTGGATTGCCGCGAGCTGCGCCGTCGCGTACGCGAGTTCGGCTTGCGCCGTCGCGTATTCGAGCTCCGACGTGTTGTTCTGCATCGCTTCCTCGGCGCGCTTCCTGGCCTGTTCGGCCTTCGCTTCGTCGAGATCGGCGCCACGAATGGCGGTGTCGGCGAGCACGGTCACGACGCCCGGCTGGATTTCGAGAATCCCGCCCGCGACGAACACGAACTCTTCCGATCCGTCTTCCGCCTCGATGCGCACCGCGCCCGGACGAATACGCGTGATGAGCGGCGTGTGGCCCGGCAGAATGCCGAGTTCACCCGCTTCGCCCGGCAGCGCGACGAACTTCGCCTGGCCCGAGAAGATCTGCTCTTCCGCGCTGACGACGTCTACTTTGATGGTTGCCATATCGACTCGACTCCCTGGTTGAGCGTATTACGAAGGCGCGAACCGTTACGTTCGCGCCCGCTTCGTGTACACCCGACCTTTACTGGATCTTCTTGGCCTTTTCGAAGGCTTCGTCGATCGTGCCGACCATGTAGAACGCCTGCTCCGGCAGATGATCGCACTCGCCTTCGACGATCATCTTGAAGCCGCGGATGGTTTCCTTCAGCGGCACGTACTTGCCCGGCGAACCCGTGAACACTTCCGCGACGTGGAACGGCTGCGACAGGAAACGCTGGATCTTGCGCGCGCGCGCGACCGACAGCTTGTCTTCCGGCGACAGTTCGTCCATGCCCAGAATCGCGATGATGTCGCGCAGTTCCTTGTAGCGCTGCAGCGTTTGCTGCACGCCGCGCGTGATCGAATAGTGCTCTTCGCCGATCACGTTCGGGTCGATCTGACGCGAGGTCGAATCGAGCGGGTCCACTGCCGGATAGATACCCAGCGAAGCGATGTCACGCGACAACACGACGGTTGCGTCCAAGTGGCCGAAGGTCGTAGCCGGCGACGGGTCGGTCAAGTCATCCGCAGGGACGTACACGGCCTGCACCGACGTGATCGAGCCGGTCTTGGTCGACGTAATACGCTCTTGCAGCTTGCCCATTTCTTCAGCCAGCGTCGGCTGATAGCCCACTGCCGAAGGCATACGGCCGAGCAGTGCAGACACTTCCGTACCCGCCAGCGTGAAACGGTAAATGTTGTCGACGAAGAACAGAACGTCGAGGCCTTCGTCACGGAAGTGCTCGGCCATCGTCAGGCCGGTCAACGCCACGCGCAGACGGTTGCCCGGCGGCTCGTTCATCTGGCCGTACACCAGCGCCACTTTGTCGAGAACGTTCGAGTCCTTCATTTCGTGATAGAAGTCGTTCCCTTCGCGGGTACGCTCACCCACACCGGCGAACACGGAGTAACCGCCGTGTTCCTTCGCGATGTTGTTGATGAGTTCCATCATGTTCACGGTCTTGCCCACACCGGCGCCACCGAACAGACCCACCTTGCCGCCCTTCGCGAACGGGCAGATCAGATCGATAACCTTGATGCCGGTTTCGAGCAGTTCCGTCGACGGCGACAGTTCGTCGAACTTCGGCGCTTGCTGGTGAATCGAGCGCACCGTGGTCGAATCGATCGGGCCCGCTTCGTCGATCGGACGGCCGAGCACGTCCATGATGCGGCCGAGCGTCGGCTTGCCGACCGGCACGCTGATGGGCTTGCCCGTGTTCTTCACGATCGTGCCGCGGCGCAAGCCGTCGGATGCACCCAGACAGATGGTGCGAACCACGCCGTCGCCCAGCTGCTGCTGGACTTCGAGCGTCAGTTCGGTGCCTTCCAGAATGAGCGCGTCGTAAATCTTCGGCATATCCGAGCGCGGAAATTCCACGTCGATAACGGCGCCGATGCACTGTACGATCTTGCCTTCTACCAAAGCAGTAGTACTCATCGCATTTCCTTTAGATACTGTGTTCTTTCACGCGGTCATCAAGCTCAGACCGCAGCGGCGCCGCCGACGATTTCCGACAATTCTTTCGTAATCGCGGCCTGGCGGCTCTTGTTGTAGACGAGCTGCAGTTCGTTGATCACGGTCTTCGCGTTGTCGGACGCGGCCTTCATCGCGACCATGCGCGCCGATTGCTCCGACGCCATGTTTTCCGCGACCGCCTGATAGACGAGCGCCTCGACGTAGCGCACGAGCAGTTCGTCCACCACGGTTTGCGCGTCCGGCTCGTAGATGTAATCCCACGAGGACTTCGGCGTCACGCCTTCTTCGTCCTTCTGATGGAGGTCGTCCACCGACAACGGCAGCAATTGCTCGATCACCGCTTCCTGCTTCATCGTGTTGACGAAGCGCGTGTACGCCAGGTACACCGCGTTGATCTTGCCTTCCGAATACAGGTCGAGCTGCACCTTGATCGCGCCGATCAGCTTTTCCAGATGCGGCGTGTCGCCCAGTTGCGTGACATGCGACACAACCTTGGCCTTCAGCCGGTTCAGGAAGCCGAGCCCCTTGCCGCCGATCGCCGACGCTTCGATCTTGATGCCGCTCTGATCGAGTTCCTTGATCTTGCCCAGCGACGCGCGCAGCACGTTCGTGTTCATGCCGCCGCACAGACCCTTGTCGGTCGTGACGAGGATCAGGCCGGCCGTCTTCGCGCCTTCGTTCTTCACCATGAACGGGTGACGATACTCGGGGTTCGCAGCGCTCATGTGCGATGCGATTGCACGAACCTTGTCGGCGTACGGGCGGGCGGAACGCATGCGTTCCTGGGCACGGCGCATCTTCGATGCGGCGACCATTTCCATCGCTTTGGTGATCTTGCGCGTGTTCTGCACGCTCTTGATCTTGCCGCGAATTTCCTTCATTCCAGCCATTGCTTACTCCTTGATCGAAGCCGCGCGATGCCGCTTTTCACGCCGGCACCGCGCGTCGCTCCTCAGTCCCGATCAATAAGCGCCCGACTTCTTGAAGTCCTTCAGCGCGGTATGCAACGCGCCTTCGTCGTCCTTCGACAAGTCTTTATTGTCTTCGATGCGCTTAATCAGATCGGCATGGCTCGTCTTCAGGTATTCGCGCAGGCCCTTTTCGAACGGCAGCACTTGCGAGACTTCCAGATCGTCGAGATAACCGTTGTTGGCCGCGAACAGCGCGACAGCCAGTTCCCACACTTGCAGCGGCTGATACTGCGGCTGCTTCAGCAGTTCCGTCACGCGGCGACCGCGCTCCAGCTGCTTGCGGGTGGCTTCGTCCAGATCGGACGCGAACTGCGCGAACGCAGCCAGCTCACGATACTGCGCCAGGTCGGTACGGATACCGCCCGACAGCTTCTTCACGACCTTGGTCTGAGCCGCACCACCGACGCGCGACACCGACACGCCCGCGTTAATGGCGGGACGGATACCGGCGTTGAACAGGTCGGTTTCCAGGAAGATCTGGCCGTCGGTAATCGAGATCACGTTCGTCGGAACGAACGCGGTCACGTCGCCGGCTTGCGTTTCGATGACCGGCAGCGCCGTCAGCGAGCCGCTCTTGCCCTTCACTTCGCCTTTGGTGAACTTCTCGACGTACTCTTCCGAGACGCGAGCAGCACGCTCGAGCAGACGCGAGTGGAGATAGAACACGTCACCCGGATACGCTTCGCGGCCCGGCGGACGACGCAGCAGCAGCGAGATCTGGCGATACGCCCATGCTTGCTTGGTCAAATCGTCATAGACGATGAGCGCGTCTTGCCCGCGATCGCGGAAGTATTCGCCCATCGTGCAGCCGGCGTACGGCGCGAGGTATTGCATCGCGGCCGATTCCGAAGCCGAAGCCGCCACGACGATGGTGTAAGCCATCGCGCCGGTTTCTTCGAGCTTGCGCACCACGTTCATGATCGACGAAGCCTTCTGGCCGATCGCGACGTAGATACAGATGAGGTCCTTGCCCTTCTGGTTGATGATCGCGTCGACGGCCACCGCGGTCTTGCCGCACTGACGGTCGCCGATGATCAGCTCGCGCTGGCCACGGCCGATCGGCACCATCGAGTCGATCGACTTCAGACCCGTTTGCACCGGCTGCGACACCGACTTACGCCAAATCACGCCCGGCGCGATCTTTTCGATTGCGTCGGTTGCTTTCGCGTTGATCGGGCCCTTGCCGTCGATCGGGTTGCCGAGCGCATCGACCACGCGGCCGATCAGTTCCGGGCCGACCGGCACTTCGAGAATGCGGCCCGTCGTCTTGACGATGTCGCCTTCCGAGATGTGCTCGTACTGACCGAGAATAACGGCGCCGACCGAGTCACGCTCGAGGTTCAGCGCGAGGCCGAACGTGTTGCCCGGGAATTCGAGCATTTCGCCCTGCATCACGTCCGACAGGCCGTGGATACGCACGATACCGTCGGTCACGGAGATCACGGTGCCCTGGTTGCGAACGTCCGCGCTCGCTTCAAGGCCCTGGATCCGGCTCTTGATCAGCTCGCTGATCTCAGAGGGATTGAGTTGCATTATTCGCTCCTGATAGTCAATTCTGTTGCGTGCCAGCTAAGGCGCTTCTTGAGAAGCGTCAGGCGGTCAGAGCCGTCTGCATGCTGGCGAGGCGCGCGCGGACCGAGGTATCGAGCACTTCGTCGCCAACCGTTACGCGAACGCCGCCGATCAGCGACTGATCGACTGCGACGGTCGGCTTCAGCTTGCGCTGGAACTTGCGTTCGAGGCTTGCAACGAGGTCGTTCAACTGTTCGCCTTCGAGGGGGAACGCGCTCACGATGTGAGCATCGGCAGCACCTTCACGGGCGTTCTTCAGCTCGTCGAACTGGACGGCGATTTCCGGCAGCAGCGACAGGCGGTGGTTCTCGACCAGCATGCCGACGAAGTTCTTCGCCTGAGGCTGGTTCTGCGCGAGCGGCGACTTCACTGCGGCGAGCAGGAGATCGACGATTTGCTGGCGGTTCACCTTCGGGCTCGAAGCGACCGATTCCACTTCGGGCAGACGCGCAACCTGTGCCAGCTCCTCGACGAACGTGGACCAGCCCGCGAGATCGCCGGTCTCGGCCACGCGGAACAGCGCTTCTGCGTAAGGACGAGCGATGGTTGCAAGTTCGGCCATGATCAGAGCTCGGTTTTGAGTTGATTCAGCAGGTCGGCGTGAGCCTTCTGATCGACTTCGCGCTTCAGAATTTGCTCGGCGCCCTTGACTGCCAGCGCAGCGACTTCGGCGCGCAGCGATTCGCGCGCTTTCACGACTTGCTGGTCGGCGTCAGCCTTGGCTTGCGCGACGATGCGAGCGGCTTCCGCCTGAGCGTTGGCCTTGATTTCTTCCGCGACTGCGGCGGCACGCTTTTCAGCGTCGGCGATGCGTTGCTGGCCGTCGTTGCGCGCTTGCGCGAGTTCCTGGTCGACGCGCTTGTGCGCAGCTTCGAGTTCCGCTTTGCCCTTGTCGGCGGCGGCGAGGCCGTCGGCAATCTTTTTCGAGCGCTCGTCGAGGGCGTTGATCAACGGCGGCCACACGAACTTCATCGTGAACCACGCGAGGATCAGAAACACGACCATTTGCGCAAACAGGGTTGCGTTGAGATTCACGGTGTTTCCTTAAACGTTGCTTGATCGGAGGGGAAACGGTTAAAAGGCGCTCATCGGCTTGTTGAGCTCGATCAGCGCCTCACCCGTTCCGTCTAGCGTCCTGTCAAGAGATCAGACGCACACTTCCGAGGAACCTCAGCCTGCGAGCTTCGAGAGCAGCGGGTTCGCGAACGCAAACAGCATTGCCACACCAACGCCAATCAGGAACGCCGCGTCGATCAGACCAGCCAGCAGGAACATCTTGGTCTGCAGCGGGTTCATCAGTTCCGGCTGGCGGGCGCACGCTTCAATGTACTTGCCGCCCATCAGACCGATACCGATACAGGCGCCGATTGCACCCAGGCCGATGATGATGCCGATACCGATGGCGGTCAGACCCTGGATGTTGGCGATGAAAGCTTGCATGATCACTCCTTTGATTAAAGACTTTGGAACTGGATTTATAAAAAACGAAAACTCAAAACCTGAACGATTCTGGACCTGCGGCCCGATCTCTTAGTGAGAATCGTGCGCCTGACCGATGTACACCAGCGTCAGCATCATGAAGATGAACGCTTGCAGCAAAACGATCAGAATGTGGAAGATCGCCCAGACCGTACCCGCGACCACGTGGCCGATAAAGCCAAGTACAGAGGCGTCCGCGCCGAAGTGCCACATGCTGCCGAGCAGCGCGATCAGCAGGAACAGCAGCTCGCCCGCGTACATGTTGCCGAACAGCCGCATGCCGAGCGAAACCGTCTTGGCGACGAACTCGATGATGTTCAGCGCGAGGTTCGGAATCCACAGCAGCGGATGCGCGCCGAACGGAGCGGACAGCAGTTCGTGCACGAAGCCGCCGGCGCCCTTGATCTTGAAGTTGTAATAGATCATCAGCACGAACACGCCGAGCGCGATGCCGATGGTGCCGTTCAGATCGGCCGTCGGCACGATGCGATGATGCGGCAGCGCTTCCGACAGACCCAGCCAGCCGATGATGCGGCCCGGCAGATCGACGGGGATGAAGTCGAGCGAGTTCATCAGGGCGACCCAGACGAAGACGGTCAGCGCGAGCGGTGCGATGAAGCGGCGGCTGCCGTGGATCATCGACTTCGACTGGTCCTCGACCATTTCGACCAACATCTCGATGGCGCACTGGAAACGGCCGGGAACACCGGACGTCGCTTTGCGCGCGGCAATGCCGAGAATGAGAATGGTGAGAAGACCGCACACGATCGACCAGAACAGCGTGTCGAGATTCCAGACGTGGATGTCGAAGATCGACGTCTGTGCGTGCGTGGAAAGATTCTGCAAGTGGTGCGCAATGTACTCGGACGGATCCAGAGCGTGCGTTCCTTCGCTAGCTGCCATATCGTTAAAGCCACCCAAATTGTCAAAAATCTTTCGTTGCCTGCCGCTTCCGAGCCGTCGCTTCGCGTTACGGCTCCGGGCGGTGGCCCGAGCGCGGAACGTGGTCCGCGCCTGATCATCTCTGATGCTACTTACATCTCGTGCTGCAGGCACTTACCTGGCACGTCATGAATCGTTACCGCAGCGCCATCGCCACCCAGTATGTCTTCAGGGCCACGATGTAAGTCACGAGCAGCGGCAGCCACAACGCGCTCTTGTACCAGAACGCGACCGCCACGAACATGGCGATCGTCGCTCCCATCTTGAGCGCTTCGCCGATCATCCAGCTCATGATCGTCTCGGCGCCGCTCTTCGCTTTCAGGCGCGCGGCGAACAAGGCGCTCGGCAGCCAGCAAATTGCGCCGCCCAGAAAGGCGGACAGCGCAGCATCACCCGGCGGCTTGTAGAACAGCCACCACAGGAGCGTCGCACCCAGGGACAAAACCATTTGCGCCGCCACGACTCTATAGGGCGTGACTCGCGATGGACGACTCACTTCAGGGCCAAACAGCTTCTCTGCCTGGTCCCGCGTGAGCGGAACGATATTGTTATCTTGCGCTTCGGCGTCCCACGAATCGCTCGACGAACTGCGCGGCTGATTTCCGGAGGCGTTCGCGTCGCCGGTTGCGTGAGCGTTCGGCGCTCGATTTTCCTCTCGCACCGTCTTCAAACCTTCAACCAAAAGTCCGGGGAAATCACCTTGCGCTTTCGCCGCGCTTTCGAGGTGGCCTAGCTGATAAATCCGGGCGATTGTAAGCGATTGTTGTCGCGGATTCAATAGTTTAGGTGTGTCAAAAGCCAAGCGGACAAACCTTAAAAAACGATCTCAAAAGCGAGACTTTTCTTGCAATTGCAAGGAGATTCTCAATCGATGTCCAAGCCCTCGGTGAGCGTCAAACCAGCGCCCAACCGATGACCATTGCCACGATCCAGAATGGTATCGACACCATGTGGAACGGCATCCACATGCCCTTTTCGCCGGAAAGCCGCACGGCGATCAGATTGGCCAGCGAGCCGATCGCCACGCCGAAACCGCCGACGCTGACACCGAACGCGAGCGCGCGCCAGTCTTTCGAGAATTCCGCGAGTACGATTGCCGCCGGCACGTTGCTGATCGCCTGCGAAAGCACCGCGCCGCTCACATATGCGCGCACCGACGTGCCGACGCCGAGATGCGCGATGGCTTCGTGTATCGACGGCAGCGATGCGGCGCTTCGCAGCACGATGAACATCATCACGAAGATGAGCAGCAGCAAATAATCGATCTCGAACACGACCCGGCGGCGCCACAGCAGGAAGCCGACAGCGAGCACGACGAGCGCAGGACCCGCGTGATGCGCATCGGCGAACGCCACGAACGCAGCGAAGGCGAGCACGCTGACGCCGCACAACAGGCGATCGACGCGATGTTCGTCGACATCGCCGGAAAGATCGAGCGGCGCCGCCCGAAACATCGCGAACGTGACCGCGCCGAGCAACGCCATCAATGCGGCGCACAACGGCAGCAGCGCCCACACGAACGCGCCGAACGACACGCCGCTCGTCTGCCACAGAAACAGGTTCTGCGGATTGCCGAGCGGCGTGAGAATCGAGCCCGCATTGACCGCCAGCGCGATCACGATGATCAGGCGCTTGATCGGCAGCGGCGCCAGCTTGTGCAGAGACAGTGTGAGCGGCACGACGGCGAAGAGCGCGACATCGTTCGTCAGAACCGTCGACAGGGCCGCCGCGAGCGCGACGAGCAGCAGTGCGAGCGTGCGTTCGCCGTGAATGTGATGCACCAGCCGATGCGCCGCCCACATCAGGAATCCTGATAATTCGATGGCCTTGGTCAGGATGAGAAGACCGGCAAGCGTCAGCACGGTCTGCCAGTCGACGAGACCCGGCAGCGACATCCACGCACGCGGATGCGCAATCTGCAACATGACGAGCGCGAACGCGAGAATCGCGAGAACTGGCTCTTTCGAGACGGCTCTCCAGATACGCGCGAGCAGATCGTAACGTGTGCGCTTGACGTTGAACTCGGACAAAATGCGTGCGTTCAGGCTGCGGGCGTCGGTGTTTCGATGCTGCCGCGCAGCTTCGTCAGAATGCCTTCGAGCGAATCGAGATTACCGAAGTCGATGGTGACCTTGCCGCGCCCTCTTCCGCCGAGCTTGATCTTCACATTGGCGGACAGCAGATCCGACAGTTCTTCTTCCAGACGACGCGTGTCGCGGCCGCCATCGTTCGCGACGCGCGCTTTTGTCGCAGGCGCTTCCTTGGTCGTCGCCGCGACGAGGCGTTCGGTTTCACGCACCGACAAACGACGGTTGACGACGTGATTGGCGAGTTGAATCTGCGTGGCGGCATCGACGGCGAGGAGCGCGCGCGCGTGACCCATGTCGAGATCGCCTGCCAGCAGCATGGTCTGCACGGGCGTGGCGAGGTTCAGAAGGCGCAGGAGATTGGATACCGCGCTGCGCGAGCGTCCGACCGATTCAGCCGCCTGTTCGTGCGTGAAGCTGAATTCGTCGAGCAGCCGCTGGATGCCTTGCGCCTCTTCCAGCGGATTCAGGTCCTCGCGCTGGATGTTCTCGATCAGCGCCATGGCAGCCGCGGCCTGATCTGGCACGTTTTTTACGAGCACCGGAACTTCGTCGAGACCGGCGAGACGCGCCGCGCGGAATCGACGCTCGCCGGCGATGATTTCGTAGCGATCGTCGCCGACCGAGCGCACGAGAATAGGCTGCATCAGACCTTGCGCACGAATGCTGGCAGCGAGCTCCTGGAGCGCGCCTTCGTCCATGCGCGTGCGCGGCTGATACTTGCCGGCCTGCAATTTGTCGAGCGGCAATACCGAGGGCATGCCTTCCGCGCGCACGGCTTCCGTAATGTCGACGCTGCCGCCGAGCAATGCATCCAGGCCTCGGCCCAAACCCTTCTTCTTCATCACAGCGCTCATTTCGGTTCCTCCGACGGCGTTCCCTGCCGCATCGACTGGGTTTGTTTAGTTCATGCTCAGCGCGCGGACGCGCTCGATCATTTCCGTGCCGAACTGGATGTAGGCCTGCGCGCCGCGCGACGACTTGTCGAACACCACGCCCGGCAGCCCGTAACTCGGCGCTTCGGCGAGACGCACATTGCGCGGAATCACGACGTCGAACAGCTTGTTGCCGAAGTGCTCTTTCAATTGGTCGGACACTTGTTGCTGCAACGTGATGCGCGGATCGAACATGACGCGCAGCAGGCCGATGACTTTCAGATCGCGATTGAGATTTGCATGGACCTGCTTGATGGTGTTCACCAGATCCGACAGCCCTTCCAGCGCGAAGTATTCGCACTGCATCGGGATCACGACGCCATGCGCCGCGCACAATGCGTTCAGCGTCAGCAGTGAGAGCGCCGGTGGGCAATCGATCAGGACGAAGTCATAGTCATCGACTACTTCCTCAATGGCCACGCGGAGAATGTGTTCGCGATTTTCCATGTCGACGAGCTCCACTTCCGCGCCCGCTAGTTCGCGATTCGCCGGCAGGACGTCGTAGCCGACCGCCGCCGGCCGGACACGCGCTTCGCGCAGCGTGACGCCGTTGACGAGCACTTCGTAGACGGTGTTTTCGCACGCCGATTTGTCGATGCCACTGCCCATCGTGGCATTGCCCTGCGGATCCAGATCGATCAGCAGCACGCGTTGATCGAGCCCTGCGAGGCTCGCCGCGAGATTGACCGCTGTCGTGGTCTTTCCAACGCCGCCCTTCTGATTTGCGACGCAGAAGATTTTTGCCATCGTTTAGTGTCCTCGTTTTCTCGCTGTCAGAAGATCAGCTTGCCTGGAATGCCGAATCGGAACGATAAGGACCGTCATCCCGGTCCGACGGCAATCTCGACGAGATGCCGCTCGGCATCGAGCATCGGAACGGTCAGGCGCTCGATACCGCGCACCGTGACACCTTCCGACAGACGTGCCACTTCGGCGTTGGGCCGTACGCCCTTCATCGCCAGAATTCGTCCATCGACGGCAACCAGGTGACGCGCAAGTGTAACGAAATCCGAGAGCTCTGCGAACGCGCGCGACACGATTACGTTGAATTTTTCCGGCACCTCGACACCCGGACGCAGATTCTCGACTCGGCCCGTGACGACCGCGAGATTTCCGAGCCCCAATTGCACCTTTGCCTGCGACTGAAACGCGGTCTTCTTGTGAACGATGTCGTTCAGCGTAACCTGAACATCGGGTAGCGAAATTGCCAGCACGATGCCCGGCAGCCCGCCACCGGAGCCGACGTCCAGCACGCTCGCCGGATTGCGTGCCGCAACCGCCGGCACAATGGCGAGCGAATCCAGAATGTGTTGAATCATCATCTGCTGCGGGTCACGGATCGCCGTCAGGTTATAAACCGCGTTCCATTTGCCGAGCAGTGCGACGTAGTCGAGGAGTTTCTGCTGTTGCGACGGCGACAGGGCTAGGCCGAGTTCGGCGACGCCCTCGTCGAGCGTCGCCGCCAGGGATGAAATTCGCTCCGTCATTGAACCGCCGTCGGGTTATCCGTCGACGACTCGCCCGCCGCCCCCCGGCCGCGACGACCGATGCCGCGCTTCAAATGGACCATCAGCAGCGAGATTGCCGCTGGCGTGATGCCGGAAATGCGCGACGCCTGGCCGATCGTTTCAGGACGATGCTGAATCAGCTTCTGGCGGGCTTCGAACGACAGGCCGCGAACTTCGTTGTAGTCGATTCCTTCGGGCAGGCGCGTGTTTTCCTGCGCGCCGTTTCGCACGATCTCATCAGCTTGACGATCGATATAGCCTTGATACTTCACGCCGATCTCGATTTGCTCTTTGATCTGTGCCAGGAGCACGGCGTCGTCTGCGAGCGGTGCTTCCGGCCCGCAAGCGTTATCGCGGAGTGCACAGACTCCGTCGTAGGAGACGCCCGGACGGCGCAAAAGGTCCGCGAGACTGTATTCGTGGTCGATCGGCTTTCCAAGCAGTGCCGTTGCCTCTTCTGCTGGCAATGTCTTGGGATTGACCCACGTCGAACGAAGTCGCTGTGTTTCACGTGAAACAGCGTCGCGTTTGCGGCTGAACGCATCCCAGCGAACGTCATCCACGACGCCCAGCTCGCGGCCGATTTCCGTCAAGCGCATGTCAGCGTTGTCTTCTCGCAGCGACAAACGATATTCCGCCCGGCTTGTAAACATGCGATACGGTTCGGACACGCCGCGCGTGACGAGATCGTCGACGAGCACGCCCAAATAGGCTTGATCGCGGCGCGGCGACCACGGCTCCTTGCCTTGGACTTGCAAACCCGCGTTGATACCCGCAAGCATGCCTTGGGCAGCCGCTTCTTCGTAACCGGTCGTGCCGTTGATCTGCCCAGCAAAGAACAAACCATCGATCGCCTTGGTTTCGAGCGAAGCTTTCAGCGCCCGCGGATCGAAATAATCGTATTCGATCGCATAGCCCGGTCGCAGAATATGCGCATGCTCGAGTCCGTGCATCGAGCGAACCAGTTCGAGCTGGACGTCGAAGGGAAGGCTCGTAGAAATGCCATTCGGATAAAACTCGTTCGTTGTCAGCCCTTCCGGCTCCAGGAAGATCTGATGCGCATCCTTAGAGGCAAAACGATGAATCTTGTCCTCGATCGACGGGCAATAGCGCGGCCCGACGCCTTCAATAACGCCCGTATACATCGGCGAGCGGTCGAGTCCAGAGCGGATAATGTCGTGCGTGCGCGAGTTCGTATGCGTGACCCAGCACGGCAACTGGCGCGGATGCTGTTCGACGCGCCCAAGGAACGAAAAAACCGGGATCGGATCGAGATCGCCCGGCTGTTCTTCGAGCTTCGAAAAGTCGATCGTACGGCCGTCGATACGTGGCGGCGTGCCCGTCTTGAGGCGTCCTTGCGGCAGCTTGAGTTCCTTCAGGCGTGCGGATAGCGACACCGCAGCCGGATCGCCCGCGCGTCCGCCCACGTAATTATTCAAGCCCACGTGAATCTTGCCGTCGAGGAACGTGCCCGCAGTCAGCACGACGGCGCGCGAGCGAAACTTCAGCCCGACCTGCGTCACAGCGCCGACAACACGGTCACCTTCGACCATCAAATCGTCCACGGCTTGTTGGAAGAGCCATAGATTCGGCTGATTTTCCAGGCGATGGCGGATCGCCTGCTTATACAGAAGGCGATCCGCCTGGGCGCGCGTCGCCCGCACGGCCGGGCCTTTCGACGAGTTGAGGATACGGAACTGGATGCCCGCCTCGTCCGTGGCGGCCGCCATGGCGCCGCCGAGCGCATCGACTTCCTTGACCAAATGACCTTTGCCGATACCGCCAATCGACGGATTGCAGCTCATCTGGCCCAACGTCTCGATGTTGTGGGTCAAAAGCAGCGTCTTGCAGCCCATTCGCGCGGACGCGAGCGCGGCCTCAGTGCCTGCGTGACCGCCGCCGACGACGATCACATCGAATTCTGTGGGATAAAGCATCGGAGATTTCGTGTGCGAACGACACGAACCTGAAGAGGGAATATCTTTGAATTATAACGGTTTCCCTCCACCCTCGAATTCGGCCGTTCGGCTAACGGCGAAAAAAATGGCGTGTTTCACGTGAAACACGCCATCGACAACCGCTCAACTTGTCGTGTTTATGCGACTTTCTTCGTCAGACCAAGATACGTCTCGATAACTTGCGGATTGTGCTGCAGTTCATCGGCGTTGCCTTCCAGTGCGAATTCGCCCGTCTCCAGAACGTAACCGTAGTCGGAAATCTGCAGCGCGGCGCGGGCGTTTTGCTCGATCAACAGCGTCGCGACGCCAGTTTGCCGAAGCGCACTGATGATGTGAAATATCTCCTTCACGATGAGCGGCGCCAGTCCGAGACTCGGTTCATCCAGCATGAGCAGTTGCGGCTTGCCCATCAACGCCCTTCCGACGGCCAGCATCTGCCGCTCGCCGCCCGACAGCGTTCCAGCCGCTTGCTTGCGCCGTTCCTTGAGTCGAGGAAACAAGTCGAATACGCGATCGAGTTGATCGAGAAAATTTCGCTCGCCCGCCCGCTTTCGTCGATACGCGCCCAGGATCAGGTTGTCTTCTACGGCCATCGTGGCAAACAACTCACGCTTCTCCGGGACCAGGCACATTCCACGTGCGACCCGGCGTTCGATCGGCAGCGCGGAGATATCCTCGTTGAGATAACGCACGATACCCTTCGCGTGCCCCGTCTGCGGGAGCGCACCCATGATCGCGTTGAGCAGAGTCGATTTTCCTGCGCCATTCGGTCCGATCACCGAAACGATCTGGCCTGCGCCTACCGTCAACTTGCCGCCGTGCAATGCTTCGACTTTTCCGTAGCGTACGGACAAGCCTTCTACCTGCAAAATTGGATCGTTCGTCATCACTCCACCCCGCCCAGATACGCTTCCAGAACTGCCGGATCCTTCTGGACGTCCTTCGGCAGCCCTTCCGCGATTTTCGTACCGAATTCCATCACCACCAGACGATCGGTGAGGTTCATCACGAAGTCCATGTCATGCTCGACGAGCAAAATACTCATGCCTTCCGCGCGCAGCTTTCTCAACAGGTCAGCGAGTTGCAGCTTCTCCTGATAGCGCAGGCCGGCCGCCGGTTCGTCGAGCAATAGCAAAGTCGGATCGCAACACAGCGCACGCGCAATTTCGAGAATCCGTTGCTGGCCCAGCGCAAGACTGCCCGCTTCGCTGTAGATGTGCTTATCCAGGCCCACGCGGGCGATCTGCCTCGCTGCCTCCGCCATCAATCGCGCTTCCTCCGCCGCGTTGAGACGCGCGATGCTGCGCCAAACGCCTGTCTTGCCGCGCAGATGCGCGCCAATCGCGACGTTCTCCAGCACCGTCATGCCGGGCAGCATCTTGACGTGCTGAAACGTGCGCCCAATGCCGCGTTTGACGATTTCACGTGAAGTCAGCTTCTCGATCCGCTCACCGTGAAAACTGATCGCCCCGCTCGTCGCCTGCAGCACGCCGGTGACGAGATTGAACGTCGTGGATTTACCCGCGCCGTTCGGGCCGATCAACCCGATGATCTCGCCCGCCTTCACGTCGAAACTCACGTCGTTGACGGCAACCAGCCCACCAAACTGCTTGCGAGCCTTCTCGACGACAAGCAGCGGCTCGCCCGACGCCGGCTTACTGCGCTGCGGCAGCGGCTCGCCGTGATCCGGTACATGCGCGCGCGGCCCACGCGGAAAGATCCGCGCGACGAACGGCCAGACGCCCTGCCGTGCGTACTGAAGCAGCAGCACCATCACGACGCCGAAAACGATGATCTCGAAATTGCCGTTCGCACCAAGCAGCTTCGGCAGCAAGGTCTGCAGATAATCCTGCAGAACGGTGAGGATGGTCGCGCCGAGAATCGCACCCCACACATGCGACACGCCGCCCACGACCGCCATGAACAGGAACTCGATGCCGTGATTCAACCCGAATGGCGTCGGATTCACTGCGCGCTGCAAATGGGCATACAAAAAGCCGGAAATGGCCGCCAGAACCGCTGCATAAATGAAGATGACCACGCGCATCCAGGCCGTATTGATGCCCATCGCCTCGGCCATCGTGCCGCCGCCGCGTAGCGCCCGGATCGCCCGTCCAGGGCGGCTATTAAGCAGATTCTGAACAGAGATCACCGCGAGGAGCACTACGACCCAGATCAGGTAATAGATGCTGCGCCCCGATTCGAGCTGCCATCCGAACACATTGAGCACCGGAATGCCGTTGATGCCGTCGTACTTGCCGAGCATCTCCATGTTCCCGAACAAGTAGAACAGCGACAAACCCCACGCGATGGTTCCGAGCGGCAGAAAATGCCCGGAGAGCCGCATCGTGATGAGCCCGAGCAGAAGCGCGATGAACGCCGTCAGCACGACGCCGGCGATCAGCGCGAGCCAGGGCGAGACGCCGTAGCTCGTCGTCAGGAAGGCCGTGGCATAGGCGCCCACGCCGACGAACGCGGCCTGCCCGAAGCTCGTCATGCCGCCGATGCCCGTCAGCAGGACGAGCCCGATCGCGACGATCGAATACAGGCCGATGTAGTTCAGCAGCGTGATCCAGTATTCGGGCACGGCAACCGGACGCGGCAGCACGGGCAACGCGAAAATGATCAGCAGGAAGATCCAAAAAAATCGATATCGATGCAGGAATTTCATGGGCTTTATTCCTCGTCCTCGTCCGAATGCGGGCTTGCCAGGCTTCGCCAGAGCAGCACCGGAATAATCAGCGTGAAGACGATCACCTCCTTGTACGCGCTCGCCCAGAACGACGAATACGATTCGAGCAGACCCACGAGCAGCGAACCCGCCGCCGCGAGCGGATAGCTCACCAGACCACCCACGATGGCGCCCACGAAGCCCTTCAGGCCGATCAGGAAGCCCGAGTCGTAATAAATGGTCGTAATCGGCGCGACGAGCACGCCGCACAGCGCGCCCAGACCCGCCGCGAGCGTGAACGCAAGCCGTCCCGCCTGCGTCGTGCCGATGCCTACCAGCCGCGCGCCCAGACGATTCACCGACGTCGCGCGCAGCGCCTTGCCGGAGATCGAGCGATCGAAGTAGAAGTAAAGCGCGGCGATCAGCACGACGGCCGTGCCGACGACCCACAGGCTCTGGCCCGAGATCGAGACGCTGCCGAGGTTGAACGTGGCATCGGAGAACGCGGTCGTGCGCGAACCTTCCGCGCCGAACATGACGAGCCCGAGCCCGACCATCGCGAAGTGCACCGCCACCGCGACGATCAGCAGCAACAGCGTGCTCGCCTCCGCGATCGGTTCATACGCGAGCCGGTAGACGAACGGTCCCATCGGCACGACGATCAGTAGCGTCAACGCGATCTGCGCGATCATCGGCAGGGAAACGGCGAATACGGCCTGCGTGAGCCCCCATACGGCGACGGGAAACAGCAGATACTTGCCCGCCAGCACGGCGAGCAAACGTCCGATCTGGTGATATCGCGCAGGATGACGAACGATACCCGCAACTTCGGCGACGAAGCAGCCGACGCCCATCGCGATGAGCAGATAGCAGGTCGCGGGCAGCTTCTGCGTTTGCAGCGCGGCCAGCGTGAGCGCGCCATACGCGACGAACTCGCCCTGCGGAATGAAAATGACGCGTGTCACGGAGAACACGAGCACCAGCGCGAGCGCGAGCAACGCGTAGATCGCACCCGTGGTGATCCCGTCCTGCGCGAGAATCGCCGCAATCGATAAGTCCATACTTCCTCTTCGAAGCTCTCTGAAACAGACGGATCGAAAGCGCATCCGCCGGAACATGGTCAAAGCGGCGCGCCGTTGCCGGTGCGCCGCCGAGTCATCTTGAAATTAGGAGACGAGAACGCGCGATCAGGCGCGTCCTGTCACGCTCAGTCGTTCAGCAACTTCCACTTGCCGTCGACGATCTGCACCATTACGCGCGCGCGACTGTCGAAGCCGTTGTGATCGTTCGGCGTCGTGTTCATGATGCCGTGCGACACCGGCAGATCCTTCAGGTTTTCCAGCGCGGCGCGCAGCGCTTCGCGGAATTCCGGCGTGCCCGGCTGGCCTTTCTTGAGCGCCTCGGGAATCGCACGCTGCAGCATCTGACCCGCGTCCCACGCATGGCCGCCGAACGTCGACAGCGAACCCGCGCCGTTGGCCTTCTCATAGGCGTCCTTGTAGGCCGCCGACGACTTCTTCACCGGATTGCTCTCCGGCAATTGCTCCGTTACGAGCACCGGACCGGCGGGCAGGATCTCGCCCTCGCAGTCCTTGCCGCACACGCGCAGGAAGTCGTTGTTGGCGACGCCGTGCGTCTGATAGACCTTGCCCTTGTAGCCGCGCTCCTTCAGCGCCTTCGCCGGCAGCGCCGACGGCGTACCCGCGCCCGCGATCAGCACCGCGTCCGGATTCGCGCCCATCGTCTTCAGCACCTGGCCGGTGACGGACGTGTCCGTGCGGTTATAGCGCTCGTTCGTGACGATCTTCAGTTTGTGCGCCGTGGCTGCCGCGTTGAAGACGTTGTACCAGCCGTCGCCGTAGGCATCCGCGAAGCCGATGAAGCCCACCGTCTTCACGCCGTGCTTCTCCATATAGCTCGCGATCGCATCGGCCATCAGCGCGTCGTTTTGCGGCGTCTTGAAGACCCATGCCTTCTTGGCGTCCATCGGCGCGATGATCGCGGCCGACGCAGCCATCGAAATCATCGGCGTCTTGCCTGCTGCGGCGGCGTCGATCATCGCGAGCGAGTTGGGCGTCACGGTCGAACCGACGATCGCATCGACGTGATCCTCGTCGATCAGCTTGCGCGTGTTCTGCACGGCGCGGCTCGTGTCGGAACCGTCATCGAGCACGATGTACTCGACCGATTTCCCGCCGATCTCCTTCGGCAACAGCGCGACCGTGTTTTTCTCGGGAATCCCGAGCGATGCGGCCGGTCCCGTCGCCGAGAGCGTCACGCCGATCTTCACCTGCGCGAACGCCGCGCCCGCGCCCGCAAGCGCGCTGCCCGCGATCGCCAGCGCGATGCCCGTCTTGATCCATGCCTTCTTCGTTGTCATTGCTGTCTCCAAACGCGACTTGCTCGTTTTTTGCAAACACGCACCCCTGCGGTGCGCTGCTGCGAGTTGTTATCGATGCAGCTTCCCTGGCCCGGGCCAAAGAGCCGCCCCAATCTATGTACCGCGTTACTGCGTGCCAAGGGGAGTTTTCCCTGACCGTTGCGCGGCGGCTCGCGAGGCTCTGCGCCCTCTTCTTTCGCCGCGACTCTTCACTGCACGACACAGAAAAAAAGGCGCGTTCTCATGTAACGCGCCTTTGTCTCCGAATCAGTTCACATGCGTTTTCCGTCAGTTGCCCGAGAGCTTCCACTTGCCGCCGACGATCTCGACCATCGCGCGCGCGCGCTGGTCGAGCCCGGAGTGATCGTTGGGGCTCATGTTGAAGATACCGTGCGACGCGGGCAGATTCTTCGTCTCTTCGATTGCCGCGCGCAAGGCTTCGCGGAACGCCGGCGTGCCGGGCTGGCCCTTCTTCAGCGCGATGGGAATCGCGCGCTGCAGAATGAGGCCCGCGTCCCACGCGTGCCCGCCGAAGGTCGATACCGAACCCGCGCCATACGCGCCTTCATAGGCCTTCTTGTACGTAAGCGCCGCCTGCTTGACGGGATTGCTGTCCGGCAACTGCTCCGCGACGAGCAGCGGACCCGCGGGCAGGAACGTGCCTTCGCAATCCTTGCCGCACACGCGCAGGAAGTCGTTATTGGCGACGCCGTGCGTCTGATAGATCTTGCCCTTGTAGCCGCGCTCCTTGAGCGTCTTCTGCGGCAGCGCGGCCGGCGTGCCCGCGCCCGCGATCAGCACCGCGTCGGCATTCTGCGACATCATCTTGAGCACCTGGCCCGTGACCGATGCATCGTTGCGCGCGAAGCGCTCGTTCGCGACGACCTTCAGCTTCGCGAGATCGGCGGCCTTCGAGAACTCCTTGAACCAGCTCTCGCCGTAGGCATCCGAAAAGCCGATGAACGCGACCGTCTTCACGCCGTGATTCGACATATGCTGCGCAATCGCGGTGGCCATCAGGATGTCGTTCTGCGGCGTCTTGAATACCCACGCGCGCTTGCTGTCCATCGGCTCGACGATGCTCGCGGCCGCGGCCATCGAGATCATCGGCGTTTGCGTTTCCGCGGCGATGTCGATCATCGCGAGCGAGTTCGGCACGACCGTCGAGCCGACGAGGGCATCGACGTGATCTTCGCTCGTGAGCTTGCGTGCGTTCTTCACGGCCTGAGTGGAATCGGTGGCGTCGTCGAGCACGATGTATTGCATCTTTTGCCCCGCGACTTCCTTGGGCAGCAAAGCGATCGTGTTCTTTTCGGGAATGCCGAGCGACGCGGCCGGTCCCGTCGCCGATACCGTCACGCCGATTTTCACGTCCGCTAAAACCTGATTACTGAATACCGCCGAGAAACCGATGGAAATTGCCGCGACGGCCATTGCGACCGCCTTGCCGCGTAAAGCCAACTTCATTGATTTGCGCCCCGTAAATCGTGTGTCTGCTTAAAGAACTGCTCGCGTACAGGCTCGTGATTCGCACCGCCGATGAATCGCCGACCAGTTGGTCGGGAAATGCAGTTTAGCGGACGAAAGTGCCGTGCAGCAAGCGTTTTGAAGGGATTCCCGCGCACTTTGACGGCGTTTTTTCAGCGCGTCTGAAACGCTGCCGCGTAATGCCGAAAATCCTCGGGAAAACCCCGCCTGAAAATGCCGGCGGGATTATTCGTATTATCGATGGGCAATAAAAAAAGCGCTGTTGGAATCATCCAACAGCGCTTTTCGGTC
Organism: Caballeronia peredens; assembly: GCA_001544595.2. Lineage (GTDB taxonomy): Bacteria > Pseudomonadota > Gammaproteobacteria > Burkholderiales > Burkholderiaceae > Caballeronia > Caballeronia peredens. The sequence goes on along the minus strand of FCOH02000008.1, from coordinate 164,046 downwards.
GGGCACTTTGTGCCTCATGTCTCCTCGTTCTCCACCTCAAAAAATCTGGGTGCAACAGAACTAGGACGCATGTTAAAGAACGCAACACTAAACAACAACCTAGCATTTACCCTAGTGGTGCATGAAAGCACCTAAAAAGGGCGTATTTCTTGCAATATAACGACGTTTTAAGCGCCGGCCTCGATGCTTCGGACAGCAGATCGAATCGCCTCAGCTCTGCAGCGGCCGGACCCGCGCGACGATCTCGCCGACGATCCCGCGCCGGAACGCCAGCACGCACGCGATGAAAATGATGCCCGTCACGATCGTCACCGACTCCCCGAGCGAGTTGAACCAGTTCAGGCCCGTGAGCCGTGCCATGCCGCTGCCGATGTCGCCCAGCCGGTCCTCCAGCGCGACGATGATCGCCGCGCCCAGCAGCGGCCCGAACATCGTGCTCATGCCGCCGACGAGCGTCATCAGGACGACGAGGCCGGACATCGTCCAGTAGGCGTCGCCGAGCGTTTCGAAGCCGAGCACGACCGTCTTCAGCGAACCCGCGAATCCGGCGAGACCGGCCGACAGCACGAACGCGAGCAGCTTGTAGCGCGCCGTGTCGTAGCCGAGCGAAATCGCGCGCGGCTCGTTTTCCTTGATCGCGATCAGCACCTGGCCGAACGGCGAATGCACGATGCGCACGATCAGCGCGAACGCGAGCAGCATCACGACGAGCACCACGTAATAGAGCGTGATGTCGCTGCTCAGATCGACGACGTTGAAGAGCCTGCCGCGCGGCACGCCCTGCAGGCCGTCCTCGCCGTGCGTAAACGGCGCCTGCAGGAACACGAAGTACATCATCTGCGCGAGCGCGAGCGTGACCATCGCGAAGTAGATGCCCTGGCGGCGAATCGCGAGCAGGCCAGCGACGAGGCCCAACAGCGTCGCGGCGGCCGTGCCCGCGATCACGCCGAGTTCGGGCGTGAGGTTGAGCGTCTGGATGCCGTAGCCGGTGACGTAGCCGGCGGTCGCGAGGAACATCGCGTGCCCGAACGACAGCAGCCCGGTATAGCCGATCAGCAGATTGAACGCCGCCGCGAACAGCGCGAAACACAGCACCTTCATCATGAACACGGGATACACGCCGACGAACGGCGCCACGATCAGGCCGATCAGCAACAGGCCGTAGAGCGCTTTTCTCTGCATCATTTTTCCTTGCCGAAGAGTCCTGCCGGGCGAATCATCAACACGATCGCCATGATGACGAAGACGACCGTCGCGGACGCTTCCGGATAGAACACGCGCGTGAAGCCCTCGATCACGCCGAGCAGCAGGCCCGTGAGAATCGAGCCCATGATCGAGCCCATGCCGCCGATCACGACGACCGCGAACACGGTGATGATCATCGACTGGCCCATCAGCGGCGACACCTGAATGACGGGCGCGGCGAGCACGCCCGCGAACGCCGCGAGCGCGACGCCGAAGCCGTAGGTGAGCGTAATCATCAGCGGCACGTTGACGCCGAATGCCTCGACGAGCTTCGGGTTCTCCGTGCCCGCGCGCAAATAGGCGCCGATGCGCGTCTTCTCGATCACGAACCACGTCGCGAAGCACACCGCGAGCGAAGCCACCACGACCCACGCGCGATAGTTCGGCAGGAACATGAAGCCGAGATTGGTCGCGCCCGAAAGCAGCGACGGCACGTCATACGGCTGACCGGACGAACCGTAGATCGAGCGGAACACGCCTTCGATCACGAGCGTGAGGCCGAAGGTGAGCAAAAGCCCGTACAGATGGTCGAGTTTGTAGAGCCAGCGCAGCATCGAACGCTCGACGATCATGCCGAACAGTCCGACGATGACCGGCGCGAGCACGAGCATCGCCCAGTACGGAATGTTGAGGTACGAATAGCCCATCCACGCGAGCATGGCGCCCAGCATGAAGAGCGCGCCGTGCGCGAAATTGATGACGTTGAGCAAGCCGAAGATCACCGCGAGCCCGAGGCTCAGGATCGCGTAGAACGAGCCGTTCACCAGCCCGAGCAACAGCTGGCTCATCATAGCGGCGAGTGGAATGCCGAATATTTCCATTGAACCTGCCGTCAGAAACGTGTTGACGCGGAACGGGCGGCGAACCGTCCCCCGGACCGTTCGCCGCGCACACGCGTTGAAGCACTACCGCACGCTTACTTCCACAGCTTGCAGCGCGACTCCGCCTTCGTGCCGAATGCCTGATCGCCCGGAATCGTCGCGGTGATCTTGTAGTAGTCCCACGGCTCCTTCGATTCCGACGGCTTCTTCACTTCCATCAGGTACATGTCGTGGATCATCGCGCCGTCTTCGCGGATATAGCCCTTCGCGTAGAAGTCGTCGATCTTCGCCTTGTGCAACTGCTCCATGACCTTGTCGCTGTCGGTCGTGCCCGCCGCCTTCACTGCATTCAGATAGGTCGTCACGGCCGAATAGTCCGCAGCCTGCAGGCTCGTCGGCATCTTCTTCATCTTCTCGAAGTAGCGCTTCGCCCACGCGCGCGTCTTGTCGTCCTTGTTCCAGTACCAGCTGTCCGTGGCGACCAGTCCCTGCGTCGTCTCCAGTCCCAGGCTGTGGATGTCGGTCAGGAAGATCAGCAGCGCGGCGAGCTTCATCGACTTGCTGACGCCGAATTCCTTCGCGGCCTTGATCGAGTTGATCGTGTCGCCGCCGGCGTTCGCGAGGCCGAGCACCTGCGCCTTCGAGCCCTGCGCCTGCAGCAGGAACGACGAGAAATCGGACGCCGACAGCGGATGACGCACTTCGCCCAGCACCTGTCCGCCGTTCGCCTTGACGACATCGGCCGTGTTCTTTTCCAGCGCCTTGCCGAACGCGTAGTCGGCCGTCAGGAAGTACCACGTCTTGCCGCCCTGCTTCGTCACCGCGGAGCCGGTGCCCTTCGCGAGCGCCATCGTGTCGTAGGCGTAGTGGACCGTGTAGGGCGAGCATTGCTCGTTGGTCAGGTTATCCGCGCCCGCGCCGATGTTGATATACGGCGTCTTCTTCTCCGCCGCGACCTGTGCGCTCGAGAGCGCCGTCGCCGAGTTCGTGCCGCCGATGATGACGTTCACGCCGTCGCGATCGATCCATTCGCGCGCCCGCGACGCGGCGATATCGGCCTTGTTCTGGTGATCCGCATAGACGAGTTCGATCGGCTTGCCGTTCACCTTGCCGCCGAAATCCGCGATCGCCATGCGAATGGCTTCGAGGCCGCCCTGGCCGTCGATGTCCGCGTAGAGGCCCGACAAGTCGGTGACGAAGCCGATCTTCACGCTGTTGCTGTCGGCGGCGTATGCGCTGCTGCTCATCACCGCCACACTCGCCGCCGCAGCCGCAAAGCAAAGAGTAGAGAGGCGCGCGAGGGTCTTCTTTTTCATTCCAGTCTCCATGAGTTTTGATTTGATGCGGTGTTACTGGTGACGTGCTGCGCTGACGAGCCGATGAGCGAATGCGATCGATTACACCCCGAGCAATTCGTGCAGCACCGGCATCTTCGCTTCGAGTTCCCCCGCGCCGAAATGCTCGACGATGTTCCCGTGTTCCATCACGTAGAAACGGTCCGCGAGCGGCGCCGCAAAGCGAAAATTCTGTTCGACCATGACGATGGTGTAGCCACGCGACTTCAGCATGAGAATCATGCGCGCGAGTGTCTGCACGATGACCGGCGCGAGGCCTTCCGAAATTTCATCGAGCAGCAGCAGATTCGCGCCCGTGCGCAGGATGCGCGCCACCGCCAGCATCTGCTGCTCGCCGCCCGAAAGACGCGTGCCCTGGCTCGCGCGCCGCTCCTTCAGGTTGGGGAACATCGAGTAGATCTCGTCGAGCGGCATCGCCTCTTTGGGGTTGCCGATCACCGGCGGCAAAAGCAGGTTTTCCTCGCACGAGAGGCTCGAAAATATGCCGCGCTCCTCCGGACAATAGCCGACCCCATAATGCGCGATCTTGTGTGTGGCGAGGCCGATGGTCTCGTTCCCGCTCACGCGGATCGAGCCCGTGCGCCGCCCGGTCAGACCCATGATGGCCCGCAGCGTCGTCGTGCGGCCCGCGCCGTTGCGGCCGAGCAGCGTGACCACTTCGCCGCGATTCACCTTGAGGTCCACGCCGTGCAGGATGTGGGATTCCCCGTACCACGCCTGCAGACCCGAAATTTCCAGCGCGGGCGCATTGTTCGCCCCGCCGTTCGCATTCAGCGAGCGGCGCTCCTCCACGATCGTACTCATGCATGCGCTCCGGTGAGCGCCGCATCGGCGCTGCCCATGTAGGCTTCCATCACGAGCGGATTCTTCGACACTTCCGCGTAGCTGCCTTCGGCGAGCACTTCGCCGCGCTGAAGCACGGTGATGGTGTCGGAGATGCCCGCGATCACGTTCATGTTGTGCTCGACCATCAGGATGGTGCGGCCCGCCGACACTTTCTTGATCAGCGCCGTGACGCGATCCACGTCTTCATGTCCCATGCCTTGCGTGGGCTCGTCGAGGAGCATGAGTTCCGGCTCCATCGACAAGGTCGTGGCGATTTCCAGCGCGCGCTTGCGGCCGTAGGAAAGCTCGACGGTTTTCGTGTCGGCGAAATCGGTGAGGCCGACCTGCGTGAGCAGATCCATCGCGCGATCGTTGAGCTGATCGAGCGAACGTTCGCTGCGCCAGAAATGAAACGACGTGCCCAGTTGGCGTTGCAAGCCGATACGCACGTTCTGGAGCACCGTCAGATGCGGAAACACCGCCGAAATCTGAAACGAGCGGATGATGCCGCGCCGCGCGATATGCGCCGGGCGTTCGCTCGTGATGTCCGTGCCGTTGAAAACGATCTGACCCGCAGTGGGTTCGAGAAACTTGGTGAGCAGATTGAAGCAGGTGGTCTTGCCCGCGCCGTTCGGTCCGATCAGCGCATGGATCGAGCCGCGGCGAACGCGCAGGTTCACGCCATTCACGGCCGTGAAGCCTTTGAATTCCTTCGTGAGCCCTCGCGTTTCCAGAATGGTGTCGCCGAGAATCATGTCCCCTTCCATGCGAAGTGAGGCGCCGGACGAATGGGTTCGCCTGCGCTTTATTTTTGTTTCCGCGCGCACCCGAACGTATCCATTCCGGTCTTGCCTGCTTCATGCGCCGCATCGCTTCTGGCGATGACGTGCTGCACAAAGTGTGCACGAGGTATGCCGAGCATCACTTGATCCGGGGCCATTGTCGCGCCAATGATGCAGCGCACTTATCGGGATTTGCACTAACTAACGATTTGCTTGGAAGCCGCGCGCATGCACGCAATCAGGGCATGGACAGTGCTTATTCCATGCGCATATAACGATTGCTTCGCGCGATGCCATCGGCGCGCCATGCACGCGTCATCTGAGCATGCGATGCGCGCCGTTCACTGCGGGTTCATCGATCTGTCACGCGAGCGCGGTCGCGATCACTTCTTGCGCCTCGATGCCGCGCCGGTCTTCGCGGATCATCTCGCTTGCGCGTTCGGCGATCATCAGCGTCGGCGAGTTCGTGTTGCCCGACGTGATGGTCGGCATCACCGATGCATCGACGACACGCAGGCCGCGCACGCCGATCACACGCAGGCGGCTGTCGACGACCGCGCCCGGATCGTTGTCCGTGCCCATGCGGCAGGTGCCGACCGGATGGAAGATCGTCGTGCCGATTTTGCCCGCTGCTTCGACGAGTTCTTCCTGTGTCTGATACTGAATGCCGGGAAGAATCTCCTCGGGCGCGTATTGCGCCATTGCGGGCGCGCCGACGATGCGCCGCGTGAGACGCAACGCGTTCGCGGCAACTTCGCGGTCGTGCTCCGTCGACAGATAATTCGGCGCGATCAGCGGCGCCGCGTGCGCATCCGGCGTTTCGATATGCACGCTGCCGCGCGAAGTCGGCCGCAGATTGCACACCGACGCGGTGAACGCATTGAACGCATGCAGCGGTTCGCCGAAACGTTCGAGCGACAAAGGCTGGACGTGGTATTGCACGTCGGGCCGCGTGATCGATGCATCGTCGGGATTGGACTTCGCGAACGTGCCGAGTTGCGAAGGCGCCATCGACATCGGGCCGCTTCTCGTCAACGCGTACTGCATGCCGATGAAGAGTTTGCCCCACCAATGCGCGGACAACGTGTTGAGCGTGCGCACGCCGTTGACCTTGTACGCCATGCGCAATTGCAAGTGGTCCTGCAGATTTTCACCGACGCCGCGCAGGCTCTTCACGACATCGATGCCCAGGCGCTGCAGGCGCGCGCCATTGCCGATGCCTGACAGTTCGAGAATCTGCGGCGAATTCACCGCGCCCGCGCTGAGTATGACTTCGCAGTGCGCACGCGCGAGGTAGTCCACATCGCCGCCGCGATACTCCACGCCGACGCAGCGCGCGCCTTCGAACACGAGCCGCTGCGTGTGCGCGCCGGTGATCGTCGTCAGATTGGGACGCTTCATCGCTTCGCGCAAAAAAGCTTTCGCCGCGTTCCAGCGGATGCCGCTGCGCTGATTCACCTCGAAGTAACCGACGCCGGTGTTGTCGCCGCGATTGAAGTCGTCGGTGGAGGGAATGCCGCTTTGCTGTGCGGCTTGCGCGAAGGTTTCGAGAATCTTCCACTTCAGCCGCTGCTTCTCGACGCGCCATTCGCCGCCCGCGCCGTGCCACTGATTTCCGCCGCCGTGATGATCCTCGCTGCGCATGAAGATGGGCAGCACGGAATCCCACGACCAGTTCGGGTCGCCGCTGATGTGCGCCCAGTCGTCGTAGTCCTCGCGCTGGCCGCGCATGTAGATCATGCCGTTGATCGACGAACATCCGCCGAGCACGCGCCCGCGCGGATACGCCAGCTTGCGGCCGTTGAGGCCCGCTTCCGCCTGCGTCTTGTAGAGCCAGTCCGTGCGCGGATTGCCGATGCAATACAGATAGCCGACGGGAATGTGGATCCAGTGATAGTCGTCCTTGCCGCCGGCTTCGAGCAGCAGCACGTTGACGTTCGGATCCTCGCTCAGCCGGTTCGCGAGCACACACCCGGCCGTGCCCGCCCCGACGACGATGTAGTCGAATTCGCCTTCGAGCTTTCGCGCGTTCTGTTTCATCGATGTCTCCTGTTGCCGTCTTTCGCGACATGTCCAACGGATAACGCGAGCGTACTGCCGGAATCGCCGCCGAATCCAATGAGATATGTTCAACAGTGATATAAGTCGCGTTAATATCAGTCGATGGACTACACGCTTTTGCGCGCCTTCGTGACTGTCGCACGCGAAGGCAATCTGACGCGCGCCGCGGCCCATCTGCATCTGACGCAGCCGGCTGTCAGCCTGCAGATCAAGAGCCTGCAGGAAACGCTCGGCGTCGTGCTGTTCTCGCGTACGTCGCACGGGCTGCTCCTCACGCGCGACGGCGAAGCGCTGCTGCCGCACGCCGAGCGCGCGCTCGCCGCCGCCGCCGATGTCCAGCGCGCCGCTGCCGCGCTGCGTCACGAAGTGAGCGGCACGCTGCGTATCGGCACGATCCTCGATCCCGGCTTTCTGCGGCTCGGCGGTTTTTTGCGGCAACTGGTCGAAACGCATCCGCGCATCGAAACTTCGCTGCGGCACGGTATGTCGGGCTGGGTGCTGGAACGCGTGCGGGCGCGCGATCTCGATGTCGGCTATTACATCGGCGATCCGGCCATCGACGGCACGCGTGACGGCGAACGCTTTCACGTCGTTCGCCTGATGCCGTTCATGTATCGCGTGCTCGCGCCAGCGGGATGGCACAACCGCGTGAACAAGGGCAAGCGAAGCTGGGCGGCGCTCGCCAAACTGCCGTGGATCTGGACGCCGCCCGAGTCCGGGCACAACCGGCTGCTGTCGCGGATTTTCCGCGAGGCCGGCGCGCAGCCGGTGATCGTCGCGGAAGTGGATCAGGAGCCGTCGATGCTCGATCTCGTGAAATCGGGCGTCGGCCTGTCGCTCGCGCGGGATTCGATCGCGATCGGCGAGGCGCATGCGCACGCGCTGACGATCGTCGAAGGCGTCACGGTGCCGACGCAACTCTCGTTCGTCGCGCTCGCGGAGCGCCGCGAGGAACCGGCGATCGCGGCCGCGCTGCGACTGATCGACGCGCAATGGGCGCTATGAACGCCGTCCGGATGGAATTTCCGCGTGCGCGCGCAGGGGTTTCAAGCGCGCTTCATCGATTATTTGCTAGGCTGAGCCCTCGCAGATCCATCCAACCGTGTTCGAGGAGTCTTCATGGCACGCAACATCGAAATCAAGGCCCGCGCGCATCAGTTCGAGCAATTGCGCGAACGCGCGGCCGCGCTCGCCACCGATGCGCCGCTGGTGTTTCGCCAGCAAGATTTCTTCTACGACGTGCCCACCGGACGCCTCAAGCTGCGCCAGTTCGACGACGGCACGCCCTCCGAGCTGATTTTCTACCAGCGCGACGACCGCGACGGCCCGAAAGTCTCCTACTACTCGCGCAGCCCGGTGACCAATCCGGAAGCGATGCACGCGCTGCTCGCGCAGGCGCTGACGACGCGCGGAATCGTCTCGAAGGAACGGCACGTGTATCTCGTCGGGCGCACGCGGATCCATCTGGACCGCGTGGACGGACTGGGCGATTTCATCGAACTGGAAGTGCTGCTCGGCCAGGACGACGACGAAGCCGGCGGCGAGCAGGAAGCGCACGCGATGTTCACGCGCCTGGGCGTGGGCGAAGCGGACCTGGTGCCGCTCGCGTATGTGGATTTGCTGAATCCGGCTCAGGAAGCGTCGGCTGCCAGATGAGTCAGCGGCAGCGGGCCGTTGCGCTTGAACGTCGTGAGCACGATGTTCGAGCGCACGCTGTCGACGCCCGGCACGCGCATCAGCTTCTTCATGACGAAGCCTGACAGCGCGTTCAGATCCGGCGCGACAATGCGCAGCAGATAATCGGCGTCGCCCACCGTCGCGTGGCATTCGAGCACTTCGGGAAGCATTTCGATCTGCTGCTGGAACTGCTCGATGATCGAATCTCCGTGATGCTTGAGCTTCAGGCTCGTGAACGCCGTCACGCCCAGGCCCAGTTTCTCCGGCCGCAGAACCACCCGATACCCTTCGATGACCCCGGCCGCTTCGAGCCTTTGCAGACGTCGTCCAATCTGCGACGGCGAGAGCGGCACCTGCTCGCCCAGTTGTTGATGGGTGGCGCGGCCGAAGCGCTGAAGCACGTCGAGCAGGGCAAGGTCGAAATGGTCGAGGTCGAGCATGAGGCGGATTCGCGCAAAAACGAGGGTAAATGCGACTTTATCGCATTGACGCGCGCGCGCTCACATACCCCTTGCGCGAAAAGGCCGTTTCGCGCAAGGTTTAACGAATGCTTACAGTGGCAAACAAGGTAACGTACGTGTTACGAACGATGACAGCGCCGAAAGCCGGCAATCGCCCGGATTCGAGCGAAAATCCGGCAACTGGAAGCGTTTACGAGGTAAACAGAAAGGTTGAGCGGGGTTTTTCTTTCAACCACGCATGCCATTCTTGAAGCGTTCGTAAGCTTCCCAGGCGGCACGCGCATCGTCGTCCAGTTGCTCGGGTAGCAGGCTGGACTGACGCTGTACAATCAGCAGCGCATAGGGCCTGGACAGCGCGCTCGCCTCCTTGCAGAGGCTGAGTTCATCGCCGCTGGACGGCGAGCGGCCGCGCCAGTAGTTGATCGCGGCTTCGAGTTCGTTGATCGGGATGGCGGCCATGTCCGGGCAGAAAGACATTCGGTGTACGGCCGCTCGCGTCTTCTTCCGAAAAACGGTCGAGCAACGCCGCATGAGAAGTGAGTTTTAACCGGCTCGAACCGGCCGCCGCGTTGCGCATCGGGTGTGTCACCATAGAAGCGCCGCCCCGCCGGTCCGAGTTCAACCCATTGTACTTGAGCGACTCCATGCGAATCCTTCTGATCGAAGACGACCGCCCCATCGCGCGCGGCATTCAAAGCAGCCTCGAACAATCCGGCTTCACGGTCGACATGGTGCACGACGGCATCTTCGCCGAGCAGGCGCTCGCGCAGAATCGCCACGAGCTCGTCATCCTCGATCTGGGCTTGCCCGGCATCGACGGCATGACGCTGCTCTCGCGCTTCCGCCAGGGCAACCGGCACACGCCCGTGATCATCCTCACCGCGCGCGACGAACTGCACGATCGCGTGCAGGGCCTGAACAGCGGCGCCGACGACTACATGCTGAAGCCCTTCGAGCCGCAGGAACTCGAGGCGCGCATCCGCGCCGTGATGCGCCGCAGCGGTCCGCACGGCGATGTGCCGCGCCCCGAAGTGTCGCTGGGCGGCCTGCGTCTGTCGGGTGTCGATCGCCGCATCTTCAACGACGAACGTCCGCTCGAACTCTCGCCGCGCGAATTCGCGGTGCTCGAAATGCTGTTGCTGCGCCACGGCCGCGTCGTGAGCAAGGCGCAATTGCAGGATCACCTGACGCACTTCGGCGGCGATCTCGGCGATACGGCCATCGAAGTCTACGTGCATCGCGTGCGCAAAAAGCTCGAAAACACGCGCGTCGAGATCGTGACGGTGCGCGGCTTCGGCTATCTGCTTCAGGAGATTCGCCAGGCGGCATGACGTTTTCGCGTCTGCCGCCGCGATAACACGCCTTGCGATTTCCCACCCGGCGCGCGGGCGATCAGCGTTTCGCCCGCGAAGACTGGCTCGATCTGGCGCGATCGAAAGCCGCCCCGACCCCGGCGCCGCCGAGCCTGCGGCGCACGCTGCTGCGCCGCCTCGCCGCGCCGCTGTCCCTGCTCGCGCTGATGAGCGGCCTCATGGCTTACTGGCTCGCGTGGCAATACACGCAGCACGTCGTGGACCGCTCGCTCGCGGATCTCGCCACCGCCATCTCCAAACAGATCCAGCTTGCGGGCGTCGATGCCCCCGTGACGGTTCCGCCGCTCGCGCAGGCGATGTTCTCCGATCCCGTCGAGCAGCTCATCTACCGCATCAGCACCGGCGACGAGGAAATTGCCGGCGAGCCCGAACTTCCGCTCACCGGCAGCAATGTCCGGCGCATCCACTACGCGTATGTCTTCGAGACGCACTTTCAGGGCGTGAGCGTGCGCGCGGCTCAGGTGCGCGTGCCGCAGCCGACCGGCAATCCGATCGTCGTGGAAGTGGCACAGCGGGTCGGCTCGCGCTATCGGATCGCGGTGGAGTTTCTGATCGCGATCATGATGCCGCTCGCGTTGCTGCTGCTCGCCGGCTGGGTGATCGTATGGCGCGTCGTGAATCAGCAGTTGAACCCGCTCACCGATCTCGCCGACGCGCTCAATCAGCAGACGCACATCTCGCTCGAACCCGTCGACGAAACCTACGTGCCGAGCGAAATCCGCCCGCTCACGAGCGCGATGAATGCCCTGCTCGTGCGTCTGCAGGCGGCGCTCGACGCGCAGCGCAAGTTCATCGCCGATGCCGCGCATCAGTTGCGCACGCCGCTGACCGCCGTGAAGCTGCATGCGGAGCAGGCGCTCAGTTCGCGCGATCCCGCGAAGGCCATCGAAGCGGTGAAGGAATTGCGCGCGTCCGCGGATCGCGCGGTGCGTCTGTCGAATCAATTGCTGTCGCTGGCGCGCGCGGAACCGGGCGAGCAGGCCGCGCGTTTCGCCGATTTCGATCTCGCCGCGCTCGCCTTCGAGACCGGCGCGGAGTGGGTGCCGCGCGCGCTCGCCGCGCACGTCGATCTCGGCTTCCAGCGCCTCGACGACCCCGACAACGAGCATCCGCTGATCGTGCGCGGCAATATCGTGCTTACGCGCGAAGTGCTCGCGAATCTGATCGACAACGCGCTCAAGTACGTTCCGCCGTCTCGCGTCGAAGGCGCGCGCATCACGGTGACCGTCACCGAATGGCGCGATGCCGGGCGCCGCTTCGGCGAAGTCGTCGTGGAAGACAACGGGCCCGGCGTGCCGCCCGACCAGCAACCGGATCTCTTCAAGCGCTTCTTCCGCGGCGACGGACAGAGCGTCGAAGGCGGCGCGGGACTCGGGCTCGCGATCGTTCACGATATCGTCGTGCTGCATGGCGGCAGCGTGCATTACGAAGACGCGCCGGAAGGCGGCGCGCGCTTCATCGTGCGCATGCCGTTGAAGGACGAGAAACCGGTCGCAGAATGAAAAAAGCCACGGCGCAACCGTGGCTCTTTCGCATTGCCGCCGGCGCGCGGCTTACTTTTTCTTCTTCAGTGCGAGCATGGTTCCGCGGCATTTCTTCGCGCCGCAGCGGCACTCGTATTCCTTCTTGAGCTTCTTCGTGATGCGCCCTTCGATGACGAGCCCGTAGTCGTAGTTCAGCTCTTCATCCGCCTCGATATCGCGCAGCGCGTGGATGAACACGCGGCCCTCGACTTCCTCGGCTTCGCAATTCGGCGCGCACGAATGGTTGATGTACTTCGCGCTGTTGCCTTCGATCTTGCCGTCGATCACGCGGCCGTCGTCCAGCGCGAAATAGAAAGTGTGATTGGGCTCGTCGGGATTGTGCGGATGGCGGCGCAGCGCTTCTTTCCACGAAATGCGCTCGCCCTTGTATTCCATCACCTTCTCGCCCGCGGCGATCTGCTTCGTAGCAAACACGCCTTTACCGTGCACGCCCGAGCGGCGAACGGTGACCCTGCGTGAACTCATCGAACGAATCCTTAAATAACGCTTCGCTCCCGCGCGATCGGGATGAACATCGGGATGAAAAAAAACGCGGTGGCTCCGATGCCGCCGCGTTCGCTTGGCCGGGCGCAGCCGCCCGGCACACCGGTATCCTACACTCCCGGCTCGTCGCTGATCAACGTTGCCCGATCGTGATCTCGCCGAAGAGGTTCTTCTGGTCGCGCGGTTGCGAGCGCCAGTATTGCGGCGGCGCCGTGACGGTCGCGCCGAGCTCGGCCGCCGCGTGCCACGGCCAGCGCGGATCGTAGAGCATGGCACGCGCGATCGCAACGAAATCCGCCTGAGCGCTCGCGACGATCTCTTCCGCTTCCGCAGCCTCGGTGATCAAGCCGACGGCGACGGTGTTCACGCCCGTCGCTTCCTTCACGGCCTGCGCGAACGGCACCTGATATCCCGACGACAACGGAATTTTCTGCAGCGGCGATACGCCGCCCGACGACACATCGACCCAGTCGACACCGCGCTTTTTCAGCTCGTTCGCGAACGCGATCGTGTCTTCGATGCCCCAGCCGCCTTCGACCCAGTCGGTTGCGGAAACGCGCACACCGACCGGCTTGTCGGCGGGGAACGCGGCGCGCACCGCGTCGAAGATTTCGAGCGGATAGCGCATGCGGTTCTCGCGCGAGCCGCCGTATTCGTCCGTGCGCTGATTGGCGAGCGGCGAAAGGAACTGGTGCAGCAGATAGCCATGCGCGCAATGCACTTCGATGCCGTCGATGCCCAGGCGCGCCGCGCGCTTCGCCGACGCGACGAAGGCTTCCTTCACGCGCATGAGGCCGGCGGTATCGAGCGCGAGCGGCGGCGTTTCTTCCGGCTTGTGCGGAATGGCCGACGGCGCGAAGGTCATCCAGCCGCCGTCGGCGACCGAGATCAGCTGGCCGCCTTCCCACGGCTTGCGGCTCGACGCCTTGCGGCCGGCGTGCGACAGCTGCATCGTCACGGCGATTTTCGAGTACTGGCGGATGGCCGCGAGCACGGGACGCAGCGCCGCTTCGGTCGCGTCGTCCCACAGGCCGAGATCGCCGGGCGTAATGCGTCCGTCGGGCTCGACGGAGGTCGCCTCGATGAACAGCATGCCCGCGCCCGACAACGCGAGCTGGCCCAGATGGATCATGTGCCAGGGCGTGGCCTCGCCGCGCTCGGCGGAGTACTGGCACATCGGGGAAACGAAAATGCGATTCGGAAGCTGAAGGCTGCGTAGGGTCGCGGGGGTGAAGAGCGCGCTCATGTCGGAATCTCGTCGCTGGAAAAGGTGCGATCGAGAATAGCACCGGGGTTTCTTCCATGCAGGAACGCAGGCCGCGGCTCGCGCGACCTTCCCGACCCGACGTCAGGCCCGATGCGTCATACCATCACACATCAGCGCTCACCGGCTGCGAACCCGTCGAGCCATTCGCCGAACATCGCGCGGGCGGCGCGTTCGAGACCCGCGCCGTGCCGCGCCGTGTCCTCGCGCAATTGCGCGACCGTCAGGCCGCTTCGCGCGATATCGCCCGGATAGGTCACGAGCCAGCTCTCGAAGCGCTCCGTCAGCACTTCCGGATGGCACTGCAGCGCGAGCACATGTCCGCCCCACGTGAACGCCTGATGCGCGCACTTTTGCGTCGATGCGAGCAGCGTGGCGCCGTCGGGAAGATCGAAGGTATCGCCGTGCCAATGGAAGACGGGAACCGGAGCGCCATCGGCTTCTAGATGGCGCAGCGCGGAGGCGCGCCCGGCGTCGGTCAGCGTGAGCGGCGCCCAGCCGAGCTCGAGTTCGCCCGACGAATACACGCGCGCGCCGAGCGCCCGCGCGATCAGTTGCGAGCCCAGACAAATGCCGATGGTCGGCAAGCCCGCCGCGATGCGCTTCTCCAGCATGGACAGCAGCGGCGCGAGATGCGGATAGTGCGCATCCTCGTAGGCGCCGATCGGCCCGCCGAGCACGACGAGCAACGACGGATCGAGCGGATTGGGCGCATCGATACGGCCGCGCCCGACGTCCAGATAGCGCACCAGATGGCCACGGTCGCCGAGCACGTGTTCGAGACTGCCCAGATCTTCGAAATAGACGTGGCGAATCGCCAGGACTTCATGTTTCATCGGCGGCTTTCCGTAAGTCGACTGCGCATGGCTCGGATCGAATGAATGACGAGCCGCGCCTCGCGGGGAGGCGCGACGGGCACAGTCTAACCGACTCGCCGCGGCCTCACAGCGTGGATGCCGCCGAACGGTCCGCCCTGTCTGCCTGAAATCAGGCGATCTGGGCGAAGACCTTCCAGCTCTTCTTCTGCGTGGCGACGTCGGCTTCTTCGTATACCGAACAGTCGAGACGCAAGTCCGTGTCCGCCATGTCGATCTGCAGAAGCGCGCAATGATGCGGCGCCTTCTTCGGATTCTTGCTGGCTTCGAAGTGCGAGCAGGACAGGCACATGCGGTGCGCCGGAATCTGCTGCTGCGATTCGAGCTGACGGATGGTCTTGAGCAGCGTGCGATAGAACGCCGCCTGCTCGTCCTCGCGCAGCGTGCCGACCGCTTTCGCGAGGAAGTCCGGCCATTGCAGCGCCTTCTTCGCAGCCGTGCGGCCGCGCGCCGTCAGACGCACGGCGAGCGCGCGCCCGTCGTCGATGGCGCGGCGCTTCTCGACGAGACCCTTGCCTTCGAGCGTGCTCACCGCATCGCTCGTCGTGGCGGCGGTCAACGCCGTTTCACGCGCGATCTCGCCGAGGCGCATCGGCCCCTTGCGCTGCATCAGCAGAACGAGAATTTCACCCTGGGTCGGCGTGAGCCCCGCGCCTTCCGCCCATTCCCATGCCTGGCTGCGCATCGCAGTGCTCAGCCGTAGCAGGCCGTGGGTCACCCGCCCCGTCGCCTGCTCTCCGTAAACGCCTTCACTCATAGTCTTTCGCTTGTTGTTCCGCTTATGTGTTTTAACGGCACGTTCGCGCGAACCGCCGCGAACACCGCGTCCGAAGCGCTGCCGCAGAAAAGTACTCCGAACCCCTTGCGGACTGCATTTCGTTCCCGGCCCCCGCCGTCTCAAAATTCAGGCGTGCCAAGCCAATTGGCGGTACCTGAATGGGGACATTGCAACACTCTTCGTTATGCGCCCTCTTTTGTTCCAGCTTCGTGGCGCTGTTTTCCTGCCGACTATAGCCTCATGCCGGCAGAGTCGCCATTCTAAGCGACATAGAACAAACGTACACCTTAATTATCCGTACAGAACTGTGGATAACCCGTGGAAAAACGTCGTCTTTGTTGTGAGCGGATTCGTGATAACTCCGCCTCGCTCTTCAGGCGCCTTCGCATTGCTAAAAGTTCCTGGCTTCGATGCATGCGCAAGTGGAATTATTGTCGTTTACCCAGTGCGTTGACTTTGCATCGCTTTTTCACGTTCGTCACAGCGGGTGCCGCACATTGTTCACCACTATTACTTACGTATACGGACTCGTCGAAGCAAACCTGAGGGACGCGGTATCGGTTCTTCTTCAAACGTTGGTGCAAGCGCTTTATTCCTGCAACGCCTGATGCACGTGTTTCATACGGACTAAAAGAAAAAGGCTGCTTCGATTCTCATCCAAGCAGCCTTTCGTCTTATTTCGGCGCCAGTTGGCGACGTAAGCGCAGTGTTATTGGCGCCACTGCAGGCACTGCTGCCTGACTGCTTCGTGCAGGGACTTTTCCTTGTCGAAGACGCTGCGCAGCCAGGTCGCGTCGTTCATGCCGCGCGCGATGTCCGCGACCTGCGCGAGCGCCGCCTGCGAACCGAGCGCTTCGGCGTGCGGCGCGAGCACGTCGAGGGTCGCGAGGATGTCTTCGCCGATCGTGCGCCGCTCGCCCGTCTGCGGATGGATGCACATGCCTTCCAGCCCGAAGCGGCATGCCTCGAAGCGGTTGAACGTGTAGACGAGATAGTCGTCTTCCGCCGGCGTGAGCGGTTTGTCGAGCAGCAGGTAGCGCGACAGCGTCTGGATATAGCACGCAATCGCGGCCGCCCGGTCGACCGACAGCGGCGTGTCCATCACACGGACTTCGATGGTTCCGAAGCCCGGCTTCGGCCGGATATCCCAGTAGAAGTCCTTCATGCTGTTCACGACACCCGTGTTCACCATCTTCGAGAAGTACTCCTCGAAGCTGTCCCAGGTCAGCACGAACGGCGCGCGGCCGGACAGCGGAAACGCGAACACCGAGTTCAGGCGCGCCGAGTGAAAGCCGGTATCGACGCCCTGAATGTACGGCGACGACGCCGAAAGCGCGATGAAATGCGGGATATAGCGCGACATCGAATGCAGCAGGAACAGCGCGCTGTTCGGATCGGGACAGCCGATATGCACGTGCTGGCCGAACACCGTGAACTGCTTGGCGAGATAGCCGTACAGCTCGGAGATGTACTGAAAGCGCGGCGCGTCGTAGATCTGCCGGTCGCTCCATTGCTGGAACGCATGCGTGCCGCCGCCGGCGAGACCGACGTTCAGCTGGTCCGCCGCCGCGACGAGCGTGTCGCGGATCGTGCGCAGATCGGTGACGGCCTGCTCGTGCGTCGTGCAGATGCCGGTCGACAGCTCGATCATGCTTTCGGTGATTTCCGGCGTGATGTTGCCCGGAATCTTTTCGTCCTTGATGAGACGCATGAGGTCCGACGCCGCGCGCGTCAGATCGTAGTCGTGCGTATTGACGACCTGGATCTCCAGCTCGACGCCGAACGTGAACGGTTCGGAGTTGATGAAAGGTTCGAGTGCCATGGCGCCTCTTGAATGATCAATGCCTGAGCGGCCGGGGCGCGCTATTCGCGCCGCTCGCCCACCGCCGACAGGCTACGGTACACGACGAACGGCGTCACGATTTGCAACATGACGATCGAACACATGACGATCGCGCGCAGCGTTGGATCGTAGTCGGGATAGAGCACGTACATGTCGTCGACGAGCAGGTACGCGAGCGCGGACATCGGCGTGAGCGAAAGGCCGAGCGCCGCGCCCTGTTTCCAGTCGAGCCCGCTCGGCTTCGCAAAAATCAGCACGCCGGCGAGCTTGCCGACGAAACGCGCAACGATCAGCCCGAGCGCCGCGACGCCGCCCAGCGCGATATCGCTCCAGCGAAACGACGTGAGCGTCAGCGCAAAAAGAATGACAGTAAGCAGCCATCCAGCGGAGCCGAAGTGCGACGGCCACAATTGCGGCCGTTCGTCGGCGTTCTTCACGATGATGCCCGCGGCGAGCAGCGCGAGGATCGTCGAGAGCTTGAAGATGTGCGCGACCGCGATCGCCAGAAGCACGAGCCCGAACAGCGCGACGAACGAGTGCTCGTCGTTGGCGGGCAGGCGGCGCACGAGCATGTTGCAGGCGCGCGCGAGCAGGAACGCCAGCACGAGCGAGCCGATCAGCAGATACAGCGGCTGCAGGATCGTCGCGAGCGTGTTGCCGTAGATTTCCTGATGCAGCACGCCCGCCGCGAGCTTCTCGACGATCACCGCATACATGCTGTTGAGCGCGGTGAGCGTCAGAAGCCGCTGCGTGACCTGACCTTCGGAGCGCAACTCCATCTTCAATTGAATGACCATCGCGGGCGACGTGGCCATCGCGATGGCCGCGATCACGACCGAGGGCATCGTCGGCACCTTGACCAGCATCAGCGCGATGAGCACGAGGCCGAACGTGAGCGTCGACTCGGCGATGCTCGACAGAATCAGATACGGATTGCGGCGGATCCAGCGCAGGTCGAGCCGGCTGCCCAGTTCGAAGAGCAGCAGGCCGAGCGCGACATCGAGCAGAGGCCGGGACAGGCCGCCCGCGCTGGAGTCGATCACGCCGAGACCCGCGTTGCCCGCGATCAGCCCGATCACCGCGTAACCGGTGATGCGCGGCAGACGCCAGGCGCGCCAAAGCAGCTCTCCGGCAAGTCCCGCCGCGACGAGCGCGAGACCGGCCCACAGAATGGCGTCGGTTTCGAGCGGCCAGGCGGGCAGAAATGAAAATGCCGAATTCATCGTGTTGGCTTCTCCTTCGTTGCTGCTAGCTACGGGTGCAGGTCCGTTGCGTGACGTCACGTTCGCCGCGCGACGCCCGCAGGCGATGCGCATTCGCCTGCTCAGACAGGCGTTGGTTCATTCAGGCGAAACGAAATACGAACGAACACGGCGGCGTCACGGTCGGGCCGTGCACGAATTAGACGACGCATCCGGCCTGGGGCGAAGCGCTTCGCGTGCTGCCAATGTCGCACCGGATTGGGCGGATCCGTGTGACACGGACGATGCATGCAACGCTCGCTCGACGGCCGAGCCGGATACAGCAAACGACGGTGCGGCTTGGTTGATCAGATTCTTGGCGCGCAACCATCGTTCCATTGAAGCGCTCGCCGTCGGAACGGCGCGACGCAGGAAGAAGCGCGATTGTGCCATACCTCGATGCCCCTGACAGAAAGTCCAAGATCCTGATTCTTATGAAGTAAAAGCGACTGCCGCGGAATGGCCGAAGCGGCAAGGCTGACCGGCTGGTTAAGCTTCCATGCGCTGGATTTCCCCGATTTTCCGCGGCCCGTGGCCTCGCCGTCAGGTGTTTACAGGTTTACTGTATATAAACGTAGTAGTAGTTAACAAGCGGCTTCCCGTTCTGTGGATAACATCGATTTTGTCTTTTCATTCAAGCAATTGGAAAAAGCAAAAGCAGGCCATGAACATGTTCGCGGCGCGCCGTTAACCCGGAACAACTTTTGGGTGCGTTAACCGTACGCGCCAGTTGTCCCGTTTACGTGCACAACACGTTCACAAGTCATCCGCCTGCAATTCGACGCGTTATCCACAGCCCGCCGGGGACAACTACGACAGTCCGGTCTACGCCGGACCGAAGTCGGCGTGCCGCAATGCCCGTAGCAAGAAACGCGCAGGGTCGATCGATTCGGCGAGGTCGCGCTCGATGGGCCACGGCTCGCCTTCGATCTTCGATGCAATCAGCTCGGCCGCGAGCGTCGCCCAGATCAGACCGCGCGAGCCGAATGCGAATGCGCCGAAGAGGCCGGGCATGCGCGGCAGATCGAGCGGCCACGCGCCCGACAGCCGATGCGCATCGCGGCGTGCGGCGGATTCATCGGCGAGTTGGCCGATCATGGGCATGCGGTCGCTCGTCACGCAGCGAAAAGCGACGCGCCCCTGACGGACCTCGCCCGGCGTCAGCGAAAGACCGGGCAGCATGCCTTCGAGGCGCTCCATGTTTTCCACGTGACCCGCGTCGCGAATCTCGCTGCTGGAATCGTCGATGTCGTAAGTCGCGCCGATCAGCGTGCCGCGCGCGCCCATCGGCACCGCATAGCCTTCGCCGATCACCGGGACGCGCAGCGCATCGAGCGCGGACGCGCCGAGCACGCTGAGTTGCCCGCGCACGATGCGCGTCGGTTGACCGTACAGGCCCGCGAGCCGCGCGGCATCGTGCGCATTGGCGAGCACCATGACCGGCGCGCTCGCGATCTCGTTGCCGTGCGCGTCGAAGGTCTGCCAGACGTGACCGTCGTGAGCGATGCGCGCAACCTCGGTATTCATGCGCGTCGCGATGCGCCCGGCACCCGCGGCGAGCTGCGCCGCGCACACCGCCGCCGGCGAGATTGCGCCGCCATGCGGGAAGAACCAGCCGCCGCGCGCGACCGCGATGCCCGCCATCGCCGATGCCTCGGCGCGCGTCATCGGCTGCACGTAGCCGTGCGGATAATCGAACCGCGCGATGGCCGCGGCGAGCGCGTCGGCGTCCTCGGGCGTATCGGCGATCTGCAGCAGGCCGGCATCGCTTCGATGCAAGTCGTGACCGGCCGCTTCGAGCGCGCGCCAGCGATGCAGCGCGTCGAGAAAACCCGCGCGCGTGAGACGCGCGGCGACGCTGTCGTCGCGCCAGACGATCGGATGAAACACGCCCGCCGGATTGCCCGATGCATCGCGCGCGGGCAACGCGTGGCGATCGATCAGCGTCACGCGCCAGCCGCGTGCGGCCAGCCGCGAACTCACGGCGCAGCCCGCGAGACCCGCACCGATCACGATCGCTTCGCGTGTGCGCGTGTCGCAGGCGAGCGGCGGTTCGTGGCGGCGCACGCGCCAGCGCGGCGCGAAGCGCGCGCTCAGTGCATCGGGCGCCGCGGCGTTCGCCGTGACTTCGAAGCCCGACGCTTCGAGCGCGCGTCGCAATGGCGCGTGCATCGGTTCGCGAGCACGGATGCGGACCAGCGCGCCGTCGCCCGCAAGACGCGCGAGCGCCTTGCACAGCCGGCGCGGATCGTCGGTCCGATCCGCGTCCGTCATGTCGACGCGAAACGCATCGGCGCGCAGCCAGAGGCTCGAAATGAGCGCGTGTGCATCGTCGCCGACGGCGAGCGTCAGCACGACGCGGCCCGCATCGAATTCGAGGCGATGCATGCCGGGCACGCGCATCGGCCACGCGCGCGCGAGTTCATCCGCGAGCGGCGAAGCATGATTCGATGGCGCTTCGTCGAGCGCGTCGAGCGGTGCGATCGCGACGACGTGCAAGCGCTCGCAGCGGGCATCGTCGTCGCGCCAGCTTTGCCAGGCAGCCAGAAAAAAGCTCGTCGTAAAACGCGTATCGACGAGCGTGAAGACGCGCTTGTGCCGCCAGCGCGCCGGAAGATCGTGTGGCTCGAGCAGCGAAGATTCGGTCATTCGATATGGATGATGAACCGCAGGATCATGCGGAAGACGACTTCGCGACGGCGCGCGCCGCGGCGTTCACGGTGTCGGAAATCAGCGGGTCGAGCACGTGGCCCGCGGCGCGCCAGGCGGCGAGTCCGCCGACGAGCGGCGCGACATCGGAGAAACCGTGCGCGTTCAGTTCGCGGGCCGCCAATGCCGCCGACACTTCGTTCGGGCAATCGCAATACGTCACCACCTTGCGGTCGCGCGCGATTCCCGAAAGCTGGGACGCGACATCGTGATCGAGCAGCAGCGCGCCGGGAATCGCGAACGGATCCATCGCGCGGCGCTCGGGACGACGCACGTCGATGACGAGCGGCGGCGGCGGCGCGCCCGCGAGCAGCGCACGCAACGTCGCGATGTCGATGCGCGCCATGCGCAGCCTGCGCAACAGCGAGACGCGCTGCCACCAGCGCACCGCGAGATACAGCATGAGCGCGATGACCGCGACCGCGATCACGCCGCGTCCGAGCCAGTCGAGCCACGCGAGCGCCGTATCGACGAGATCGGCGAACGCCGCGCCGAACGCGACACCGACGCCGGACCACAGAAGCGCGCCGAGCGCGTCGTAGAAGAGGAAGCTGCCGAAGCCGATGCCGGTGGCGCCCGCGACGGGAATCGCGAGCGTGGAGAGTCCCGGGATGAACTTCGACACCGCGAGGATGCGCACGCCGAAGCGCGTGAAGAAGCCGGCGCTGCGGTTCACGCAGGTGTCGCGCGAGATCGAGAGCTTGCACATGAACGCGAGAATGCGGCTGCCGTAGCGGCGTCCGAGCCAGAACCAGAGCGTGTCGCCGATGAGCGCGGCGACGCTCGCCGTCACGACGATCGCCACGAGCGGCCCGAACGCGGCGGACGGAAAGAGCGAAGTCAGCGCGGCAAAAGACCCCGGAACGATGCTTGCGGAGACCGTGATCGCACCCGTCAAAACCAATGTGGGCAAGGCTGGGAGCGGCAATCCGAGGCATTCGAGCAGAACGTTGGCAAAAACCAACGGCAGCCCGTAATCGATGATGAGCTCGCGTAGCATGGATCGGACCCAGTTGTTCGATGCCAAAAATCCGGCCGGGAGCCCCAAAAATATAAGGGTAAATCTTTGAAACCCTTATCCTGATTGGGTTTGCGCTGCGCTATCATACCAAGCGCCGCGTGTAGAGGCGGCGTGGAGGCGAAGATGTGGAGCAACGCCGGTGAAGTGGCGTGAAAGAGCGCCGAATCGTCGGGCGGGCACGCCAGAAGGCCGTCCCTACTCGACTGCACGGCTTGCGCACGTATAATCGGCGCGTTCGCGCTGTTCGTGTCAACCTAAACTGATAAAGGAACCTTAATGAACAAACAGGAATTGATCGACGCCGTAGCCGCTCAGACCGGCGCCAGCAAGGCTCAAACCGGCGAAACGCTGGACACGTTGCTCGAAGTGATCAAGAAGGCTGTCTCGAAAGGTGACGCAGTGCAGTTGATCGGCTTCGGCAGCTTCGGTTCGGGAAAGCGCGCAGCGCGCACCGGCCGTAACCCGAAGACCGGCGAGTCCATCAAGATTCCGGCCGCAAAGACGGTCAAGTTCACGGCTGGCAAGGCATTCAAGGACGCAGTGAACAAGCGGTAAGTAACTTGCCGATTGTCAGATTGTCAGGCTACTGAGGTAGCCGGTTGCACATGACCCGCCTTCGGCGGGTTTTTTTTCGGCCGCGTTCGACGGACCCGTCAATGCCGATGGTCGTCGCAATCGCAATCGGGACCGTGGTCATGATCGTGGTCGTGATCGTGTTCTTCCACGTCCCATGCGGGGAACGGATCGGCGAAGCGGGCCCACGCGTCGGGTCCGAGCGCCCATTCGTCGTCGTTCAAGAGGCATGCGTCGAACTTGTCCTGCCATAGTGCGGTGTCGAGCGTCAGTCCGATCAGCACCAGTTCCTGGCGGCGATCGCCGATGCTGTTGTCGTCCGGATCGCCGTACCACTCCGCGACGATCTCCGCTTCCAGTTCGGGATCGTCGGTCGGCCATTCACTGCGATCCTGCGCCGCCCACCACACGCCTGCCGGACCATGCCGGCACGTGCCGCCCGCCTGCGACAGCGAGCCGCCGACCTCGCTTCTCGTCGCGAGCCAGAAAAAACCCTTTGCGCGCAGCACGTCCGGCCATTCCTGATGCAGCAGGTTCCACAAACGCTCGGGGTGAAACGGCCGGCGCGCGCGATACACGAAATGCCCGACGCCGTGCGTATTCGCTTCGTCGTCCGATTGCGCCTCGCCGTTGAGAATCGTGAGCCAGCCGGGCGCGCTTGCGGTCGCATCGAAATCGAAGCGGCCGGTGTTCACGATTTCCTCGATTGGCACATTGCCCGACTGCGAGCTCACCTGAAGCGCACGCGGATTGAGACCGTGCAGGACGCGCGCGATCGTGTCGAGTTCATCGGCTGCGGCGAGACCGGTCTTGTCGATCACGATGACATCGCAGAATTCGATCTGCTCGACGAGCGTTTCGACGACCGTCTTGCCGTCCGCGCCGTCGTGGGCGTGAAGGCCGCGTTCCGCCAGGGAATCGGCGGAGGCGTAGTTGTGCAGGAAACTCGCGGCATCGATCACGGTGACGAAAGTATCGAGATGCGCGCGGCCGGCGAGCGTGGCGTCGTCGTCGTCGCCGAAAGCGAGGTTCTCGGCGATCGTCATCGGATCCGTGATGCCCGATGACTCGACCACGAGCGCATCGAATTGCTGCTGTCCGGCAAGCCATGTGATCGCGCTTTCGAGGGCTTGCATCGAATCCTCGCTCAAGGTCAGCAACATGCAGCCGTTGGGCAGCGCGACGGTTTCGCGATCCGCGCCCGAGGCCGGGCCGTACCTCACGACGCCGATGCGCACGCCCTGCGTGTTGGCAAGCAATGCATCGACGAGTGTGTTCTTTCTCGCGCCGGCGAATCCCGACAGCACGGTGATGGGCAGTGGCGATTGGTTCATTGCAGTGGAGGCGTGAGGAAGGCGCGAGGTGCGCGAACGCGAACCCGCGCGGCCGAAGCGTCGATGCAGCGGCGCGGGTCATCGAATGTGGAATTGTGCATCAAATGCGCCGGGCGGCGCATGGGGACGGCAGACGCGGAGGGTTTAGCGCGTGGCCTGAACCAGTTTCCAGCGGCGCAGGATCTCGATGATCTGCGCCGAGTACTTGTCGCGCAGCGCGGGCGTTTCGGAATGGTAAGCACCGACCGCCTGCCACGAATTGCCATACTTGTTCATCTTCTGGCGCAAATGCCACGCGGCGACGTACACGCTCTTGCACGGCTCCATCAGCGTGCCGCTCGAAATGCCGTACTGCGCGAGCGTGTTCAGGTGGATCGAGTTGATCTGCATCAGCCCGTAGTCGGTCGAGCCGTTGGCGTTCTTGTTGATGGCGTCGGGCTTGTTGTGCGATTCCTGCCAGGCGATTGCGCGCAGGATGAGGGGATTGACCTTCTGGTACTTCGCTGCTTCGTCGAAGCAGTCTGCGTGTGCGGAGGCGGCGCCCGTGAGGGGCACACATATCGCAAGTAATCGCAGGATTGTCTTCATCTTCTTTCCACTCCATCCGCCCATGCGGAACGTCGAGCCGCCGCCGCGGCGCCGTTGCGCCAACGACGACAAATAAACGCCCGCGGCCGGGGCGCCATCGGGAAAACCCACCCGTTTTGCAGCCGCCCGGAATGCGGAACCGACCGTATCATACCGGCTGAAGTTTCAGGCCATAAGTTGGCTATCAGACATACGCCGATGCCAGCGCATGACGCCCGGCCGTACAGAAGTGTGCGAGCCGCGCCATCGGAGTTGTTCTAAATGTATGAATAATAAGAGTTCTGGACGGGTTACAATTCGGCTCCCGCGCACATCGACCGACCCGAGAAACGCTTCCGGTTACGGTCTATCGGCAAGTTTTTTGAAAGCTTGAGCGCGCTGGAAGTGTATAGACCGAAGCAGCCGAAGGGCGACCTGATCTGGAACGATTTGGCACAAAATCGTTACATAAAGCTGCTATCGTCACATTTTTTTAAATGATCGCGGGCGGCGCGCACGGCGTGCCTGACTGCGGTTGGCGGCGCTCTCGGCTTTCGAGCGGTGCTGCCTCAGCCGGCCCCAAGACCCGGCTTTGACATCACATCCATGAGAAGACAACCTATGGCACTGCGTCGCATGGCGACGGCACTGCTGGCGGCGGGACTTATCGTCGCGCAAGTCGCGCACGCGCAAGTGACGTTAAATTTCGTCAACGCGGACATCGACCAGGTCGCGAAAGCGATCGGCGCCGCCACCGGCAAAACCATCATCGTCGATCCCCGCGTGAAGGGGCAGCTCAACCTCGTCTCGGAAAATTCGGTTCCCGAGGATCAGGCGCTGAAGACGCTCCAGTCGTCGCTGCGCATGCAGGGCTTCGCGCTCGTGCAGGATCACGGCGTCCTGAAGGTCGTGCCCGAGGCCGACGCCAAGCTGCAGGGCGTGCCGACCTACGTCGGCAATACGCCGGCCGCGCGCGGCGATCAGGTGATCACGCAGGTCTTTCAGCTGCACAACGAATCGGCGAACAACCTTCTGCCGGTGCTGCGTCCGCTGATCTCGCCGAACAACACGATCGCGGCCTACCCGGCCAACAACACGCTCGTCGTCACCGATTACGCCGACAACGTGCGCCGTATCGCGGGCATCATCGCGGGCGTCGATACCGCGGCGGGTCGCGAGGTCGATCTCGTCACGCTGAAGAACGCGAACGCCATCGACGTCGCCGAGCAGATGAACAAGCTGCTCGATCCCGGCACGATCGGCAGCACGGACGCGACGCTCAAAGTCACGGTCACGCCCGACGCGCGCACCAATTCGCTCATGTTCCGCGCGTCAAGCAGCGCGCGCCTCGCCGCGGCGAAGGCGCTCGCGAAGAAGCTCGACGCGCCCACGTCGCAGCCCGGCAACATGCACGTCGTGCCGCTGCGCAACGCCGACGCGACGCGCCTCGCCAAGACGCTGCGCGCAATGATGGGCAAGGGCGGCGGCTCGGACAACAGTTCGAGTTCCAGCTCGAACTCGAATTCGTTCGGACAGAGCGGCGGCGGCCTCGGCAATTCGTCGATGTCCACCGGCACGGCCGGCACGCCGCCGCTGCCGGGCGGTCTCGGCGGCAGTTCGGGCAGCGGCAGCAATCCGCTCGGCGGCGGCACTGGCAACAAGGACTCCAGCTTTTCGTCGAACAAGGACAACGATTCCGGCAGCGACCAGGGCGGCGGCATGATCCAGGCGGATTCGGCGACGAACTCGCTGATCATCACCGCGGCCGATCCGGTGTACCGCAACCTGCGCTCCGTGATCGACCAGCTCGACGCGCGCCGCGCGCAGGTGTACATCGAGGCGCTGATCGTGGAACTCTCCGCGACGACCGGCGCGAACCTCGGCATTCAGTGGCAAGGCCTGCTGCTGTCGAACGGCGGCAACAATGCGGTGTACGGCAGCACGAGCTTCGGCAGCGGCAATACGAACATCGTCGATCTGACCTTGCAGGGCAACGCGATCGCGCAGAATCCGTCCGCCATCACGTCGACGAGCGGTCTCCTGGCGCAAGGCCTGAACATCGGTCTGCTGCACCGCTTCGGCAATCTGTTCGGGCTGGGCGGCCTCCTGCAGGCGCTGTCGACGTCGGCGGACGCGAACATTCTGTCCACGCCTAATCTCATCACGCTCGACAACGAAGAAGCGAAGATCGTCGTCGGCCAGAACGTGCCGGTCGTGACAGGCTCGTACGCGACGCCGACCGCGAACGCCGCGACCTCGGTCACCGCGTTCAACACGTTCGACCGCCGCGACGTCGGCGTGACGCTGCACGTGAAGCCGCAGATCACCGACGGCGGCGTGCTCAAGATGCAGATCTATCAGGAAGATTCGAGCGTCGATGCCACCACGAAGACCGATCCCGGCGGCGTGACCATCAACACGCGCTCGGTGCAGTCCACGATTCTGGCGGACGACGGCGAGATCGTCGTGCTGGGCGGTTTGATGCAGGATCAATACAACAACAACAACAGCAAGATTCCGCTGCTCGGCGACATTCCGTTCATCGGCAGCCTGTTCCGCAGCGAGAGCAAGACGCGCACGAAGACCAACCTGATGGTGTTCCTGCGCCCGGTGATCGTGCGCGATCAGGCGACGGCCACGCAGATCGCCAACACGCGCTACGACTATCTGCGCCAGCAGCAATACGGCTCGACGACGGATAACCGCCTCATCAAGGACCAGAACGTTCCTGTGATGCCGCCGAAGCCGCTCGGCCCGAGCGAAGGCGGCGGAGCGCCGGCGCAGAATCTGCTCGACTGGAGCGATACGACGCGCGGCCCCGGCCCGAGCACGACGCTGCCGCAGAATCCCGACGCGGGCCCCGTGCCGCAGCCGACGCAGCGCGCGCCGCAGAGCACGTATCCGGCGCCGGCGAACGGCGCGACCAACGCGATGCCGGGTAACACCGCGACCAACGGCAACTACGGCGCACAGCCCGGAGCGCGGCCGTGAGCACGGTCAGCACGGCAGGCCACGCAGCCGAACACGCGAGCGCGGCGGCGTCGCCGCTGGCCGCGCGTCTCGTGCCGTACGGCTTTGCGCGCAGTGGCCAGATCCTGCTCGCGCATCAGCATGCGGACGGCATCGAGGTGTGGATCAGCGAGCGCACGACCGACGCCGCGCTCGCCGAAGTCGCGCGCAATTTCGGCGCGCTGTCGATCGTGCGCAAGCCCGCCGACGAACTCGCCGCGGCAATCAACTCGGCGTACGCGCGCAACGACGGCAGCGCGGCGCAGGTGGTCGGCGAAGTGGAAGGCGAAGTCGATCTGTCGCGCCTGATGCAGGACATCCCGGAAGTCGAGGATCTGCTCGAATCCGAGGACGACGCGCCGATCATCCGCATGATCAACGCGCTGCTCACGCAGGCCGCGCGCGAACAGGCATCGGATATTCATATCGAGCCGTTCGAAAACGCGTCGGTCGTGCGCTTTCGCGTCGACGGCACGTTGCGCGATGTCGTGCGCCCGAAGAAGGCGCTGCACGGCGCGCTGATCTCGCGGATCAAGATCATGGCGCAGCTCGACATCGCCGAGAAACGTCTGCCACAGGACGGCCGCATCACGCTGCGCGTGGGCGGGCGCCCGGTCGACGTGCGCGTCTCCACACTGCCGACGGGCCACGGCGAGCGCGCGGTGCTGCGTCTGCTGGAAAAAGACGCGCAGCGCCTGAATCTCGAAACGCTCGGCATGGCGCGCGACACGCTCGTCGATTTCGACAAGCTGATCGGCCGCCCGCACGGCATCGTGCTCGTGACCGGCCCGACCGGCTCCGGCAAGACGACCACGCTGTACGCGTCGATGTCGCGGCTCGAGACCACGACCACCAACATCATGACGGTGGAAGATCCGATCGAATACGATCTGTCGGGCATCGGCCAGACGCAGGTGAACGAGCGCATCGGCATGACGTTCGCGCGCGCGCTGCGCTCGATTCTTCGTCAGGATCCGGACATCATCATGATCGGTGAAATCCGCGATCTCGAAACCGCACAGATCGCGGTGCAGGCATCGCTCACCGGCCACCTCGTGCTCGCGACGCTGCACACGAACGACGCCGCGTCCGCCGTCACGCGTCTCACCGACATGGGCGTCGAGCCGTATCTGCTGGCGTCGTCGTTGCTCGGCGTGCTCGCGCAGCGGCTCGTGCGGCAATTGTGTCCGGTATGCAAGGAAGAGCGCATCGAGGAAGACGGCACGAAGCGCTGGCATCCGGTCGGTTGCGACCGATGCGGCCAGTCGGGCTACGCTGGCCGTCGCGGCGTGTATGAACTGCTGCTGATCGACGACGCCATTCGTCCGCTGATCCATCGCAACGCGGCGGACGCGGAGATTCTGGAAGCCGGCCGCGCGCAGGGCATGCGTACGCTGCGCGAGGACGGCAACCGCTGGCTCGCCTCGGGCGTGACTTCGCTGGAAGAAGTCCTGCGCGTGACGGGCGGAGAGTAAACGCATGCCGGCTTTTCGTTTCGAAGCAATCGACTCGGCGGGCAAGACGCAGAAAGGCGTGCTCGATGCCGACAGCGCCCGCGCCGCGCGCAGCCAGTTGCGCACGCAGGGCCTGACGCCGCTCGTCGTCGAGGCGGCGGGCTCGCGCACGCGCGGCGAGCGCCAGCAGCGGCTGTCGCTCGGGCGGCGGCTATCGCAGCGCGAACAGGCGATCCTCACGCGCCAGCTCGCGAGTCTGCTGATCGCAGGCCTGCCGCTCGGCGAGACGCTCTCGGTGCTCACCGAACAGTCGGAGCGCGATTACATCCGCGAACTGATGGCCGCGATCCGCGCCGAAGTGCTCGGCGGCCATTCTTTCGCCAACGCGCTCGCGCAACATCCGAAGGATTTTCCCGAGATCTACCGCGCGCTCGTCGCGGCGGGCGAGCACACCGGCAAGCTCGGACTCGTGCTCTCGCGTCTCGCGGACTACATCGAACAGCGCAACGCGCTCAAGCAGAAGATCATTCTGGCGTTCACGTATCCGGGCATCGTCACGCTGATCGCGTTCGGCATCGTCACGTTCCTGCTGAGCTATGTCGTGCCGCAGGTCGTCAACGTGTTCGCGAGCACGAAGCAGTCGCTGCCGTTCCTGACCGTCATGATGATGGCGCTCTCCGCCTTCGTGCGCAGTTACTGGTGGGCGGTGCTGATCGGCGTCGCGCTGTTCGCGTGGCTCGTGAAGAGCATTCTCGCGCGCCCCGGACCGCGCATGTCGTTCGACCGCTGGCTGCTGACCGCGCCGCTCATCGGCAAGCTGGTGCGCGGCTACAACACCGTGCGTTTCGCCAGCACGCTCGCGATCCTGACCGCCGCCGGCGTGCCGATCCTGCGCGCGCTGCAGGCGGCCGGCGAAACGCTCAGCAACACGGCGATGCGCGATAACGTCGACGACGCCATCGTGCGCGTGCGCGAAGGCTCGTCGCTGTCGCGCGCGCTCGGCAACACGAAGACGTTTCCGCCCGTGCTGGTTCACCTGATCCGCTCGGGCGAAGCGACCGGCGACGTCACCACGATGCTCGACCGCGCCTCCGAAGGCGAAGCGCGCGAACTCGAACGGCGCACGATGTTCCTGACGAGTCTGCTCGAACCGCTGCTCATTCTGGCGATGGGCGGCGTCGTGCTGGTGATCGTGCTCGCGGTGATGCTGCCGATCATCGAACTGAATAATCTGGTGCAGTAATGAACGCCCTGCAAACTCGCTTGCTCTCGCTCGCCGCCCTCGCGCTTTTCTGCGTGACGGTGACGTACTGGGTCGTCACGCTGACCTCGCGCCAGACCGCGCCGCTGCCCGCCGCGGCGGCGACGCGCACGCCGTCGGTCGAGCAGGCGGCGACCATTTTCGGCGGCAGACTGGAACGCCAGGTCAACCAGGATGTGCATCTGTTCGGCATTCTGGCGTTGCAGGGCGGCGCGGCGGCCATCGTCAGCTATGGCGGCGAACCGGCGAAGGCGGTGTCGCTCGGCGGGCCGCTCACTCAGGGCGTGAAGCTCTCGGAAGTGCGGGCGCGCTCGATCATCATCGAGCGCAACGGCGTGAAGTCGGAGATCTTCCTGCCGCAGAATCCGCCCGGACCGACGATCTGGGTGCGCTGAGCGCAAAGCGCTCCGTACGCACGCGACGCGATGCCTCGCTTGCGGATGAATCACGCGACGAAGGCGCATCGCTAGAATGACCGGCGGCTTCGGCAGGACGCGAAGCCGCACGATTTTTTCCAATCATCACCGGGCACGCGGCCCGGAAACGATATTTTCAATTCACGAGGTAGCAGTCATGCAAATGTGGACACAACGCCGCATGCAAATTCAACAGGCTCAGGCACAGGGACGCCGCCAGCGCGGCTTCACGCTGATCGAAATCATGGTCGTGATCGCGATTCTCGGCATTCTCGCCGCGCTGATCGTGCCGAAGATCATGAGCCGCCCGGACGAGGCGCGGCGCGTCGCGGCGAAGCAGGACATCGGCACCATCATGCAGGCGATGAAGCTGTACCGGCTCGACAACGGCCGCTACCCGACGCAGGAGCAGGGCTTGCGCGCGCTGATCGAAAAGCCGTCGACCGAGCCGGTGCCGAACAACTGGAAGGACGGCGGCTATCTGGAACGCCTGCCCGCCGATCCGTGGGGCGGCCAGTATCAATATCTGAATCCGGGCGTGCACGGCGAAATCGACGTGTTCAGCTACGGCGCGGACAACAAGGCGGGCGGCGAAGGCAACGATGCCGACGTCGGCTCCTGGCAATAGACGCTTTGCATAGCGGAAGGCAATCGACGTGAACACGCACGGCAGGCACATCGGCGCTCGACGCGAGGCTGGCTTCACGCTGCTCGAAATGCTCGTCGTGCTCGTGATCGCGGGCTTGCTCGTGTCGCTCGCGTCGCTGCAACTGACGCGCAATCCGCGCACCGACCTCAACGAGGAAGCGCAGCGTCTCGCGCTGCTGTTCGAATCCGCGGGCGACGAAGCGCAGGTGCGCGCGCGGCCGATCGCGTGGCAGCCGCTCGACGGCGGCTTTCGCTTCGACATCCGCACGGAAGACGGCTGGCGTCCGCTGCGCGACGACCTTCTGCGCGCGCGGCGCTGGGAAGGCGGCGTGACCGGCGTCACGATCAATTTCCTCGACTCGGACAAGTCGGTGAACCGGCTCGTGTTCGGCACCGAGGCGATCGACACGCCGATGGAAATCACGCTGATTTCGCCGGCGGGGCGCGCGACCATCATCGGCGGCGGCAATGGCCGCTTTCAGGTGCGGTGATGCGACGAGTCCGCCAGCAACGCGGCTTCACGATGATCGAAGTGCTCGTGGCGCTCGCGATCATCGCGGTGGCGCTCGCCGCGTCGTTGCGCGCGGTCGGCTCGCTCGCGACGGGCGAAGCGGATCTGCACCGCCGGCTGCTCGCGGGCTGGAGCGCCGACAACGAACTCGCGCAATTGCGGCTCTCGCGCACGTTCCCGGCGATCGGCTCGCGCACCTTCGACTGCTCGCAGGGCAATCTGAAGCTCACCTGCACGCAGCGCGTGAGCCAGACGCCGAACCCGATTTTCCGGCGCGTCGAGATGCTCGTCTCGACGCCGGGCCGCTCAGGCTTTCTCGCGCAAATGGTCACGGTGGTGGCGAATGAAACGAATCGCTCGCTCTGACCGCCGCGTGGGCGCCTCGCGCGGCTTCACGCTGCTGGAGATGCTGATCGCGATCGCGATTCTCGCGGTGATCGCGGTGCTGTCGTGGCGCGGGCTGGACTCCGTGATCCGCGCCCGCGCGACGATCACCAACGCGATGGAAGACGAGCGCATCGTCGCGCAACTGTTCGACCAGATGCGCATCGACGCGCGCCAGGCCGCAACCGACGACGAAGCTGGCCAGCCCGCCGTGCAGATCGGCAACGGCTCGCTGCAGATCGTGCGCGGTGTGTTCGCGCCGGGTTTGCCGCCGCGTCTGCAAGTGGTGCGTTACCGGCTCCTGGACGGGCGTATCGTGCGCTATGCGTCGCCGCCGCTCGCCAATGTCGGCGAAGTGCGGCGCGCGCTATCGGGCGATACCACAGGCGGCTGGAGCGCGATTCCGCTGATGGGCGGCGTCGGCTCGCTCGCGACGCGCGTCTATATTCCGGATAAGGGCTGGACGACGAGAATGGGCGACGTGCTCTCGCAGATCAACCAGAACGACAACAACCTGAAAGTGCCGCAACTGGGCAACGCGCCGCTGCCGCGCGCGGTGTCGGGCGTTCAGGTCGCGGTCGGCGCGCGCAATCTGCAAGTGCCGCTCACGCGCGTGTTCCTGGTCGGAGAGTGACGATGCGAAAGCTCAGCCGAAACCGTGACCGAAACCGCAGCGCAAGCCGGAAGCAACGCGGCGTCGCGATCATCAGCGCGCTGCTCGTGGTGTCGCTCACGGCCATTCTGGTCTCGGGCATGCTGTGGCGCCAGCAAGTGCAGGTGCGCCGCATCGAGAATCAGCGGCTGCTCGCGCAGGCGCAGTGGATCTCGCGCAGCGCGCTCGACTGGACGCGTCTCATCCTGCGCTCGGAAGCCGATACCTCGCCGACCGTCACGTATCTCGGCGGCGTGTGGGGCGTGCCGATCGCCAAGACGAAGCTTTCGGACTTTCTCGGGCAGATCGGCGAAGTGCGCGCGCAGGAAGGTGCGTCGACGTATCTGTCCGGCTCGATCGAAGACGCGCAGGCGAAGTTCAACCTGCGCAATCTGGTCTCGACGCCGACGCCGGGCGTGCTGACCATCAACGTCGAGCAGATTCAGGCGTTTCAGCGGCTGCTCACGATGCTCGGCCTGAACGGCTCGCTCGCGAAGACGGTGGCGCTGCAGATGCGCGCGGGCCTCACGCGCTCCGCGACGCGTTTCCAGACGCAGACCGGCAACGGCACGAACAGCACGACCGGCACGGGCACGGACGCGACCATCGCCGCGCTCGCGCAGGGCGGCGCGGCGGGCGGCGGCAACTTCACCGACGACCCCGGCCTCAAGGACGCCGACAGCGACGCGCCCGTCGCGCCCTTGCAGATGATCAGCGTCGATTCGCTGCTCGACGTGCCGGGCTTTTCGGCGGAGGCCGTTGCCAAGCTCCGGCCGTTCGTCACCGTGCTGCCGACGACGACCGCCGTCAACATGAACACCGCGCCCGCCGAAGTGGTGGCGGCCGTGGTGCCGGGCATGAATCTGTCGCAGGGGCAGGCGTTCGTCGCGCGCCGGGAGACCGTGTTCTTCCACGACGTCGGCAACGTGCAGCTCGCGCTCACGGGTGCGGGCGTCAGGGCGGCGACGTCGATCGATCCGAACGAGCTCGACGTCACGACGAAGTATTTCGTGATTCGCGGGCGCGTCGAACATGAGCGCGCGCAACTCGAGCGCACGACGCTCGTCTATCGCGACCCGACGACGCACACGACGCGCATCGTCTATACGCGCGACACGCTTTGAAGTCGCGCGCATGTCATTGATGAGGGGAAGTGGCCTTTGAGCACACTGATCGTTTTATTACCGCCGCGCGATCCCGCGGTGCGCTCGGAAGAGTGGTATCTGCCGGATCTGCCGTTTCTGCTGCTCGACAAGCGCGGCGAGCCGCAACGCGTCGGCCGCGCGGCGCTCGGGCTTCTGCCGCGCGCGAGTGCGACGGTGCTGATCGTCGCCGCGCGCGACACCTTGCTGCTCGCCGCCGCCATGCCGCCGCTCAAGGGGCCGCGCCTGCGCCAGGCGTTGCCGAATGTCGTCGAGGATCAGCTTATTCAGGATCCGCAGACGTGTCATATCGCCGTCGACCCGGTGGAGCTCGCAGGCGGCCGGCGCGTGGTCGGCGTGATCGATCGCGGCTGGTTCCGCTTCGTGCTCGGCGCGTTCGCCGGCGCGGGGCATCGCAACGTGAAGGCCGTGCCCGCGATGCGTTGCCTGCCGGTTCCCGCCGCGGCGGTCGTCGAGGAAGGCGAGACGGAGGTCGCGCCGTCGACGCCGTTCGTCGCGGGCCTGCTCGGCCACGTCGTGTCGACCGCGCCCGCGCTGATCGGCGAGACGGCGGCGCCCGCGCCCGCAACACTCGGCGCGCCGCGCATCGAGATCGCGATTGCGCGCGGTGAACGCGCGGCGCTCGGCGAAGGCCTCGCGCTGCCGGCCGATTCGATTCCGGCGACGCTCGCCGCGCTCGCGGGCGATCATCCCGTGACGCTCTATACGCTCGTCGATCTTCCCGGCGACGAACCGCGTCTCGCCGGTTCGCGCACCGTGGCGGGCGTCACCGGCACGCAGCCGCTCGCGTTCGAGGCGCTCGCGCGCAATGCGCTCGCGTGCCGCTTCGATCTGTGCCAGTTCGAGTTCGCCGCGCAGCCGTGGCGGCTCGACCGCGCGACGATGCGGCGCCTGCGCGTGCCGATCGCGCTCGTGGCGGCGTCGATTCTCGTGTCGATCATCGGCATCAACGTGCAATGGCTGCAGCTCGCGCGTCAGCGCGACGCGATCGGCGCGCAGATGACCGAACTCCTGCTCAACGCGTTCCCGAAGACGACCGTCGTGCTCGACGCGCCGGATCAGATGACGCGCAATCTCGAACGTCTGCGGGTCGCGTCGGGCGAGCTGTCGCCGACGGATTTCCTGTCGCTCGCGGACGGACTCGCGCGCTCGCTCGGTCCGGTGCCGGTGAACGGCGTCGCGGGCCTCGACTATCGCGACCGTCATCTGGAAGTGACTTTCAAGCCGGACACGAAGGTCGATCCCGACCTCACGAAGCGCCTCGCTGCGAACGGCCTGAACGGTGCGATCGACAGCAACACGGGCAAATGGACGATCAGGAGCGGCCAATGAAAGCGGAAATCGGACGTTCCCTGTCGGAATTCTGGGAAGCGCGCACGCCGCGCGAAAAGACGCTCCTGATGTGGGGCGGCCTCGCGCTCGGGCTCACGCTCGTGTATCTCGTGCTGTGGGCGCCTGCGTACGAAGGGCGTCAGCGTCTGCGCGACACGCTCCCGACCATGCAGCGCCAGCTCGCGACGATGACCGCGCAGGCCAACGAAGCGCGCGCGCTCGCGGGCAGCGCGGAAGGCGTGACGCCGACCGGCGGCGCATTGCGCGATGCGCTCGCGAAATCGCTCGCGGACAACGGCATGCAGCCGACGCAGGTTCAGGTGATCGGCGCGGCGGTGCAGATCCAGTTGAAGAACGCATCGTTCCCGAACTGGACAATGTGGCTCGACGACGCGCGCAAGCAGTTCAAGGTGCAGGTGTCCGAGGCGCATATCACGGCGCTGAAGCCCGACGGTCAGGTGGATCTGACGGCCTCGCTGCAACCGGCCGCCGTGAAATGAGTTACTGGACTCGCCGTATCCGGCTCGCGCTGCCGGCGCTTTTCGTGATGATCGTGTCGATCGGCGCGACCTTGCTCGCGATGATGCCCGCCGCGTGGATCGTGCCGCAGTTCACGAAGGCGACGGGCGGCCACGTCAATCTGGTCGATCCGGCAGGTTCTCTCTGGCGCGGCTCGGCCACGTTGATGCTGGCCGCCGGCAGCGACGGCGCGGGCGCGACGCTGCTGCCGGGGCGCATCGAATGGACGACGGCCTTCTGGCCGCTGTTCACCGGCCGCGTGCACATGACGATGCGCCAGACCGACGCGATGCCCGACGCCGTGATCCTCGACGCCACGACGCGCGGCGCGACGCTGACCGCCGGGCAGATCGCCGTGCCCGCGACGCTGCTGTCGGGTCTCGGCGCGCCGTTCAACACGCTCGACTTCGACGGCAGCGTGCGGCTCTCGTGGACGGAATTTCGTCTGCTGAACCGCAACGCCTACGGCCAGGTGGTCGTCACGCTCGACGACATGGCTTCGCGCGTGTCGCGCGTGAAGCCGCTCGGTTCGTATCGGGTGGCGTTGCAGGCGCAGGGCGCTTCGGCGACGATCGATCTGTCGACGAGCAAAGGCCCGCTGATGCTCACGGGCAACGGCTCGATCTCGCCGACGTCGACGGCGTTTCAGGGCACCGCGACGGCCGCGCCCGAGCAGCGCGAGAATCTGGCCGGGCTCCTGAACCTGCTCGGCCGCCACACCGATCCGAACACCGTCGCGCTCACTTTCGTGCGCTAGGGAAAAGACTCAGCGATTGGCGGTTTGCGTGCTGCTCGTGACCGACGCAGCCGACGCAGCCGACACAGCCGACGCAGCCGACGCGGCCGACACAGCCGATGCAGCGGCGGGCGCTTCCACCCCGCCCGTCTCGCGATTCATTTGCGCGACGTCCCAGCCGCCGCCGAGCGCCTTCACCAGTCCCACCGACGACACCATCCGCTGCCCCGCGATATTCGCGAGCTTCTGCTGCGCGGTGAACGCGGTCGTCTGCGCGGTGAGCACGCTGATATACGCGACCGTTCCGGCCCTGTACTGATTGTTGATGATCGTGAGCGCCTGCTGCGCGGATTCGACCGCCTGCTGCTGCACGACGACTTCCTTCTCCAGAATGCGCAGCGACGCGAGGTTGTCCTCGACGTCTTGGAACGCCGTGAGCACCGTCTGCCGATAGGTGGCGACGTTCTGGTCGTAGGCGGCGCGCGCGGCCTCGGTGCGCGCGGAACGCAGGCCGCCGTCGAAAATGGTCGCGGCGATGTCCGGCCCGAGCGTCCAGAAACGCGACGGCGCGCGCAGCAATTGCGACAGCACCGAGCTTTCGAAACCGCCTTGCACCGAGAGCGTGAGCGTGGGGAAATACGCGGCCATTTCCACGCCGATCTGCTCGTTCGCCGCCGCGGCCTTGCGTTCCGCCGACGCGATGTCCGGGCGCCGTTCGAGAATCGCGGACGGCATCTGCACGGGCACCGTGGGCGGGGTTGCGTCGAGCGGAATGGGCGGGATCGAGAAGGTCGAGGCCGGCTCGCCGACGAGCACCGCGATGGCGTGCTCGAACTGCGCGCGCGCGACGCCGTTGTCGATGGCCGATGCCTGCGCCGATTGCAACTGCGTCTGCGCCTGGATCACGTCCGAACGCGCGACGATACCCTGCGCATACTGATTCTGCGTGAGCCTGAGCGATTGCTCGTATGCCGCGACGGTGTCGTCGAGGAGCCTTTGCTGCGCATCGAGCGAGCGCAACTGGAAGTAAGTCTGCGCGAGCGTGGCCTGCGCCGAGAGACGCGCGTTCGCGAGATCGGCGGCGGCGCCTTGCTGGCCGGCCTTCTGCGCCGTGACCGTGCGGGACACGCTGCCCCACAGGTCGGGTTCCCAGCTTGCATCGAGCGCGACGCTGTATTGATCGTTGACCGAGCCCTGCTGCCCGAAACTCGAACTGCTGGTCGAGCGGTTGCCCGCGCCCGTTCCTGAACGCGACGCCGACGCCGTCGCGCCGAGCGTCGGGAAATACGCCGCGCGCGCCTCGCCGACGAGCGCACGCGCCTGCCGGTAAGCCGCCGCGAATTGCGCGATGCTCTGGTTCGACTGGTTCAGGCGCGTTTCGAGATCGTCGAGACGCGTGTCGTGATAGACGCTCCACCAGGCGCCGCGGTCGGTCTGGTCGGCGGGCTGCGCGACCTTCCAGCCTTCGGGCGCTTCCTTGTAGCTGGCCGGGATCGTCGTGGACGGACGTTGATAGTCGGGCCCGACCGCGCAGCCGGCGATGAACATCGCAAGCGTGACGGCGAGCGCCGTGGCGCTCAGGCGGCGCGTGACGGAGGAAGCGGAAAAGGCGGGGTGATGCGGCATCTGCTGTTCGAAAGTCCTGTCGGCGCCGCTCCGTTCGATACGACGGACGCGGCATGCCGGGATGGTAACGGAACGCACGCGGCGCTTGGAAACGGGCGCGCGCGTCAGGCAGACGTTAGCGTAACGGGTAAGCCGTAAGGCGGGTGTTACGCGACGGGGGGAATCGGTTACGCCGCGTTACCGGCGCGGATCATCGGCCCGTGGAGCCGCAGCTTCGCGGGCAGGGCGCGGGGAGCGCCGGCCGGGCCGCGGCCCGGGCAGACCGGCTGGACGCCGTTTTCTGCCGCTGCCGGTTCTCGAACCATCCCATGCCCAGCACGGCGAACGATCCGCCCGGCAGCAGAAACACGATCAGATACAACGCGAGTCTCCACGAATTCAGCTTCGGCGGGACGAAGTGACGGGAAGCGCTGGCGATCGTGCTGCTGACATGGCCGAAGCGTCGGCGGGCGGTGCGGGCAAAGCGGGTCATCGGATGGTCCTTCGAGCGTCGGCGTACGACGCGGCTGGCGATCAGAACATGGTCTCGGGCGGCGCAATCAGCGCGTAACTCGTTGCATAGAATAATATTGACTGTGCAACTACTTTTCAAGATACTGCTGATTGCTTTTTCGCAAGTGTTGCCTTTGCGAAACGCGACGCAGTGTCGCAACCCCGCTTCATTCGCGAGACCCGAGTCGCATGAACAGCGAACCGCTTTACGATCCCGCCACGATTCAACTCGAAACGAGCCTTGGCTATTACCTCGCCCGAGCGCGCAACGTGCTCATCGCGCGGACCGATCAGGCGTTGAGACCGCTCGACCTGACGTCGCAGCAAATCGGCGTGATGCTGATGCTCGCGTCGGGACGGGCGCGCACGCCGCTGGAACTGTCGCGCGAGATGTCCTACGACAGCGGCTCGATGACACGCATGCTCGACCGGCTCGAAAAGAAGGGTTTCGTGAGCCGCACGCGCAGCGCCGCGGACCGGCGCATCGTGGAGTTGAGCCTGACGGAGCGCGGGCGCGACGCGGCCGGGCGGCTGCCGGTCATCGGCGCGGCGGTGCTCAACGAACAGTTGCGCGGTTTCAGCCGCGCGGAACTGGATCTGCTGATCGGGATGCTGGCGCGGATCATCGAGAACACGCCGGTGGCCGAGGCGATCGGCTGCGGTCTGGACGACGAATAACGCACATTAATCCGACGAAATCGGCGGTTTTGCGTCGATTTCGCTGTCTGGGCAGAGAATGCCGCGACAAGAAAAAGCTTGCACGCGATGCGAGGCAGACCGCCCCGAACGCGTGCCGGAGAACCAACGATGTCAACCACCGCGACCAAGACGACCAGCCCGCCCGCCGCACCCGTGCCGCTCACCGGCGGCATTCTCGCCCTGCTGACGATGGGCCTCGCGCTCGGCACCTTCATGGAAGTGCTCGACACGTCGATCGCGAACGTCGCGGTGCCGACTATCTCCGGCAATCTCGGCGTGGCGACGAGCGAAGGCACGTGGGTCATTTCGTCGTATTCGGTCGCGTCCGCGATCGCGGTGCCGCTGACCGGCTGGCTCGCGCGTCGCGTGGGCGAAGTGAAGCTGTTCACGATCTCCGTGCTGTTGTTCTCGATTGCCTCGGCGCTGTGCGGGTTCGCTCACAACTTCGAATCGCTGATTGCGTTCCGGCTGCTGCAAGGCCTCGTTTCGGGCCCGATGGTGCCGCTGTCGCAAACCATCCTCATGCGCAGTTATCCGCCGGAAAAGCGCGGCCTGGCGCTCGGCCTGTGGGCGATGACCGTGATCGTCGCGCCGATTTTCGGCCCCGTGATGGGCGGCTATATCACCGACAACTACACCTGGCCGTGGATCTTCTATATCAACGTGCCGATCGGCGTGTTTTCGGCGGCGATCGCGTATTTTCTCTTGCGCGGCCACGAGACGAAGACGACGAAGCAGCGCATCGACGGCGTCGGTCTCTCGCTGCTCGTGATCGGCGTCGCGAGCCTGCAGATGATGCTCGACCTCGGCAAGGACCGCGACTGGTTCAGCTCGAATTTCATCGTGACGCTGGCGATCGTGTCGGCGGTGTCGCTCGCCTTCATGTTCGCGTGGGAGCTGACGGAGAAGGAACCGGTCATCGACCTGTCGCTGTTTCGCGACCGCAATTTCGCGATGGGCGTGCTCATCACGTCGCTCGGCTTTCTGGCGTTTTTCGGCTCGGTCGTCGTGCTCCCGCTATGGTTGCAGACGGTGCTCGGCTACACGCCGTGGCTCGCGGGTCTCGCCACCGCGCCGGTCGGCATTCTGGCGCTCGTGCTCTCGCCGCTTATCGGGCAGAACATGCACCGGATGAATCTGCGCGTGGTCGCGAGCTTCGCGTTCCTCACGTTCGCGTTCGTGTCGCACTGGAACTCGACCTTCACGCTCGATACGCCGTTCCACGAGATCATCTATCCGCGCCTGATTCAGGGCATCGGCGTCGCGTGTTTCTTCGTGCCGATGACGACGATCACGCTCTCCAGCGTCTCCGACGAACGGCTCGCGGGCGCCGCGGGTCTGTCGAATTTCCTGCGGACGTTGTCGGGCGCGATCGGCACGGCGGTCAGCACGACTTTCTGGGAAAACGGCATGATCCGGCATCACGCGCGGCTCACCGAATCGGTGACGCCGTATTCGGCGGGCACGACGGCCTATACGGATCTGCTCGCGGGACTCGGCCTGTCGGGACAGGCGCTCACGGCGCAGCTGGACCGCGTCGTGTCGGCGCAGGCGTACATGATGTCGACGAACGACTTCTTCCGCATTTCCTACTACGCGTTTCTGGTGCTGGCCGTGATGGTCTGGCTGACGCGGCCGAAGAAAGGCGCGTCAGCCACGATGGGACATTGAGGATCGGATTGCGTTACTGCGGCGTGAGCGGCGTCACCGACTGGCCCGGCTGGCTGTCGAGATTGAGCGGCACCGGCTGGGGAATCGGGTTCACCTGAACGCCCGCCGGCGCTGGTGCCTGCGTGGCCTGCGGCGTCGTCATCTGCCTGAGCGGCGGGCCGTTGCGCACGAACTGCTTGAAGTCCGCGCCGGCCTTCCACGGGTTCGGCTCGCAGCCGAGCGGGTTATCGCAGTGCGCCGCAAAGCCGATGGTCGCGGTGCCTTCGTTGGTCGGCGTCTTGGTGATCTGATAGGCGAGCGCGCGCTTGCCGCTCGACGGCCCCGCCGTCTGGATGATCGAATCCGTGATGGTCTGCAGCTTGTATTCGGAGTGGTTCGTCACCCAGACCTGCGAGCG
This sequence comes from Caballeronia peredens, assembly GCA_001544595.2. Classification (GTDB taxonomy): domain Bacteria; phylum Pseudomonadota; class Gammaproteobacteria; order Burkholderiales; family Burkholderiaceae; genus Caballeronia; species Caballeronia peredens. The sequence continues at coordinate 122,244 of FCOH02000008.1, read as the reverse complement.
TGCCCACCACGCGTCGCATTCCGCCCGGCTCATGCAAGTGAGCGGCTGAGTGGCTTGTTCCATCGTCGTGCTGCTGACCTGATCCTGCACGGCGCATCCGCCCAATAACGCGAGCGACGCCGCCCCCAGCGCGGCCGCGCCGACGATTTTCTTTGACATTGGTCCCCCGATCGTCGATAAGTCGCTAATTTTTGACTCGCCGAATCGGGCGATGTTTCGGCGCGTTTCCCTCTGTTGCAAAAGCCGGTAAGGCTTGCCGGCGCACGCAGGCGCCGGGAAGGAAAAACCGGCTTTGCTCAGACGCTGGCGGCGTTCGCCTTGTAGACCTGATACGCCGCGACGAAAGCGTCGAAAGATTCGGAATCGTTGCGCTCGACTTCCGCCTGATCGGCGATCGATTTCGCCGCGAGCGCTTCCATCGTGCGTTCTTCTTCCGCGGACAGCGGCCGCGCGCGGAAAGATTCGGCGTGCCGCGTGCTCAGGTCGAGCGCGAACGCGTCGAAGGATTGCCGTTTGTCGCGCATGGTTTGCAGCACGCGCGCCGACGGCGTCAGCGACGCATCCGCGAGACGCGGACGCAGCGCCGCGAGCGTGCGCGTGTGATCGTCGCGGCCGTTGAGCGCATCGAGCGTTCGGGCGACGGGCTCGATCGCGTCGAACAGTTCTTCGGCCCATTGCCGCATCGGCACGCTCGCGCCGTCGCGCTGCAGCGCGAGGCCGGGCTTGCGCCCTTCCTTGGCGACCGCGCTGAAGTTGCCGTTCGCCTCGATGTTCGCGTCCGGCGGCAGCAGCGGGCTGTCTTCGAGCGCGCAATAGAGCAGATAGGCGTCGAGAAAGCGCGCGGTTTCGAGCGAAATGCCGGTCGGTTCGAACGGATCGATATCGAGGCAGCGCACTTCGATGTACTGCACGCCGCGCTCGGACAATGCCTGCAGCGGACGCTCGCCCGAACGCGTGACGCGCTTCGGGCGGATGGTCGAGTAGAACTCGTTTTCGATCTGCAAGACGTTGGTGTTGATCTGCACCCACTCGCCGTCGCGCTGCGTGCCGATGGCCTCATACGGCGCGTACGGCTGGCTCACGGCTTTCGCGAGCACGTCGAGATAGGCGTCGAGATTGTCGTAGCTCGGCAGGAGCGCCGCCTGCGCCGGATTGTTCGTGTAACCGAGGTCGCTCATGCGCAGGCTGGTCGCGTGCGGCAGATAGAACGTGTCGGCATCGAACGTTTCCAGCCGATGCGCCTTACCTTCGACGAAACGCCTGTTCAAGGCCGGCGACGCGCCGAACAGGTACATCAGCAGCCAGCTTGTCCGGCGGAAGTTGCGGATGAGCGCGAAATAGCGTTCGGATTGGAAATCCGCGGCGCTGAGCGTGCTCGTGGGATCGAGCGCTTGCCATGCGCGCCAGACATCTTCGTGCAGCGAATAGTTGAAGTGAATGCCCGCGATGCATTGCATCGTGCGCCCGTAGCGCAGCGCGAGCCCGCGCCGGTACACGTGCTTCAACATGCCGATATTCGACGTGCCGTACATGCCGAGCGGAATCTCGTCCTCGTGCGGCAGCGTGTTGGGCATCGAGTCGTTCCAGAGCAACTCGTCGCCCATATGCGAAGCCGCGAAGCGATGCAGCACGTCGAGACTGGCCAGCGTGAGCGTGATGTCGGTTTCGGCGGGCGTGATCAGTTCGACCAGCGCCTCGGAATAGTCGGTCGTGATGAGCGGATGCGTGAGCGCCGAGCCGAACGCGCGCGGATGCGGCGTCATCGCGAGTCTGCCCTGCGGCGTCACGCGCAAGCTTTCTTTCTCGATGCCGCGCAAGCCTTGGCGCAACGCGTCGGCGTGCGGGCCGGACGCGAGCGCGGCAAGCCGGCGCGCAAAGGCGCCGGCCTTGGGGTGAGCGGAATTCGTGTTTGCCATTGAAGCGATCTGCGAGGAGCGCGAGCGATGCAGGCCCGGTCGTATTTTTTAGGGTAGCGGGCACTTTAACATCTCGAAGTCAGGCGTGCTTGAGCCCAGAACCAGCAAGGTTTTGCGGGTTTTTCGGGGCATTCGCGGAGGGTTCGCGGAGGGCGCGCGGACAGCTTGCGGGAGGAAGAACGACGCGCCGAACGGTGCGCCGGGTGATCGAAGACGACGCAGCGCTCGCACGTCGTGACGACGTGCGAGCGCCCCCCGGTCAGGCGACTTTGTCGCCGGCGTGACGCGTGCGCTCGGTTTCGAGCAGCGCTTCCTTGCGCGGCAGGCCCCAGCGATAGCCCGCGATCGCGCCGTCCTTGCCGATCACGCGATGACACGGAATCGCGAGCGCCACCGGATTCGACGCGCACGCGTTCGCCACCGCCCGCACCGCGCGCGGCGAGCCGAGCGCTTCGGCGACTTCGCTGTAGCTGCGCGTCTGGCCGTACGGGATGCGCCGCAGCGCGTCCCACACGCGCTGCTGGAACGCGGTCGCGCCGATATCCAGCGGCAGGTCGAAGCGCTCGCGCGTGCCGTGCAGATACGCGCGAATCTGCGCGATGAACGGCTCCATTGCCGCGGCATCTTCGACGCGCTCGGCCTGCGCGAAATCGGCGGCGAGCGCGTCGACGAGCGTGGCGGCATCGTCGCCGAAAGCGATCTTGCAGACGCCCTTGTCCGTCGCCGCGACAAGCACCGTGCCGAGCGGCGTCTGAGCGCTCGCGTAGCGCACGGTCAGGCCCGCGCCCTGGCGCCGGAACGCCGACGGCGTCATGCCGAGTTCGGCGGGCACGGCTTCGTACATCCGCGAAGGCGAACCGAAACCGGCGTCGTGCGTCGCGCGCGTGACATCGCGGCCGCGCTGCAAGGCGTCGCGCAATGCGCCTGCGCGCCTGGCCGCCTGATACTGACGCGGCGAAATGCCGACGATCCGCGAGAACAGCCGCTGCAAATGGAACGGGCTGACGTGCACGGCGTCGCTCAGTTGCGCGAGCGTCATGCGCTGTTGCGGATCGGCGTCGAGCACCTTGCAGGCGCGCTCGACGATCGCCAGTTCGCGCGGCAGGCTTGTCGGCTGGCAGCGCTTGCAGGCGCGGTATCCAGCTTTTTCGGCGGCATCGGTCGTCGCGAAGAACTCGACGTTCTCGCGGCGCGGCGCCCGCGACGCGCACGACGGCCGGCAGAACACGCCGGTCGTGCGCACGGCGAAGAAGAAGGCGCCGTCGGCGCGGCCGTCGCGATCGACGACCGCCTGCCAGCGGTTTTCATCAGTGGTGAAGATGGGGTCTGCTGCGATTTTCATGACGACCTCAGTGGCTCGTTGGTATGCGACCAATGTAGAGCCGTGCAGATGAGGTTACGCGCCGTTTCTTGCGGTGTCATCGCCAGGCGAAATCCGAAAAGTGACGCACAGAAGCCACAGAATCATGCCATAGGGGTTTTTACTAAAAAATCTATTGCATCGCATCAAGCGGATGGGTATTATTGGAACTGTCTCCTCCATGTCTCCTCCTGATATGGATTCAGCCCGCCAAGCTAGGCGGGCTTTTTTTTGGCCGTTTCAGTCCATATTTCGCTTGCGCGCCGTGCCGCGGGCACAAAAAACCGGGCAACTCGGCCCGGTTTTCGTTGTCACGGTGGCTCTTCGATCCGACGATCCAACCATCGGACGATTGAAAATCAGAGCACGTAGCGCGAAAGATCCTCGTCCTCGGCCACTTCGCCGAGCGCGCGATCCACATACGCCGCATCGATCCGCACGGGCTGGCCCGTGTGATTGCCTGCCGCGAACGACACTTCCTCCAGCAGCTTCTCGATGACGGTATAAAGCCGCCGCGCGCCGATGTTCTCGGTTTTCTCGTTCACCGAATACGCGACTTCCGCGAGACGCCGGATGCCGTCGCCGGCGAAATCGAGTTCGACGCCTTCGGTCGCGAGCAGCGCCTTGTATTGCTTGACGAGGCTCGCGTCGGTGGAGTTCAGGATCGCCTCGAAGTCCTCGACGGACAGCGAGTCGAGTTCCACGCGAATCGGAAAACGCCCTTGCAACTCGGGAATCAGGTCGCTCGGCTTGGCGAGATGAAACGCGCCGCTCGCGATGAACAAGATGTGATCGGTCTTGATCATTCCGTACTTCGTGTTGATGGTCGTGCCCTCGACGAGGGGCAGCAGATCACGCTGCACGCCCGCGCGCGACACTTCGGCGCCGCCCGTTTCGCTGCGCGACGCGATCTTGTCGATTTCGTCCAGAAACACGATGCCGTTTTGCTCGACGTTCTGCACGGCCTTGGTCTTGACCTCTTCGTCGTTGAGCATCTTGCCGGCTTCTTCATCGGTGAGGAGCTTCAGCGCTTCCTTCACCTTCACCTTGCGGCGCGTCTTCTTGCCGCCGCCGATGTTCGCGAACATCGAACGGATCTGCTCGGTCATGTCTTCCATGCCCGGCGGCCCCATGATGTCCATGCCGGACTGCGGCATCTCGATATCGAGCTCGATGTCCTTGTCGTCGAGCGCGCCTTCGCGCAGACGCTTGCGGAAAGTCTGGCGCGTGGCGTTGTCGCCCTCGCCGCCCGTCTCGGCCGCGCCGAAGCCGACCGGACGCGCGGTCGGCAAGAGGATGTCGAGAATGCGGTCTTCGGCGCGGTCTTCGGCCTTGGTGCGCACTTTCTTCATCTCGGACTCGCGCGTCTGCTTGACGGAAATCTCGATCAGATCGCGCACGATGCTGTCCACATCGCGGCCCACGTAGCCCACTTCGGTGAACTTGGTCGCCTCGATCTTGATGAACGGCGCGTCCGCGAGCTTGGCGAGACGCCGCGCGATCTCGGTCTTGCCGACGCCCGTCGGCCCGATCATCAGAATGTTCTTCGGCGTGATTTCCTGACGCAGCGGCTCGGCGACCTGCTGACGGCGCCAGCGGTTGCGCAGCGCGACGGCCACGGCCTTCTTCGCGCGCTTCTGGCCGATGATGTGCTTGTCGAGTTCGGAGACGATCTCGGAGGGAGTCATGGTGGTCATCGCGGTTTCCTTTACTCGATCGTCTCGATGACGCGATTGTGGTTGGTGTAGATGCACATGTCGCCGGCGATGGTCAGCGCCTTTTCGACGACTTCGCGCGGCGAAAGCCCCGTGTTTTCGACGAGCGCCTGCGCCGCGGCCTGCGCGTATGCGCCGCCCGAGCCGATCGCGCAGATGCCGTTTTCGGGATCCAGCACGTCGCCGTTGCCGGTGATGACGAGCGTCGCGTCCTTGTCGGCGGCGATCAGCATCGCTTCGAGCCGGCGCAGCATGCGGTCGGTGCGCCAGTCCTTCGCGAGTTCGACGGCGGCGCGCGTCAGATTGCCCTGGTGTTTCTCGAGCTTCGCCTCGAAGCGGTCGAGCAGCGAGAACGCGTCGGCGGTGCCGCCGGCGAAGCCGACCAGCACCTTGCCGCCATAGATGCGGCGCACTTTCCTCGCGCCGCCTTTCATGACGATGTTGCCGAGTGTCACTTGACCATCGCCGCCCAGCGCGACCTTGCCGTCGCGGCGCACGGAGACGATGGTCGTGCCGTGAAATTGTTCCATGTGCGTTCCTTAAGAAAACGAGGGACGCGGAGCGGGTTCGTCGTTCGAAAGTCCGCCGCGCAGTCGAGAATTCGATGAGGTGCACGGCGCGGGGTTCCACCCGGCCGGAGGCATCGGGCGGACGGCGCCGCGCGCGCGCCGGGCCGCGGTCAAGCTTTTGCGGGGCGCGTCGGGTTCATTTTAGGGCGGCGGGAGATTTATCAAGGCGCGCGGTATCGACGCATCGCGTTTTTACCCGGCTGAAAGTAAAAAAGGCACACGTTCGACGTGTGCCTTCGTGTGCCTTTCGCGGTGATGATTGTGCCGATGCAGCTTTTCGAGGCGGCGTCTTCCCCGTGGCGGGCGGTCCCGCGACGTCGCCCCGGCTACGCGATCAGTCGCCGAAGAGTTTCTGGCGCAGTTCGCGGCGCTCTTGCGCTTCGAGGGAGAGCGTGGCGGTCGGCCGCGCGAGCAGGCGCGGAATGCCGATCGGTTCGCCGGTTTCCTCGCACCAGCCGTAATCTCCGGAATCGATGCGCCCGAGCGATTGCTGCACCTTCTTCAGAAGCTTGCGTTCGCGGTCGCGCGTGCGCAGTTCCAGTGCATGCTCTTCCTCGATGGTCGCGCGATCCGCCGGGTCCGGCACGATCACCGTTTCCCGCAGATTTTCGGTCGTCTGGCCGGCATTCTTCAGAATGTCCGCCTGCAACTGTTCGAGCCGGTTCTTGAAGAAGGCGAGTTGATCCGCATTCATGTAGTCCTTCTCGCTCATCTTCAGGATTTCGGCTTCGGTCAAGAGTTTCGTTGTCATCTGCTTGCTTCTTCAATGTAAGGCGACGTCTCTCGCATCGCCCCCAACTGCGTTACCCGCATGCAGCGCACCGTTACGCTCAAGGCTCGCGCGACTGGTCGATGCGGGGCCGAACTCCTCTGGAAACCGATATTGGATGATGCTCCGGAGCGCCGGGCGCATTGAAATGGCCCGGAATTCCCGGCCCCGGTGCTTTGTCTTGATTTGCCTTCCCCCAGCAAATCGAGACATCGTCCCGACGGGACATCCCTTCTCCTGATCCGCTGACCGGACGCCCGAAGACGCACGTTCCGACGGAGCAGCCCTTCTCCAGTGGGGCTGTATTGTAACTGAACAGCAATTTCCGACGACAACCGAGGAAAACCCTGTCGATTAGTGCCGGAATCTCAAAAATATAACGCCTGGTCGTGCAAAAAGCGATGTTGCTGCGTGGTCGCGGCTACACATCCGCCATGAAAGTGAGCCATGAAAAACGCCGCGCGCGGGCATTCCCGCGGCGGCGTTTCCAGTTCAGCCCGCTTTCGCACCGCCGGAATCGCGGAACTCAAGCGAGATGCGTGCCGGTTTGTCTTGTCGTGCTACTTGACGAGGCACGCGTCGAGGCCGTCGGTGATCAGATCTTTCGGCAGCTCGATCCCGATGAACACCATCTTGCTGTTCTTCTTTTCGATCGGCATCCATTTGCCGGCGAGGTCGCTGCCCATCATCTGGTGCACGCCCTGAAACACGACCTTGCGATCGACGCCCTTCATGTACAGCACGCCCTTGTAGCGCAACAGGCGTTCGCCGTAGATCTGCAGGATGCCGCCGAGGAAGTCTTCGAGGCGGTTCGGATCGAACGGCTTGTCGCTGCGGTACACGAACGACTTGATCTTGTCGTCGTGGTGCGCGTGATGGTGATGATGGTGCTCGTGATCGTGGCTGTGATCGTGACCGCAGGTGGAATGGTCGTGATCGTCGTGCGCGTGATCGTGATCATGCGCGTGGTCGTGATCGTGATCGTCTTCCGCGAGGAAATCCGGATCGATTTCGAGCTTCGCGTTCAGGTTGAAGCCGCGCAGATCGAAGATTTCCTTGATGTCCGCCTCGCCGAAATTCACGACCTTGATCGCCGCGCGCGGATTCATGTGCAGCAGGCGATGTTTCAGCGCGTCGAGCGCGGCGGCGTCCACCAGATCGGACTTCGTGATGAACAGGCGATCCGCGAAACCGACCTGGCGCTGCACGACTTCCTGCTGGTCGAGCTGCGCGTTCGCGTGCTTCGCGTCGACGAGCGTGATGATCGCGTCGAGCAGGAATTCGTCGGCGACCGTGTTGTCCATGAAGAACGTCTGCGCAACCGGGCCCGGATTCGCGAGGCCGGTGGTTTCGATCACGACGCGGTCGAAATCGAGCGTGCCGGCCTTTTTGCGGTTCGCCAGATCTTCGAGCGCGCGCGCCAGGTCGCCGCGAATCGTGCAGCAGATGCAGCCGTTGCTCATCTGAATGATCTGCTCGTTCGTTTCCTGCACGAGAATTTCGTTGTCGATGTTTTCTTCGCCGAACTCATTCTCGATCACGGCGATCTTCATGCCGTGCTGCTCGTTCAGGATGCGCTTGAGCAGCGTGGTTTTGCCGCTGCCAAGAAAGCCGGTCAGGATGGTTACGGGAATCATGGTGTCGCCTGTGTCCTTGAAAGTTCGCTTCTCTACGTCGGAATCGCGTCGAATCGTTTATTGGAACATATTCGTCAAGCCGGCGCTCCGGCGGCCCTCGCGGGCCTCGATCGCGCCTAGGTTAGGGCGCTCAGGCGATTTGCAACAGTAGTCCTTTCAGGTATTCCCCTTCCGGGAACGCCGTGAGCAACGGATGATCGACGCCCGCGCCCAGGCGCTTCAGGATGCGCGCATCGACGCGCGCGTCCGCCGCCGCGCCCGCGACGATCTTCTGAAACAGATCCGAATCGATCGCGCCCGAGCACGAATAGGTGAACAGCAGGCCGCCCGGACGCAGCAGCTTGAAGCCGCTCAGGTTGATGTCCTTGTACGCGCGCGCGGCCCGGTCGACGGTTTCCTTCGATGGCGCGAACTTCGGCGGATCGAGCACGATCAGGTCGAAGCGCCGGCCTTCGTCGTAGAGGCGGCGCAGCGTCTTGAACGCGTCGGCGTCGAGCCATTCGGCCTTGTCCGCGTCGAAGCCGTTCGCCGCGACGTTGGCGCGCGCCAGCGCGAGCGCCTCGCCGGAGGAATCGACGGACACCACGCGCGTCGCGCCGCCCTTGAGCGCCGCGAGCGAAAAGCCGCCGGTGTAGCAGAAGCAGTTCAGCACTTCGCGCCCGCGCGCGTGCTGCGCGACGAGCACGCGGTTGTCGCGCTGATCGACGTAAAAGCCGGTCTTGTGGCCATTGCGCACGTCGACGTGATGACGCACGCCGCATTCGTTCGTGATGAGCGTCTCGCGCGGCGCGTCGCCGGCGAGCACGCCCGTCGTCTGTTCGAGCCCTTCCTTCTGGCGGATCGACACGTCCGAGCGCTCATAGACGTTCGGACAGCCGGTCGCGGCGACCAGCGCCTGCACGATGGCCTCTTTCCACGCCTCGACGCCCGTCGCCATAAACTGGCAGACGAGTTGCGCGTGCGTGCCTTCGTCGGCGACGTAGTAATCGACGATCAGGCCCGGCAGGCCGTCCGCTTCGCCGAAGACGAGGCGCGTCGCGCCGGTGTCGTGCACCATCGTCTGCCGATGCGCCACCGCGCGCTGCACGCGGCGCTTGAAGAACGCGTGATCGACGGGCTCGCTTTCGTCGAACGTCCACACGCGCGCGCGGATCTGCGAATGCGGGCTGTACGACGCGCGCGCGAGAAAACGGCCATCGGCGGCGCGCACGATGACGGTCGCGCCGGGCGCGGGATCGCCGTCGATGCGCGCGATGGCGTTCGCGTAAATCCACGGATGGCGGCGGACGAGCGATCGATCCTTCGCCGGTTTGAGCGTGATGGTGTTCATTGCAATGCGGATGAGCGCGCGGGGCGCGCTGTCGGGTTAATCGCGCTTCTTCGCGCGCGGATGCGCCGAGTCGTACACGCGGGCGAGATGCTGAAAATCGAGCGACGTATAAACCTGCGTGGCCGTGATGCTCGCGTGGCCGAGCAGTTCCTGCACCGCGCGCAGATCGCCGCTCGACTGCAGGACGTGCGTCGCGAAGGAATGGCGCAGCACGTGCGGATGCACGTTCGACGGAATGCCGGCCTTGAGCGCCAGCCGCTTCACGCGCTCGCGCACCACGCCGGGCGCCATGCGGTTGCCGCGCACCGACAGAAAGAGCGCGTGCGGATCGAGCCTGACGAACTCGCCGCGCACGTCGATCCACGCGCGCAGGGCGTCGACGGCTTTGCGGCCGACCGGCACCGAACGGCGCCGGTTGCCCTTGCCGAGTACGGTCACTTCCCCGTGCACGAGATCGAGCCAGCCCGCGGACGTGTGTTCCTTCGTATCGACGAACTGGACATCGAGCCCGACGAGTTCCGCGAGCCGCAGGCCCGAGGAATAGAACAGTTCGAGGATCGCGTGATCGCGCAGCGCTTCGGCCGTGGCGGATTGCGGCGCGTCCATGAGCGCCATGGCGTCGTCGACGGAAAGCGCCTTCGGCAGCGCCTTCTCGCGTTTCGGTGCGCGCACTGTCGCCACCGGATTCGCGGGCATTTCCACGCGTTCGGCGAGCCATCGATAGAACGCGCGCCACGCCGACAGCCGATGCGCGATCGAGCGCGACGAAAGTCCCGCCGCATGCGCGCGCACCACCGCGCCGCGAATGTCCGCCGCGACGAGCGACTCCAGCGGACGGTCCTTCGCGAGCGCGCGCAGTTCGGCCAGTTCATGCGTGTAGCCGCGCAGCGTGTGCTCGGAGAGATGCCGCTGATGCTCCAGCATCGCGAGATAGTCGGCGATGGCGCCCGTCGGGGCGTCCTTCGGGACTTCCTCGGAGGCGGCGGCGTTCATGTTCAATGCGGCAGCAGGCGCGAGAGCGCTGCGCTCGCCAGTGCGCCGATCTGCATGAGGAAGTCGGTCGCCATGCCGTCGTGGAAGCGCCGCGGATCGGGCGAGCCCATCACGAGCAGGCCGAAGGTCGGCGCGTCGGGGCCGGCTTGCGGGTCGCGCAGCGCGATCAGCGAAACGGATTCGACCTTGCGTTCAGTGTCCGACGGGCCATCGCTCGGCGCGATGGTCGCGGACGCCGTGTTCGGCGCGCCGAGCCATTGCGCGGCGGCGAAGTCCGAATTCGCGCCGCAGTACGGCGCGGTCAGATTGTTCGCGAAAATGCGCACTTCCTCGCCGACCTGGCGCGCGAAATCTGCCTGCCGATAGGCGTCGTCGATGTCCCACAGACGCAGCGCGGCATGCGGCACGTCGAAAATTTCGCACAGGCCGTTGCTGATGGTCGCGGGCAGCACGTACGGGTCGCGTTGCGCGATCACGCGCACGGTCCAGCGGTTGAACTTGGTCGAAATGCTGTCGTTTTCGTGGCCGTAGCGCAGCAGCTCGGCGAGACGGCGCTCGAGCTGCTTGTTCTTGTCGCGCAGCATTTCCATCTGGCGTTCCTGAAGCGACACGGCGGACTTGCCGTGCGGATTCGAAAGCCGGATGGTGCCGAGCACTTCCGCGTGCTCGACGAAGAAATCGGGATTGTCGAGCAGGTAGTCGGCGACTTCGCGTGGATTCATGATCATGTGGTTGCGTTAGACGAGGCGATCCAGCTCGATTTCGCCCTCGAAAACCGTCGCTGCCGGGCCCGCCATGAAGAGCGCGGCGGATTCGTCGCGCGCGCCGTCCCAGCGGATCGTGAGCGTGCCGCCGTGCGTTTCGACGCGCACGGGCGAATCCAGCAGGCCGCGGCGGATGCCCGCGGCGACCGCCGCGCACGCGCCGGTGCCGCACGCGAGCGTTTCGCCGGCGCCGCGCTCGTAGACGCGCAGTTTCACCGTCCGGCGATCGACGATCTGCATGAAGCCCGCGTTCACGCGCTTCGGGAAGCGCGCGTGGCGCTCGATCAGCGGGCCTTCGATCAAGACCGGATACGCCTCGACGTCGTCGACGATCTGCACTGCGTGCGGATTGCCCATCGACACGGCCGAGATCCAGCGCGTCTGGCCGTTCACGTCGAGCGGCCAGAGCGTGTCGCTGCCTTCGCGGCGGCCGTCGAGCCCGAGCGCGTCGAACGGCACGCGAGGCGGGTCGAAGACCGGCGTGTCCATGTCGACGACGACTTCGCCGTTTTCCTGCATCGTCAGCGTGATGACGCCCTGTTGCACCTGCACGCGCACGCTCGATGCGTCCGTCAGGCCGCGGTCGCGCACGAACTTCACGAAGCAGCGCGCGCCGTTGCCGCAATGCTCGACCTCGCCGCCATCGCAATTGAAGATGCGGTATTTGAAGTCGACGCCGTCGATCGTCGGCTTTTCGACGAGCAGCAACTGATCCGCGCCCACGCCGAAATGGCGGTTCGCGAGCGCGCGCACCTGGCTCGCCGTCAGATCGAGCGCTTGCGTGTAGCCGTCGAGCACGACGAAATCGTTGCCCGCGCCTTGCATTTTGGTGAATTTGAGTGTCATGGCCGCTATTGTATTTGACGCGCGGCGCGCCGGTCCGCGCCGCTCACGCCTCAATAAAACCCCGGCTCGCCCGGCGGCCGCGTCTTGAAGCGTTTGTGCACCCAGTAATATTGCTCCGGCATGTGCGGAATCTGCTCTTCGAGAAACGCGTTCATGCGCCGGGCGTCGGCTTCGTCGTCGCCGGTCGGGTAGTTGTCCCACGGTTCGAAGATCTTGAGACGATACCCCTTGTAGTCCGGCAGCACCTCGCCGATGAACGGTACGACCTGCGCGCGGCCCGTCTTCGCGAGCCGTCCGACGGCCGTCAGCGTGCACGTCGGAATGCCGAAAAACGGCACGAACGTGGAGTTGCGCATGCCGTAGTCCATGTCGGCGCCGAGCATCACGGGCTTGCGGTCGCGCAGCCAGCGCAGCACGATGCGCGCGCTGTCGGCGCGGCTCGCCATGTCCGCGCCGAAGCGCGCGCGCTGCGTTTTCGCGAGTTCCTCGATCTGCGGATTCGAAAACGGCTGATACAGCGACCCGCATTGCCGATGCAGCGAGTAGTTGAGGAAGATCGAGCCCGCCTCGATGCCGACGAAATGCAGCCCCAGAAACAGCGTGGGCGGCAGATCCGGATCGGTGAGATCGACGGCGCTCTCCACCTGGATCAGCTTTTCGAGCTTTTTCGCCGAGCCGAACCATTGCACGCTGCGCTCCACATAGCTGCGGATGGCGTGCCGGAAGTGCTTCTGCGCGATGTCCTCGCGTTTCTCGTCGGACCACTCCGGAAAACACAGCTTGAGATTCGTATGGACGATGCGCCTGCGGCGGCTCGGAATCTGGTAGAGCAGCCAGCCGAGGCCGTCGCCGAAACGGGCGGTGATGCCGTACGGGATGATCGCGAGGAACTTGAGAAAGCCGATGGCGAGCGCCACGCCGATGCGTCCTAGCATGACGTGCTCCAGCGAACAGACGGGCGGCCGGGGTATGCGGATGATCGTTGCGGGGCGAATGGCGACAAGCGTTCGGCTCTGTAAAAATAAGGGAAACCGGTATAATAAAACCTTCGCCGAGTTAATGGACAACTTGCGGGGCGAAGCGGGCCGGAGCCTTCATGTGTTACGTGGAAGCTTTGGCCTGAAAATGACATCCGCTAAAGCGTCGCCGCTTCAGACTCCGAACGAAGTCGGCTACGTGAATATCAACCGTACTCAATTGGAGTCTGAAGCGTGTCGAACGACTATCTCTTTACTTCCGAATCCGTTTCCGAAGGCCACCCGGACAAGGTCGCCGACCAAATCTCCGACGCTATCCTCGACGCCATCCTGTCGCAAGACAAGTATTCGCGCGTCGCGGCGGAAACGCTCTGCAACACCGGTCTCGTCGTCCTCGCGGGCGAAATCACGACCACGGCCAACGTCGATTACATCCAGATCGCGCGCGACACGATCAAGCGCATCGGCTACGACAACACCGACTTCGGCATCGACTATCGCGGTTGCGCGGTGCTCGTCGCTTACGACAAGCAATCGCCGGATATCGCGCAAGGCGTGAACCGCGCGCACGACGACAACCTCGATCAGGGCGCCGGCGACCAGGGCCTGATGTTCGGCTACGCCTGCGACGAAACGCCCGAGCTGATGCCCCTGCCGATCCACTTGTCGCACCGTCTGGTCGAGCGCCAGGCGAACCTGCGCCGCGACGGCCGTCTGCCTTGGCTGCGCCCGGACGCGAAGTCGCAGGTCACGGTGCGTTATGTCGACGGCAAGCCGCATTCGATCGACACCGTCGTGCTGTCCACGCAGCACTCGCCGGACATCGACCTGTCGAAGCTGCGCGAAGCAGTGATCGAAGAAATCATCAAGCCCACGATGCCGAAGGAACTCGTCAAGGGCGACATCAAGTTCCTCGTGAACCCGACCGGGCGCTTCGTCATCGGCGGCCCGCAAGGCGATTGCGGTCTGACGGGCCGCAAGATCATCGTCGATACGTACGGCGGCGCAGCGCCCCACGGCGGCGGCGCGTTCTCGGGCAAGGACCCGTCGAAGGTCGACCGCTCGGCCGCTTACGCTGGCCGTTATGTCGCGAAGAACATCGTCGCGGCGGGGCTCGCGTCGCGCGCGCTGATTCAGGTTTCGTACGCAATCGGCGTGGCGCGCCCGACTTCGGTAATGGTCAACACGTTCGGCACGGGCCGCGTGTCCGACGCCGAGATCACGAAGCTCGTGCTCGAACACTTCGATCTGCGTCCGAAGGGCATCATCCATATGCTCGATCTTCTGCGCCCGATCTACGAAAAGACGGCAGCCTATGGCCACTTCGGCCGTGAAGAGCCGGAATTCTCGTGGGAAACCGCCGACAAGGCGCTCGTGCTCGCCGAAGCGGCAGGCACGGAACCGGTCGCGAACGTGGCGTAACGGCACCGGCTGCATCGCGGAACAAGAACCGGCAAGCATCGCGCTTGCCGGTTTTTTTATGCGCGCGCGGCGCATTTCTTGCGGCTTCGGCAGATGTCCAACCGGATCATCGCGGAGCCACCATGCCGTACGACACGCTCCTTTCCGCCTTCGCCCTCGGCAATATCGAAATGCCGAATCGCGTCGTGATGGCATCGCTCGCGCGCAATCGCGCGTCGCAGCCCGGCGACGTGCCCGCCGAAATCAGCGCGCATTACTACGCGCAGCGCGCGGGCGCGGGTCTGATCGTCACCGAGCCGGCGCATGTTTCGCCGGAGGGCCAGGGCGGTCTCGCGGCGCCCGGCATTTATTCCGACGCGCAGGAAGCCGGCTGGAAGAACGTGGCGGGTGCCGTGCATGCGCGGCACGGACGCATCGCGCTGCAGTTGTCGCATGCGGGACGCGTGTCGCATCGGCGCTTGCAGGAGAACGGAGCGCCGCCCGTCGCGCCGTCCGCCATCCGCGCGCGCGGCGTGCAGGTGTATGCGCCGGCCGACGACGGCACGCCCGGTTTCGTCGATGCAGACGATCCACGTCCGCTCGAAACCGCTGAAATCGCGGGAATCGTGCTTCAGTATGTCGATGCCGCGCATCGCGCCAACCGCGCGGGCTTCGACATGATCGAGATCGATGCGTCGAACGGCTATCTGCTGCACCAGTTCATGGCGACCGGCACGAACCGGCGTACCGACGATTACGGCGGCAGCGTCGAAAATCGCGTGCGCCTCGTGGTGGAGATCGTCGAAGCGGTGGCGGGCGTGATCGGCGCGAATCGCGTGGGCGTCCGGTTGTCGCCGGGATTCACGGGCGCCGATATCGAGGACGCCGAAGCACAGGCGTCCTCGCGGCATCTGGCGGGAGAACTGGCGCGCATCGGCATTGCTTATTTGCAGCTTGCCGAAGCGCACGCCGGCGTTACCTTTCGCGACGTTTTCGGCGGCGCGATCATCGCGTGCGGCGATGACAGCGCCCGGGAGGCAAATGCGCGCATCGAACGCGGCGAAGCCGATGCCGTGGCATTCGGTCGCGCGTTCATTGCGAATCCGGATCTGGTGGAACGTTTGAAGATGGATGCGCCGCTATCCGAACCCGACGCCGCGACGATTCACGGCGGCGGCGAGACAGGCTACACGGACTATCCGACGCTGGACGAAGCCCGGCGCGACGCAGGCAACTGAAGCGCAGCGGGCTAAATGCGTCAGCGTGCCGCGAACGCGTACCAGCCGGCGCTGCTCGTGGACAAACGGCGCGGACGACGGCTCGTGAGCGCGGCCGCCTTCGGCTTGGGACTGGGCGCGCGCAGTTGCATCGGACGGCGCAGCAGCGCGCGCAGCGACACGCGGCGCGATGCCGCACGCACGCGGAGATTGAAGAAGAGACCGCGAAACCACGACCGGATGCCGTCGACCGGATGCACGTTCTTCAGCTGCTCGGCGAGCAACTGGGTGCGGGCGGAATGATGACGCAACGCGCGGATCATGCCGCGGCGCGCAGGTCGTGCGGCGTGCGAGGCAGCACGAGTAAGGCCGGTAGCGATTCGGTGGTTCATGTCAGGGAGAGGTCGGTTGCGTAGAAGCAAACTCGACGATAGTCGTCTCAAAAATAGCGTTCAAGGAATTCGATTCAACTCGCTTCGGCAAGTTGCACCGATTTGACGCAGGCCAATGTACAAGAGCTTCATTACTTGGTTAAGTCCGCGTTTTCCCTGCGTTTTAATGAAGCGTCCGCTGAGAAATACCCGGCGACGCATTGCGGCGCGGGCCTTTCGCGGGCCTTTGCGCGGCGGCGGATTTACAATTCCCGTATTCGCCCCAATTCCGGATATAGCGTCGACGGCATGAATCCATTCGAAAGTTGCCGCGCGCGGAAAATGAAATGTCTGATCAAAACTCGCTGAAATCGAAGAAAGAGCAGGTGCACGCGCTGCGCGAAACGGGCTTCGTCATCGTGAAAGGGCTCGTGAGCAAGGAACGTTGCGACGCCATGCGGGCCGTCGCGCGGCAGCAACTCGCCGAAGCGGCTGCGCCGGTCGAGTTCGAAGCCGATCTGAAATATCCCGGCGCGCCCGATTCGAAGGACGCGCCCGGCGGCCATACCGTGCGCCGTCTGCTCGACGCCTACACGCGCCATGCGCTCTTCGCGGAATTTGCGACCTCGCCCGAAGTGCGCGGATGGATGGAGCTTTATTTCGGCGAGACGCCGTATCTCTCGCGCGCGCATCACAACTGCATGATGACGAAGCACCCGGCGTACGGCAGCCTGACGGGCTGGCATCGCGACGTGCGCTACTGGGCGTTCGAGCGCGACGATCTCGTGTCGACGTGGGTCGCGCTGGGCGACGAAAAAGTCGATAACGGCGCGCTGTGGTTCGTGCCGGGATCGCACAGACTGCCGTTCACGTCCGATCGTTTCGACGACGCGAAATTCTTCCGCTCCGATCTGCCCGAGAACGCCGCGCTCATCCGCACGGCGGTGTCGCCCGAACTCGAACCGGGCGACGTCGTGTTCTTTCACTGCAACACGCTGCACTCGGCCGGCAAGAACCTGACCGATCAGGTGAAGTTCTCGCTCGTTTTCACGTATCGCGGCGCGAGCAATGCGGCGCTGCCCGGCACGCGTTCGGCGTCGAAGCCGGAAGTGGCGCTCGTCTGACGGCGGGCGTTCAGCGTTTCGACGGAATCGCGAGGCCGATCAGCCCCGCGAGCGACGCGACGATTCCGCCCGCTATCAGCCAGATGGTCTTGTTCGTGGGCGAACCCGTGAAGAAGCGCGCGACGTCGTTGGACAGCGAATGAAACGACTGGCCGCCGAAGTACAGCAGCACGACGCCGCCGACAAGCAGCGCCACGGAAATCGCTCGGGTCATAGCGTGATCTCGACTGGAAAAGCGCGACAGGTTATTCGGTTCGCGTGAACGCGTCCAGTCACGCGGCTTCGGCCGGCTCGCGCGTCAGCGGCTGAATCTTGCGCAGCAGATCGGCCTGCACGTTCTGGTGATCGCTTCGGCTGGTCCACGCGCCGAGGTTGAACTTGACGCCGGTATCGGTGTAATCGGTCACCGCGACCCACGGCGCCGACGGCCCGTCCTGCACGATGCGCGCGTCTTCGCTGGTCAGCCTGCGCAGTTCGGCGAGCACGTTTTCGACCTTGAGTCCGTGCTGCGCCTGAAAGTTGATGACGACGCGCCGGCGGTCGTTCGCGCTGTAGTTGGTGATGGCATTCGCCCAGATCAGGCTGTTCGGCACGTACATGACGATGCCGTCGGCTTTCGTGAGCCGCGTGGTGAAAAGTCCGATCTCGTTGACGGTGCCGGCGGTCGTGCCGACGCCCTCGATGTAATCGCCGACGCGAAACGGCCGCAGCAGCAACAGCATCAGCCCGGCCGCGATGTTCTGCAGCGTGCCCTGCAGCGCGAGACCGATGGCGAGACCGGCCGCGCCCAGCACGGTCAGGATGCTCGCCGCCGCAATGCCGAACTTGCCGAGCGCCGCGACGATCGCGATGACGCGGATCGCCCACATGGCGAGGCTGGCGAGCACCGGCGTGAGCGTGGCGTCGACATTGGTGCGGGCGAGCGTGCGGCGCAGCGCGTTGGCGACAGCGTTCGAAATCCACCAGCCGACGGCGAGAATCAGAATCGCCAGCACGATGTCGATGCCGTAAGTCACGGCGATCGCGGTGAAGGAATCGTAGGCCGGGCGTAGTCGGTCGATGGGGTCCATGGGTCAGGCTCCTCAAAACGGAATTTGCATTGGTCCGGGTTCGCGCGCGATCGTTCCCCTTGCCGGCCATCCGGCCAGGTGCCGAATGGCGGGACGATGCGGCACGCCGTGCGCGCTCAGCCCCGATTGGCTTACCATTGACGCCCTTGGCAGGGCGCGTGCCCGCACGCCGCGCATGCGTTTCGTGCCGCTCGCAAGACTTTCATCAAGTCCGTTCAATTCGCAATCCGCAGAGGAATTCCGTCATGGCCTACGAAGCAGCGTCCGAACGCTACACCCAGATGCAGTACCGCACCTGTGGCAGGAGCGGGTTGAAATTGCCTGCGTTGTCGCTCGGTTTGTGGCACAACTTCGGCGATACAACCCCGATCTCCACGCAACGCGACATCCTGCGCACCGCCTTCGATCTCGGCGTCACGCACTTCGATCTCGCGAACAACTACGGCCCGCCGTACGGCAGCGCGGAGACGAATTTCGGGCGCATCTTCAAGGACGACTTCCGGCCGTATCGCGACGAGTTGCTGATTTCGTCGAAGGCCGGCTGGGACATGTGGCCCGGCCCGTACGGCCAGGGCGGCGGCTCGCGCAAATACGTGCTCGCGAGCCTCGACCAGAGCCTGAAGCGCATGGGTCTCGATTACGTCGACATTTTCTATTCGCATCGCTTCGACGCCGACACGCCGCTCGAGGAAACCGCCGGCGCGCTCGCCACTGCCGTGCATTCGGGCAAGGCCCTCTATGTCGGCATTTCGTCGTATTCGGCGGCCAAGACGCGCGAAATGGCGAAACTGCTCGCTGAACACAAGGTGCCGCTGCTGATCCATCAGCCGTCGTACAACATGCTGAACCGGTGGATCGAGACGGAACTGCTCGACACGCTCGACGATGTCGGCGCGGGCAGCATCGCGTTCACGCCGCTCGCGCAGGGATTGCTGACGAACAAGTACCTGAACGGCGTGCCGCAGGACGCGCGCGTGAACAAGCCGGGCGGCGGGTCGCTCAAGCAGGAACACCTGAGCGATGCGAATCTCGCGCACGTGCGCAAGCTCAACGATCTCGCGCAGAAGCGCGGCCAGAGCCTCGCGCAGATGGCGCTCGCCTGGGCGCTGCGCGGCGGGCGCGTGACGTCCGTGCTGATCGGCGCGAGCCGGGCGGAACAGGTGGCGGAAAACGTCGGCGCGCTGAAGAATCTCGAATTCACGAAGGAAGAACTCGCGGAAATCGACCAGCACGCGCAGGAAGGCGGCGTCAACCTGTGGGAAAAGCCGTCGACGGATCAGCGCATCTGACGCGCATTTTGATGCGTCCAGGCGCACGCAGGCCTTTCATCAGAAAGGGTTTTTTGGGATAGCGCGGGATCCGTTGCTATCATGCGGGCTCGGCGGGTTTTCGGCGACGGTTTCGACATTCGCCCGAAAGCCGGCCGCAGCCAGCTTTCTTTGCCAGCTATCTGCCGGTTTTGCCAGCCATTCGGCGGCGTTTCGCCCGCATTTCTCGGGCATCTCGCCGGCCGGAGCGCCCCGTTTCTCAGTGCGTGCGCTCGCCCACGAGGCCGCGCGCGTGCCCTTGCCGCCGTGGCGTCGCACACGGCGCCCGACGAGGCCGACGGCTATCGGGTTAAAATAGTCGATTGCGCCGGGCTGTCTGGTTAGCCGTCTGGTTTTTACGCGCGACGTTCACGCAAGGCGCAGCGTGAATCGCTGCCTTCGCATCGAATACGCGGCTGTCATCGTTCGATCGTCTGTCGCGCAGCAGCGCTTTCGTAGCGCGCTCTCCTCGCGGCCCGAGACCCGGCGTGGCGTTAAACGTCCGCGAGTCGGCCGCGATCGTCGGAGCGCCACCGCTTTCGCAAGTTCAAGCACAGTTCAAGAAGCCATGAGCAACCTTAATTCTCAAACCGTTCTGAGCGTCCACCACTGGACCGACACGCTTTTCAGTTTCACCTGCACCCGCGACGCCTCGTTCCGCTTCGAGAACGGCCAGTTCACGATGGTCGGCCTCGAAGTCGACGGCAAGCCGCTGCTGCGCGCCTACAGCCTCGCGAGCGCGAACTACGAAGAGCATCTCGAATTTTTGAGCATCAAGGTACCGGACGGCCCGCTCACGTCGCGCCTTCAGCATCTGAAGGTCGGCGATTCCGTGCTGATCGGCAAGAAGCCGACGGGCACGCTCGTCGCCGACAATCTTCTGCCCGGCAGGACGCTCTGGCTGCTCTCGACCGGCACGGGTCTCGCGCCGTTCATGTCGATCATCAAGGATCCGGACGTCTACGACCGCTACGAGAAGATCGTGCTCACGCATACCTGCCGTTTCGTCGACGAACTCGCGTACAAGGACTTCATCACGGAGCACTTGCCGGCGCACGAGCACATCGGCGAGATCGTCGCGGAAAAGCTCGTCTACTATCCGACCGTCACGCGCGAGGAATTCGCGAACCGCGGCCGCATCACCGACCTGATCGAAACGAAGAAGCTGTTCGCCGATCTGGCCGTCGAGCCGTTCTCGGTCGAAAACGACCGCGTGATGCTCTGCGGCAGCCCGCACATGCTGCGCGACACGCGCCAGCTGCTCGACGAAATGGGCTTCCAGGAAGGCAGCAACAATCATCCTGGCCACTATGTCGTGGAAAAGGCGTTCGTCGGCTGATCATTGCCGCAGCGTCGCGCTGTATAGAGAACCGGAGCTCGATGCTCCGGTTTTTTTACGCCCCTGATTCGGTAGCGCGTCGCCGTCTGTTACAAATCAGGCGTCCGCGACGGCGCGGCGTAGGTGTTTTTCCTACGCATTATGTGCGCCGAACTTGGCAAAACACATGAAGTTCGTCCGGAGAAGCCTTGTCCGACATAGATTTATAATATTTTTGAGATATGATTCACGCACGCTGAGACGACAAGCGCGACCGCGTAGTCCGTCATCGATGTTACAGAGTGTAAATTCAGTTACGCCGCTCGTGGACTGGCCGAGGACGTAGCTCCAGTTGCGCTCAACGCGAGGATAGTGAATGAACCCGTCGGCCATGGTCACGCTCGATGAGAGCCCGATTCGCCGCGCCCCGCTGCGCGGGGTTTCGTCACCGGCGCCGGAATACGCCGGCGCGACGTCCGCCCTTCCTTCCGCTTCACCCTGGTCCGCGCTGATCGACGCCAAACTCAAGGGCGATCGCCAGATCCAGCGCCTCACCGCGCGCGTGCAGGAACTCGCCGCGCTGCTCGCCGCCACCGAAGAACGCGCGCGCCGGGCGCTCGCACAGGATCTCCACGACGAAACCGGCGCGGCGCTGACCGCCGCCAATCTGGCGCTGGCGCGCGCCGCCCACTGGCTGCCCGCCGATGCGCCCGCCGCGCTCGGCGATGCGCTGCATCAGGCGCGCGAGGCGCTGGCGGATGTCAGCGACACGAGTCACCGGATCGTCGAGACGCTGCAGACGCCGGCATTCGACGCCGGTATCGCCGCGGCGCTCGACACGTGGATCGAGCGCTTTCGCGCGCGCACGGCAATGTCCGTCGATTTCGCCTGCCCGCGCGATGCGCGGCTGCAACGCCTGTCGCACGACATGTCGCTCGCGCTGCTTCGCGTGATGCAGGAAGCGCTCGGCAACGTCGCGCGTCACGCGGGCGCGGCGCGCGCGAGCGTGACGGTCGATATCGACGGCGACGGCGTCACGCTCACGGTCGAGGACGACGGCGTCGGCATCAGCGCGGCGGCGCGCCGCAAGAACGGGCGCTTCGGCCTCGCGGGCATGCGCGCGCGCTGCGAGGCGCTCGGCGGCAGCTTGCGCGTCGCAGCGGCGAAGCCCGTCGGAACCTGCGTGCGCGCGCGTCTGCCGTGGACGGCGGCGAGGCCCGGCCTGTTCGCGTTCGGCGTGATTCACGCCTGAGGCCGCCGCCGATGCTCAAAGTGCTCCTCGCCGACGATCACGCCATCGTGCGCCGTGGCGTCGCGCAATTGCTGCTGGAGCGCGGCGTCGCGACCGAAGTGTCGGAGGCCGAAACCGGCATGCAGGCGCTCGCGCTCGCCGCGCGCCGACCGTTCGACGTCGCGATGCTCGATATCTCGCTGCCGGACGTCAACGGAATCGATCTGCTCAAGCGCATCAAGCGCGAGACGCCGCGCCTGCCGGTGCTGATGTTTTCGATGTATCGCGAGGATCAGTACGCGGTTCGCGCGCTGAAGGCGGGCGCGTCGGGCTATCTGTCGAAGTCGGCGGATCCCGCGCTCATGATCGGCGCGATCCAGCAGGTCGCGGCGGGTCGCAAATACGTGAGCCCGGAAATGGCGGAAGCGCTGGCGACCTACGTCTCGCTCGACACCGACCGCCTGCCGCACGAAAAGCTCTCGGACCGCGAATATCAGACGCTTTGCATGCTCGCGTCCGGAAAGCGGTTGACGGATATCGCGAACGCGCTATCGCTGTCCGTCAAGACTGTGAGCGTTTATCGCGCGCGGTTGCTCGAGAAGATGAAGCTGGCGAATAACGCAGAACTCACGTTCTACGTGATGAGCAACCGCCTCGTCGATATGAATCCGGCAATCGCGGGATAAGAAATTTATCTCAAACAAGATAAATTGTGCGGGAAACGTCATAAATCGCCGCATTAGTGCGCCGCATGCTCTGTTTCCGGGCAATCCTTGAGTCTCCGATAAAATAGCGGGTTTTCCCGTAGAAGGGGCGCCCGCGCGCCAGAAGGAGACTCATCGTAATGTCGTTGTTCCGCAAGAAAAACATCGAGCACATGCTGGCCGGTGCGCACAGCACGTCGCTCAAGAAGACGCTCGGCGCTCTCGATCTCACTTTCCTCGGCATCGGGGCCATCATCGGCACGGGCATTTTCGTGCTCACCGGAACCGGCGCGGTGCAGGCCGGGCCGGCGCTTATGGTTGCGTTCATCGTCGCGGCGATCGCGTGCTGCTTCGCCGCCCTCGCCTACGCCGAGTTCTCGTCGACCATTCCTGTCGCCGGCTCCATCTACACGTATTCGTACGCAACGCTCGGCGAACTCGCCGCGTGGATCATCGGCTGGGATCTGATGCTCGAATACGGGCTCGCGACGTCCGCCGTGTCGGTCGGCTGGTCGGGCTATCTGCAGTCGCTGCTGGCGGGCTTCGGCATTTCGCTGCCGACCGTGCTCACGGCCGCGCCCGGCGCGCTGCCCGGCCATCTGACCTGGTTCAACCTGCCCGCCTTTCTCGTGATGATGGCAATCACGGCGCTGCTGTCCGTCGGCGTGAAGGAATCGACGCGCGTGAACAACATCATGGTCGCGATCAAGGTGACGGTCGTGCTGCTGGTGATCGCGGTCGGCGTGTTCCACGTCAAGCCGGCGAACTGGCATCCCTTTATGCCGAACGGCTGGTCCGGCGTCTTCGGCGCGGCGGCGGTGATGTTCTTCGCGTTCATCGGCTTCGATTCGGTGTCGTCGGCGGCGGAGGAAGTGAAGAATCCGAAGCGCGATCTGCCGATCGGCATCATTTCGTCGCTCGCGGTGTGCGCGGTACTGTACGTGGCGGTCGCGGCGGTCGTGACGGGCATCGTGCCGTCGGCGCAGTTCGCGAACAATCCGCATCCGGTGTCGTTCGCGCTGCAAGTGGCCGGGCAAAACTGGGTCGCCGGCTTCATCGATCTCGGCGCGGTGCTCGGCATGCTCACCGTGATTCTCGTGATGAGCTACGGCCAGACGCGCATCATCTACGCGATGTCGCGCGACGGCCTCTTGCCCGCGCGGCTCTCGAAGGTGCATCCGCGCTTTTCGACGCCCTTCTTCACGACCTGGCTCGTCGGTATTTTCTTCGGGCTGATCGGCGCGCTGGTGCCGCTCAACGTGCTGGCCGAGCTGATCAACATCGGCACGCTCGCCGCGTTCTCGATGGTCTCCGTCGCCGTGCTTGTCTTGCGCCGCACGCATCCGGAGCTGCCGCGCGCATTCCGCTGCCCGGGCGTGCCGGTCGTGCCGGTGCTCGCGGTGGCGTCGTGCCTGTTCCTGATGGCCAATCTTCAGGCGATGACCTGGATCGCGTTCGCCGTGTGGCTCGTCATCGGCCTGGCGATCTACTTCATGTATTCGCGCCGCCATTCGGTGCTCGGGCGTCCGGCCGCCGAACCCGCGCGGGCCGAAGCGGCAGACGCCAGGCCCGCGAAGCGCGAAACCGCGACGCATTGAGCGACGTACCGATCGATATCGAACGCTGATCGATTCGCCGCGAATCCGCGCCCAAGCGCCGCCCATGAGGCGGCGCTTTGAATTGGCGCGCTGCATGCGCGCGAGCCGAACCACGATTCGGACGGGCGTTCGCGCGGATGGCGACACCCGCCGATTTGTGTTTTACTCATTGTCACAATCACATAACACCCAACCCAGCTGAACGCTCACGGCGGCAGTAAGGCAGGTGCAACGGCGTGAAGCTGGCCCGTCCTCACATGGAGACAGTGAAATGGCGCTCAGCATCAGCCTGACGGTCAACGGCAAACCCGTGACCGCCAGCGTCGAACCGCATCTTCTGCTCGTCCAGTTTCTGCGCGATCAACTTCGACTCACCGGCACGCATGTCGGCTGCGACACCGCGCAATGCGGCGCGTGCACCGTCCATCTCGACGGCCGCGCGATCAAGTCGTGCAACATCCTCGCCGCGCAGGCGGACGGCATGACGGTGACGACCATCGAAGGCATGGCGCACGACGGCCAGCTTCATCCGATGCAGGCGGCTTTCAAGGAGTGCCACGGCCTGCAATGCGGTTTCTGTACGCCCGGCATGGTGATGAGCGCGAGCGCGCTCGCCGCGCAGTCGCCGGATCTCTCCGAGGAAGAAGTGCGCGAACAGCTCGACGGCAACCTCTGTCGCTGTACGGGCTATCACAACATCGTCAAGGCGGTCCTCGAAGGCGCAAGGAACATGAAGGCCGGCGCCTGAAGAAGCCGATCTCCCTCTTTCAAACGACGAATCGCGCCTTTCAACGAGGAGACCGCGATGAATGCCCCTGAGCAACAGAAAATGATCGGCGCCGGCGTCAAACGCAAGGAAGACTATCGCTTCCTGACGGGCGCGGGCCAGTACACCGATGACGTCGTTCTGCCGCAGCAAAGCCACGGCGTGTTCCTGCGCTCGCCGCACGCGCACGCGAAGATCAAGCGCATCGACATCGAGGCGGCGAAGGCGTCGCCGGGCGTGATCGGCATTTTCACCGGCCGCGACATGGCGGGCGAGAACGTCGGCGGCCTGCCGTGCGGCTGGCTGATCCACAGCACCGACGGCTCGCCGATGCACGAGCCGCCGCATCCCGTCATCGCGCACGACAAGGTGCTGCATGTCGGCGATCAGGTCGCGCTGATCGTCGCGGAATCGGTGAAGGAGGCGAAGGACGCGCTCGAACTCATCGAAGTCGATTACGACGTGCTGCCCGCGACGGTCGATACCGGAAGCGCGTCGGATGCGGGTCAGCCGCTCGTGCACGACAGCGTGCCGAACAACGTCTGCTACAACTGGGGCCACGGCGACAAGGCGAGGACCGACGCCGCGTTCGCGCAGGCCGCGCACGTGACGACGCTCGACATCGTGAACCAGCGCCTCGTGCCGAACGCGATCGAGCCGCGCGCCGTGAACGCGAGCTATTCGAAGCACGACGAGAGCTACACGGTCTACGTCGCGAATCAGAATCCGCACGTCGAACGTCTGCTGATGGCGGCGTTCGTGCTGTCGCTGCCGGAATCGAAGCTGCGCGTGATCGCGCCGGACGTCGGCGGCGGCTTCGGTTCGAAGATCTTTCTGTATCCCGAAGATGTCGCGCTGACGTGGGCGTCGAAGAAAGTCGGGCGGCCGATCAAATGGACGGCCGAGCGCTCCGAAGCATTCCTCTCCGATGCGCACGGCCGCGATCACGTGACCAAAGCCGAACTCGCGCTCGACAAGGACGGCAAGTTCATCGCGATGCGCGTGCACACGACGGCGAACATGGGCGCGTATCTGTCGACGTTCGCATCGTCGATTCCGACCGTGCTCTACGCGACGCTGCTCGCCGGCCAGTACACGACGCCCGCGATCTACGCCGAAGTGAAAGCGGTGTTCACGAACACGGTGCCCGTCGATGCATACCGCGGCGCGGGCCGTCCGGAAGCCACTTACGTGGTCGAGCGTCTGGTGGAGACGGCGGCGCGCGAGCTGAACATCGATCCGGTCGAACTGCGGCGGCGCAACTTCATCCGCGAGTTTCCGTATGCGACGCCGGTCGGCCTCACTTACGACACCGGCGATTACGACGCGTGCCTCGACCGCGCGCTCGAACTGGCCGACGTGAAGGGCTTCGCCGCGCGCCGCGAGGAATCGAAGCAGCGCGGCAAGCTGCGCGGCATCGGCTATTCGTGCTACATCGAAGCGTGCGGGCTCGCGCCGTCGAACGTCGCGGGTGCGCTGGGCGCGCGCGCGGGCCTGTTCGAAGCAGGCGAAGTGCGCGTGCATCCGACCGGCTCCGTCACGGTCTTCACCGGCTCGCACAGTCACGGGCAAGGGCACGAGACGACCTTCGCGCAGGTCGTCGCGGACCGGCTCGGCGTGGCGATCGACAATGTCGAAATCATTCACGGCGATACCGGGCGCATTCCGTTCGGCATGGGCACGTACGGCTCGCGTTCGATTTCTGTCGGCGGCTCGGCGATCATGAAGGCGCTCGACAAGGTCGAAGCGAAGGCGAAGAAGATCGCCGCGCATCTGCTCGAAGCGGCGGCGGAAGACATCGAGTTCAAGAACGGCGTGTTCCGCGTCGCGGGCACGGACCGCACGAAGACGTTCGTCGACGTGTCGCTCGCCGCGTACGTGCCGCATAACTTTCCGCTCGATCAGATGGAGCCGGGTCTCAACGAAAACGCGTTCTACGATCCGACCAACTTCACGTATCCGTCCGGCGCCTACGTGTGCGAAGTCGAAGTCGATCAGGACACGGGCGAGACGCGCATCCAGAAGTTCACGGCGGTGGACGACTTCGGCAACGTGATCAATCCGATGATCGTCGAAGGACAAGTGCACGGCGGGCTGGGGCAGGGCATCGGCCAGGCGATGCTGGAACGCTGCGTCTACGACGACAGCACCGGCCAGTTGCTCTCCGGCTCGTTCATGGATTACGCGATGCCGCACGCGATCGACCTGCCGAGCTTCACCGTGGAAACCGCGAAAGGCACGCCGTGCACGCACAATCCGCTCGGCGTGAAGGGCTGCGGCGAGGCGGGCGCGATCGGCTCGCCGCCTGCCGTCATCAACGCGATTCTCGACGCGCTCAGTCCCCTCGGCGTGAAGGATCTGCAGATGCCCGCGACGCCGCATCGCGTGTGGACCGCGATGCGCAACGCCCAACACGCCTGACGGAGAGCGAAAAAATGTACACATTCGACTATCAACGGCCTGACGAAGCGAAGGCGGCGGTTGCCGCGCTGTCCGCCAGCGGCGACGCCGACGCCAAGTTTCTCGCCGGCGGCCAGAGCCTCCTGCCGACCATGCGCCTGCGCCTCGCGCAGCCGTCGGCGCTGATCGACGTGACGCGCATTGCGTCGATGAAAACCATCGCGCTCGATGGCGGCAAGCTCACCATCGGCGGCGCGATGTGCCACGCGGAAGTCGCCGCGAACGCCGATGTGAAGCGCGCGCTGCCGGGGCTCGCGGATCTGGCGGGGCGCATCGGCGACCGGCAGGTGCGCGAGCGCGGCACGATCGGCGGTTCGCTCGCCAACGACGATCCGGCCGCGTGCTATCCGTCCGCCGTGCTCGCGCTGAACGCGACGGTCGTGACGGACCGGCGGCGCATCGCGGCAGACGACTTTTTCATCGACATGTATCAGACCGCGCTCGAACCCGACGAATTGATCACGGCAGTCGAGTTTCCGCTCGCCGAGCGCGCGGGCTACGAGAAGTTTCGCAATCCGGCGTCGCACTTCGCGCTGGTCGGCGTGTTCGTCGCGAAGTTCGCGGATGGCGTGCGCGTCGCCGTGACGGGCGCGGCGTCGTCGGTGTTTCGTCCGGCGGAGCTGGAGGCGGCGTTGTCGAAGGACTTTTCGGTGGCGTCGGCACGCAGCGTGACGATTGCGCCCGACGAGCTCAACGGCGACATGCACGCCAGCGCCGAATATCGCGCGCATCTGATTCCGGTGCTCGCGGGCCGCGCGCTCGAACGCGCGCTGTCGTTCGCGGCGTGATGCTGGGCGAGCCCGCTTCCATCGACGAGACGCTCGCGCGCCTGCGCGAGCATCGCTACTTCGCGAACCGCGAGCTCGCGACGGCGCTCTTTCTCGCGCTGAAGATGCAGCGGCCGCTGTTTCTCGAAGGCGAGCCGGGCGTCGGCAAGACGGAACTCGCGAAGGCGGCGGCGGGCCTGTGCGGCACGACGCTCCTGCGCCTGCAATGCTATGAAGGGCTCGACACGGCGAGCGCGCTCTACGAATGGGACTATCCGCGCCAGATCATGGCGCTCAGGCTCGCGGAAGCCTCGGGCGAGACGCCGTCGAACGATTCGCTGTATCGCGGCGAGTTTCTGCTGAAGCGCCCGTTGCTGCAGGCGTTGCTGCCCGATCCCGCGAATCCCGACGCGCGCCGCGTGCTTTTGATCGACGAAATCGATCGCGCCGACGAGCCGTTCGAGGCGTTCCTGCTCGAACTGCTGTCGGATTTTCAGGTGTCGATTCCGGAGTACGGCACGGTGCGCGCGCAAACGCCGCCGCTCGTCGTGATGACGTCGAACCGCACGCGCGAAGTGCACGACGCGCTCAAGCGGCGCTGTCTCTATCAGTGGATCGGCTATCCGGAGCGCGATGTCGAACTGGCGATCGTCGCGGCGCGTGCGCCGGAAGCGGGGCAGGCGCTGCAGGCGCGCGCCGTCGCGTTCGTGCATGAACTGCGCACGATGGATCTGTTCAAGGCGCCGGGCGTCGCGGAGACGATCGACTGGTGCCGCGCGCTCGCGGCACTGTCGGTGACGGAGCTGGATCCGCAATCGGTTCAGGACACGCTCGGCGTGCTGCTCAAGTATCAGGACGATCTCGCGCGCATGGACGCCGACACGCTCGCGCGCTGTCTTGCGGCGTCGCCATGAAGATGGAACCGTTCGCCCGCAACGTCGTGCATTTCGTGAGGCTGCTGCGCGGCGCGGGGCTCGGCATGTCGCCCGCGCATGCGGTCGATGCGCTCGATGCGCTGCGCTTCGTCGATCTGAAACGCCGCGACGACGTCCACGCGACGCTCGCGTGCCTGCTGGTCCACGCGGGCGACGAGCGCGATATTTTCGACGCCGCGTTCGATCTTTTCTGGCGCGATCCCGACTGGGAAGGCAAGCTGCGCGCGTTGTTGCTGCCGAAGGTGACGAACGGCATGCCGCCGCCCAGGCGCAACAACCGTCTCGCCGATGCGCTCGCCGCGCGCGCCGCCGCAGCGAAAGCGCCGCCGCCGCCGGAGGCGAAGCCCGAGCAGACGCACGCGCGCATCACGTTCAGTTCGCAGGAGCGCCTGAGCCATCGCGATTTCGACACGCTCAGCGCCGACGAATGGCGCACGCTGCGGCATCAGATCCGCGCGCACCGGCTGCCGCTCGCGACCGAGCCGACACGCCGCCTGAAGGCGGCATCGCGCGGCACGCACGCGGATCTGAAGGCGAGCGCGCGCCACGCCGTGCGCTCGGGCGGCGACTGGACCGTGTGGAAATATCGCGCGGCGGTGGAGCGCAGGCCGCCGCTCGTGCTGCTGCTCGACATTTCCGGTTCGATGAGCGCGTATTCGCGCGCCGTGCTGTATTTTTGCCACGCGCTGTTGCAGTCGCGCGAACGCTTGCAGGTGTTTCTGTTCGGCACGCGGCTCACGAACGCGACGCGCGCGTTGCGCGAACGCGATCCCGATGTCGCGATTGCGTCGCTCGGGCAAAGCGTGGCGGACTGGTCGGGCGGCACGCGCATCGGCGCGGCGCTCGCGGAATTCAACCGGCGCTGGGCGCGCCGCGTGCTGACCGGCCGGGCAACCGTGCTGCTCGTCACCGACGGCCTCGATCACGAAGCCATCGACGTGCTCGACGCCGAGATGCAAAGGCTCAGGCGTTTCGCGCATCGGCTGGTGTGGCTCAATCCGCTGTTGCGCTTCGCCGATTTCACGCCGCGCGCGCGAGGCGTGCGCGCGATCCTGCCGCACGTCGACGCGATGCTCGCCGCTCATAACCTCGACAGCCTCGGGGCGGTCGGCCGGGAACTCGCCGCCTTGTCGCAACACACGCCCTTTGGAGGCTCGCGATGGAACTGACCGAAACACACGTCTTGCCCGTGCCGCAGGCGCGCGCGTGGGAAGCACTCAACGACACGTCGATCCTGAAGGCCTGCATTCCGGGGTGCGACAGCATCGACGCGGACGGCGAGAACGCCTACAACGTCACGATGACGGCCGCGGTCGGCCCGGTGAAAGCGCGTTTCAAGGGGCGCATGGAGCTCACGAATATCGACGCCCCGCATACTTATACGATCGTGTTCGAAGGGCAGGGCGGCGCGGCCGGTTTCAGCAAGGGGAGCGCGACGGTGAACCTCGAACCCGGCGACGAGCCGGACACGACCAAGCTCGCGTACAGCGCGAACGCGCAGGTCGGCGGCAAGCTCGCGCAAATCGGCTCGCGGCTCGTCGACGGCGCGGCGCGTAAGATTGCGGGAGAATTTTTCAAACGATTCGGCGCGCAGTTGCAGGGCGGACAGGAATCGCAGGACGCCGCCGCCGGGGACGAAACCGGCGAAGACGTGCAGGAAGCGCAGGAAGCGCCGGAAAAGGGAAAGAAATCATGGACAGCGTGGATCTCGAAGTCCTGAAGCACAGCGCGCGATGGCTCGAAGACGGGCATCGCGTGTTGCTCGTGACGGTGGTGAAGACGTGGGGTTCGTCGCCGCGGCCCGAAGGCGCGATGCTCGCCGTGCGCGCTGACGGCCACGTGGTCGGTTCGGTGTCGGGCGGCTGTATCGAGGACGATCTGATCGAGCGCGTGCGGCAGCGCGGCATCGAGCAGACGACGCCCGAAGCCGTGAAATACGGCATCAGCGCGGAAGAGGCGCATCGCTTCGGCCTGCCGTGCGGCGGCACGATCCAGCTCGTGCTGGAGCCGCTGACGTCCGAAAGCGGCATCGCGGAGCTGTGCGCGGCGGTGGAGAGCGGCAGGCTCGTCGCGCGCACGCTCGACATGGCGACGGGCGCGGCGCGCCTCGAACCGGCGCAAGCCACCGACGGCGTGCTCTTCGACGACGAACGGCTGCTCACGATCCACGGTCCGCGTTATCGCATGCTCGTGATCGGCGCGGGGCAGTTGTCGCGGTATCTGTGCAGCATCGCGGTCGGGCTCGATTATCAGGTGACGGTGTGCGATCCGCGCGTGGAATACACGGACGAGTGGGACGTGCCCGGCACGACGATCGTGCGCACCATGCCCGACGACACCGTCATGGAGATGAAGCTCGACGAGCGTTGCGCCGTCATCGCGCTCACGCACGATCCCAAGCTCGACGATCTCGCGCTCATGGAAGCGCTGAAGACGCCGGCGTTCTACGTCGGCGCGCTCGGCTCGCGGCGCAACAACGCGGCGCGGCGCGAGCGTCTCAAGGAGTTCGATCTCAGCGACGCCGAACTCGCACGGCTGCACGGGCCGGTGGGCATCTACATCGGCAGCCGCACGCCGCCGGAAATCGCGGTGTCGATTCTCGCGGAAGTGACCGCCGCGAAGAACGGCGTGTCGCTGCCCGAACTGCTGCAGGTCGAAGGCGCGAAGGCGGCGCGGGAAGTCGCCGGAACGGGCGAAGTGTGCGGCGTTTGAGCGCGATCGGCACGCAACGCGCAGCTATATAATAATCGTTCTCATTTGCGTGGCCGCCGCGGGTTGTCTCACGCGCGGCTGACGCGAAGCCTGTCTCCATCCATCACGTTTTATCGAATGCCCGGCAAACTTCTGACCGGCGGCGATCGGCGCGCGTCTGCACGCGCCGCTGCAGTCGCCGACGCCCGCACGCCCGCGGACCCGCGCCACATGAGCCGGCGCCAAATGAGCCAGCGCGCGCTGCGCGCGTGGTCGATCGTGCATCGCTGGACGAGTCTCGTCTGCACGGCGTTCATGTTGCTGCTGTGCCTGACGGGCTTGCCGCTCGTGTTCGGCCATGAGCTCGATATCCTCACCGGCGACGCGATCGAGGCGCCGACGCTGCCCGCCGCGCAGGCGAACGCGCGCGCGAGTTACGAAGCGGTGCTCGGCGCGGCGCTGAAGGAACATCCGGGGCACGTGCCGCAATACATGATCTGGGAGCCGGACGAACTGCTCTTGCCGATCGTCGTCACTGCGCCGCGCGCCGATACGCCGCCCGACGACACGCTCAGCACCACCGTCGACGCCCGCACCGCGCAGCCGCTCGGCATGCCGCCCGGCAAGGGCTCGCTCAAGTTCGTGCTGCTGAAGCTGCACGTCGACATGTTCGCCGGCCTGTTCGGCAAGCTTTTTCTCGGCGCGATGGGCGTCGTGTTTCTCGCGGCGATCGTGTCGGGCGTCGTCGTGTATCTGCCGTTCTGGCGCAAGGTTGGCCTCGGACGCGTGCGGCTCAGGAAGAAGCGGCGCATCGTGTGGCTCGACTGGCACAACGCGATCGGCATGCTGACGCTCGCGTGGGCACTGCTCGTCGGCGCGACGGGCTCGATCAACACGCTCGCCGATCTGCTGCTCGACGCGTGGCGCAACGATCAGCTCGCGCAGATGCTCGCGCCGTATCACGGGCAGCCGCCGGTGAGCGCGCGCGTGTCCGTCGATGATGCCGTGAAGACCGCGCGTGACGTGGCGCCGGACATGATTCCGTCGTTCGTCGCGTTTCCGGGGACGCGTTTCGCGAGCCCGCATCACTTCGCCGTGTGGATGCGCGGCGACGGCATTCTCACGACGCGCATGCTGCGTCCGGTGCTGGTCGATGCAACGACAGGCGCGCTCACGGATTCACGCGAATTGCCGTGGTACCTGAAACTGCTGCTGGGCTCGCAGCCGCTGCATTTCGGCGATTTCGGCGGGATGCCGCTCAAGATCTTCTGGGCGGCGTTCGATGTACTGACGATCGTCGTGCTGGGAAGCGGGCTTTATTTGTGGCTCACGCGGCATAACCCGCGGAAGAGGAAGGGCGTTTGACTTTGCGGCGGGTAGCGGAGCAATCGCATTCGAATGCGGCTGCAGAAAATTCGGATTCCTGCACAAGATATAAATAATCTCGGTGCGTAAGCTGGCGCTCTCACCGCAAGGCCGTCGGGTCTGGGTCGGTGCCGCAACCATCGGGAGAGCAAGGATGTCCGAGAGCAGAGCCATTGCTTCAAATCATCACCGAACGTTCGAAGGCATCAAGCAGACAAACGAGGCCAACGGCGAATTCTGGTTCGCGCGCGACCTTGCTCCCTTACTGGAATATCAGGACTGGCGAAACTTTCTGCAGGTGATCGACAAGGCGAAGGTGGCCTGCGAGCGCTCCGGCCACCGAGTCGCCGACCATTTCGGTGAAGTCACCAAAATGGTCCGGCTCGGCTCTGGTGCGAAGCGGCCGGTCCCCGATTTCACACTGTCGCGATACGCATGCTATTTGATCGTTCAGAACGGCGATCCGTCGAAGCTCGTGATCGCCAATGGTCAAACGTACTTTGCGCTCCAAACGCGACGTCAGGAACTCGGCGACGAGAAAGCGTTTTCAGGCATGTCGGAAGATCAGCGTCGCCCGATGCTTCGTGGCGAGCTGGCCCGACACAACAAGACGCTTAGCGCGGCGGCGCGCACTGCCGGAGTGGAAACCACACTCGACTACGCGATAATTCAGGACCACGGATACAAAGGTCTGTACGGCGGCCTGGGCGCCAAAGACATTCACGCCTGAAAAAGTCTCAGGAAGAGCCAGAAGATTCTGGACTACATGGGCAGCACCGAACTTGCCGCCAATCTGTTTCGGGCAACCCAGACAGAGGAGAAATTGCGACGCGACGAAGTCAGTGGAAAGCAGCGGGCGAACCAGACTCACTTCGACGTCGGAACGAAAATCCGTCAGACCATTCACGAGCTCGGTGGGACCATGCCCGAAGCGTTGCCGACGCCGGAAACGAGCATCCGGCAGATCGAGCGCGCGCAGGGCAAGCTGACCGATTGATGCAGAGGCGGTTCTCGGCCAGCCAGGCCGGGAACACGCAAATGCTTGAGCTCGGCTTCCCGCGCTTCACATCAACCCGCAGACGAGCGCCGCAATCAGCGATGCCGCCACGATCACCACGCCCGCCGTGCGGCGCTTGTTGAGCTCGGTCCAGAGCAGCACGCCCGTCAGCGAGAGCAGGATGATGCTGCCCGCGAACGTATCGATGAGCAGCACCCAGCCCACGCTCAGGCCCACGCCCTTGTGCAGGTTGGTCATCATCGCGAGGAAGGTGTTCTCGGTGCGCTTCACCGAGACGAAGTTGTTGCCCACCCAGTACTCGGCCATCACGCTGCCGCCCGGCGACGCCACCATCACCGACCATTGCTCCGGCTGCATCGTGCTCTTGTCGCCCCAGCCGACCGGATGCGCCGGCTCGCGCTTCGTGCGTCCGAGATTGCCTTCGATCTTCAGTTCCTTCTTGAGCCATGCGCCCATGTCGCGCGGCGTCTTGAAGCCCTCGGCGGGCAGCGGCATCTGCATCTGCGCGACCTGCGGCTCGCCGGTGGAAATCCGCAGCGGCGGCGCGCGGTGATTCAGCAGAAAGCCCGTCATGCCGAACAGCAAGCCGAGCAACGCGCCCCACAAGCCGATCCAGCCGTGCACCTTGCGCAGCCATTTGAGGAACGTCGAGCGCCGCGAGCGGTTCTTGCGCACGAATTGCTCGGCGTCGTCGATCAGCCGGCCATGCGGGCGATAATGCGCGCCGCTCGTCACGGGCGGCTGCGGATTGAGGGTGTCAGGCGCGTTCACGCGTCTCTCCGGGAATGAATTATTCGAAATTCGACAGGCAAAACCACGCTCCGATCGGCTGGACGCGGCTCTGAGCGCGGCGATCGACGGGAAGCGAGCGAATGAGAATTGTTATCATTACACGCAGGAAATCGCTTTTCAATATTTTGCGATTGCCTGACAGTGCGCGGATGTGACGAAAAATTTCAAACGGGCCAGAGCGGGCCTTCCTGCATCGCGCCGACCTGCTCGCGCAGTTCGAGGATGCGTTCTTCCCAGTAACGCTGCGAGTTGAACCACGGGAAGGCGGCCGGGAACGCCGGATCGTTCCAGCGGCGCGCGAGCCACGCCGAGTAATGAATCAGCCGCAACGTGCGCAGCGCTTCGACGAGATGCAGTTCGCGCGGATCGAACTCGCAGAAGTCTTCGTATCCCGCGAGGAGATCGGCGAGCGCGCTCGATGCGTCCGCGCGCCCGGCGGGCAGCAGCAGCCACAGATCCTGGATCGCGGGCGCCATGCGGCTGTCGTCGAAATCGACGAAATGCGGGCCTGCGTCGGTCCACAGCACGTTGCTCGGATGACAGTCGCCGTGCAGGCGAAGAGCGCGCACGTCGCCGGCGCGGTCGAAACATTGCGCGACGCCTTCGAGCGCCATCGCGACCACCGCTTCCCAGGCCGCGCGCACATCGGCGGGAATGAAGCCGTGCGTCAGCAGATAATCGCGCGGCTCGTAGCCGAACGTGGCGATGTCGAGCGTCGGCCGTTCGCGATACGGCTCGATCGCGCCCACCGCGTGAATCCGCCCGATGAAGCGCCCGAGCCATTCGAGCGTGTCGCGGCGATCGAGATCGGGCGCGCGTCCGCCGCGCCGCTCAAAGATGGAGAAGCGAAAGCCGTCGAATTCGTGCAGCGTCGCGCCTTCGAGCGTGCGCGCGGGAACCGCCGGAATCTCGCGTTCGACGAGACTCGCGACGAACGCATGTTCTTCCAGAATCGCCGCGTTCGACCACCGGTTCGGCCGATAAAACTTCGCGACGACCGGCGCGCCGTCTTCCACGCCCACCTGATACACGCGATTTTCGTAACTGTTGAGCGGCAGCAGGCGGCCGTCCGTGCGTGCGCCCGCGGGCATCAGCACGCTGTCGAGCGCATCGAGAACGCGTTCGGGCGTGAGCCCGGCGAAGGGTGGCGCGTCGTCTGAGGGCGCGACTGGCAAATCGGGATGATTGGGGTTCATCCCGGCATTGTGCCCTCGCCAGGCGCGCAGGGCATCAGCACATCGATGCTGCGCGCCGTTTTCTCAATGAACGACCGTATTCGCCGGACGCACGATGTCGCCGGTATCGATCAGGTCTTCGAGAAAAAACGGCTCGGTATTGAGCAGTTTGGTCACGCCGGGCTCGCCGGCATACCACGCGACCATCGCCATGTCGCCAAGAATACGCATCACGATGCCGCGCGCACCCTGAGGCACGGCAATATGCACTGAGCGGACAATCGAACCGATTTGCATGATGAATCCCCGTTTCAACGCCGGCTGAGGATCAAGCGCCGGTCATATATTTCACCAAGCACAGGCTTTTCACGGCTCGTGCACCAGACAATCGCCGCGTCTTTGTTGCGGGAAGCGCGACACGCGCGGCTTTCATGAACGATTGTGCTCTTACTTTAGCGCATCGTGGCGCGCCGGCGCGATGGCAATCGCCGCGTTATGTTGTCGATCGCAGACGGACGGCAGCAATTACTCGGTGATCGTCGTCCGGAAGCCGTCGCTGTATTAGGCAAAACCCTTAGACCGGCGTATCGTTTAGGACTTTTGTCAGCGGAGACTTAAAACGTGACAGCTTCACCCGCGCCGCAGCGCCCGGATTCCGCAGGCGACGCCGAGCGTTCCGCCGACCCGGCGCCCTATCTCGAACGCGGTTCGCGCGCCTACTGGCGTGCGTCGCTCGCGCTGCTCTTTGCCGGCTATGCGACGTTTTCGCTGCTGTATTGCGTGCAGCCGCTGCTTCCCGAGTTCACGAAGGCGTTCGGCGTGAGTCCGGCGGTCAGCGCGCTTTCGGTGTCGGTGAGCACGGCGGCGCTGGCGATCGCCATTTTCATCGCCGGATTCGTGTCGGAAAGCTGGAGCCGTCACCGGCTGATGACGCTCTCGCTGCTTGCGTCGTCGGTGCTCACGGTCGTCGCGGCGCTGCTGCCCGACTGGCACGCGCTGCTCGTCGTGCGCGCGCTCGAAGGCTTCGCGCTCGGCGGCGTGCCGGCGGTCGCGATGGCATATCTCGCCGAGGAAGTGCATCCGGAAGGGCTCGGGCTCGCGATGGGTCTGTACGTCGGCGGCACGGCCATCGGCGGGATGGCGGGGCGCGTGATCAGCGGCATCCTCGCGGATCTGTTCGGCTGGCGCGTCGCGATCGGCGGGATCGGGCTGCTCGGCCTGCTCGCGACGCTCGCGTTCCGCGCGCTGCTGCCGCCGTCGCGGCGCTTCAAACCGCGACGCGGCGTCGGGTTCGCGCATCATCGGCGCTCGCTCGCCGGGCATTTGCGGCATGGCGGCCTGCCGTTTCTGTTTCTGATCGGCTTCGTGCTGATGGGCAGCTTCGTCACGCTTTACAACTACGTCGGCTACCGGCTGCTCGGCGCGCCGTTTCGGCTGAACCAGACGCAGATCGGCGCAATCTTCACCGTGTATCTGACCGGCGTGATCGCGTCGCCCTGGTCCGGCAAGATGGCCGATGTCTTCGGACGCGGCCGCGTGCTGATCGCGAGCCTCCTGCTGATGATGCTCGGCATCGCGCTCACCTTGTCGTACGCGCTGCCGGTGATCATCGCGGGCATCGCGTGCCTGACGTTCGGCTTCTTCGCCGGGCACTCGGTCGCGAGCGGCTGGGTCGGACGGCTCGCGGCGCAGGCGAAGGGGCAGGCCGCGGCGCTCTATCTGCTCGCGTATTACATCGGGTCGAGTTTGATCGGATCATACGGCGGTCATTTCTGGACCGCGTTCGGCTGGCCCGGCGTGGCCGCGCTGATCGGGGCGCTGCTGCTCGTCGGGCTGGCGGGCGCGGCATTCCTGAACCGGCGTGAACGAGCCAGCGCCGCGTGAGCGGACGAAAGCCGATTGAAATAAGAGGAATCTAAGGGTTTTTACGTGTCCGCTTAATAACGTTCCGCGCAGCGCCTTATGGCATAAGGCTTCGTTGGCGCAATCGTTTCCCATCGCACGAAGAAGGACCTACGCTCCGTCGGGCGCGGCCTATACTCGAATCGTCGAGGCGGTTTCTTCGCTGGACGACCCAAAGCGACAAGCTGGACGATGGGAGACGCACTATGACGTATTTCACGATCGGCGACTTCATTCTGATCATCCCGATGGCGCTCGCCGGCGCGCTGTTTCTCGGGGCCATTCCCTGCGCCACGCATTTCAAGAACAACGCGCTGCGGGTGTTCGGCGCGCTTCTGGGCGTGCTCGCTGCGTTTCTGCTCGTCGAAGGGCTGCCCGCGCTGATATAGCGGCCGCCGGCCGGCGGCGCAGTCCAACCGGCGCGCGCTTCGCGACGCGCGCCGTTTCGCTTCTATTACAGATGCTCACCGAGGAAGGTCAGCGTGCGTCCGTGCGCGAGACCTGACGCCTTCGCGCTATACGACGCGCGATCGCCGCAGTTGAAGCCGTGATCGGCCTGCGGATACACGTACAGTTCGGCATCCTTGCGGCCGGCGAACTTCTGGCGTACCGCGTCGACGGCATCGGCGGGAATGTGCGCGTCGAGTTCGCCGTAGTGGAACTGCATCGGCACCTTGATCCGGTCGGCGCGGTCGAGCGCGTTCTGAATGCCGCCGCCGTAGTACGCCACCGCCAGATCCACCGAACCTTGCGCCGCCGCGAGATACGCGAGCCGGCCGCCGAAGCAGTAGCCGATCGCCGCGACCTTGCCCGTCACTTCCGGCAGCGCGCGCAGCGCCTTCGCCGCCGCGCCGACATCGGCGACCGCGGGGTCCAGTTGAGTCTTCTGCAGCAGTTCCATCGCCTTTTCGCGGTCCGCGCCTTCGTAGCCCAGCTCGACGCGCGGTTGCGTGCGCCAGAAGACATCGGGCGCGAGCGCGACATAGCCGTCGGCGGCGTATTGATCCGCGACGCTGCGGATATGGCCGTTCACGCCGAAGATCTCCTGCAGGATGATCACGGCGGGGCCGGTGCCCGTCTTCGGCAGCGCGAGATAGCCCTGGAAGCTGCCGTCATCGGTGGGAATGTCGAACCAGCGGGAAGTCACTGATACGGTCACGTCGAAGCTCCTTGTACGTGTGAAAAAGTCGTCGGGGGCGAGTGTGCCAGCTTTCCCTTTCAGTCGCCCTGGACGCTCGCGGCGGCCCGGGCACGCGCTTTGACGCGCGAGCCGATTTTAGAGGCGCCGATCTAAACACAGACTAAAAACG
The DNA here is from genome assembly GCA_001544595.2 of Caballeronia peredens. Classification (GTDB taxonomy): domain Bacteria; phylum Pseudomonadota; class Gammaproteobacteria; order Burkholderiales; family Burkholderiaceae; genus Caballeronia; species Caballeronia peredens. The sequence goes on along the minus strand of FCOH02000008.1, from coordinate 82,846 downwards.
CGCGTTAAAAAACAGGGTAATGATGCCGAAGGGCAGAGATTATCGGCGGCCTCGCGTCAAACTTGAATGAAGCCCAAACCTTTGCGCACCGATGTCGCGGAAACCCGCATGTACAGGGCATCTTCGCGCAAACGCCACCACAAACGGCGGCGTATCACAACAGGCGGTTAATCGGTAGTGACACCACTATCCTAAAAAACTTCCCTAAATTAATTTGACAACCCTACACTTGCGCGCAGTGCGGATGGCGGCCGCCAAAAACGGCTGGCCAGAAGGACTTGCCAAGTGCATGACGATGCATCCGGCGTGGTCGTCCACGGGACTGAGCGATCGTGATGAAAGACGGGGCACAGGGCGATTACGTTGTTTTTGGGACCGAAACTGGAGACTTACATGAACACCAAGCTTCACAAACTGTTGCCGATCAGCGCCGCAGCCGTGCTGTTCGCTACGTTGGCAACGTCCGCAGCAGCCGACCAGGTCGTCAAGATCGGTCACGTCGCTCCGCTGACCGGCGGGATTGCTCACCTGGGCAAGGACAACGAAAACGGCGCGCGGCTCGCAGTCGAAGAGATCAACGCAAAGGGTCTCACGATCGGCGGCGAGAAGATCACGCTGCAACTGGACCCGCAAGACGACGCCGCTGACCCGCGTACCGCCACGCAAGTCGCGCAGAAGCTCGTCGACGACAAGGTCGTTGCCGTCGTCGGCCACCTGAACTCCGGCACGTCGATCCCGGCGTCGAAGATTTACAGCGACGCAGGCATCGTCCAGATTTCGCCGTCGGCAACGAACCCGGCTTACACGCAGCAAGGCTTCAAGACGACGTACCGCGTCGTTGCGACCGATGCGCAGCAAGGTCCGGCGCTCGCCAACTACGCGGCGAAGAATCTGAAGGTGAAAACTGTCGCTGTCGTCGACGACTCGACCGCGTACGGCCAGGGCCTCGCGAACGAGTTCGAGAAGACCGCCAAGTCGCTCGGCCTGAAGGTGATCTCGCATGACGCGACGAACGACAAGGCTGTCGACTTCCGCGCGATTCTGACCAAGATCAAGGGCGAAAACCCCGACGCCGTGATGTACGGCGGCATGGACGCAACCGGCGGCCCGTTCGCCAAGCAGGCGAAGCAGCTCGGCCTGCGCGCGAAGGTTCTCGCGGGCGACGGCGTCTGCACGGAAAAGCTGGCTGACCTGGCCGGCGACGCGACCGACAACATCGTGTGCTCGGAAGCAGGCATGGCGCTCGAGAAGATGGAAGGCGGCTCGGCTTTCGCGGCCAAGTTCCAGAAGCGCTTCGGCCAGCCGATCCAGATCTACGCGCCGTTCACGTATGACGCGGTGTACATCATCGTCGACGCGATGAAGCGTGCGAACTCGGTCGATCCGGCCAAGATCCTCGCCGCGATGCCGAACACGGACTACAAGGGCGTGATCGGCCAGACCTCCTTCGATTCGAAGGGCGATCTGAAGCACGGCGTGATCTCGCTGTACGACTACAAGAAGGGCAAGAAGACGCTGCTCGACGTCGTGAAGATGTAAGTCACGCAGGACTCCGGTCCCGGAAAACGCGCGGATTCGCAAGATCCGCGCGTTTTTTTATGCGCGTCTAGATCTTCAGGCGCCTGAGAATCTTCGGCCCGATGAGCGTGATTGCCGCGCAGCATGCCGCGACGACGCACAGGCCGATCGGCAGATTGCTGATCTGCGCGACGCCGCCGATCAGCACTGGCCCGAGCAGCAAGCCGAAGTACGCGAGCCCCGCGACCTGCGCGAGACCTTCTGCCGCCGTCACGCCTTCGACGCGCGCCGCCGCCGCGAACAGCACCGGCATCATGTTCGCGAGTCCGAGGCCCATCAAAGTAAAGCCGGTCATCGTGACGATGGTGTTCGGCACGACGAGCGCCATCACCATGCCGATGAACGCGAGCCCCGCGCTGCCGAAAATCAGTTGCGGCGCGCCGAAACGCGCGCGCACCGCGTCGCCGCCGAAGCGCCCGGCCGCCATGCCGCCGGAGAACGCAGCGTAAGCGGCGCTCGACACGGAAGGCGACGCCTCGACGACATCGCGCATATAAACAGTGGCCCAGTCGTACATCGCGCCTTCGGCGATCAGCGCGACGAGCGCCAGTCCGCCGAGCGCCCACAGCGCGCCCGAACGCCAGCGATTCGACGACGACGCCTTCGCGTGCTCGTCGTGATGCGGCACGTGCGGAAGCACGGCGGGCATCGACACGAGCAGCACCAGCAGACTCACGCCGGATGCGAGCGCGAGATGCGCCGCGGGCGCGAGTCCGTGCGCGAGCAGCGCGCCGCCCGCCGCCGCACCGGCCATGCCGCCGATGCTGAACATGCCGTGCAGCGACGACATGATCGGCTTCCCCAGCGCCTGTTCGACCGCGCTCGCCTCGGCATTCATCGCGACATCGAGCGTGGCCATGCCGAAGCCGAATACCGCGAGCACGACGAGCAGCATCCAGAAATGAGGCGTCACGAGAATGAGCGAGCCGCAGATCATCATGGTGATGCCGCCTGCCATGCACGCGGTGCGCGTACCGGCGCGCGCGATCCATGATCCGGTGGTGAGCATCGCGAAGATCGAGCCGCCCGCGACCGCGAGCAGCGCGAACGAGAGCATGCCCGGGCTCAGCGCGAACTTGTCGCGCACAGTCGGCACGTGCACGCCCCACGAGGCGTACATCATGCCCGCGATGAAGAAGACGGCCATGGTCGCGTAACGCGCTCGGGCGCGGGTGGCGTGCGGAAGGCTGCGATGCAGCGCGAGCGTCGGATTGGGCTCGCAGGCGGAGGCGGCGGTAGTGGAGTCAGACACGGAGAAGCCGTTCGGAAGATTGCGCGAAACGAGAAGCAACTGAATATGATGCCGTCGGACGCGAAGATTTTCGATTCTATCGAACGGCCAGGAGACACGCTCGATCACGCTGCATTAACATCATCCGACCCGTTCGCTATCGCCCGGAGCCGCGATGAACATTCCGTCGGAAGCACCGCTTCACCTGTTGCACCGCGTGGCCGAGGGCACACTCGCCACGCATTCGCGCGAGCCGAGCGGCTTTCCTTATCCGACGGCGCTGCCGTTTGCGCTGACCGCGAATCACATGCCGGTTCTGCTCGTCAGCCATCTTGCCGAACACACGCGCAATCTGCAGGCCGATCCGCGCGCGGGTTTTCTGGTGGCGCACGCGGCGGAGGGCGGCGTGCTGGAGGGACAGCGTCTGACCATGCTCGGGAGTTTCGCGCGTGCGTCGGCGCGAGACACTGTGCCGCTCGCGCGGCGTTATCTGCGTTATCACCCGGAAGCCGGACGTTATCTGGAATTAGGCGATTTCTCGTTCTGGGTGATGTCGCTTGCGCGCATGCGTTTTATCGGCGGATTCGGTGCGATGGGCTGGCTCGCCGGTCCGGAACTCGATTCCCTGGAGCCGCTCTCGTATGACGAGGAGTTTTCGCTCTGCGAGTATTCTGAAACTTATCCCGGACGTCCCGCGAATCTCCGATTATTGGGGATAGACCGATATGGCGCCGATTTGCTGCGCGAAAGCACGCGCAATCGTTTTACATTCGATAAACCCAAACTCTCGCGAGCGGATTTGATGGCCGCGCTTATCGATTGCTTCGAGAGACAGCGATGACCTTTGGCCGCGCGCCAAATAACCCTGTTGCGTCCCGAATTAGTTTGAAATACGCCGTCGCGCAAAACGGCGGCGAAGTTGCCATCCCATGAAACGTTCCGACGTAAAATTTTGCGTTTTTTCCATCCGATGCCAGCGCGCGCGTCGAACGAGGAATGAACGATGTCTTTAGGCCAGTATGGTTCGCCACGGCGTGAGGATTATCGGCAAATGTTACGAAGAAAGTCCCTAAACTTTAATTGAGTGGCAATGCGCACATGCCACCATAATAAGAACTGTGTTAATCTGCGTCCCAGTCCGAGGCTATACCGAAACTGCAAGCGAGCGTCGATTCGCAAATCAGCAAACCACTTAGGGAATTGCCATGCCTTCTTACAAGGAACTCCTCGCACAGCGCGAGTCTCTCGAACGCCAGATTGAAGAAGCGAAGTCGCGCGAATACGCCGAAGTGCTTAATGAGATCAAGCAGAAAATGGCCGACTACGGCATCACGCTTCAGGAACTCTCGGGCGGCCGAAGCGCAAAGGCGTCGAAGGCATCCCGCAGCCGTTCGGGCGTGGCACCGAAATATCGTGACCCGGAAAGCGGCAGCACCTGGTCCGGCCGCGGAAAGCCGCCGAAGTGGATTGCCGGACAAGATCGGGACAGCTTTCTGATCAGCAGGTAAGTCGGTAACGAATTCGTGTTGAAAAGGCCGCGTCTGCCGACGCGGCCTTTTTCTATTGCGCGCGTGCGTGCCGATGCGCGTCCAATCGCCCGACGCTAAAGCAATGCGTTGTTAAATGTATGATTTCAAATGCCTAACGCTGATTTCCCACGGCAGTAGGCGCCTCCGGACGTTAAAGTACCGTCATCGAGGTCCGGAACATATTACATGTCGCTTTCTGCTTCGCGCGTTGCCGAAAAACAGGAAGTCGCGCGCAAAACTACCTGGACGAGCATCGCACTTAATAGTGGGCTGACCGCCGCGCAACTTATCGTCGGCTCCATTGCGCATTCGCAGGCACTCATCGCTGACGGCATTCATTCGCTGGCGGATATCGTGTCGGATTTTATTGTGCTGATCGCCAACAGGCAGGCCGCTGTCGCGCCCGATGTCGACCATAACTACGGGCACAATCGCTACGAAACCGTCGCGTCGTTATTCCTCGGCGGATTGTTGATTGCGGTGGGCGTGGGAATGTTGTGGCGCGCCGGCACGCGCATCGTGGAACTTCAGGATATTCCATCGACGACCGACAATCTGCGCGGCATTTTGCTAAACACGCCCGGCGTGCGTGAAGTTCATGAACTGCGCACGCGGAAAATGGGCGATCTCGCCATGGTGGACGCGCACATTCTCGTCGATCCGCGTATTTCGGTTTCGGAGGGGCATTTCATTGCCGAATCGGCGCGCGCGCAGATGCTGGCCGATCCGCGCGTGCTCGACGCGCTGATTCACGTCGATCCGGAAAGTGACGAACTCAATCCGTTGCCGGGTAAATTTCCGCTGCGTTCCGCGGTCGCCGATGCGGTTCGCCACGCATTTGCACGACAGAATTTATCGGTCGAGGCGCTGAATCTGCATTATCTGAGCAGCGGTTTCGATGTCGACGTCGTGCTTCCGGCGTCGAATGCGCGCGAGGCCGCGTCGCAGCTGAAGGCGATCGACTTCGACGCGCTCAAGCGGCGAATCGGCGCGCGCGAGATTCGCGTGACGCAGGCGCTCGACGCGGCAACGACGAAAGAGCCGCCGCGCTGAGCCCGCGCCTCAAAGTGGCAATTGCGTATCGAACTTGATTTCGCGCAGCACGACGCTCGTGCGCACTTGCGCCACGGCCGGAATCTTGAAGATGCGATCGTGCAGGAAGGCGTCGTATGCCTTGATGTCCGGCGCGACGATCTTGAGGATGTAGTCGGATTCGCCCGTTGTGCTGTAGCACTCGGTCACTTCCGGGCAGGTGGCGATCTCGCGTTCGAATTGCTCGACGCCGCCTTCCGTGTGCCGCGTCAGATGGATATGCGCGAGTGCGCAGACGTGCAGGCCGAGTTTTTCGCGATCGAGCAGCGCGGTGTAGCGCTGAATGACGCCCGATTGCTCCATGTCCTTGATGCGACGCCAGCACGGCGTGCTCGACAGGCCGACCTGATCCGAGATTTCCTGAACGGAGCGCCGGGCGTCCAGTTGCAGAAGACGCAAGATTTTTTGTGAAAATGTATCGAGAGTCAACTGCGCCTCCGTTCGGTCGCGATCTGACTCTCATGGTAGAGGCGCTGAAAAAGAAACGCAATGCAATGCGCCCGCACTGAGGTAGTTTCCCTAACTCATTGCCCGGACTGCGAGTTTTTACCTTCGATGTCGTCGCCGGTTGCGGCTGCCTGCTGCGTCGACGCGGCCTGCGACGCCCGCAGTTCCGCCAGCATGTTGCAGAAGAGCGCGCCTTGCTCGATCGCATCGTCGAGCGCGACATGCGTGTGCGGTAGTTCGTCGAACCAGTGCTTCGGCAGCCGTGGCTTGATTGCCTTGCGGTAGGGCAGGCCGGTCATCGCGAAGGCGAGCGTCTTGATGTCGAGTGCCGACCAGGAAAACGGGCAGCGTCCGGCGAATCGCATCATGTACCAGAACATGTAGGTGAAGTCGAAGCCCGCCGGATACGCGACGAACACCGGCTTGCCCGGCAGCGCCTCCACCCATTCGACATAGGCTGGCAGCGCGGTTTCCGGCGGCTGCAAATCCTTGCGGCACGCGGCCCAGGCGTCGGGCTGCGTCTTCCACCACGCGGCCTGCACCGGATGCGGCGCCGCGCCTTCGAGCGTGTCCAGATTCGCCGAGAACGTGGCGATGAGCTGCTTGTCCGCCGTGAACGCCGCCGAGGCGAAGCTGAGCATCGAATGCGGTCCGGGAATCGGGCCGTCGGCTTCGACGTCCGTGCTGACGTAGATTTCGGGAATCGCGTTCATGTCGTCACTCCGTCGCCGACGTACGGGTTGGTGCGGCGTTCCTCGCCGAACGTCGATGCAGGGCCGTGACCGGGCACGAACGTGACGTCGTCGCCGAGCGGCCAGAGCTTTTCGCGGATCGAGCGGACGAGGTCCGCGTGATTGCCGCGCGGAAAGTCGGTGCGGCCGATCGAACCGGCGAACAGCACGTCGCCGACGAACGCGACCTCGTGCTTGCGGCTGAAGAAAATGACATGGCCGGGCGTGTGGCCGGGGCAGAAGCGGACTTCCATGGTTTCGTCGCCGAACTGCACGGTGTCGCCTTCGTCGAGCCAGCGCTCGGGCGTGAAGGCCTCGGCGTTCGCGAAGCCGAATCGCTCGGTCTGCGCGGGCAACTGATCGATCCAGAACGCGTCTTCCCGATGCGGTCCTTCTATATGTATGCCGTAATGCTCCGCGAGCGCCTTGGCACCGCCGCAATGATCGAGATGGCCATGCGTCAGAAGAATTTTTTCGACAGACACGCGTTGCCGCTCGACCTCCGCGATGATGCGCTCGATGTCGCCGCCCGGATCGACGACCGCCGCACGCTTCGTCGCCTCGCAGATGACGATGGAGCAATTCTGCTGGAAGGGCGTCACTGGAACGAGAATGACTTTCATATGACTGTCGTCGGTACAAGCGGCCTGTAAAAACGTTCATTGTACCGGGTGCCGAATCAGCCGCGAGACACCCCGTTTCGAGGCTGAAGAAGCTCCAAAAAGCGGCAATTCTTACGCTCATAGCGAAAATCAATGACTGTTTGCACAGTCGGGTGAGCCAAACCCACGTTTTTTTGTATAATGGCACTACTTGTGCATGGAGTGAACCATGCCTTCAATCGGCGAGCGTCAGAACGCTAGTGCGTTTTTACAATCGCCGTCAGTACGCTGTTGGGGGCCAAAAGCCTCGCAATTGCAACTCAAGCACCTTCAGTAGGTGCACACGTCTTGTCCGGCCAGACGCCGCGCGTCTGTCAGATGGCTTTTGCAGTCATCACGCCGGATGGGGCCTACGCCGCCGTTCCTGCGCTCGCACTTGGTTTTTGCGCACGAACGTGATGCCACGTTCGATGGCGGCATGTGGGGTCTGGTCAGGCTGCCGGGGACAGGTTGCGCCAGACGTGAACAATAACCGGGCATTTGCGGCACGAGCACGCCGCGTCCGAGCAAGCCTTGCCGTTCGCTAAACCGAACGGCGTTGTGCGTTGCGCGGATGAAGCCTCGAGCAGCCTTGCGCGCGCCGACCAGCGCAGCGCGGCCGCTCCTTTATCGTTGGTAAACCTATGAAAGCTCGATTTATTCGACATATCGGGAGCCTGCTGGCAGTTGGCGTGCTGGCGGGTTGCGCCGCGCCGGGTTCGGGCGATGTCGCATCCAATCCTCAGACAATGAACACCGTCAGCACGAGCAATGCCCGCTCGATGGCGCCGCTCGCCTTCGACTCGCATCTCTCGGCTCTTCCCGCCGACAATCCTGCTCAGCCGGCGCAGTCGCTCTCGGACGCCGAACCGATCACGGCCGGCCCGAACATCGGCAACTTTGAACAGAACGGCAAGGCTTCGTGGTACGGCCGCATGTTCCATGGCCGCAAGACTGCGAGCGGCGAGAAGTTCAACATGAACGCGATGACCGCCGCGCACCGCACGCTGCCGCTCGCTTCGTGGGTGCGCGTGACGAACGAGTCGAACCACAAGACCGTGGTCGTGAAGATCAACGATCGCGGTCCTTATGTGCGCGGTCGCGTGATCGATTTGTCGTACGCCGCTGCGGCGGTGCTCGGCATGCGCGGCGCCGGCACGCAGAAGGTGAAGATCGAAGGTCTCACGCAGCAGGAAGCGCGTGCGGCGCGCGAAGAGCAGGCTCAGGCGCTCGCCGACGACAACGTGAACTGATCTCAGGCTGCATTTCGCAGAACCAGGACGGGCCGTCTCGCGACGGCCCGTTTTCTATTCGGCGTCCGCTTCGGTGTCGTCGGCGCGGTTGCTGTCGGCGCGTTTGCCGAGCTTGAGCGCGCGTTCGTAGAGCGTGTTGCGCGACGCACCGGTCAAGGTCGCAGCAATGCGCGCCGCACTTTTCACCGACAACTCTTCCAGCAGCGTCGCGAGCAGCGCATCGTGCGCGTCGTCGGCTTGCTGCGCCTCGGGCGCGCCTTCCACCACCAGCACGAATTCCCCGCGCTGACGATTCGCATCGGCTTCGAGCCACGTTGGCCCTTCGGCCAAGGTGCAGCGATGCAGGCTCTCATGTAACTTCGTCAATTCGCGGGCGATCAACAACTGCCGCTCGCCGCCGAGGGCATCGGCGAGTGCGCGGGTCGTCTCGACGATGCGATGCGGCGCCTCATAGAACACCAACGCCATCGGATGATTCGCGAGCGTGCGCAAGTGCGTCGCGCGCTGCTTCGGTTTCGCCGGCAGAAAGCCGATGAACGAGAAGCCGCTCACCCACGCGCCTGCGGCACAGAGCGCTGTGGTGAGCGCGCTTGCGCCCGGCAGCGGAATGACGGGCAGACCTGCATCGCGCACGGCATCGACGAGACGCGCGCCGGGATCGGAAATGCCGGGCGTGCCCGCGTCCGATACGCACGCAATGCGTTCGCCGTTTTTCAGATGGCCGATCACGCGCTCGGCCGCGCTCTTCTCGTTGTGCTCGTGTACCGCGATCGAAGGCTTCGAGATGCCGTAGCGCGCGAGCAATTGCGACGTGTTGCGCGTGTCTTCGGCGGCGATGCGGTCGACGAGTCCGAGCACATGCAGCGCGCGCACGGTGATGTCCGCGACGTTGCCGATCGGTGTCGCGACGATATACAGCGCGCACGTCGGATAGTTCTGCCCGTCGGCGAGTTCGGAGAGCTGAAGCATGAGCGCGGGCGTCGAGAGAAAGGACGTCATTTTGCCATGCGCGAACGCGGTGGCCCGTGCACAACTTTTATGGAGAAGCCGTGTCCAAAACCCTCGGCGATGCATTCGAAGCACGCGCGCTCGATTTTTTGCGGCGACGCCGTCTGCGTCTCGTCGCGCGCAACGTCATATGCCGCGGCGGCGAGATCGATCTCGTGATGATCGATGAACGCGGCGCGCTCGTCTTCGTCGAGGTGAGAGCGCGCAGCAGCAGGCAGTTTGCGAACGCGGCGGCGAGCATCGATGCGAGAAAGCGCGCGCGCCTCGTGCAGGCCGCGCAGCATTTCCTTGCGACATGGCGCGGCGCGCTGCCCGCGTGCCGCTTCGACGTCGTGGCATTCGATGCCGGCCGCATCCGCTGGCTGCCCGACGCTTTTCGCGCCGACGAAGCCTGAACGCGCGGCTTGCCCCATGGTGCATGCGGTAAACTGCGCAACAACCTGCGTCCGGACAATGTTTCGGGCGCTCATGTCATGGGCCACACAGTGCCGCACGCCGCGGCCGATAATCGAGAGTCGATGTCAGTCGAACGTATCCAACAGCATTTCCGCGACAACGCGGCGCTCACACTCGAAGCACTCGACGCGCTGGCGGTCCCGATCGCGGCCGCCGTCGACACGCTCTTCGGCGCACTGGCCAACGGCTCGAAAATTCTCGTCTGCGGCAACGGCGGTTCCGCTGCTGACGCGCAACGTTTTGCCGCGCAACTGATCGGCCGCTTCGAGCGCGAGCGTCCGGGCTTGCCGGCTATCGCCTTGACCGTCGATACGTCGATCCTCACGGCCATCGGCAACGACTATGCGTTCGAGCAGATCTTCTCGAATCAGGTGCGCGCGCTCGGACAGGCGGGCGACGTGCTGCTTGCGATCAGCACGTCGGGCAACTCGGTCAACGTGCTCGCGGCCATTCAGGAAGCGCACGAGCGCGAGATGATCGTGATTGCGCTGTCCGGCAAGGGCGGCGGCGCGATGTCCGACGTGCTCGCCGAAACCGACATTCACATTTGCGTGCCGTCTGAACGGACGGCGCGTATCCAGGAAATCCATCTGCTGACCATTCATTGTCTGTGCGACGGCATCGACGCGATGCTGCTGGGCGACGATTGATACTGAAAGGGGGAACGGAGTTGATGAACAAGACACGCGTCAAGGCGACGCTGGCCAATGCCACGCTCGTGGTGAGCATGTTGTCGGGAGTCGCGTTGACGTTGCAGGGCTGCGCGCTTGCGGTCGTCGGAGCGGCGGCCGGCGGCACGCTGATCGCCACGGATCGCCGTACGCTCGGCGCACAGACCGAAGACCGCGAGATTCAGGTGAAGGCGCTTTCGCGGATCAACGAGAATCTGCCCGATACGGCGCATGTCAACGTGACCGTGTTCAACCGGCGCGTGCTGCTGACCGGCGAAGTGCCCGACGACGCTGCGAAGCAGAAGGCCGAGTCCGTGGTGCGCGACATCAACAATGTCGGCAGCATCGTGAACGAGCTGGCGGTTCAGGGCGCGAGTTCGATCTCGTCGCGGGCGAACGACTCGTATCTCGAAACCCGCGTGAAGACGGCGATGGTCGGCGAGAAGGACTTGCGCGCGAACTACTACAAGGTGGTGTGCGAGCGGGGCATCGTCTATTTGATGGGTCTCGTGACGCCGGATGAAGGCGCGCACGGAGCAGATGTCGCGGCGCGTGTGCCAGGCGTCGAGCAGGTCGTGAAGGTGTTCCAGTACATCAAGCCGGAAGATGTGCAGGCGGTCGAAGCGGCGGCGGCGGCCGCGTCCGATGCGGGTGCCGCGAGCGCGCCGGTGGCGCCCGAGGCGACGGTCGGCACGGTGCCGGATTCGAGCGTGACGTCGCGTCCGCTGGATTCGCAGACGCCCGCGCCGGTCAAGAACTCGGATGTGCATCCGGGAAGTACGAAGTCGACGCCGGCGGCGAAATGAGCATGTTGCGGTTGTTCTTCGGCGTGATGCTCGTTGCGGCGTCCGGCGCGGTGTTTGCGGCGGAGCAGCCTGCTGCCGCGGACGCGATCGCCATCGCGCGAAGCAATGCGTGCATGGGTTGTCATGCGATCGACCGCAAGCTGGTGGGGCCGTCGTTTCAGCAAATCGCCGAGAAGTACAAGGGCGATGCGCAGGCCGGCGCCAGGCTGGAAAAGAAGGTGAAGAACGGCGGCGCGGGCGTCTGGGGCTCGATTCCGATGCCGTCGCATCCGAAGATGAGCGATGCGGATATCAGGACCGTCGTCGCTTGGGTGCTGGCGGGCGCGCCGCAAAAGTAGGCTGAATCGCGCCGGAGGGCTTGATTTCAACGACGGCGGCTGTGGTAGAATTTTGCTTCGTTGGGGGGGTAGCTCAGCTGGGAGAGCGTCGCGTTCGCAATGCGAAGGTCGGGAGTTCGATCCTCCTCCTCTCCACCACGAATTCGAAGGGCTCGACATCCACGCCGAGCCCTTTTTCATTCCCGCCGCCGCTTCCTACCACCACCGCGCCCAATTCCCCCATAGCGATAAACTGAGCCTCCCATCCAAAATGAGAGCCGCGCCATGCACTTCAACATCCGCGAAATCGATCACGTCGTGATTCGCTGCGCCGATCTCGACAACATGGTGCATTTTTATCGCGATGTACTCGGCTGTCCGCTCGAGAAAGAACAGCGCGATCTCGGTCTCGTGCAGATGCGTGCGGGCCGCTCGCTGATCGACTTGCTGGCCATCGGCGGGAAAATCGACCGCCCCGAAAGCGGCCGTCCGGGCGCGGGCCGCAACATGGACCACTTGTGCGTTCGCGTCGAACCGTTCGACGCACACGCGTTGCGCGCGCATCTCGAAAAACATGGCGTGCGTATCGGAGAAGAGGCACGGCGCTACGGCGCGGAAGGCTTCGGACCTTCGCTCTATCTGTTCGATCCGGAAGGCAACATGATCGAGCTCAAAGGACCGCCCGAAGCGTGACGATCAGGCCGCGCCGGCCTTCAGCACGCTCCAGCGAATCGGGACGGCATCGACCTTTTCGCTGCTCAGCGATACGTCGCCGTCCTGCACCATCAACTGCAAGCGCATCGTCCGTTCGGCCATCTTGCCGAGCGCTTCGGCCGTGCCATCCGCGACCGACCAGACCGTCACGTTCTGCAGCCGTTCGACTTTGCTCTTCACGCCCTGCCACCAGATGTCCGCCGTCCTGCCCGCATACGCGATCACGATCACGCGCTCAGAGCGGCCGCTCGCCTTCGAGATGCGCCGCTCGTCGGGCTGGCCCACTTCGATCCACGTCTGAATCTGCCCGGTGAGATCCTTCTGCCAGAGATCCGGCTCGTCCGTGTCCGACAGTCCCTTGCAGAACTCCAGACGCTCATCGGCGAAGAGGCCGAATGCGGCGACGCGCATCATCATCCGCTCGTCCGTCTCGGACGGATGGCGGGCGATGGTCAGGGAATGATCGCCGTAGTAGTGGCGATCCATGTCGGCAATCTGGAGGTCTGCCTTGTAAATCGTAGATTTGAGAGCCATTCAGCGTCGATGGCCGGCGCATGGGCCGGCGAATAAGAGTTGAGCGGTACGGCTGAAGGATCGATGCGGCGCGATCCGTCGCGCACGAAAGCGACATTGTGCGGCGAATCGATGGAGATGGCGAGACGAAACGACGCGCGGACGAGCGACCCGTCGCGCGGCATAACGCGCAATTTCGGCCGGCGATTAATTTGCGGCCAAATCGAAATGCCGGCGCGATTTAAAATCGCGCCGGACTACACGATAAGTATTACGCGTCGAAACGCGTTATTGATCGATGAATCGATCGGCGGTCCACATGCCTTGCGTATCGTTGTTCGAGGCATTGACGAATTCGACATCGTGCCCGACTACGCGCACGACGCGAAAATGCGATTCGACCGGAGTCGAAATGCATTCGAAGCCTTCGAAATACTGCTGCATTTTCTGATGCTCGCCGGCTCTCGCGTGCTGGTCGGCCGAATCGAACTTGTCCTTGGACAAGCAGCCATACGAGTTGGGCCGGAAGGTGAACGTCTGCTGAGGCTGAATAACGCTGTCCTGGGCTTGCGCTGTGGATACGAGCGCGAACAAACCCATCATCGCGAAGAGAGCACTGGCGCGTTTCTTCATGTATTTCGCCTCCAAACGAATATCGTTTCGGAATTAGCTACGTATTTAAAAGCGGCTGACCGCAAAACTCATGCTAGATGAGTGCGACGAACTTGCAAGCATATGTTGTGTGCGGTTGCAACACGTCAGAATGTCGCGGCGCTTCAAAACGATAATCTGCGCGCTCGCATTGAATAAATCGATTCGAAAATATGCCTCCGGAGAAATGAAAGGCATCGTTCAGGCGAGCAAGACTGCGACAATTTGCCCGCTGGCGCGATTTGGTGCGCTGCATTACGCCGTGGCGCGCGAGGGCGAACGTTTCCCGCACGCCGCTCACGCTGCTCACGCCGTCAAGCTGGCTGAACGGGCTATTGCAACGAACGCGCGTTCGTGGATAAATCGACGCATCGACTTCTGGAGAACAAGAATGACCCTCGCTCAATGGCTGCCGTTCGCGATCGCGTCGGCGATTCTCGTCGCGATTCCCGGCCCAACGGTGCTGCTCGTCGTGTCGTACGCGCTCGGCCACGGCCGCAAATACGCGTTCGCGACCACTATCGGCGTCGCGCTCGGCGATCTCACCGCGATGACCGCGTCCATGCTCGGACTCGGCGTGTTGCTCGCGGCGTCGGCGGAATTGTTCATGATCGTGAAGTGGGTCGGCGCGGCCTACCTCGTCTACCTCGGCATCAAGCTGTGGCGCGCGCCGGCTATCGATACCGACGCCGCGCAGCCCACCGACGAACTGCGCACGGGGCGCATCATGGCGCACGCATACGCCGTCACGACGCTCAATCCGAAGAGCATCATTTTCTTCGTCGCTTTCGTGCCGCAATTCATCGATCCGCACGCCGCGAGCGTGTCGCAGATTGCGATATTCGAAGCGACGTTCGTCGGTCTCGCGGCCGCCAACGCGTTCGCCTATGCGCTTCTGGCGTCCGGCGCGCGCCGCGCGATCCGCAAGCCGTCGGTACAGCGCGCAGTGAACCGCACGGGCGGCGCGCTCCTGATGGGCGCGGGCGTCTTCGCGGCGGCCTGGAAGAAAGCGGCATGAGCCAAGCCGAAGACTGGACCGCGAACGGGCGGCGCGTCTATTTCGGCTTGCTGGAAGACTGGAACCGGCAGGACGCCGCCGCAATGGCGGCGCGCTTCGCAGAGCGCGGCAGCCTGGTCGGCTTCGATGGAAGCACGGTCGACGGACGCGCGTGTATTGAAGCGCATCTCCAGCCGATCTTCGCGCAGCATCCAACGCCGCTGTTCGTCGCAAAAGTGCGCGAAGTGAGACGCATGGCGAATGGCCAGACGCTGCTCGTGCGCGCGGCCGCGGGCATGTGGCCGCGCGGCGCGACGGAACTCGATCCGCGCTTCAACGCAATCCAGTCGATGCTGCTTTCCCTGTGCGACGGGACTTATCGGATCGAGCTGTTCCAGAACACGCCGGCGGCGCATCACGGTCGGCCCGATGAGGGCGAGAAACTCAGCGCGGAGTTGCGCGAGCTCGGCAAGCCGCAGGGCGTCTGAGTCTATTTCTCGCAGAAAATGCCCTGCGTGCAGGTTGGTCAGGAAAAACTAATTGTTCGTTGGCTCCGGAAGAGACGACGAGCGCGCGGCGGCGATGCACGGTCTCATCGGTACGAACGGGTGCGTAACAATGTGCCTCGCGCGCCATAGTTCCGTGGGCTGGCACGTTTCGTCCACGATCGCATCAGTCGGCGAAAACCTGCACACCCTGACTATGGAATCCAGATGAACTCGCCTCACAACCATCCCTCCGTACCCGCCGTGTAATCGACGAACATCGAGTGTGTCGAAAAAAAGCCGATGCCGATATCAGTCGGCCCAGGCCTGATCAGCGTAGGCGGCGTACCGACCGTGGTTGCAAAGTTTCCCGTTCCCGCCGTGAACGTGTAGTTGAAGGACGGACCCATCGTGACGCTGATCGGGGTGCCGACGGCAATCGTTGCCGGGAAGCCTGCTACTCCACCAGTCCCCATGATCATGCCTGAATTGCCGGTGTTGACGATGACCCCGGTAACGGTGCTATTACCCGCAAAGCTAAGCGTCGATGGGCTGACGGTCTGGTCGCAGATATTCATCGACGGTGCGCCCACCAGCAGCGACTTCAACGTCTGACAACTCAGATCGAAGGAGGTAAAGCCCACTTTCGCAGCCTCATTCACGCCCACTTGCAATGACGCTACCGGCTTGCAGCTTCCCGGGGTCCCTATATCGCAGGTCTGCAGGCTGAACGGTTTCAATACATACCCCGGATCGACGTTCGACGCATACGTCAGCGATCGCAGCGGGCTCACAAGCCCGCACACGAACGATGTACTCGGCGCTGTGTCGCAAGTCTGAAGACCAGGCGCGCGACGTTGATATTCCTTGTAAAACGGCGCGATCGACGGGTTTATGCCGAATATGTTCGTCGTCAAGGAACTCGGTAGCGCTGCTCCGTCCGGGTTGAGCGTCTTGAAGACGAGCAGAACCGGAATGACCGCCGTAGTCATGCTGCCGTTCTCGCCGAACGATACCTGGGCATAGCCGATGTTGCCGTATGCGAAGACGCCCGGTGTGTTCGTGTAGTTGCTGGTGGCGTTTCCGTTATTTCCAGAGCCCTCGGCATTCAGATACGTCTGCACCACGATGTTCGTGACAGTGATGCCGTTGTATGACACGGTCTTGATACCTTCTGGATATGACACCCCAGGAGGCGACGTGAACCCATCGACCGTCACCATCGACGACGGAAAGATATCCAGCGCGTTCAACACCACGCCAGACGATCCGGTATCCACGGTCGCGTTGATCGATACCGGGACGTTTCCCACCATCGTCACCGGTACGTAGGCATGCGAGAAACCGTCCGGGCCGGTGGCGACCGGATAAATGCCTAGTCCGGTTGGGCTGGAAATCGCCGTATTGCACTGGACGTCGACGGTGCTCACGTTCGCTGCAGCCACCACGCCGCCGCTCTGCGCAACGACGCAGTTCTCGCCTGCAGGCTGGCTTGCTACGGAAATCTGGAAAGCGGTGCCATCTGGCAACTGATCAGGAAAAGCAAAGCTGGTCGCCCCGGATGCAATGGAAAGCGTAGTTGTGCCATTGGTCAAAGCCAGCCCGGACGATGACAGGTGATCGATAGTGCCGGAAACCGTGTACGTCGGGGGGCTGCTTGAACCACCACCACAACCCGCTAACAACACGATGCAAGCGAGCCACGAGATTACGTTTTTCATTGTATGCGTCAGCGCATCCCGTGTTGACAGGAGTTCAATCAGATATCGAGGATTTTCCGCAGTAGACCGTACGAGACGCGCCAGTGTCCTTCGGAATCTGTCACGGCGATGGACGCCGTTTTCGCATTGAGTCTGACGACGGTGCCAACACGCTCGTTAAGATGTTTGTCGGTGAATCCCACGGTGTCGCCAATGAAGAACTCTTCGGGGCGCGAGCGAGGTGGCGGCGCTTCCTTTTGAGTTGGGGCTGCGGTGGCATCGAGGAGAATCGCCGCATACAACACTGCCCATCGGCGGTGAGTCACGTTGTCCTGTATGACCGCTTGCGTATGTCGCAGCTCGGTGACAGTGCCTTCCAAAGGCGGTCCCAACGGATTGTCACCGATGTATCTGACGGTCATCCCAATGTGCAGTCGTTGACGGACTTCGAGAATGCGTCGGGGGTCATCGAGCATTTTGCCGATGGTCAGATATAGGCGATACAACTCGGCGCTGGGCGCCTGCCGAAGGGAGTCCAAGATGTCCATGAATGTCGGGGTAGTTAGTGGGCAAGCGGCAGCAGTTCATGCACGCGATTGACGGGATACGACGGCAACTTTTCCAGTGTTTCCTTCAGCCATGCATACGGTTCGAAACCGTTTAAGCGAGCCGTCCCGAGCAATGAATACATGGTGGCCGTCGCACGAGCGCCTCGCGGGGAGCCCGCGAACGTCCAGTTGACTCTTCCAAGAGCAATCGGCCGGATCTGCCGTTCCAACGCGTTGTTGTCCGGTAACAGAACTCCGCTCTCTGTGTAGCGAATCAGCGCTTGCCAATGACGCAACGCGTAGCCAAACGCTTTGGCGAGGGGTGCCTGAGTCGGCAAGCCAATGACGTTGCCTTCCAGCCATTGCCGGAACTTTGCAAGCACCGGTAAGGCCTCAGCTTGCCGCGCCGCATATTTGCGGTCAGGGGTCTGATGGTTGATTCGCGACTCTATTGCGTATAGCTGGGCGATCCATTGCAGCGCCTGTGCCGCGAGTCCCGGCTTGCTTTGGGTCTTGGCGATTTCAAAGAACCGACGGCGGCAATGCGCCCAACAACCGACCGCGATGATGTCGCCGGTTTCGTAGAGGGCCTCGTGCCCGCTGTATGCGTCGGCCTGCAAATAGCCTTTGTAAGTTTTTAGGTAACCCTGCGGATGCGAGCCCGCGCGCGATTCAGCGAACTCGAACACGACCGCCGGAGGGTGATCGACCCAAACGCCGTTCTCCTCGCGTTGGCCCGCACCCAGATAGCCCCATAATCGAGCAGTGCGGGTGGTCTTACGGCCCTTCTCAAGCAAAGGCAGTGTCGTGTCGTCGACGTGCATGCGAGGCGCCTGCAACTGGTGCGCACGCAGCGGAGGCATAAGCACGCCAAGCAATTCTGCTGCGGCTAACTTCCATTCGCACAGCGTGGCTCGCGGCAGGTGAATTCCACGGCGCGCATAGCGCATCTCTTGCCGATTCAATGGCAGATGATCAACGTAGGTGTTGACCAGGATGTTCGCGAGCAGACTCGCGCTCGCATTGCTCTTGGGCAGCGGCGAGGGCTGAGCGCTCGCCGTCACGATGGTCGACTCGCCATCCTTCTTCGCTGCATACTTGAAGCGGATGTGTTCGATGACCGTGAGCCTTGACGGCTCGTAATGCAGCGTCTCGCTACGCTCTTCGCCGATGCGCTCAAGCGCGTCGAATGCGGCCTTCTGTTCGTCGCTCAGGTCATATTCGATGCGCGTGCGTGGCAAGTCCTTTGGCAACGCGGGGCGTCCTTTCCGGGTGTGCCCTGTGACTTGAACCTTCGCGGGCTCGGGAGGAACGGGAATATCTGTGGCGGCGTCGAACAGCTCGGCCTGACCCGCCAGGCGCTCGGAACTCGCGCCGAAGCGAGCGCGATTGAGCTGCGCGATCTGATGCTGAAGGCTCTCCAGTTGCTCCCACAACACGCACGCGAGCCGATTCTGTTCGAGTGCAAAGGCTTGCAGGGCCTCGAGCTCCAGTGGCAGATCCCCGGCAGTGACGGCGGCGGGCAGCATGTCAACCATGATGCCCAACTCGCGCGACGTTTACAAGCTTCGGTGAGCGCTGTGCACGATTCAGGGCAGCGTTTAAGCCACGCGCGTCACCGCGACGGCGCGATGAGGCTCGCGCGCCGGAATCTCAATACCTTCGAGCCACGCATTGAGTTCCGCAAGCGTGAAGCCGCGTTGTGCGAGCGAGGCCGGTGATGGGAAATGTCCGTGTTCAAGTCGTTTGTACCAAAGCGCGAATCCGGTACGGTCCCAATAGAGGCACTTCACCTTCGTGCGGTCACGCCCGACGAACACGAACAAGTTGCCCGAAGCCGGCTTCTGCGCAAGCAGCGGTTCGACCAGATACGACAGAGTGTCGATCGACTTGCGCATGTCGACCGGCTCGCGGCAGATGTAGGCCCGAACATCAGCGGCGATCAGCACCGTGCACCGCCAAGCTGGCCAAGCACGAAGCGCACGATGCGCTCGGCATGCACGCCACTCATTTCGATGCGAACGCCGGCGATCGATAACGTCACGCGATCACGCGTCGACGATGATGACGTATCGGCCGACGCAGATGATGGTGTCGCCGCAGGCTCACCTTCGAGGCGAGCAATGACGAACGCGGCGTCGGCCGTCACGGCCAGCGGACTCGTTGCAGGCGTCTCGCCCGTAAACTTCTTGCGCCACAATCCAAAAGTGCTGACGGCAAGACCCTGTTCGCGACAGAAGCGCCGAGTGCCAACGCCACTCATCTTCCATGCGGCGACCATCTCTCGCCAGAATGCCTCGCCTTGGCGAGGGCGCCGAGCGCCCGTTCGCACGACAGCTCGCCCCATCACGTCGTCGTCCATCGCATCACTCCATCACTACGATGGCGAAACCTTCGCATCATGCACGCGGACCATCAAGACGGGTTGCGCTGACGGATACTTTTCATTGTCTGCCCCCGAAGATATTTCGGCGAGACTATACCGTGTCGCCCTGATGGAGGCTATCCAGGTAACTTCAGTACGGTGGTCGTGTCGGCAGCATCATCGCAATCTCTCGACGTGCGCGAAGCGTATGTCGGGAAGGTTTGACGACGTTTAGGCGTACCTTGCAATGCAGAAGCGATCAAGCGCAGCAAAAGATGCACCGGTACAGATACTTACTGGATTCGAGTTTATGCATGTGTACTAAAACGCGTACTAAAAACGTCAAGTGCCTCAGTCTGAAAGACTTTGCCGGGTAAGCGGACATTTGAGGCCCGGTTCGCCGGTTGTCGTGCTGACAGCCTGCCGAGGATCTACTCGCTGGCCACGACTCGCGATGGGAGTCGTGACGCTCTCATGCAAGGGGGCAGTGCCCGAGTACGATGCGGCGAAGATCCGTGCTCTGCGTGAAAGCTCCATCTGAGCCGAACAGTCCTTGCTTCCGCTCTGAACACCGGCCCATCAACAGTGAGTGCGAAGCGGGGGGGCGCAACAAGCAGCCGAGCCGGGCCTTCTCGGAAGCTATTGAATCTGACCCGATCGGAAAGGGCTTGAGGATGTGCTCTGATGCATCTTAAGCCGTAGGTCGAGTGTTTGATTCTCGAAGCCATTTCGGCCTTAGTTATCTCCTGTAGAATTCCCTTCGATACAAACTCGACAGAGCCAATATGGCCAACGGGACATCAGAGCTGTCTGGCCACGACCACCTCCTAACAATGATAAAAATATTTTGGGTGCCCCTCCGGCAACTGGGAGAGGCGGTCAACGGAGCGGCCCAGGGGGAGACGCGCGCGTGAACGACACGAGCGTCGCTAGTGCTCGGCCTCTCAGCCGGTTTTTAAGAATAGCCGTGATGGCTGGGATCGAGAGCGCCATTCAGATTCACATCGACCGAGGCGACGATCTCAACGCCCGCGACCGAAACGGTTTGACGCCTCTAATGTTGTCGGCAACTCGAAACAAGCCTGCCATCTGCAAACTGCTGCTCGATGCAGGAGCTGACGACGGTCTACTCGATCCCTCTGGACAAACGGCCCTTGCCATTGCAGTTGCCGCAGGCGCACACGAGGCTGCCGCCGTCCTCAAATCAGCCCAAGCCTCGATCGGGGCTTTTGGCGATCAAGCCCCTAGCGTGCCCCCACCCTCCAATGGCCCCATCGAAGTTTTAGACGCCCAAGCCCCGGAACACCCCGCGTATCCGATCGGGGCAAGCGTGACTGAAGCGGACATGGCACGGCATCCTGCCCCGGTCATAGTCGATGACGTGACGGAACCAGAAAACACGCCCGACTTTGACTTGTTCGGCTGGGAACCCGAGGAAGACCGACCACCACCCGATGCGGATTTGTCGGTCGCTCAGGCCGCGAGCGCAATTCAAGCCGGCATAACGGAATACGAACCCGTCGACTCTTCAGTTGATTGGGACGATATTGACGCCTACTTGCCGGAAAGATCGCAGCCATTGGCGCGCACGGACGACGCCGAAGTTCTGGATCGGCTCCGCCTGCTAATGCTTCGAGCCGTCCGCGAGGGCAGCGTGCCGCACATGTGGGTTGAAGCGCTGTCGGTCAACGATGACCGGTCCGCAAACCCAGAGGTTGAAGCGCAGCTGAGCATGATAATCAACGATCTCGGGGCCGAGGT
Organism: Caballeronia peredens; assembly: GCA_001544595.2. Taxonomy (GTDB): domain Bacteria; phylum Pseudomonadota; class Gammaproteobacteria; order Burkholderiales; family Burkholderiaceae; genus Caballeronia; species Caballeronia peredens. Next base: position 61,352 of record FCOH02000008.1, on the reverse strand, counting down.
CGATGAACGATTCGAATACACCAGTGCCACCGCCACCGAAAACTTTGAAGTCTACGTAAAACCAGAGGAATCGCTGGACGAAGAAGAAATGGTAGCCAATGCTTTGGCCGCCATCGACAGTCTCGCCTCCAATCGAACAGAGCCCCTGTACATTTACCAAAAGGAATTCCAACGAAAAAGGCTCATTTCTGCGGACGAAGAGGTCGCACTGAGCCGCGCCATGGAAAGCGAGTTGGAAAGAGCGCTCGACGCCCTGGCCGCCTGGCCACGCGGCATTGACCTCACTTTGGCGGCGGGACACTTGGTCAGGACAGGACGACAGCCTTTGGCATGGTTGTCGCTTGGCCCCGCCGACACCCAGCCAGAGCTTGAGCCCTCTCTTGAAGACGAAAACGATGCCGACGCGGCCACATCGGCGCCGGCTGGCGAAACAGCGGAGCACGATCGCGGCCTCCAATTCGAGAACTGCCCGCGTGACGATCAAGCCCCGGACTTCATGGATGCGCTGGACCGGCTCGCGAGCCTTCCGGTCGGCTCTGCCCAGCATGGAGCGGGATGGCAAGCTATCCGTGAAACGCTGTCGGCACTTCGGCTGAGTCGGCGCTTCCTTTTAGAAATGGTGGATATCGCAGACGACGGCGACTCCGGATCGGCCAGCCAATACGCGAACGCCATGAAGGCCCACCAGTGGGCCCGCGAACGAATGGCGATCGCCAACTTGAAGCTCGTTTTCCATCTCGCCAAAAAGTACCGATACAGCGGTGAACCATTGGACGACTTGGCACAAGAAGGAAACATTGGCCTGCTTAAGGCCATCGAACGCTTCGATTGGCGTCGCGGTTTCAAGTTCTCAACGTATGCCACTTGGTGGATACGTCAGCAGATTGGGCGACACATCGCCGACAAATGCAGGACGATCCGCGTTCCGGTCCATGTCCACGAAAAGGTCCAGCGCCTTTCCCGAGAGATTCAGGCATTTGAATTGGAGACAGCGCGCGCGCCCGAGCTCGACGAGATCGCGGCTCGTTTGAACATGGCCGCCCACAAAGTCGTCGAGCTTCAACGCATCACTCCTGAACCGTTGCCGATCCATGAACTACCCATCGACGAGCTGATCGCCGTCGAGGTCCGATCCGATTTCGTCTTACCAGATCCCATGGATATCGCATCTGGGTTCGAATTACTCAGTGCAATTGACAAGCTGCTGTCCACGTTAAAACCCCAGGAAGAGCAGGTTATTCGCCTGCGTTTCGGCATCGGTGTCGAAGAGGCGTTGACACTTGACGAAATTGGCCGCCGATACGGGGTCACGAGAGAACGCGTCCGCCAGATCGAGAACGCTGCGCTCGTAAAATTGAGGCGCCCAAATCGAATGGATGCGTTTGCGCACGCGGTCTTCGGCGCCCCACTTTCCACAGAAACCAAAGAGAAAAAAAACAGCGCCGAGCAACCATCAAAAGGCAAAGCGACGCCACGACCTGTCGCTACCAAGACAGCTCCCCCGAGCCAGAGCGCCCCACCATCCGCGCGCCCGACGGGCATCGACAGGCTCCTCTCAGAAGTCGCAGACATGGGCATCTTCGTCGACGACGACCGCGACGGCCCGTCGGGAAGAATATGGGTTAACCTCACTTCCGCACCGGATAGCCGTTACCGCAGATTGATCCGCAAGCTGCTTGCTTTGGGGTTCGAGTTCTGGCCAGGGAAGGGCTATTGGAGATGATCCCAAAAACGCGAAACGCGCCTCCGCGAGCCGTGTCGATGCTTGAATCGCTTCGCGGCCTCGGCTATTCGACCGCAGCAGCACTCGCTGACATCGTGGACAACAGCATTTCCGCTGGCGCGACTGAAGTTCGCATCGATTTTTCCTGGGCTGGACAGAATAGCCGTATATCGGTCCTCGATAACGGGCGCGGCATGAGCGACGCCGAGCTTGAAAGTGCGATGCGGCTTGGCGACAAGAACCCGCTGGTCGCCCGCGAAGCGCACGACCTAGGCCGCTTCGGCATGGGACTCAAAACCGCATCCTTCTCGCAATGCCGCCGCCTCACGGTGGCCACCGTCAAGGACGATATCCAGAGCTGCCTGCGGTGGGACTTGACCGAACTGGCCGCCAACCCAGACAGCGGATGGCTTCTCTTCGAAGACCCTGCCCCTGGCTCGAAGTCGTTTATCGAGAGCTTGAAGGGCAAGATGGCTGGGACTCTCGTATTGTGGGAGACACTCGACCGCATCGTTACAGACGGCTACAAGTCGGACGACTTCTTGGTTTTGATCGACGATGTCGAAGCCCATTTGGCGATGGTTTTCCACCGTTTTCTCCAAGATCCGCTTGCGCGTCTGAAGCTGTTTTTGAACGGTCGATCCGTCAAGCCCTGGGACCCATTCATGACAGGGCACATAGCCAAGGCATGGGCGCCTCCGTCCGCGAAGCACCATACCGAATATGGAACGGTCGAGATTCAATGCCATGTCTTGCCACACCGCGACAAGCTGACGGCAGCTGAGTTCGACGCCAATGCAGGTCCAGCAGGATGGACTGCCCAGCAGGGTTTTTACGTTTACCGCAACGAGAGACTCTTGGTCGCAGGAGGCTGGCTCGGTCTGGGTAATTCGCGCGTATGGAATCGAGAAGAAGCACATCGTCTGGCGCGCATCCGCATCGACATCCCCAACACGGCCGACGCCGAGTGGAAGATCGACGTCAGGAAGTCCACGGCCCGGCCCCCAGTGTCGCTTAAACCCTGGCTCACTCAGTTCGCCGAGAACACGCGCGAGCGCGCTCGCCGGGTGTTCGCCTATCGCGCAACCCCGACGCCGAGCCAAGGCGATAGGCCAGTTGAACAAGCTTGGCGTGTGGAACGGCTCAAGGCAGGTATGCGGTATCGAATCGATGAGAAACATCCCTCCGTCGCGGCCGTGCTCGACAGCGCTGGCGATCTCCAACCCTTGATTAAAGCAATGATTCGGGTGATCGAAGAAACGGTCCCGGTCCAGCGCATCTGGCTCGACACCGCTGAGAACAAAGAAACACCGCACACCTGTTTCGATGGAGAGCCCAATGAGGCGGTGGTCGAGATCGCGACCATTCTCTTCGATGACCTGATCCAGCGAAAGAATCTAAGCGTAGACGAGGCCCGCAAGGCAATACTGCGCACCGAACCCTTTCACAAATTTCCCGCGCTCGTGGCGCGGCTTGGGAGTAATCCGTGATCCCGGCAGAAACTGCGGCAGCCCAATTGGAACTGCTCGAGAACGTGATCGCCACCGCACAGCGGTTGGTGAAAGCGGAGAAGGACAAGTCGAAAGTTACGGCAGCCTACATCGCCGAGAAAGTGGCCCGAGCTGCGGAAATGTTCGAGACCGACGCCACTTCCACTGTGGACCAGCCGTTGGCGGTTGCCACGCTCATTCAGCGATTCAGTCACTGGATCGGCAAGGCCACGACACTCAAAGACGATGCCGGCCATATCCATTGGCTCAATGCCGCCCGTAAGAAAGATTGGCACTATTGGCGCCGCTACCGCGATTACCTCGAAGCCAAGCTCTCCGACAATGTCGTAGATGGCCTCGATGACGCAACTGACAACATCTTGGCCCTTCTCGAAGATCCGCATCGGACGGACGCATGGGATCGCCGAGGGCTTGTCGTCGGCCATGTTCAATCAGGCAAGACCAGCAACTACTCGGGCCTAATCTGCAAGGCGGCGGATGCCGGCTACAAAATCATCATCGTGCTGGCAGGCACGCACAACAATCTGCGCTCACAAACTCAAATGCGCCTCGAAGAGGGCTTCTTGGGCTATGAAACGACGGTGGACCGCGATCCTGGTTTGCCCATAGGAGTGGCCGAGTTCGGCGAGGATCTGAAAACGAACTCCGCGACAACGCGCGCAGACAACGGCGACTTCAACAAGGCAATCGCAAAGCATTTCCACGGCATTTCACCAGAAGAGCGTCCATGGCTCTTTGTGGTCAAGAAGCAAAAGACTGTCCTCACCGCTCTTTTGAACTGGATTCAGTCGCGCGTGTTCGATGCCACCAAAGACGGCAGAAAGGTCGTTACCAAACTACCGTTACTGATGATCGACGACGAGGCGGATAACGCCTCCGTGGACACCGGCGAGCAATTGTTCGATGAGGACGGTACTCCCGACGAGGAGCATCAACCCAAAACTATCAACAGCCTCATTCGACAGATCCTGCATGCATTCACTCGAAAAGCCTACGTTGGCTACACTGCGACGCCCTTCGCCAATATCTTCATCCACCACAAGGGAACCACAACGAAGGAAGGCCCCGACCTCTTCCCGCGCTCCTTCATCATCAATCTAGCTGCGCCGTCGAACTACGTCGGCCCTGCCCGCCTCTTTGGAAGGATGACCAAGGATGGGCGCAAGGGCGAACTTCCACTCTCTCGCGTCATTCTCGACCATTACGATCCCGAGACCGACTCAGGTTGGATGCCGCCAAAACACAAAAAGACGTACGTTCCGGAATACAACGGGCAGGAGATGACTCCGCCCTCTTTGCGCAAGGCCATCTGCGCCTTCGTCCTTGCCTGCGCAGTGCGCGAACTACGCGGACAAGGAGCGGCGCACAGCTCCATGCTGATCCACGTTACGCGCTTTGTAGCGGTGCAGGACCATGTACGGCTTCAGGTCGAAGATGCGGTGCGTAGCATGCGCCAGAAAATCTGCAGAGGCATCGAAGCCGATAGCCTGCTGACCCAGATGAGGGAGCTATGGGAGCTGGACTTCATTCCGACTAGTGCCAGAGTCTCTGAACTTTCTACCGGCGAAGAGCGGCCTGCAGCATTGCCGACATGGGATGAGGTGCAGGAGGCACTTCCCGATGTCCTGGAAGACATCGAGGTGCGTTCAATCAATGGCACGGCCAAGGACGCTTTAGACTACGCCACCCCAGGCTCGACACTCAAGGTCATCGCCATTGGCGGCGACAAACTGGCGCGTGGGTTGACACTCGAAGGACTCTGCGTAAGCTATTTCGTACGCACCACGAAGATGTACGACACGCTGATGCAAATGGGCCGATGGTTCGGCTATCGGCCAGGATATCTGGATCTCTGTCGTCTCTACACATCGCCCGACTTGGTACGCTGGTTCGGCCACATCGCTGACGCGTCCGAGGAACTGCGAGAAGAATTCGACTTCATGGCCAATGCGAATCTCACGCCCGAAGACTATGGCCTCAAGGTGATATCTCACGAGGTGCTTACGGTCACGTCGCCCTTGAAGATGCGCAACGCGCAGACGCTGTCCTTGACCTACAGCGGAACGCGCCCACAAACAATCCTCTTCCACCGCGACGCCAAGACGCAAGAAACCAACCTTTCTGCGACGAGAGATTTGATCGCGTCCCTTGGACAATCTATGGTCCACGGCCAAAGATTCGAGCGTAACGGTAAAGCCGACTCGTGGCCACGTTCGCGGCTGTGGACGGATGTAGACGTTTCGAAGGTGCTGGCATTCTTGGGCGCATATGCGACTCACCCCAATGCGACCAGCGCCAAAGCTCCGGTGCTTGCGGAATTTATCCGCAAGATGAACGAGATAGGTCAGTTGGATCTGTGGAGCGTTGCCCTGTTGGCCGAAGGCAGCGACGAGAGCAATCCTTACGAATTCACGGAAGGCATCTGCATCGAGTCCTTCCCGATGCGCACGCCCGACGATCACGAATCGCCGAATCAAAGAGACTCGGCTAGTTTCGCCATCGGAGTGCTGACCGATCCGGCCGACGAGGGAATTGATTTGGATGACGACGCTTGGCGCGAGGCTCTCGAAATCACGCGTGCTGCCTGGAAGCCCGACCCGGCACGAGGACGCGTCACCATGCCGTCGGTGCCAAGCGGAAAAGGTATGCGCATGGCCCGCGGCAAAATTGGCGGCGCCTTGGACCGCGGGTTGCTGCTTCTCTATCCACTCGCCCCATACGCAGGCAAGCCGAAGTCCCAAATCGTGCCTGGGTGGGACAAACCCATCATGGCCTTCGCCATCGCCTTTCCGGCCAGCGACAGCGGAATTAGCGTGGAATATGAAGTGAATGTCCTTTACTGGACTCAGGAATATGGCCCGACTGAGTGATGAGTTTTTGATGGCTTGGTCGTCGCTATCCGGCGACGGCCCAGACGAGGGCTGGCAAACCATCTCGGTGACACCCACAGGACCGCTCGAACTGAGCGCAGGCCGGCGCGCCCCCGACAATGCTGAAGCGGTGTTGGTAGGATTCCCGGCCGCGCGCTTGGCGATCCTCGACAAGCTGCCTGAGGGGCAAGGCTTTGTAGTAGAACGCGCAACCCCCGAAGACAAGGACATGCTTTGGCTCGCCTTGACACGCAAGGCCGCTGGAAACGCCGAGCTGTTCACGGATATGGCCTGCAACGTGACCGGCGCGCTGGATGACGCCGTGGCAACCGGGGCCGATGTCGCCAAGCTGCTACGGGTTTTCATCGGGCGCGTGGGAGCTTGGCAAGAGTTCATGCGCAAGGGGAGCCATGTACTGAGTCCCGAAGCAGAGATCGGTTTGGTTGGAGAGTTGGCGGCGCTTCTGGAAGTCATCGAAGCGGGCGTTTCCGCAGCGGTAGCCATCGAAGGGTGGCTCGGCCCCTTGGATGGCGTCCAAGACTTTGAGCTCGGGACCGGGGCGCTCGAAATCAAATCGACGCTGTCGTCGGCAGGTTTCCCCGCGCGCGTCGGGTCGCTTGAGCAACTCGACGACACCACCCGCCAACCACTCTTTGTCGTGGGCAAGCGGATGCGTCAGACCCAAGGCGGCTTGGGCCTGCCCGACTTTGTCCATGCAGCGAGACTAATGGCCAAGGCTGATCCTGGGGCCGCGAGCGCGCTCGACGACCGCTTGGTGGCCGCTGGATATTTCGATGCCCACTCCGACCACTATCCTCGACGCTTCGTGGTGGCAGACACGCTAGTGATCGAGGTGGACTACGAATTCCCCCGCTTGACCATGGGCCGCGTTCCCTTCGGCATCACGGGAGCCGCGTACGGCATCGATCTTGAAAAGGTCACTGGTCACCGTGTCGACATGGCTGCAGCATTGAAAAAAATGAGAGCGATATAAACATGGACTTGCCAGAATTCCTACGCGAAACGCAGGCCGCCGTGCGGTCACAAATGAGAGAGGGCGCGCTGTATGAAGAATTGGTGTTCGCTGGGATCGTGATGGACCACATGTCTGAGATCGGCATGACGTTCGAGCCAGTCGAATGCCATTTCGAAGGCAAAGTAGGCAACGCAAATCTGAGACTCAGCGGCTATTCCGTCGCAGATGAGAGTGACCAGCTCGACTTGTTCGTCAGCCTTTACGACGGCGTCGATGTTCCAACGCCCGTTCCTGACTCGGAGACCAAGACTGCCGTGGAACAGTGCCTCCGCTTTCTGACACTTTGTGCAGAAGGCAAGATGGCCCCGAAGCTCGATCCTTCGAGCGACGTACGCTCACTGGCGGAAACGCTGCAAGGCATCTACAACGACTTGGAGCAAATCCGCGTCTATGTCATCACCGACAAAGTCGCGAAATCCAAGAGCTTCAAGACACGCGACATCGGCGGCAAGGCAGTGCGCCTCGAAGTCATGGACATCGAGCGGCTCCACCGCCATTGGTCCGAAGGCAAGCCGCGCGACGAAGTGGTCGTCGATTTCAACGAGGTCTCCGGCGCTCCCTTGCCCTGCGTCTTTGTGCCTGGCGAGAATGACGACTACGACTACGCGCTGACAGCCATACCGGGCGAGGCGCTGCGACTGCTCTATGAGAAGTTCGGTGCACGGCTTCTGGAAGCCAACGTCCGCTCCTTCCTCAGCGTCAAGGGGAAGGGGATCAATGCCGGCATTCAAACCACCTTGCGATCGGCGCCTGAGCGATTCATGGCCTACAACAATGGAATCGTGATCGTGGCCGACGAAATGCGCCTGGGCAGGCCAGGAGACGGCTTGGCGGGCATCGCATGGCTAAAGGGACTGCAAATCGTCAATGGTGGCCAGACGACCGCATCTATGTACTTCACCAAGAAGAAGTTCCCTGAAGTGAACTTGGCACCCGTCAGGGTACCCGCCAAAATCATCGTCATGCGAGTGCAGGACGCGGCCAAGGAAGAGGCGCTGGTTTCGGACATCTCGCGCTTCGCAAATACGCAAAACGCGATTAAGCAATCCGATTTGTCGGCAAACAAGCCCTTCCACGTAGACGTGGAAAAACTGTCGTTGACCGTTTATTGTCCCGATGGAGTGAGCCGATGGTTTTATGAGAGGGCGTCGGGCAGCTACAGCACCATGCTTGCGCGTGAAGGAACAACACCTGTGAAACTGCGGCAACTCAAGGATGCGATGCCGCCGGCGAGGAAGATTACGAAGACGGATTTGGCGAAGTATATCAACGCATAGCATCGCAGGCCGGACTTGGTAAGCCTGGGCTCGCAAAAGAACTTCGAACGCTTCATGGCTGCGCAGTCGACCCCTGATGGAGAAACGGCAACGCTTCCAGATGTACCTTGGTACAAGGCGATGATCGCCAAGGCGATCGTCTTCAAGGCGACCCAGAAAATTGTCCGGCCAATGTTTCAGGCATTCCAGGCGAACATTGCAGCCTATGCCGTGGCCGTGCTCGCCGATAGGCTTGGCGATCGAATGGAACTCGACCGGATTTGGTCGCGACAGGCACTCTCTCCGGAACTCTGCGCGCAGATTGCTCGTTGGGCAAAGGAGGTCAGCGATGTTCTGCACCAGACGGCCGGCGGAAGAATGGTATCGGAATGGGCGAAAAAGCCGGAGTGCCGGGACTCTGTCCTCGGGGCATCCTTCACAGTGCCGGCCGATGATCTGCCCGAGTTGCTCTGAGGGGAATATTCTTGGTGGACGTTGTCGACAAGGAGACCCGGCGACGCATGATGTCCGGCATCCGAGCGAAGAACACGAAGCCGGAAATGCTCGTACGGAAAATTCTGTTCGCGGCAGGCTACCGCTTCAGGTTGCACAGACGCGACCTTCCAGGGGCGCCCGACGTGGTCTTGCCAAGTTACAAAGTGGCGATTTTTGTCCACGGTTGCTTCTGGCACCGCCACACGGGATGTGGCTTCGCCACATCCCCCGCGACTAACGCAGCGTTCTGGCAGGCCAAATTCAGCGGCAACGTCGAGCGCGACGCGCGCGCTATCGAAACACTCAAGGAAGCGGGATGGCGCGTGCTGGTTGTGTGGGAATGTGCCACCAAAGGCAAGTCAGGCGAGGCTGTCACGGATCTCGCCCGTGCCCTGTCCGAATGGATTGAGGGCAATGCACCCTACGGCGAAATCCCGGAGATTCTCTCGCCCCATTAGGGCGTGAGTTGAAGACAAGATCACGAGCGTTCGCGAGCACACTGTCGCTAGATCCGTTGCAGCCAGAGCTTGATGTTCTCAAGGCTCCCGAACCTCTCCCTGAGCTTCATGGATATGTCTCTTGCCGATATGACGACAACCGGATGTGTGTCGTGAACGAGTTCGCTGTACGCCTGCGCATCAAGGTAGGAAGTCGTGACCAAGATGCCAAACTGACGATGCCTCAGGCGCGATATCAGTCTGGACAGAGGCTTGATTCCTACGCCCACATTCTGGTCGTAGCACTTGGCCTCCATCGCGAACTCCACATCAATCGCGCCAGCCCCATGTCCTATGCGATAGGCGCCCAAGGCGTCCCTTCCCCCATCTCTCCATGGCCGCGTCAACTCCCAGTGTTGGATTGCCGGCATGAAAAGCCGAGCCAACTCCATAGCGCACCGCTCGAATGCGTATGGATCTTCCTTGTAATGTTCGTAGACCGTCTTCACGTACGCGGCCAGTTCAGGGGTGTCGGGAACCTGCTGCCGCTTTGAGCGCGCAGCGTTTACCGGAACGGACTTGAGGGGCGTGTACTTCCTGCCGCTGACCCAGTCGTGCCATGCCTTCGGTGCATGAAGCGAAGACACTGCGTTGCCGTCCTGGACCTCCTTGATCCATGCTCTGGAAACGACCGGGAGATCGAGTATGGTGAGCGTCGCCTTGTAGTTCTGAAATCGGACACCATCCTGCGTTGTCCGCCATACGGCCACGAGGTCATCGTCTGCACCCATGCCTGCCGCACCCGGTACCGCGAGTCCGAGAAACCGGACATCTCGATATGTGCCCGTGTTGCCGAAAAGAAGGATGGGAGGAAAGGAGGAGCTCTGCTGGCATTGGTGAGCTTCGTCGAAAAGATTCCGAAGCATCAGGTTCCCTTGCCGCGGTGTCGCGTGAAGATCCCCGGGACCGCGCTTGTCACCGTAGTAGACAAAGATCCCATTCTCACGGTCTAGCGCGTCAGGCCAGTTCACGTCCGAAAAGCTGGTTTTCAAGACGAGGAGCCTGAGAGTCGCCACCGCCGGCCGTTTCCCGAGGTGCCGAAACCCAGCTCCGTTGTCCACGCCAAGCAACTTTGGCAATGGATCATCCGAAGAGTTGCCGCTCCGGGAGCCGCCGTACACCTCATCCACACAAAGATCGGCCGAGTCCAAATCTTTTTCAATCATCGGGTCGGCCTTGTCGCATCGCGCTTCCTCGAGGATGCTGTCTGAGCCACGCTAATCCACTTGAAGATGGCAGCCATGACGTCCGAACAAACGCCATTTCCACAAAGCTTGACCTTCTCGCGGCGGCTACCATGAGGCAACACATGTTCGTCGCCACCGCCCATCGCCTTGAGCAATTCGTTCGGTTGAAGCATCCTCAAGTAGGGCTCGCGCTTTCGCCAAGTTACAAGCCCGAACCGATCTACGGTGGTCACGGTGCGCAGTGGAACGTCCAGCGTTTGCCAGCCGCCGGCGTAGTCCGATCCGTAATAGACGATGATGAATGGGACATTCCGGCCCAATGCGGCGATAGCACGGTCCGCCCGTTCCAGTGTGGCCTTCGCTCTTCCCGGCTTGCGTAGCGGACTGGACGGATATGGAGTCTCCCAATCGATGATATCGTTGGCCGTCAGGGGCCGATCACTTCCGAATGCCAATAGCTGTTCCCGCGAGACCTGTGAACCTTGCTTGTCACACACAAGAAACATGCGCTTCCGCGCTTGGGCGGCCCCGAAATCGGCAGCATTGAGGAAAAGATCACTGACTGTGTAGCCCAGCCCCTCAATCGTCGCGACGAGCTCGTTGTGTCGGTCCCACTTTTTCATCCGGTTCACGTTTTCGACAATGACCCATCGAGGGTGCATCGACTCCACCCACGGAACAATGCCAATCGCAGTTTCACGACTGCTTTCCAATCCCGGCTTGGCGCCGCGGGCAATCGAGTGCGAGGTGCACTCGGGAGACGTCAGGAGCACGTCCGGACGATACCGTCGACCCAGCGCAGCGGCGTCGACGTTTTCAATGAAATCAGTGATTACATCCGCCGACGGAAAGTTGGCTTCGTAAGTCTTAGTGGCCAAATTCCACGCATCCAGTCCCAGTAGTGGAACGCCTCCTCCTCGAACTGCCCCCCTGGCCCCGAATCCGCCTCCACAAAATAAATCCACGAAAGTTGCCATTTATTTTCAGTCAGCGCTGCGCGGCTTTCCTATCAGTCGGAAGTGTCCGAAGGGTCCAGGGAGCGAAGCTTCTGTCTCCAGTGACCCGAAGACTACCAGGTTCGCACGCATTCCGCCAGGTCTACGTCATAAATCCGATACCCCTTCATCGTGGCTCGCATCGCTGGAGTGGTCGCCGCGCTGCTCGAAGAATTCGGCAAACCGTTGGGGCGCTATTGCGTTCCCGGCCTTCAGTTCGGCAAGATGGCTCTAAATGCATATGGATTTCAAAAGAACACGGCGGCGGCATGATCAACCACAGAGACAGCCTGCGTAGAATCCGCGATTTCGGCCCTGATGATCTAACGCACCTGCCGGATTTACTGAGAGAGCGCGATTATTTCCCAATGCAGAAACGGCTGAAGATCACGCCGAGTAGATCGTCGGACGTGAATTCGCCGGTGATCGAGTTGAGATTGTCCTGCGCGAGCCGGAGTTCTTCGGCGAACAGATCGAGCACTTGCGACTGTTGATCCGCATGTGCCGCGGCCAGCGCAAGATGCTCGCGCGCTGCGCGCAGTGCGATCAGGTGACGTTCCCGCGCGAGATATACGCTTTCCGCGCCCGCCTGCCAGCCGGCGATTCTGAGCAACTCGTCGCGCAGCAGCGCAATGCCGTCGCCGGTTTTCGCCGACAGATTCACCTCGCGCGCATCGCCGTCACCGTCGCGTACCGATGCCGGCGCGTCCGCCAGATCCGTTTTGTTCATGACCCGCACGACCGGCACGCCCTGTGGAAAACGCGCGGCGATCACCCGATCCTCCGGCGTCGCGCCGGCGCGTGCGTCGAGCAGATGCAGCACGACATCGGCACGCTCGATTTCGCCCCACGTGCGCTCGATACCGATGCGCTCCACTTCGTCCTGCGTCTCGCGCAACCCGGCTGTATCGATGATATGCAGCGGAATGCCTTCGACCTGAATCGTCTGCGCGACCTTGTCGCGGGTCGTGCCGGCGATCGGCGTGACGATCGCCAGTTCCGCGCCCGCCAGCGCATTCAGCAGCGACGACTTGCCCACGTTCGGCTGACCCGCCAGCACGACAGACAGGCCTTCGCGCAGGAGCGCACCCTGACGCGCATCGGCGAGTACCGTATCCAGACGTTGCCGGATGCGCGTGAGCTTGCCGCGCGCGTCGGCTGCTTCGAGAAAGTCGATTTCTTCCTCGGGAAAATCCAGCGTCGCCTCGACGAGCATGCGCAGATTGATCACGTCCTCGACGAGCGTGTGAATCTCGCGCGAGAAGGCGCCTTCCAGCGAGCGGCCGGCCGAACGCGCCGCGGCCTCGGTGCTGGCCTCGATCAGATCGGCGACGGCTTCCGCCTGCGCGAGATCGAGCTTGTCGTTGAGAAACGCGCGGCGCGTGAACTCGCCCGGCTCGGCAAGACGCAGGCCGAAGTCGCGGCCCGCTTCGATCGCCCGTTGCAGAACCAGCTGCAAGACGATCGGGCCGCCGTGACCCTGCAACTCCAGCACATGCTCGCCCGTGTAGGAATGCGGCGCGGGAAAGTACAGCGCGATGCCGCGATCGAGCGCTTCGCCGTTGCCATCGACGAACGGCACGTAACTGGCGTGGCGCGGCGCGAGCCCTTGCGCGCACAGCGCGTGCATCGCATTCTGCGCGGCCGCTTCGCCCGCTCGCCCGAACGACAGACGCACCACTCCGATTCCGCCGCGTCCGGGCGCGGTGGCGATTGCGACGATCGGATCGGTGTCGTTGCTCAACATGACGGCGGCGCGAAAAGGGGATGTCGGAGTGCGGGCATTGTATCGCGGCAGGTAACGCCCGCTCTCGAAGACTATGGCTAGGAGGATTCTTGCGTTATCTTATTTGAGATACGCAATTGAATCGGTTTGAGGAAATTTCCGACGCGGTAAAGAATGCGAAGGCGCTTTAAGGCAGGCCGTGCAGCCGAAAGACGCTGCCTATAGGCAGCAAACAAAAACACTCATACAAGATAAACAGAGGCTGGATCAAGCCAAATCTAGCGCAGTTGGTTGACTAGTAAGCAGCGATTGCCTCGCACAATCCAGCCCATGCCTACACCACAAGAAAAGGCCGATTTTTCCGAGCGGCTCAAATTCTCGATGACCCGCGCGCCCGAAAAAATGCGCGGCGCGACGGATCTCGCATTGCGTTTCAATCTTCGCTACCAGGGCGAGCCGGTTTCACCGCAGACGGCGCACAAGTGGCTCACCGCGCGTTCGATTCCGACCATCGACAAGCTGAAGACCCTCGCCGAATGGTTCAAAGTCGATCAGCACTGGCTGCACTATGGCCCGCCGCCGAGCGGCAATCCGCAAGTGACGCCGAAGCCGCTCGCGCGCGACGAGCAATATCCGGCGTCGGAGGAGACGCTCGAACTGGCGACGAAGATCGAGGCGCTGTCGCCGCATCACCGGTATCTGCTCGAAGAGCTGGTCGAGCAGTTCTATGGATCGATGAAACGCTGACCGGCGCGGCTGCCCGCGCCATCCAAGAAAAACGCCCGGCAAGCCGGGCGTTTTCACATTCACATCAGGTCGGAAGAACGAGCCTCAGGCCGCCTTCTTCTTGCTCTTGCCCATCATCCGCGTGATGTAATACTGCTGCGCGATCGACAGCACGTTGTTCACCACGTAATACAGCACGAGACCGGCCGGGAAGAAGAAGAACATGACCGAAAACGCGATCGGCATGAACATCATCATCTTTGCCTGGACGGGGTCCGGCGGCGTCGGGTTCAGCTTGGTCTGCACGAACATCGAGACGGCCATCAGCACCGGCAGGATGAAGTACGGATCCTGCTGCGACAGATCGTGAATCCAGCCAATCCACGGCGCGCCGCGCATTTCCACCGACGACAACAGCACCCAGTACAGCGAGATGAACACCGGAATCTGCACGACGACCGGCAGACAGCCGCCGAACGGATTGACCTTCTCGGTCTTGTACAGCGACATCAGTTCGGCGTTCATCTTCTGCGGGTCGCTCTTGAAGCGCTCGCGGATCTGCTGCATGCGCGGCGTGATCTCCTTCATGCGCGCCATCGACTTGTAGCTCGCCGCCGACAGCGGGAAGAACACCGCCTTGATGAGCAGCGTGAGCAGCACGATCGCCCAGCCCCAGTTGCCGACGTAGCCGTGGATCTTCTCGAGCAGCCAGAACAGCGGCTTGGCGATGATCGTCACCATGCCGTAGTCCTTCACGAGCTCCAGCCCCGGCGCGATGCCTTCGAGCATGCGCTCTTCTTCCGGACCGGCGAAGAGGCGGGCATCGACGTTCACGGTCTGTCCCGGCGCGATGGTCTGCGCCGGCAGCGTCACACCGACGCGATACAGCTCGGGATCGATCTTCTGCACGTAGATGTCGCGCTTCACGCCCTGCTGCGGAATCCACGCCGACGCGAAGTAATGCTGCACCATCGCGACCCAGCCGTTATCCGACGACGGCTCGAACGTGGCCTTGTTCTTGTCGATGTCGGAGAAGTCGATCTTCTGGAAGTGCTTCTGATCCGTGTAGACCGCCGGCCCGATGAACGTGTGCGAGAAACGCGGCGTTTCGACCGGCGTGTTGTCGCGCACGAGTTCCATGTAGAGCTTGGGCGACACCGGCGCGGTGCCGACGTTCTCGATCTTCGTATCGACGTTGATCACGTAGCTGCCGCGCGTGAACGTGTACGTCTTGATGACCTTGACGCCACCCTTCACCGGCGATTCGAACGCGATCTTCAGCGTCTTTTCGTCGCCCGTCAGCGAGGTCTGGCCGGGCACCGGCGTGAAGATGTCGGTGTGATTCGGGAAGTCGCCACCGGCCAGGCCCGTGCGCGCGAGATACGTGTGGTTCGCCGTGTGATCGAACAGCGTGATGTAGAGGTCAGGCTGCTTGCCGTCGCCTTCCTTGATCAGCGAGAGCTTCGAGAGCGTGCCGCCGCGCGTGTCGATCTCGCCGGAGTAGACGTCCGTCGTGAACTTGACGAGCTGCGCCTGCGCCGTGACGGGCGGCGTCGCCGTGCCGGGCGCGGCGACGCCGGCAGGCGCGTTCGGCAGTTCGGACGGCTGTGCGCCGGAGGCGGCTGTGCCCGGTGCCGGGTTGCTGGCGGTCTTCGCCGGCTGCGTCGCGCTCGGGAAGAACATCGACGGGCGCCCATGGTCGCGTTGCCAGTTGTCGAACAGCAGGACAACTGACACGAAGAAGATGACCCATAGGACGGTGCGTTTGATATCCATGCGTTGTCTCAGTGTCGATCGGAAAGCGCTTCAGCGCCGTTTAGTGTTGAAAGCTTGTCTTGCGCAGAATCCGCGCGCGATCGGCTCGCGTCGTCAGGGTCGGCGCAACCGTTGGGAGGCGGCACGAGATCGACGCCGCCCGCCGAAAAAGGATGGCAGCGGCAGAGCCGCTTCACAGCGAGATACGTGCCATGCGCGGCGCCATGATACTGGATTGCCTCGCGCGCGTAGTCGGAACAGGAAGGATAAAAGCGGCACCGGTTGCCGAGCAGGGGGCTCACAGCAACCTTGTAGAAGCGCAACAACGCGATGAGTGCCGTTTGCATAAGCTTCGCGCCGTACGCCGGGATCGTCACGAAGGACCCACCTGACGCAGCTTGCGCTTCATGACCCTGATCAAGACCCGGAGGGGCCGGTCGGGCCGGATGAATCGTCGACGGCGGGCGCGATTCCCGGCGCCGCCACGGATTCGGCCGAGCGGCGCGCTGCTTCGCGCACGGCACGGTCGAGCAATGTTTCCAGCTCGCTGCCGACGAGCGCCCGAAGCGGCGGGGAACTCGCGCTCGACAGCACTTTGCGGTCGATCTTCGCGTGCAGCCGCACGAGAATGTCGAATCCGCTCAACTGCCCGCGACGCAGCCGGAACGCATCGCGCGCAAGCCGCTTGATCAGATTGCGCGTGACGGCGCGCGGCGCCTGCTTTTTACCGATCACCAGCCCGAGCCGCGCAGCGTTTCCCGTCGGCTTGCCGTACAGGACGAAGTGCGGCGAGCGTCGCCAGGGGCGCAAACGAAAAACGGATGAGAACTCATCCGTTTTCAGCAGCCTTGCGGCCTTGGGGAACGCGGCCTGCGCCGGCAACTGAACGATGTCCTGTTTCAAGACTTCTGTGCGGCGCATGAGCGGCTCGCGGGCGACTGTTGCGTGTTCGATTGCCGATGCAACCGTCGATGCAACGAAGGCGACCCGGCCGCGAGCGGCCACGTCAGCGCACTCAGATTGCGAGGCGCTTGCGGCCCTTCGCGCGGCGTGCGTTGATGACCTTGCGGCCGCCGGCGGTCTTCATGCGAACGCGGAAGCCATGGGTGCGCTTGCGGCGCGTCACGGAAGGTTGGTAAGTACGTTTCATGGTGCTCTCACTTGAGTTGATTGACCGCGCGGGCTTGGCTCCAGTGTGGTCACTGCAAGCGCGATGGCCGGAGGTTCAGGAATTCTGTTTTCGCGGAACCCGCTATTTAAACCGTTTTCCTATTGACCGTCAATAGGTTAGCGGAAATGCGCGCTCGACGAGGCGCTTTTCGCGGCGCTCCGGCGCGCTGATGTGTCCCTGTGGATAACTCGCGCGCGGCCCCTGTTTGGCGTTAGAATCTCGCCTTACTCCCAAATATCCGCCCGCTGCTTCGGCCCGCCGTTCGCCCGCAAACCCTTGCGGCGTAAGCCTCCGGAGCACGTCTGCTCGGCCGTGCCGGGACTTGCCGACGAATCTCGGCAAGCACGGCCAGCAGGTGCGCGGAGCAACCAAAACGACCGCATTCGATGAACGATTTCTGGGAACACTGTTCCGCACTGCTCGCGCGTGAACTGACGCCGCAGCAGTACGTCACGTGGATC
This sequence comes from Caballeronia peredens, assembly GCA_001544595.2. Taxonomy (GTDB): domain Bacteria; phylum Pseudomonadota; class Gammaproteobacteria; order Burkholderiales; family Burkholderiaceae; genus Caballeronia; species Caballeronia peredens. The sequence continues at coordinate 43,943 of FCOH02000008.1, read as the reverse complement.
AAGCCGCTGACCCCGGTCGACTTCGATGCCGCCGCGAACACCCTGCGCATCGCCGCACCCAACCGCTTCAAGCTCGACTGGGTGAAGAGCCAGTTCTCGGGCCGTATCTCTGATGTGGCGCGCGAATTCTTCAGCGCGCCCATCGATGTGCAATTCGTCCTCGATCCGAAGGCGACCGCGCGCAATGCCATCGGCGGCGGCCCGAACGCCGCGCCGCGTGCCAGCGCGCAGGGCATGCCGGGCGCATCGGGCGCACCGGGCGTAACTGCGGCGCCGCGCGCACCGGCGCCGTCGGCGGCCGTGCCGCAAGGGCCGTCGGTCGTCGCGCATGCCAATGCCACCGCGCACATCAACGCGCTCGCCGCCGAAGCGGCGCAGCACGCTCAGGCCACGCAGGAAGATCAGGCCGACCTCGACCTCCCGAGCCTCGACGCCAACGAAGCCGCCGCGGGCCGGCGCACGTGGCGGCCGGGCGGCGCTTCGTCGGCGGCGGGTGAAAACGATTCCGCGTACGAGCGCTCGAAGCTCAATCCGGTGCTCACGTTCGACAACTTCGTCACCGGCAAGGCGAACCAGCTCGCGCGCGCGGCGGCCATTCAGGTCGCCGACAATCCCGGCATCTCGTACAACCCGTTGTTCCTGTACGGCGGCGTGGGCCTGGGCAAGACTCACCTGATTCATGCCATCGGCAATCAGTTGCTGATGGACAAGGCCGGCGCGCGCATCCGCTACATTCACGCGGAGCAGTACGTGTCGGACGTGGTGAAGGCGTATCAGCGCAAGGCGTTCGACGACTTCAAGCGCTACTACCATTCGCTCGATCTGCTGCTCATCGACGATATTCAGTTCTTCTCGGGCAAGTCGCGCACGCAGGAAGAGTTCTTCTACGCGTTCGAGGCGCTCGTCGCCAACAAGGCGCAGGTCATCATCACGAGCGATACGTATCCGAAGGAAATCTCCGGCATCGACGATCGTCTGATCTCGCGCTTCGACTCCGGCCTCACGGTCGCGATCGAGCCGCCCGAGCTGGAAATGCGCGTCGCGATCCTGATGCGCAAGGCGTTTTCCGAAGGCGTGAGCCTGTCGGAAGACGTGGCGTTCTTCGTCGCGAAACATCTGCGCTCGAACGTGCGCGAACTCGAGGGCGCGCTGCGCAAGATCCTCGCGTATTCGAAGTTCCACGGCCGCGACATCACGATCGAGCTGACCAAGGAAGCGCTGAAGGACCTGCTGACGGTTCAGAACCGCCAGATCTCGGTGGAGAACATCCAGAAAACGGTCGCCGACTTCTACAACATCAAGGTCGCCGACATGTATTCGAAAAAACGGCCGGCTAACATTGCGCGCCCGCGCCAGATCGCGATGTATCTGGCGAAGGAGCTGACGCAGAAGAGCCTGCCCGAGATCGGCGAACTGTTCGGCGGCCGCGATCACACGACCGTGCTGCACGCGGTGCGCAAGATCGCGTCCGAGCGTGGCACCGATGCGCAACTGAACCACGAACTCCACGTGCTCGAACAGACGTTGAAGGGCTAAGGCGCGGCGAAGAACGCACGCTTCAAATATTGCGCGCGAAAGCCTGTTTTTTGACGATAACGCCCCCAATTTTAGGGAGCGCTTCCGTTTTCAGGCACAATATAGGTTTAGCCGCCCAAGGCCTGGGCGGCTTTGGCGTCACGCTTTCGCGAGTGACCGGCGGGGGGCCGGCAACGCGGGTACGAGGTTGTCCGTCGGCCAATCAGGTGGCGAAACCGGCGGGCGGGCCGTCACATCAACGAAGGAACTCTATGCAACTGGTCAAGACCGAACGAGACAATCTTCTAAGGCCGCTGCAAACCGTGAGCGGTATCGTAGAACGCCGCCATACGTTGCCGATCCTCGCCAATCTGCTCATTACCAAGAACGGCGCGGATGTGTCGTTCCTCTCGACCGACCTCGAACTCCAGATCACGACCCGCGCCGATTTCGGCGTCGGCAGCGACCAGGTTGCCACCACGGTCGCCGCGCGCAAGCTGCTCGACATTCTGCGCGCGATGCCTTCGGGCGAAGTCGTGCTCGACCTCTCCGACAAGCGCCTGACCGTGCGTTCCGGCAAGAGCCGTTTCGCGCTGCAGACGCTCGCCGCCGACGAATTTCCCACCGTCAATCAGGCTACTGACTTCGGCGCGAGCCTTTCGGTTCCGCAGAAGACATTCCGCCAGTTGCTCGGCATGGTGTATTTCGCGATGGCGCAGCAGGACATCCGCTACTACCTGAACGGCATGTTGCTGGTGGTGGACGGCGACCAGCTGATGGCGGTCGCGACCGACGGCCACCGTCTCGCGTTCTCGTCGATGAAGATCGAAGGCTCGTTCGCGCGTCAGGAAGTCATCATCCCGCGCAAGACCATTCTCGAGCTGCAGCGCCTGCTCGAAGACATCGACGACACCTTGCAGATCGACATCGCCGCGACGCAGGTGAAGTTCAGCTTCGGTCAGGTGGAACTGGTGTCGAAGCTCGTCGAGGGCAAGTTCCCCGATTTCCAGCGCGTGATTCCGAAGTCGCACAAGAACACGTTCGAAATCGGCCGCGAAGAGTTGCAGCGTTCGTTGCAGCGCGCGGCCATTCTGACGTCCGACAAGTTCAAGGGCGTGCGCTGTCTCGTGGAGCCGGGCCAGCTCAAGATCATGTCGACCAACGCCGACCAGGAAGAGGCGCAGGAAGAACTGGAAATCGCGTATCAGGGCGACACCGTCGATATCGGATTCAACGTCACGTATCTGCTCGACGTGCTGGCGAATCTGAAGGTCGACACGCTCAAGGTCAGCCTCGGCGACGCCAATTCGAGCGCGTTGATCACGATTCCCGAGAACGAGGAATTCAAGTATGTGGTGATGCCGATGCGCATCTGACGCACTCATTACCTCAATCACTCCAAGGGGCGGCGCGCCCCTTTGGCGTTTTTAAGGTGTTTCGAAAAGTTCGGGCAGTAACCCAGGCAGTGACGCAGAACCGGAAAAAATCCATGACTGAAAACACAAATTCGCAACCCGACAACAGCTATGGCGCATCGTCCATTCAGATCCTCGAGGGTCTGGAGGCGGTGCGCAAGCGCCCGGGCATGTATATCGGCGATACGTCGGATGGCACCGGTCTGCATCACCTCGTTTTCGAAGTGCTGGACAACTCCATCGACGAAGCGCTCGCGGGTTATTGCGACGACATTCACGTCACGATCCACGCGGACAACTCCATTTCCGTGACCGATAACGGCCGCGGCGTGCCGACCGGCCTCAAGCGCGACGACAAGCACGATCCCAAGCGCAGCGCCGCCGAAATCGTCATGACCGAGCTGCACGCGGGCGGCAAGTTCGACCAGAACAGCTACAAGGTGTCGGGCGGTCTGCACGGCGTGGGCGTGTCGTGCGTGAACGCGCTGTCCGAATGGCTGCGCCTCACGGTGCGCCGCGACGGCAAGAAGCACTTCATGGAGTTCCGGCGCGGCGTCGTGCAGAACCGCGAGATCGTCGAGGAGAACGGCGTGCAGTACTCGCCGATGCCGGTCGTCGGCGACACGGAAAACCGCGGCACCGAAGTGCATTTCCTCGCCGATGTCTCGATCTTCGGCAATGTCGAATTCCATTACGACATTCTCGCGAAGCGCATGCGCGAGCTTTCGTTCCTGAACAACGGCGTGCGCATCCGCCTGACCGACCAGCGCACGGGCAAGGAAGACGACTTCGCGTTCGCGGGCGGCGTGAAGGGTTTCGTCGAGTACATCAACAAGGCGAAGCAGGTGCTGCATCCGAACGTGTTCTACGCGACGGGCGAGCGCGAGAACGTGACCGTCGAAGTGGCGATGCAGTGGAACGACAGCTTCAACGAAAGCGTGCTCTGCTTCACGAACAACATTCCGCAGCGCGACGGCGGCACGCACCTGACCGGCCTGCGCGCGGCGATGACGCGCGTCATCAACAAGTACATCGTCGACAACGAAATCGCGAAGAAGGCGAAGGTCGAGACGACCGGCGACGACATGCGCGAAGGTTTGTCGTGCGTGCTGTCGGTGAAGGTGCCGGAGCCGAAGTTCAGCTCGCAGACGAAGGACAAGCTGGTGTCGTCGGAAGTGCGCGCGCCGGTCGAGGAAGTCGTCGCGAAGGCGCTCGAGCAGTATCTGCAGGAAACACCGGTCGACGCGAAGATCATCACGGGCAAGATCGTCGACGCAGCGCGTGCGCGCGACGCGGCGCGCAAGGCGCGCGAGATGACGCGGCGCAAGGGCGTGCTCGACGGCGTCGGTTTGCCGGGCAAGCTCGCGGATTGCCAGGAGAAGGATCCGGCGAAGTCGGAGATTTATATCGTCGAGGGCGACTCGGCGGGCGGCTCGGCCAAGCAGGGACGCGATCGCAAGTTCCAGGCAATTTTGCCGTTGCGCGGCAAGGTGCTGAACGTGGAGAAGGCGCGTTTCGACAAGCTGATTTCATCGGAGCAGATCGTCACGCTGGTGACGGCGCTCGGCTGCGGCATCGGCAAGGAAGACTACAACCTCGACAAGCTGCGCTATCACCGCATCATCATCATGACCGACGCGGACGTCGACGGCGCGCACATCCGCACGCTGCTGCTCACGTTCTTCTATCGGCAGATGCCGGAGATCGTCGAGCGCGGGTTCATCTATATCGCGCAGCCGCCGCTTTACAAGATCAAGGCCGGCAAGGACGAGCGCTATATGAAGGACGCGCACGAGCTCAATCAGCACATGCTGAAGCTTGCGTTGCAAGGCTCGGAGCTGATTCCGAGCGAGGGCGCCGATCCAATTTCCGGCGACGCGCTGGGCGAACTCGCGCGTGCCTACTTGCTGGCGCAGGCGGTGGTCGACCGGCTCAGCCGCATTTACGACGCGGCGGCGCTGGAAGCGGTGATGGATGGCGTGGTCATCGATCTGTCGTCGCAGGAAGCGGCCGAGGCGACGGCGAAGCGGCTCGAAGCGCGCTTGCGTGCGGATCCGCTGAAGCCGGAAGTCACGGTCGAGGCGGCGTACGATCAGGTGCGCGAGTTGCGGTCGCTGCATGTCAAGCGGCGCCATCATGGCAATGTGAAGGTCACCGTGTTCGATGAAGACCTTCAACTGACCGCCGACTACAAGCAGCTCGTGTCGACGGCGGACACGTTCAAGGGTTTGATCGGATCCGGCGCGCTGATCAAGCGCGGCGAGCGCTCGATGGCGGTGTCCGATTTCAAGAGCGCGATGAAGTGGCTTATCGCCGATGCGGAACGCAACGTCAGCAAGCAGCGCTATAAGGGGCTCGGCGAGATGAACCCCGAGCAGCTCTGGGAAACGACGATGGATCCCAATGTGCGGCGTTTGCTGCGCGTGCAGATCGAAGACGCGATCGCGGCCGACGGCATCTTCACGACGCTCATGGGCGATGATGTCGAACCGCGCCGGGCGTTTATCGAGAGTAATGCGTTGCGGGCGGGGAATATTGATGTTTGAGCGGGCTTAGGCCTTCTTCTCCCCAGCCTCACGAAGCCCGCGAAGTCCGGCGCAGTACGTGCCGGTTTCGCGGGCTTTTTCGCGACGTCAATTTCGCCGCTTCAACTGCACCCAAATCTCCGTAACCAGATCCGCCGGCGCGGTTTCCCGCGGATCGTTCACATAGATTTCGAACACGGGCGCATCGCCGGTCTCGCGTCCCGACTTCGGCAGCCATTCTCCGTAGAGCCACTGATACGCGAAGCAAAGTTGCGCATACGGCCCGACGTGCGTCAGCACCGCGAATTCCCCGCCCGCGACCTCGACCCGGGTCACCGGCGCTTCGAACTTCACCGCATCCGGCTCGAATAACTCGCAACACGCCATCGAGCGCAATTCGTCTTCGGCGACCGCGGCAGGATCGTCGAAATAAATGCCGAGCGAGCGCGCTTTCGGATCGACGAGCCCGCGCGTCGCCAGCCAGTGAAACAGCATCTCGAACGCCCGCCCGATATTCATGTACGACCCGCGATGCTCCATCGCCGCGACCGTGAACGAACCCTGACTCCTGATCTCCACCTGATGCATGGCCATACCTCCTGATCGAATCGAATCTGAAGAATCCAGCGAAGCAAACATGGACGCGCCGCCTTCGTTCCGGAACCGCGCCGGCGCCATCCGGAAACTCGCCTGAAACGCCCGCGAAAACGCCTGCACGCTGCTATATCCGGCCCGTTCGGCGATCGAATCGATCGGGACCGAGCCATGCACGAGATCGTTCGCCGCCCGGTGCAGCCGCAATCGCCGCACGGTCGCCGCGGCCGTCTCGCCGTAGAACCCGTGATAAATCCGATGCCAGTGATACGGCGACAAGCAGGCCACCTCGGCGAGCCGGTTGAGATCCAGCTCGTCGTCGAGGTGATCGTGGATATAGGCAACCACGCGCGCGAGCCGCGCCTGGTAGATCTCGCTCATCGCCGGCTCCGGAAAAGTAATCTCGATGCAGGAAAAGTAGCACGACCCGCTTTAGCATTTCTTGCGGACTTGCGCGAACCGCACCGGCGCGAGACGCGCGTACACTTCCGCCTTTAAGCCAATCGAACGCGCCGCGATCCGCGCGCGCGATGCAACAAAGAGAACCAACACATGTTCACCTGTCGAAACCAATCCTGCGGCGCGCAATGGGAGCTGTCGGACGTGGTCATCAAGAACGAAGGCCAGGGCCTGCTGTTCCGCTGCCCGATGTGCGGCGCGCGCAATTACGTCGCGCGCCACGACGCCGCCGACGGCGCGATCACCTACGAGCAGATCACCGACATTCCGCCGCACGGCAAGCACTGACATCATGACGACCGACACTTCCTTCAGCAGCCTGCCGCTTTCGCCGGCGATGCAGTCCAACCTGCAGCAACTCGGCTACGAGACGATGACGCCGATCCAGGCCGCGAGCCTGCCGCCCGCGCTCGCGGGCCTCGATCTCATCGCGCAGGCGAAGACCGGCAGCGGCAAGACCGCGGCATTCACGCTGCCGCTGCTCGCCAAACTCGACGTGAGTCAGTTCGCCGTGCAGGCGCTCGTGCTCTGCCCGACGCGCGAACTCGCCGATCAGGTCACGCAGGAAGTCCGCCGCCTCGCGCGCGCCGAGGACAACGTGAAAGTGCTGACGCTGTGCGGCGGCACGCCGATGCGTCCGCAGGTCGCGAGTCTCGAACACGGCGCGCATATCGTCGTCGGGACGCCCGGCCGCATCATGGATCATCTGGAGCGCGGCACGCTCTCGCTCGACGCGGCGCGCACGCTCGTCCTCGACGAAGCGGACCGCATGCTCGACATGGGCTTCTTCGACGACATCGCTTCGGTTGCGCGCCAGTGTCCGAAGGATCGCCAGACCTTGCTGTTCTCGGCGACCTATCCGGAAGGCATCGCGAAACTGAGCCAGCAGTTCCTGCGCAATCCGCGCGAAATCAAGCTGACCGAACGCCACAGCAGCGCAAAGATCAAGCAGCGCTTCTATCAGGTCGACGACCACGAACGCCTGCACGCAGTCGGGCTTCTGCTCGATCACTATCGCCCGGTGAGCACGATCGCGTTCTGCAACACGAAGCAGCAATGCCGCGATCTGCTCGATGTGTTGCGCGCGCAAGGCTTCGAGGCGCTGACGCTGCACGGCGAACTGGAGCAGCGCGAGCGCGATCAGGTGCTCGTGCAGTTCGCCAATCGGAGTTGTTCGGTGCTCGTCGCGACCGATGTCGCCGCGCGCGGCCTCGACATCGCGCAACTTGAAGCGGTGATCAATGTCGACGTGACGCCCGATCCGGAAGTGCATGTGCATCGCATCGGCCGGACGGGGCGCGCGGGCGAGGAAGGCTGGGCGCTGTCGCTCGCGAGCATGGACGAAATGGGACGTGTGGGCGCGATCGAAGAGGCGCAGCGCGCGGAAGTGGAATGGCATCCGCTGGCCGAGTTGACCTCGGCGGAACCGGGCCATCTGAAGCCGCCGATGGCGACGCTGCAAATCCTCGGCGGCCGCAAGGAGAAGGTCCGTCCCGGCGACGTGCTCGGGGCGCTCACCGGCGAAGCGGGCTTCGACGGCCAGCAGATCGGCAAGATCAACGTGATGGATCTGGTGACGTACGTGGCTGTCGACCGGAATATCGCCGACGACGCCGTGCGCCGGCTCGGCGCCGGCAAGCTCAAAGGCCGCAAAGTCAAAGTGCGGCGCATGTAGGACTCAGGCGTTCTGCGGCGGCTCGCCTGCGATTCCATCCGCCGGCGTCTTCGGCGTCTTGCGCGTCACGAGCCGCAAACCGCTCGCGATGCTGCCCGCGCCCGCGAACGCCGCGCCGAGCGACAACGCGAGCGCCGGCCCGTGCCTGCCCGCGATGCTGAAGCACAGCGCGACCAGCGCCGCGCCCGTCGCCTGTCCGATCAGGCGCGATGTCGCGATCGTGCCGCTCGCGCCGCCGCTGCGCTCGCGCGGCGCGCTCGACATGAACGCCTTCAGATTCGGCGACTGGAAGAAACCGAAGCCCGCGCCGCAAATCGCCATGCGGATGCAGATTTCCATCGCGTGCGGCTGCGCCGGCAGCATCGCGAGCGAGATCATCCCCACGCACAGAATCGCCAGCCCGACGCCGCCCAGCAAGCCGGGCTGATGACGGTCGGACAAACGTCCCGCGATCGGCGCCATCAACGCGACGAGCGCGGACCACGGCGTCATCAGAAAGCCCGTCTCGACCTGACTGCGGCCCAGCACGCTTTCGAAGAAGAACGGCAGCGACACGAACGCGAGCCCTTGCGCGGCGAACGAGCAGATGGCGGTCATCGTCGAGAGGGCGAACATCGGGCGGCGAAAGAGATCGACGGGCAGCATCGGCGCGGGATGACCGCGTTCGCGACGCAGCAGCAGCGCGCCCGCGACCAGCGTGACGCCGAATGCCGTGAGCACGGTCCACGCGGGCGCGCGCTGGGCCGCTTCGCCGAGCGCGAAGATCAGCGAAGCGAACGTGACGACGTTGAGCGCGGCGGCGAGGCGATCGAAGCCGTGTTCGGCGCGCTTCGTCTGCGGCAACGACGGCCACGCGATGGCGAGCGCGAATACGCCTACCGGCAGGTTGACGGCGAAGAGCCACGGCCAGGTGCCGAGCGAGAGCACGATCGACGCGATCGTCGGTCCGATGGCGAACGCGATGCCCACGACGAGCGCGTTCAGCCCGACGCCGCGTCCGAGCCGATGCGGCGGAAAGATCGCGCTGATGAGCGCCGCGTTGACGCTCATGATCGCGCTCGCGCCGAGGCCCTGCAGCAGCCGCGCGGCGACGAGCGTCGGCAGCGACCACGCGAACGTGCACAGCGCGGACGCCACGAGAAACACGACGAGCCCGCCGAGATACACGCGGCGATGCCCGAGAATGCCGCCGAGCGCGGCGAGCGGCAGCAGCGTCGCGACCATCGCGAGCTGATACGCGTTGATGATCCAGACCGATGCGGCGGGCGTCGTGTGCAGATCGGCGGCGATGGCGGGGAGCGCCGTGTTGGCGATGGCGGTATCGAGCGTCGCGAGCGCGACCGAGAGCAGAATCGCGGCCATGCCGCGGCGCTCGAGCGGGGTCATCGGGGCGTCAGGATCGTGGGGCAGGTGTTGGGGGCGTTCTTCGGTGGGCACGGCGGCGATTTCGGATGTAAGCGGAAGGAGAATAATCCGAAACAATACGGGAAGATGCGGGGTTTCGCTGAGCGGGTGCGTGGGAGCTTTCAAATGGTTATCGGCGGCGCTTATGCTGTGCGGATGACGAACCACGGAGGGTATCGATGGCGATTCGAATCGTGAGGCTGGGGACGCCGCGCGCGGCGGATGAAGGGCTGCGGATCGGCACGGTGCGGCGTCCGCCGCGCGGGGTGCCGAAGGCCGAGTTCGCGACGCGCGATTTCTACGACGTGTGGTATCCGGTTTTGTCGCCGACGGCGGAACTGGTGACGCTGGCGCTGCACGCCGCGGACGACAAGGAGTGGCGCGCGTTCGTGAGGAAGTTCAAGACGGAGATGGCGGCGCCCGATGCGAGCAGGACTCTGGACTTGCTGGCGGCGTTGTCGCACCAGACGAATATGTCGGTGGGGTGTTATTGCGAGCATGAGGCGCGGTGTCATCGGTCGGTGTTGCGGGAGTTGCTGACGGAGCGCGGGGCGGCGGTGGTTTGATGCGGCGGCGCGAAGAATCGGCGTAATTGCGTTTCCGTCGACGGGCCCTGTCCCAACTCGATATGTGCAGATTCCGATCGATGAAATCGGCGTACTCGCGGAAATCGGAGCAGGCGCCTGCGCGGCGCCAATCGATATGGACGCTGAAAAGCCGGTCGAAGTCTCGCCGGTCCTGCTCGATCTGCTCTTTCGATTCTTTTGTTTTCCGCTTGCGCTTGTCGAAGGGAAGTTGCCTGGACCGGTCCACTTGAGACCGTGGCAGCCGTTTGCGAATTGCCTGGGCCCGCCTAAGCGAAGCCCGGAAAGCAAAAAGCCCGGTCGCGATGACCGGGCTTTTTGCTTCAAAGTCGTTGGTGGGGCGTAGCGACTCGAACACTCGACCTACGGATTAAGAGGCGCTTCCAACCCCATATGGCGCGGGCAGAAATTCTGTCTACTCCATAAAAATCAGCAACTTAGCCTACCGTCATTTCCTGAAATTTACCGCTATTTGCTGAGTCCAGTGCAGCTAATTCGCAGCAACGCTAAGCATGGCGTCGGCGATTAGTGCGCGCCGTGCAACCTGCGACAAGCCCGTCAAGGTTTCTAGTAGATGTGAGCAACGCCTTGGCGAGGGCTGCCCGCCTTCTCAATTGCGTGACCACGTAGCGGCCGGCCCACACCTGGATATGTATGAAGCGAGAAAATGCGAAGGCCGATTTAGCAGGCTGACGGCCGGAAATATATGACTATTCAGGCCGCTATTCTTAAAACCCTTTACGAGCCAAGACAGGTGATAGTGGCTTGCGCAGAAGTCGCCCGATTGTACAAAGCACCAGAGGTTCCGTTGTACTGAGGTCGACCCATACTATAATTTACGCAATAGTCTTTCGCCTTACTCCTCAGTTTTCCCCACAGAATATCCTGAGAGCATCCCACGCTTTCGTTTGGTTTTGCGTATCCGCATCTTTTTTCGAAATTATCACTTGCCTCCAAAGAAGTCGAAACGGTTACGACTTCCCCCTTCCGTTTTTCTGCCAGTTCACGCATTTGAGGAGACACTTGCGTCGCACACCCACCAAGAACGCAAACAAGAAAGAGCGGAAATGCTACTTGCCGAATTTTCATATCCATCGATTTTAATATATTAAAAATTTTAGATGATTCCGAAAAATCAATCTGCAAATTAAGATTTAAATCCAGCTTCACGTTTTGGTTGGCCTCAGTGGCTGGCTCACCGCAGAGGCGCGCCGCATGGTGATTCGTACCGACCACTCAGGCCAAAACCGATTTAGCTTCCAGCTAGTTTGGAAAACTGCGGATTTGCAACGACTTGCTTCAAGAGCTCTTGAACTGCCGGTGAAAATGCATTGGCGGTGTTCTTGCAAGCTTCCATTGCAATCCAACTCGTTTCAAATGGATATTTTACTGAGACTGAATATCCATTATCAGATGCAGATGATTGCACGTGCATCGTAATTTTCCAGTAGGCCGGAGCTACAGAGCTGAAGCTCAAGTCTTCAATGCTCCCTTTGATAGCGGGGCCGTGCGGGTCGTATGTTTGGGCGGTGAACAGTTCTTTCTGGAATGCGTCCTTAATGTACTGCGATAGCGTTTTACCCGGTGCGACCTTGATGTCGCCGTTCATGCGGCACATCAAATTCTCGCTGACTCCTTGGGCAAGTTCGACATTGCTGACGCTGACCTTCTTGGACTGCAACGCCTGCTGGATGTTGATGACGTTTTCGGTCGAGACTTCATAAGGAATCGACGAGTTCGTCGTTTGGCAACCGGACAGCATTACGACGGCAGCACACGCAAGACCTGCAACGGCAAATTGAGTTTTCTTCATTCCACATCCATATGTCTATTTGATTCACGGCACGCAGAAATTCATTCCCGCGCAGAGAATTCCTAACAGGGAGACCCCGCACCAGTTAGGAGAGCGGCCAGCATTTGTAAGAAAATGGAAGGCACTCTTTCGAGTTATCGGCAGATATCGAGAATAATTAAGGGTGCTCTTAATTATTTTTATTCCGCCGGCGAGACGGGCTACCAGCGCACACGCTAGGTGCCGGATGGTTCATTGGTGTGCGGGACCGGCGAGTCGCTGGGCGTCGGCCACACATTTTTTGCGTGGCGCGGTATCCCTTGCGGCGGACCGTGGCTTGCCATTGATGGGGACGACGATCGTTGATTGTTGCCATGCGAACGCTACTCGCAAATCAAAGTGTAGCGTTGCCACAGCACCATGAACGGCAAGGGCAGGAGGGTTGCTGCAAATTTCCAATGCAGCAAAATTGCAGCAATAAAGGCCAGAAAAGCAAAAAGCCCGGTCAGCTTTCGCTAACCGGGCTTCGTAATGCTTGGTGGGGCGTGAGTGACTCGAACACTCGACCTACGGATTAAGAGTCCGCTGCCTAGGGTTTTTTGAAACCCTTGCGGAATAAGGCTTTCTGGCTGTGAGCCATACTGCGTAAGGGTTTGAGGGGTGTTGCTTTGTTGGTCACTGGTGGTCACTGGTGGTCGTTATTGGTCATTGGGTGGTTGCCTATAGGTTGCCTAAAACGCTATTCTGGCGTCCAGCCGAGAAGCTAGGCAACCGGACGGTAGCCTAGACCCAAAAACCGCTGCCAAGACCGCTAGGAGGTCGTGTGAAAAGCAACGAAGAAAAAGCCGCCGACACATCTACTATCCAACCAAATCGCTTTAAATTTACTGAGACATCCGTCGCGCAAGTGCCACTTTCGACAGATGGCAAGCAGCGCATGTATTACGACACAGAGTCAAAATTGGCTTTGCGCGTTGGTGCCAAGAAGAAAATCTTTGTTATCAACAAGCGTCTTCCGGGTCGTGGCGATCCGGTTCGTGTGACCTTGGGAGAATGCGGGGACATACCAGTCAGCAAAGCTCGGCAACTGGCCACCGTCACAATTGCTGATGTCGTGCAGGGGGTGAATCCTCATGAAGTGCGCAAGCAGGAGAAGCTGGCGGGGCGCATCGAGGAAGCGAACAAAACAGAGACTGTGGGGTGGCTTCTTGAGCAGTATAAGAACGATAGGCTTATTAAGAAGAACGGCGGAAAGCCTGCGAGCCTGAAAAGCTTTGAGGACTCGCTGAAGTTTTTCGCTAGACGGGAGGTCACCGTCCTGAAGTTCGATGAGAAGTCCCGCAACTGGACGATTGACGGGACCTTTATTCTTGAAGACTGGCTGAGCCGTCCATATCGCAGCATTACCAGGAAGGAAGTCGAGGAGCGTTTCGAGACATTGTCAAGGACGATGAAACAACGCGGCAAGAAGCCGGAACCCATCGTTCGTCAAAACCAGTTAGCTTTCAAAATCCTTCATGCAGCCTACAACCTCAGGATCAAGCGGCTGGAGTTGGAGGAGAAAAAAATTGTCATCAATCCCGTCCGAATCATCAGTGACTACGAATTGTGGAGGCCTACGAATGTCGTTGATACCTACCTCAACTTCGTGCAGGAAGAAGGTCCCATCTGGTGGAATGCCGTCACCAAATATGAGTCTCGCAATCTTGTTGCTGCCTACTATCTGAAGTTCAGTCTTCTGCAAACCGGTCGCTCCATTGATATTCATAAACTGACATGGAATGATATCGACTTCAAACAAAGAATCATAAAGTACATCGGGACGAAGAATTCAAAGAGCTATATTCTTCATATTAGCGACTATGCCTTGGAGATTCTTCAGAAGCTCAAAAAATTGTCGAGGAACGAATATGTATTTTATTATCCAGAGAGCGCACAAGGTTGCATCCCCAAAGATGCCAGACATCATTTCGCGAATGTGCAAAAGCTTGGCGGCGCGCTGATTAGCCACCATGACTTAAGAAGAACGTGGGGAACCATCGCAATAACGGACAGCTTGCAGATTCAGAAACTTACGGTTGACTACTGCATGAAGCACACGTTCAAGGGGGTCGATGAGAACTACTTCAAATACAATGAAGAGTCTGTGCGAGGTTCGATGCAAAAGGTGGAAGACTACATCTTGCAAAAAGTAGAGAAGTACAATGCTAGCCAGTCAGTGGGATTGGAAGACGCGGCTTGAGTCGAGCTAGAAAAGCACAAAGCCCCAAACTTGGGGCTTTCTCTATTTAGTCAGATAGTGGTAATTAAATAGTTGCGAAAGTTAGCAAGAACCGTTTCTTCTCCTCGCTCGACAGGCACGGGGGCATAGCAATACTGTCAGATGCTAGTGCAGTCTCCATCCGCTTTCTGTCGAAGCGAACAAAGGAAGCGGCTTTGTCTGCCTCGGGGCTCGTCTCGGTATAATGAGTCTTTTGTTCTCTCACGATATATTCTCCTCTTCTAAATAATTTATATTGATTTCGTGGACAAAGTCAATGCGCAGCCGCCGATTGATCTCGTTTGATGTGTGTATCTCGTAACTTTTTGTCAGTAGGAGGTTCATGTATTCCCTCCTACTGACAAATGTTGTTCCCTTGGGCCTCGTCAAAAACGGCGACTAATGACAGCGGTGGTTGGCTCGAAAACTTCAGTCGGCAAGAGGTGGATGATTTTTTGAGCACCGGCACGAATCAACTTCTCAGCAATTTGCAAAGCTGACTGGCCCGGTTCCAAGACAGTCACGGTTCCCTTTTCATCCATAAGAACGGCAGGAGCCTCTGTCGTGGTCGATTGCTCTTTGGCAAGGCGATAGAGTCCGTTACCATCCATCATCAAGTCGCGAGATGCGAGAAGGCTATTGATTGCCCTGGAGATGTCAGGCACGTTTACAGTCAATCCCATGCCTTCAATTTCATCTGCGAAGTCGTGTTTGCTCATCGGTTTGTCGGTCATGCACAGGTCTTTGATGATGGTGACATAACGGTCATACATCGAGGCAGCGGGTGTAAATTCACGCTTCGGTGTTTGCTGCTTTTTCTTGTATGGTGCGGTTGCGCGAATATTCATCTGCTCGTGCAACTCTTTGTGTCCATAGACGATGTGATACGGCAGGCCGGTAAGACTGCAAACTTCCTTAATCGTCACAGGCATATTTTGATCTTTCAAAGCTTGGATGGCGGCGAGGATGTCGGCTTGGCGTTTATTGAGTGTTTGGCGAGTATTCTTCATAGTTTTCTCCGTTGATTGATAAATGATTCGTTGTTGTTTGAATCGACAAAACGAAGTTTATATTTTGGTCGTATGTGTGTGGGGATGCGTGGGAAGCTCACGCATCCGGGCTGGGTGTTGACACGAAGGCTTGGTCGTGATCCAGGTCAAAGGCTCCCCGTTAGGAACGGTTGGCGGGCGGGGCCGCTCCCCCTTCCGGGGTCTGTGCTGTGCGAATTTATGTTTAGCTCTTTCTTCGGCCGCTGCTTTTCGGGTGGCTTCAATAACCTCCCTCTACCTTTCCATCAATAACAACCCAAGCGAGGCAGACATTGCCGCAAGGCAAGCTGCCTCTTGCCTGCCGTAACCCTTTTTCTAAGAAGGAGGTTTTCGAGACCTATCCTTTGAGGGATGTTAAAACTCGAAGTGTCCGGGTGAATTGAAACTGTCCGGGTGGTGTCCAAATGAAAAATTTCACCTGGACAGGGCTGAAAGCCTTACTGGTTATAGGTTCTAGAGTTTAGTGTCCGGGTGTCCGGGTGATTTTCAACTTCTAATGTGTACGCGAAGCGTCTTCGTATTCCTCCCGTGTACTTCCTAGGAGAAACAGGATGTTCGATTTCACCCGGACACCCGGACAATGTTTCCTGAAAGTCTTACCGGTATTGGATTAGAAGGGTGTCCAGGTGGTTTTGAGTCACCCGGACAGCACCCGGACACTCGGACACCCCGGACAGCAAAAAGCCCCATGGGTTAGATGAGGCTGGGGGATGTGTGCGGAAAGTGGCGGGGGTCACCCGGACAGGACATCGTGAAGGTCGCGGGCAGTGAAGTAGAAATAGGCATTGGGCGACTTGGATTTTTTTAGTTTCTCGTCCACTTCCACGCGTAGGCCGGCATGAAGGGCGGCATAGATAAACTCGCCGTTGGTCATGTAGCCCAGACGTGGCTCCAGAATGTGCTTCAGGGCGTAGGAGCTATCCTGCCAGTTGATATTGCTCCTCGGGCTTATCTTCTTAAGCACCTCGGCAATGCGCTCGATGCGCTCACGGTTCATGTTGGGCCGCTGCTTATCGTTCCAGTTGATGCCGTGATCGGTGACCATGGTCTTCGTTATTCTGATGAGCTTCATTCTCCATCTACCTCCATGCCAGAGAAGAGCTTGTCGGCTACGAACATGTCTCCATTGAATTTCAGGTTGATGAACTTCTTGCGGATGGTGTGACCTACGCCGCCTTCACTTTGAACAGTGACTTTCTTTTCGTCTAAAGCAGGAAAGAGGATGCGGACCCGCTTCCAGAACTCAATGTTGCCAAGCGGGGTGTAATTCTGCACTTTGCAATAATCGAGGTAGGTCTGGTAGCAATCCTCTTTGAGAAGCTTGTATTCCTCATCTATGTCAAGAAAATAGGCGTCTTTGAATTGCTCAACAGTGTTGCTGATCTCCTGCTCGCGCTTGGTGGCCGCAGTCACCGTGGTTGGTGGTTGGAAGCCTCCACGTTTGAGTAGTCGTTGCAAGCCTTCAAGGCACCAGTCCACGACTAACGCAAGCTCTTTTTCCACGATGAGGGAGTCCAGGTTCTTAATCGCGTCTTCCTCGGTGAATTGCTTCTTCCACTCCACAATCATGAGACGACGCCAGATGCCATCGGATTCGTCGTTAAGCTTCGGGAAGGAGTTGGCGCTGATGATGAACTTCGCACTCGGGCGATAGGTGAATTCGTTGGAACCCTTACCCTCAATCGTCACATAGTCAGACGTGATACATGCCTTGAGGATCTGTTCATTGATGTTGCGTTTCGGGGTCTCGGCACTCACGGCTAACGATGCGTCCACGAGCCCAACAAGTCCGAACCCTTCCATGTTGTCCAGCCTGATAGCGGCAACCTTGGAATGGAGGGCTGAGATGATGTTGAGCAAAACGCTTTTCCCGTTCTTGCCCTTGCCAAGCCACACAATGGCCGTCTGAAACCGGGTGTCGTTAAGAAGAGTGCAGCCGCAGTATTCCTGCACAAGACTTCTTACATCGTCATCGGGTAGTGACGAGTGGAGAAACTTGCTGAACATGGAGTCTGCTGGCAGTGGCTTTGGCTGATAAAGCTCTTGTGATGCGTCTACGGTTGCCTTGATTTCGTATGTGATGCCTTCACTTCGCTGAGGAGTGCGCACTTTCAATGTGCCATCGTCTTCCACGGCAATCCAGCAATTTCTAAGAGGGATAACGGTTGTGGTGCTATTGACGGCGGGTAGAAGCTTCGCGTCAAGCAAAGCGGTTCTGTATGCCTCCGCTGCGAGCTTGGCGCCTGCCGCTTCAGGAGCATGGGTCTTGAGCCACTTGTAGGCAGCTTTGACACCGTCATGGCGTGTGAGCTTCTTCCAGTAGTTTCCTTCCCAATGGTAGAGGCTCACGTTCTCGTCTCGCTCCGCAATCGCATAATTGTCGTCGTCTGCGATGTCCTGGGCGTAGAGGGATTCTGGTGGGAAGTCCGCATTCCTGGAGCGCTTGTTGTTCTTATGTCCGGTTACTGTGCTCACGAACTGCTTAGCCTGCTGAAGGAAAATGTCCTTCTTTTCGTCCGCAGTTAGTTCACATTCATTTGTCTTGCTGCCGCCTCCATCATCTAGTTCTGTGCAGGCTTCGATAGCGTTAGTGATATTGACATTATTCAAATGTTTGTTTATTGTAGTCATATAGATACCCTATATCTTAGTTAAGTTCTCGGAGTCCTCCGAAATAGTTGAAAAAGATCCTCAAGTTTGCCGACTTGGGGATTTTTGCTGTTATGCGTCAGGAGTTGAGGAACTGGAGATAAAAGCTTCTCGTCAATTCTGAGATGCTCATGTTCTTTTCTTTGGTTTTATCAAGCAGAGCCTGCTTCATTTCCTTGGGTAGCCTGGTGATAACCTGATCGTCACAAGGCTTGATGTTCGTCGCTAGATATTTGCCTTCACTGTTCATAGTGATTTTAGATGTCTGCATGTTGTCTCCTTTGTAATAACAACTTGTTACTACATAACTTAGTAGAATAAAAGTATTTGTCAATAGCGTCAGGCAAAAAAGCCCCGTGAGGGGCTTGCATATTCACGGCTATTGAGATCTTTGTCATGGGGTTTGGTTGAACACTAACCATGTTCAGCGGTTACAGCGGCGCATTCCTCATCCGTTGCCTCCTCGACCTCATACACTGAGAAGTCACTATATTCATAGTTTTGACAGAGGGGGTGTGAACCCACAAGCTCGTCTTTCCTCTCTTCGGCTAGTTCATATGCCTCGTCCTCGTCTACAGCGTCAATTACGACCGGGATCGGAATGACAATCTCAAGAATTGCGATATATTTCTTCATGGTTTTATCCTTTAATATAAATTTGGTTTAGTTTCCTTACTATTAATCGGCAAGCAGTTTCTCCGATTCTTCATCTTCATCTTCATCTTCATAGCCCGTGCCAAGACAGATGTAGTCAAACGAGAGGTGCGGATACTTTTCCTCCAGCCTGTCGATGACTGATTGAATCCCGTCATATGCCGTCCCAAAGTTGTAGCAAATGGAGCCGTTGTCATCGCTCGCACTGAACTCAAGGTAGCCGTCGAAAGCACCCCACTTGCTGCCCCATTCATTGACGCGGAACGCGAAGGCGTCCCGGGACATCTGATTCGGTTCGTTTTTCACCGGCATCGCAATTACGGTATTGCAATCGAGGTCGACGCTTACCCGATACCCCTTTTCAATCTCAGACCAGTCGGCGGGTGTAGCGTCGGGTTCCATCGCTTTGCTAAAAAAATGAGCGGCGATAAAACGCTTAAGCTCTTCTTTCCTCCCGCTAACCGTTAATTCGTTGTTGCAAATATCTGACATGCTTTCTCTCCTTTCATTGGTTGATCTGGATCGCTCCATTTTCGTAAGTAATGTTGTTGATTGAATGAACGTCGCTTTCTGCCAGGACTTTGGACAGGACACCAGACATCAATGCTCGTCCTTGATCCGTGAAAATGCGACGGAACGCTCCATCCATGCCGGTGAGCAACGCACGGGTTCTTGCCTGAGCGATGTCCAAGCTCGTGAGGCCATCTCGCTTCATTTGTTGGATGATGATGTTGGCTCCGACACATGCTTCAATCATTTCAAATTCACCGTCTTCTAGCTTTCTCATTGCTTCTCCTTCTGAGTTTTTAGGGAATAGTCAACTCCTTGTGAGTGTTGTAGAGGGCGACGATTGCGTTGACGATGCTTTGCGCCTCGTCTTGGCTCGTCGCGCTCACGTAGATGGGTGACAGACTAGGTGCGGACTCATCGACGGCGATCATGAATGTCTGTTCTTCGGTGCCGCAGTTTTCCTTAGTCATCTGTATCGTCCTCATCACTAGCGAGGGTGTGTTCTTGATATTCAATCTTGAACTTTTCGTCGTTGTGATATACGACATCGCGCATGATTTCTTCGAAGAGTTGCTCAACAGCTTGATGGGTACCTTCGATTTCATATTTCCTATCCCAGCCCCCGCAATCATTCCTCCATTCATCAAGGATGTTGAAGTGAACGTGGATGCGCCCATTAATTGCGAAGACTTCAAAGCAGCGGTGCCAAATCAATGCGTGCAGCGCCTGCGAAATAACGCCAATGAGTGTCGGTGCCGCGCCAGCGAAATTATTGTCCTTGCTTGTGACAGTCCATTTTAGAACCCCGGTCATCATCTGGAATTCATCAAACTCCGTATAAAGCCAGTGCAAAAATGAGCGGATAGTGTGTGAGTACTCTTCGATTGCAGGAAGGCCGACGATGGATTCGATGAACAAATCGGGATCACCTCCCGCCAAGAAGTAAAGTTCGAGTAGCAGCTTTGCCGTCATATGGTTTTCATAGAGGGAATGCTGGTGCCAAATACCCAAACAGAAGGTGTCCACGTTCTCGTTGATTACATAGCCCGAGTGTTCAACCGCCGTTCTTAGCAGAACTCTGTCAAAACGATGCTCCGTGAAACGAAATGACATTGTCGAGTCGAATTTCCTTCCGGTCTTCAGTTGCATTTTAATCTCAGCGATCTCGTCACGGAGAATCCAACTCACGTGACAATTGCTCACCACAACGTCGTTGTAGTCGTGTTCTGGGTCCCATCCGGTGTCGCAATCTTCGCGACCGCAGCCTTCATCCACATAGATATGGCTCGTATATTGAATATATTGTTGCTTGTCCATGTTTTTCCTTTTTCGTTAATACGGCTTAAATTCGTTATTATCAATCGTGATCAACTGCACCGAATAAACGGCTGGTTTGACTGAATACTTTTTTGAAAGCTTCTCCAAGAAAAACTCAAGGTGAATAGGCTCACAGTAAGTGACATACCTCCGAATCTTGCCCCGCTTGTTTTCTCGCCAGCACTCAACCGTCAATTCCTCACCCTCGATATCAACCGTGCCTTGCAGATTGCAGTCCAACAAGGCGGTGTTAATGACATCCTCGGCGGACTCTTCAATGGAGATTTCGCATTGAACCCCGTCCGAAATAAATGCTTTTCCGATAATGTATCTGCTGCTTTCCATACGACTCTCCTTTCTTGGTTGGTGGTTAATTCGTTGTTTGTTTCAATGATTCGCAGTTTATATTTGGGCTTAATATCTTTGTGGATGCGTGGAAATCTCACGCATGTTGACAGCGACGAAACTTTGTGATCTGGAAGAGTGAAGGCGAAGACACGGACGATGGTCGCGGCTGCTGATCGGCTATGTGCTGGGGAAGACGGACTGAGGCGAAGCTTTGACCCGTAAGGGAAGCGGTGTCGCCCGCGTTTGCTTCTCAGGAAGGAGGGTTGTCCGTGCTAGACGCGAATGTTGCGGCTGCTGAGGACATGAAAGAGAATGCTTACCAGCGTTGCCTTTACCAACAGACGGTGCGGTGGAGCTTGAGATGACGGAACTGTATCCAAAGCTAAGACTTGCCGTGAACCTGGGACTGACTGTCGTCATCGGCGTCCTCTCTAGCATCTATGCCACGCAAGTCACGCCGAACGGCAACCTAGACTGGTCGCTCTCGTGGCATCTGCCATCGTTCTGGATTCTGGTCGCCGCCTCCATAGTTCTCATCGCTATTCAGGTCTTGTTCTATAAGGGGGACGAGAAGCTCTCGCAATTCGCTGACGATGCTCATTGCATCGCGTTCGCCAGACGGCTCAAGCTGGAGGGAGTTCTGGAAGACATCCGCAAAAACCCGGAAAAGGCCGCGCTCATTGAGGTGGGGAAGATGCTGGATGACATGGGGGTGAAGAAATGAACGTCTTGATTACACCGGACGCGACGGAGGAGTTGAAGCGGCTTGTCCGAGAAGATCCTACGGCGGCGGGGCGCGCTTTTGGCGTGATCCAGAGGTTTTACAAAGAAGCTATGCAGGGGCGTACTCCTTCTTCCGAACTCGTCAAGATGCCGAAGACCGGAGAGTCCGTATGGGTCGTGAAAGGGCCCAAGGTCAACGTCTTCTATGCGATGGTAGACGATAAGTTGATCATTCTCGGTGTGACCTCCAAGCCTTCGATGTTTGATTTCAAGAGTCGGCTGGAAGACTATCTGCGGGGAAAGTCCGCAACCGATGTCAAGAAGGATGAAGGGTCGGAAAGTTGAAGATTCGATATCACCATCGTCATATGTAGGTCTTGAAGTTTTTCAATTCCTTGTTATAAGTGGTGTATAACAAGGAAAATAAATGAAAAATATAATAGCTGCTGGTTGTCTCTTATTCATGTCGGTGCAGGCACAAGCCTATGACTTCACGCCTTTCTTTCTGAGTGCGACAACTACGGCTCACCTGAAGAACCATATCTACTTTGACTGGAACTTCAAGAATGAGTATGCAATGTGTGTGGACAAAGCGAAGGGCTTCACCACATTTGCCGACGAAGAAGGTGGGTCAGTCAGACGGTTCAAGCAAGACTGGGAGTTACCATCGCCATCCACCAAGATGCCGCTTGACGTGTTCATGCAGAAAGCTCGGGCTTCGGCGGTTGAGTTGAAGAAGCGCTGCCTTGATGTGAACCTTGGGGTGCAAGGCGACACATACGAGAACCGGAAGGAAGAAATCTATGCGGGGCGCAGCTACAGTGCCAATCCTGAAGTCGCAAACCGCTATGCGCTCGCCTATGCGCAAGCGTTGAGGGACAACGGCATCGTGCCAGGCTGGAAGCACTTCCCAGGACACACCCAAAATATCCGTGTAGAGACTAGCAATGCGAACTTCAAAAGTGGAGCTTGGGAGCAAGGCGTAGATACAAGCTCGCGAGAGTTCGTCATCAGCCACTCCGAGGCTTTTAACAATCATGGGGCATACGACTACCTTATGCTCTCACAGACCATCTATCCTTCCATAGGGAAGAGGCCGGCATTGCTGGAGCCGGAAATCATTCGTTTAGCGAAGGAAAGACAGCCTCATTCGTTGCTCGTAACCGATGACCTTAGTCTGCTCAATCTAAGTGACGAAGACATTCTCTTCATCTTCCGCAACTCTGACTTGATGATGGCTCTGGACTATCACATGGTTGGTCGCATCTACGAAGTGCTCAATCGTGCGCTGAAGTCCGGGAAGCTCACGCAAGATGAGATTGGTGACAAGCTCGCTCACATAGAAGCATGGAAGAAGGCGAGAAGCTGACCGTCGACGGGTAATGCTGAGGACATGAGAAAACCCCGCAAAAAGCGGGGTTCCTAGTGTTGCATAACTGCTTATTTGAAGCCGTAGTTGAAGCCTGCTCCAACGGCTGTTCCGCCAGCGTGAGTAGCGCCTGATACTTTGAGGTTTGCCACGAGGCTTGGGCTGAAGCGATGGAACACACCAACTGAGTAGCCGACTGCTCCTCTGAAAGCTCCGACACCAACGCCCACCTGTGTATCGGAAGCCGAAGTGTTGTTATACATGTTGGAGCCGTTTGCTGCTGCCATCGCACCGATGCCATCGATACGGCCGGCAAGATTGTCAATGCGGCTATCCAAGCCAGCGAATTTCTGATCGGTATAGGTGTTCGCTTGCTGGAGGGTTTGGGCACTCACGTTATTGGTGTAGCTGTATGCTGCCTGGATGCTCGTGTTCAACTGTTCAACATTCACGGCATCGGTCGGTGCGCTTCCTGCTCCAACGTTGCGAAGAACGGTGCCGTTGCTGCCAGCTAAAGTAGCGATGTTCTTGTTGTCGTTATCGTAGTGAATCGCGCTGGGGTCGTTGGATGAGACCGTGACGGGGGTAGTGGTCACTGGGGTCGTTGGAGTGGTAGCTAAAGCATTGATCTGGCTTTGCAGGTTGCTCTGAACACGATTCAACTGGTTGAGGTTGACCGCGTCGGTTCCTGCTACACCTGCTCCAACATTGTGAATCACGGTGCCGCTCGCGCCTTGCAAGGTGAGACTGGCAAATGTCGCATTGTCGTAGGAGACGGCTAAGGGGTTGCTTCCTAAGCCTGAGAGGGCGGCATTCAACTGGTTCAAGTTCACGGCTTGCGTGCCTTGCGTGGCTGGAGCTACGTTAGAAATCGTTCGCTCATTGCCAGGACTGCCAACCGATACATCGTTAGCCAAATTAGTTGTTGAGTAAGCACCTAAGGCCACACTGTTTGCGCCATAGGCACCGGACTGATAGCCGATTGAAGTTGCGAAGCTGTTGGTGATACCTTGGCCGGCGCCTGAGCCAATGCTGACTGTTCCTGTAACTGGGACGCTTCCGCCATTAAGGCCGGCTCCAGAACCGATGGCGACGTTCTCGCCGTTACTCATGGTCACACCAGCGGTGTTACCGATAGAAATGTCGTTTTGACCGTTTGCAGAGGCATGAGGTCCAACGGCGACACCATACATTCCATTCGAGGAAGCCTGGTAGCCATCGGCTACGCCGTATTGATTGGCGTATGTGAAGTAGCCTGTTGCGGTTCCGTAGAGAGCGGCGTTCGCGGAAGAGCCTTCTGCCACGGCTCCTTGTGCTGCACGGGAGGAGAATCCGGTGGCTACTGCGTTGATGTCGGCGTTCGCCTGGTAGCCCGTCGCGGTGCCCTGATCATTAGCTGTTGCATTGGTGCCCGTTGCTGTGCCGCTTCCGGGTACTGTCTGAGCTTGTGCGACTGTAAATGCTGATGCGTATGTTGATACTACTGCGATGATAGATGCGGCAAGTATTCTTGTTTTGATTGTTTTCATATTTGTTGTCTCCTTGACTTTCATATACCCATGCTTTGCTCCTTGATTGAAGAAAGTGTTATGATATACTTTCTATATACTAATAAAATAAATTAAATAATCAATAGTCTGGCTAATAACAAACCAAATAAAAAACCTCCAGAAGGAGGTTCGTTGATGTTATTGCCAGATCCAAGTCACTCCGGTGCTTGCCCCTATGCTCGTTCCACCTCCTGTTCCCGCTGTCACCTTCAGGTTGTAGGCAACTGTGCCCTTCTGATTGATGCGGAAGGCTCCCAAAGCGATTGCCGACTGGCCGCCATAGTTACCGTATGCAGCCGATAGCTGAGTGGTGCCGGGTCTGCTAGTCAAAGGCACAAGCGAAGAAGCTGCCATGGCTGCGGCTCCTACTCCATTGATACGGTTCTTTAAGTTGCCGATCTTTGAGTAGAGGTCGTTGATGCTGCCTTGCTGACTGTTCAACTGGGACTGGACCGCTGCAACCTTTGCGTCTGTATATTCATTCGCACTACCTAATGTTGATGACACGGCAGCATCCGTGTAACGCTCCGCTTGCATCGTATCCTTGTTGCTCACTGCGGCGGGAACTGTCGCGTCGGGGGTTGCAGCCGTGCTGGGAGTCGTGGATGACGCTGGTGTGCTGGACGGTTGTGGCGTTGTCGATGTCGTGGTGGATGATGTAGCTGGTGTGGAGCTTGATGGAGAAGTCGTGGAAGTGCTGGATTGCAAGCTCGCGATAGCTTCCTTGTTGGCCGCGATACGAGAATCAAGGCTCGTCAATGCGCTTCCCACGTCGTTATAGGTGGTTCCTGCGAGGGTGAAGGCTGGAAGCTGAAGAACCCCAGCATTGAACGAAGCGCCACCTCCGAGAGCCTGCGCTAGGGCTTGCCCCTGTCCAACATTCATGGCATCGGTGTTCGCGATGCCTGCACTCACATTGCTTAGAAGAAGGGTGCCGCTGTTTCCGTTGTTTAGCGTGACGGCTTGGTTGTTGACAAGAATTGACGGCCCGCTAATTTGATTGCCAGTTGGTAAGTCCGTGGAAGAGTTCGCGGATAGCGAAATCTGGCCGGCAGTCAGGCTGATGCCACCTTTGTCGCCAGTCGTGCCCGATCCAATGATGACGTCTCCTTCGTTAGCCGCGATGCCAGAAGCTCCGATATTGACGGCGTTGCCGAAGGCGAGTGCGTTGTTGCCGATAGCGATGCCTCCACCGATTGCCACAGCCGAGTAGCCAAGAGCCATCGCACCGTTGGTTGCCTGACTGTTGTTTCCTATTGCCATGTTGGAGCTATCAGGGGTGTAGCTTCTTGAGCCTACGCTTGCGCTGTTTCCGATGGCGATGTTGCCGTTTCCGTCATTAGCTGTGTCTGAAACACTGTCGCCTACCACTATGTCAGAAGACTGAGCGAAAGACTGAGATGATGCGAAAAGAAGAAAGGATAGGATAGCGACTGCTTTTAACTTCATGTTGTTGTCTCCTTGTTTTTATTATTGTCTATAGTATTGCTTATAGCAAAAACAAGGAAAAGATCAACGCACTAAAAGCGAAAGACCGCCTAAGCGGTCCCGGTGTTTACACTTATAATCTCAGTCTTGCTTCGCCAGCTTGAGAATTCTTTCGCGGGTCAGGCCGCAGGCAGTAAGATTCACATCGGCTACTTCAATCATTATAAGCAAGGATTCTTCGAAGCTAATCTCGTTGTGTTCTGCGCGTGTAATGATGTTTCGGATGACCTCGTATGCCCCTTGTGCAGTTCCCTCAGCGTCCATCAAATAACCGTCAGATAGGTCAAGGATCTTCTTAATCCGTGAATCTTCCTGAATGGCATTGAGTGTGTTGGCCTCGGAAAGTTCTCGTTGATACTCGGCTTCTAATTCATCGTTTTCATTTTCGTTTATCTCACTCATGGTTTCTCCATTGTTGGTTGTTGTTATAATTACTATATAACAACGAAAACCAAAATCAAGGCCGTGGAGATATCATAGTTAAGATTATCCGAAAAAAAGTCCCCAAGCGAGGCGTGAGGACAAAATTGAGCTTCGGGAGAAAACTCAACAGGGGAAAGCTTTGTTTAGATGGTTACTAATAACAGTAAAGCAGTTTTTTAACCGAAGTCAATAGTGCTATCGTCGCTTCTCTTCAAAGATTTGAGGCTACGCTCAAAACTCTCACTATCTAATTTCTTCACTCGTTCATCAATGAGATAGGATACGCGTTCCTGAGGCTCGCCTGGAAACTCCTTTTTTAGTTTCGGGAAGTAGAGGCGAACAAGTGGATGGGAAGGTGTCAACGTCCCGCTCAACAAGTCATCCAGGGTGCGGCGGATGGCTGACTTCAAAAGGAAGGTGAAAGGCACATACATCGTGCGGGCGAATTGCTCGGCCTCCTTGCGCTCAGTGCTGTCAGAAAACGGGATGAAGACCTTGTTCACCATCTCTTCGCGTGCATGCGCACGAAAAGGCTTGATGTCGGTCCGCACATCGTAGGCATAGTCAAGGCAGAACTGAGAAGCTCTGGAGTGGGAAGACCCGAAGGTCGCCTGTAACTCGTGGAGCAGTCTCGCGTGATACGCATCCAATGTGATGAGCTTGGTGTTGCATTCGCGTTGGCGCTTTTTTCTCGATGCTTTTCTGCGGACGACTATTGGTTCGGTGTTGCGTGTTATTTCCATGGTGTCTCCTTATTGGTGTGTGGTTTAAGTCTCCTTGTTACATCTTGAGCTTGCGTCTTTGCGCCACTTCTTCGGTGGGTTCCGTGAAGAGCTTCTTCGTGTCGGTCTTCTGAAAAACCCGCTTCATCGTGCCGGTCTCGTCATCAAACACAGACTTGAACATGACAGAAGCAATCTGGGGTGAGATGTAGTCTGTTGGGCGGCTCAAGAATCGCTGGGTAGTGCCTTCCGGCATCGCCTTCGTCTGCATGAACGCTTTGACTACCGCGAGGTTGCTCTTGGCAAGCGCTCCGGCATCGCGCATGTGTTCGGCGTTGATCGACACGGCATGCTTCACCACTTCTGGGTTGTTACGAACGCTCTCCGAGAACGCACTGAAGGGCAAAAGGTTGTTGGAGTTCAGCGCTTCTTTCGCGAAGGTCGGATCGTTTTTCAACCTGTCGCTTGCGAAGTGGATGAAGCCCTCTCTGCCGGGACCTCTGAGGTTCACAAGAATATAAGTCTCGCTATCTGTCTTGTCAGGATTTGGTTTGGGTAGTGATGTTTCTGTCTCGTTTATCTCATGCCATATCGTCTGCTTCATATCTTTTCCTTTGTTATATTTTTAGTATAGAGAAGCTTGTTCAACTGTCAATATAACAACTGCATTTTATTGACTTGAACATAATTCTGGATATTATTGGATAATAATAACTAGGAGACGCCATGGCATATAACAAAAACAATAAAAAGTACGAGGCAAAGGAGAAGCTAGATCCAAGACAAGACCTGACCGATACCATCATCAAGGCAATGGAAGAGGCTCTCAAGTGGGAGAAGGACTGGGTGTCCAGCAACATCCGCCCATACAATCCAGTGACTGGAACGGTCTATTCCGGCATCAACTTTCTTTCCCTCGCCTCGCGCGGATATGAAGATCCTCGCTTCTATACCGGTGCTCAAATCCAGCAGTTGTTCAAAGAAAGCGAAGGGAAGGTTCACATTCGCAAAGGCGAAAAAGCTTGTCGCATCATGTGGGCTCAACCAGTCAGCAAGGAAAGCAACGAGATCGACCCAGAGACTGGCGAGAAGAAGCAAGACAGCGGCATGATGTGGAAGTATTACCCCGTCTATAACGCAAGCCAGATCGAAGGGATTGCACCACTCCCTAAGAGCGAGCTACAGACCGAATTCAAGAATGTCGAAGAAGCCGAGTTGATGGCTCGTGCCATGGTAGAAAAGACGGGCTTGGTGATTGAGCACGGGAAAACGAACCAGCCTCACTACAGGCCATCCACGCATTCGGTTGGTATGCCTTCGAAGGATAGCTTCAAGTCGGTAGAGGGCTATTACTCCACACTCATGCATGAAATCGGACATGCCACGGGCCACCCCAAGCTGCTCGCACGTGAACAGAAAGGTCGCATGCACGGCAGTGCGGAAGAAGTGGCGGCTTATGCACAAGAAGAACTGGTGGCTGAGCTTATCAGCGTCTACTCTTCTCATGAGCTAGGTGTTCCCTATAGCCGGAAGAGTCACGAAAACTCCGCTGCATATCTCAAGTCATGGATTGGGGCATTGAAGAACGACAAAACGTATATCTTCAAAGCGTCTTCTCTTGCGAACAAGGCAACGGACTACATGCTTGGCCTTAAAAATGAACTCAAGAAAGAGCTTGGTCTAGACAAGAAGGAAGAGTTGGTGGCGGGGAACACGGTGCATCGCGAAGAAGAAAAACAGGTTGCGTCGTTGAAAATGAAGAAGCAACCTGCTCTTTCGATGTGAGAAGTCCATCAGTGCTGCGGGGAGTAAAGGCTCATCTCTTTCGTTACTTGGATGATGTTGTTGAGAATGGAGATTTGCTCCTCAAGCTTGTCCCGAATCGTGCGGCTCGCGTAGCGTACGTTTTCTGGGTTGATACGGATAGCCTCTTCCATGAAGCGTGGATTGCCCGTCAGCGAGTCATCCGCCCACTGAAGTATGTTGTTGATGTGCTTTGCCGCTTCGAGCATGATTTCGGAATCGGAGTGGTACTTGTCGGGGATGGTAGAGAAGACCTCAAACTTTCTTGCCGCATCAGCGTTTTGCAACAGAAGCAGAAAGCCATCGCGCTCTACCTTTGGGTCCAGCACCAGTGGCTCGCTCTTGATTTCCTCTGTCACTAGGGTGAATGCTTCGTCTACCTCTCGTGTTGCAATCGGTCTGAACGCGAGGGGGGTGGGTTCGGCTGGGCACAATGGGGTAGTTGGAAGTGGGGGAAGCGGCTTCTCATACAACACCCCCTCGAACATCTTCTTCATTTTTTCTCTTAACGTCATCTTTTTCTCCTTGATTATTGTTGTTATAGGTATAACTAAATATAACAAAAAATCGCATATTTTCAATAGTTTGGTTGGAAAAAGCTCCATTGCTGGAGCCTTTTCAGATTAGTGGGTCACTCTGGTCGGTGATCCATTGATGATTTTTACGATGTCACCAGGCAGAAAGATTTCGCCAGTGTTGGGTTGGGAGATGGCGACGGTCTGCTTGTATTGGTTCACGATGACAAGCTCTACGCCTGGCACGTTCTGCATCCCCTGCTGGATGGAAGAGCCGATGGCTCCTCCAGCAACTCCACCCAAGATTCCGGCGATGGCACTTCCTCGGTTGTGCCCGATGCTGGAACCTGCGATAGCTCCAACTGCCGCACCTGTGCCCATGCCAATGTAGCTAGTGCCGCCATCGATGGTTACGGGTCTCACGGACAGGATTTGCCCGAAGGTGACGGATGAAATGACGCCACCGCGCACGGACGGAGCTTGGTAGGTGTAGGACTGGCTTGGTGCCGCACAAGCGCATAGCATGGCAGTGAGTAAGGTGGTGATGATGATCTTTTTCATGGGTCTCCTCGTTTTGTTTTTATTGTTGAGCCCCAGTCTTAGTGGGGCATGTTCTTAGATTTTCATTGCTTTGGGCTTGAGCACGGCTTTGAACTCGTTTGAGAGGCTTTGTTTATTGGCTGCTTCCCATGCTTGCAAGCTATGCGCTGCTGGAGCCTTGCCGATGCTAGCCTTCAAATTCTCGCCAAGATGCTCTTTTATCTCGTCACCCAAGTCATAGGAGGCGATGACTGCAACTTCTGGATCGTTGCGTAGGCGTTCGGACAAGTATTTGAAGGAGTTCCCGTCTTGCATGACTGCCGACAGCCCAATCTCCTTGTTGTCGCGGGCCACGGGGCCGGCGAACTTAACGACATCTGCTAGCTCATTGACGGCGGTTTTCACCACGTCAATGTCGTCTTTCATTCGGTCACTGACGAATGCAAGTGCGTAGGGGTTTTGGGCGCAAACATGCAGCGCTTGTTCTTTGTTGTCAGCCAATGCTTCAGCCATCTTGGTCTTTGAGCGAAGGGCGATGAATTCGCTGGCGTCCAATAGTTCATCGTGTTGGTTCATGGGTTATCTCCTGTTGTTATAAGTAAAACTTAACATAATTTTTCAGTTAGTCAATTGCACACTGATATCTGATTGATGCGCTGAGACAAGCGAACGGCTTCCTGGAAGAGCGGCCGGCTGGCCCCTCCTCACGGTCCAGGCTTCGCATATGAAAAAGCCCCTGCTGTGCAGAGGCTTCGTTTTTACTGTGCTAGTTCTTGAGTCTTCGCTTTGGACTTGCGTGGTGTCTTCTCAAGCTTCTGCTCCTGTGCCTTCACTGGCTCCGCAGGAGCTTCAAATGTGAGGTCTTTGGTGTTGTCCTGGAAGAGCTTGCTGTAGAGGTCTCTGAAGCCTGCTTTGAAGCCTTCCGCAACGGCTGGGCGAACGGCCACTTCTTTTGGCAAGACAACGGTGGCCCCATCTTCAGGAGCGTGCCCCATATCCTTTAGCATGAGGAGATAAGACTTGCCCGCTTGTTGCGCCTTCATCTTGATGTCGAAACTTGAGGCTTTGCGGTCTGCCGCTGCATAGGCTTCTTGAGAGTGCTTAGTAAAACGCTCTTCGCTTGCCTTCGCGGGGTCAACATTCGCTGACTGGTTCAACTCGTTGGCGCGGTATGGGCTTACCTTGATCTTGTTGCCCTCAAAGGCGAAGTGAAGCTTTTCCCCAATAGGGAGGCGTTCTTCAAGTATGCGGTTGCGGTTCTCGGCTTTGAACTCATCGGCTCCTTGCAAAAAGCGGTGGTTCTCAATGAAACGGTAGCGGCTTGCATCTTCACGGCTCGGGCTTGTTACTAGGGTGAAATGCTCGCCTCTTTCGAGAACGGTCTCATTGATGTATGACAGAGGCTTCTTGTCGTGGCTTGGGCGCCCATACGCGAAGCTGGCAGGTTTGCCTTCCGGAGCATTCTCAGTATAGAACTTCTTCATTGCGTCAAGCTCTCGATCATATGACGCATTGAGCTTGCGGGCATCGAGGACCTTGAAATCAAATTCTTTTACCTGCTCATCGGTTTGAAGACGGTCCTTGAACACTAGGTATTGAGTGCGGCCGAATGCAATGTCGTCGTGTTTCAACTGAACACCGAAGGGCTGAGGTGCGGCGTCAGGTGCGTTCTTGGGTCTCCAAGGTGCGGCGAAGCGAGCATGAACTTCGTAGCGGTTGGGAAGGTCTATCATTCGTGACCTACCATCGGAGTGTTCGAACACCTTGATGTTGTCTTGGTCCGACAGGAGTCGGTATACGTTCGCTACTTCACTCGCTCGTTCGTTGCCCGCTTCCTTTTTCTGTTGACCCTTCATGTCATCTCGGTTGGGTGCCGCGTTCGTCTTGCCTTCTTCCAAAAACTCGCTCGTGCCGTTGGTCTTGGCTCTGTCGAAAAATGCTTTTCGCGCAGCGTCTATCTCTTTTTTGTCATCCATAATTTTTCTCCTTAGTTATGGGATTAATAGACTAGACATAGCGCGCTTTTGCATCTTGTCAACTCCCGATCAATAAAGGCCCGCGACATTGTCCTGACAGGAGCTTGGCATCCATTTCGCAGGCATGTTCATGCCGCCACAGAGCCACTTCAAATTGCCGTTGCCATCGTCTTGCGGGACGAAGACGATTCCCTTGGTGCCCCCGAGCGGGTTCTTGAGCTTGCTGCTCGCGCCGCTCTGGGTGTAGATAATCACCACTGCACCTTGACCTTGGATGCTCTGAACCTTCGCATAATTACCGGCTGGCATGTCGACGGCGACCTGAGGTGCCGTTGTCGGGAAAGTGCCGTGCTGTGCATAGTATTCAGCGATGGCGACTTTCACTCCTTCAGCCAGCACGAGTCCTTCAGACACCTGTCCCCGGATGTTGTAGTCCTGGTAGGCGGGCAAAGCGACGAAAGCGAGGATACCGACGATGGCAACAGTGATCATCAATTCGATGAGGGTGAAGCCCTTGGTTGCCGCCCGGCGTATGTTTAGTTTTGTCTTTTTCACGTTGTACTCCTCATTATTGTAGTTGTGGTAAGAGGCTTACTGGCAGGAAGTAGGCAGGTAACGCTTCGGGATGGACTGACCTTGGCTCGTGCACGTCCACTGTATGGGACCGTTGTTTTGGCTCGTTCCAATCAGGGAAAGCTGCTTGCCTGCAATCTTTGCGTTCGCCTTGGTGGAGTAGGTGGCCGTCAAGTAGATCGTGTCATTTGTGGCGTTGCTATTCATCCCATCTTCCTGAGTCATGCTCACATACTTGCCGCTTGGGAACGTCGTTTCGCCTAAGTTGGAGATGCTGTATGGGAAATGTCCGTTCACCGCAAAGTATTCGGTGACTTTCGTTTTGAAGCCTTCCATTAGGAGGATGCCTTCTGTGACTTGGCCTCGGATTTGATAGTCCGTGTAGGCGGGGAGTGCAACGGCGGCGAGACTGCCGATTATTCCCACGGTTATCATCAACTCTATAAGGGTGAAACCTTTCTGGGTGCTGCGTATTATCTTTCCTGTGCTTCTAATTTTCATGATTCTCTCTCTTGTTGTTATGGTTATCTTTGTTGCTGATCTTCGGTTACTTTCCGTATCCACTTCTATCTAGGTCCTGCTGACAGCTTGATGGCAGATACTTCTCATTTGGACTACTGTATGCGCCGCACTTCCACACAATGGTTCCGTCTGCCTGGGGCATGGGTTCCAAACCGAGGGAATATGCGCCCACTTGAGCATTGGTCTTGGTGCTTTTGTCGTATGCAACAACGATGATGCCGTTCACTATCTTTTGTACGTAGCCGTATGTCCCGGAATACTGGGCGGTAGTTAAGTCGATTGAGAGGTCGGCTCCGGTAGCTGGAAGCTTGCCGTTCTCGGCGTAATACTCGACAACTACTGGCTTGATACCCTCTGCAAGAGAAAAGCCTTCGCTTAGCTGGGCGCGAATTGAATAGTCGATATAGTTAGGAATTGCCCAAGCTGCCAGTATGCCCACGATAGCAACGACTATCATCAACTCAATCAGGGTGAAGCCTCGTTGTGCGGCTCTTCTTATGGTTCTCAATTTCACTGCGGTCTCCTTGTTCTTATTTTTGTTGTTTTTACTATTTGTAATATTAACGGCCAATCCGATGAAGTCAATCTTTTACCGATAAACGGTTAGCTCTTCACTGGCGCTTTTAACGCGCATTGGGTCAGGGCTAGTGCCTTCCACAGGTAGCTGTTGTCTACACTGCATGTATAGACCAACGCACCTGTTGGCGAGCCATCGTCAATCACGTCCGGTGCGAAATCCATCGTCGCGTCCTGAATCTTGCCGTTGACCGCATTTTGTGAGCCGCTTGCCTTCGCTCCGAAGGTCACGATGATGTGTCCGTTGCTGATGGTGTAGGAGGCGTAGCGACTGCCTTGGATTGGTGAACCGGTGAGGTCGGCTGTGTTATTGGGCATGACGTTGGAATACTTGTATTTGACGGCGGCCGCCACCGTCAGTCCTCGGGCGAAGCCCTCAGCTTCCTCAACTTGCCCTTTGATGATGCTTGACTGGAACACTCCAACGGACATACACGCGATGGTGCATGCTACGGCAACACCCGCCATCAGCCCCATCAGCATAAATCCCTTTTCTTGCGTCCTCTCTAAAACCATCCGTTTCATTTGTTTTGCTCCCATGTTCTTGTTGTTTGTTGTTATTAGTTATACTTATATTAATCGAACATTGTGCGAAATCAATAGCTAGCGATGTCCGTTCAACAAAAAAGCCCACCGAAGTGAGCCTTTCTGCAAGGGGAGAGAGAGGGGGATTAGTTACAGCTAGATGGCACGTATTTCTGTGCCAAAGACACGGGTGCGCACTTCCACTGCACGACGCCAGTGCCTGGGTCGCTAGCGGTCAAGGTCACAGTGTTACTCGCGATTTTGGTGTTAGCTGCTCCGCCGTAGGTGATAGTGATAACACCTTGGCTAGCGGTGCCTGCTTCTGCGATGTCTGACACATACTTGCCAACTGGGTCGGATAAACCAACGGTGCTTAGAGTAGCTGGGAAGGAACCATTCTGTGCGTAGTATTCAGCGACGGCCGTTTGAACGCCACCAGATAAAACGAAACCTTCGGATACTTGGCCGCGGATTGTGTAGTCCTGATAGGCAGGCAATGCTACTGCTGCCAAGATACCAACGATTGCTACGGTGATCATCAGTTCAATGAGGGTGAAACCCTTCTGGGTTGATGCTTTGATATTGCGTAATTTACGGATTTTCATACAACGTCTCCTATTTATTGTTGTTGTTTATTGTTATTGTGGTTACTACAGACTACATGTTTCACCTTATTGATCTTCTAGCCAATGTCAAGGCCTTGTGGAGAATTTAGTTAAGCTAAATGCCCGCCGAAGCGGGCAATGTTGGGCTGATTAGTTACAGCTAGAGGGCACGTATTTCTGAGCCAGAGACACGGGTGCGCATTTCCACTGCACGACACCAGTGCCTGGGTCGCTAGCGGTTAAGGTCACAGTCTTGGCGGCAATCTTAGTGTTAGAAGCACCGCCGTAGGTGATGGTGATGACGCCTTGGCTAGCGGTGCCCGCTTCTGCGATGTCGGACACATACTTGCCAACTGGGTCGGATAAACCAACGGTCGTGAGGGTGGCTGGGAAAGAACCGTTCTGAGCGTAGTATTCAGCGACGGCAGTTTGAACGCCACCGGATAAAACGAAACCTTCGGATACCTGACCACGGATTGTGTAGTCTTGATAGGCTGGCAATGCTACTGCTGCCAAGATACCGACGATTGCTACAGTGATCATCAACTCGATGAGGGTAAAACCTTTTGATGCGGATGCTTTGATATTGCTTAATCTACGAACTTGCATATGATCTCCAATTATTGTTATTGTTTATTGTTGTCGTTTGAAGAAAGCACTGCGCTCGCTTCATGTTTGACTATAAGAAAAAAATTGGTCGCGTCAAGATGAAAGGCTGCTTTTTCAGACGAACGGTAAAAGCTCAATTCGTGTAGGGGTTTTTGGTCGTCTTGATGCGCCCAAAGTAGCCTTGATCCTGGAGCTTGGTTGTGTCTACTTCCAGCCGTTCATCAACTGGTGGCATGTCGGTCTCTTCGCTCTTCAGTGCCGTTAGCTTCTGCTCGATGTCGGAGAAATCGACGGCTTTGGGCTTGTGGACACGAATGATGTTGGTCTCGTCCGGATGGTTGTCGTCAATGAACGATGAATGCAGCAATCTCATGTAAGGGCTCAAAGCCGTTGCCATGGCGACTTCAACATTGAGGGCACGCCCCGCCCACTCATTGACTGCAAGCCGGTTAGAAGAGGCCGAAAACGCGATAGCAAGCGCAACGATGATCGGGAGGGTGCCTAGGACTTTGCGGTATGAGGCGAGCAAGCTGGAAGCATTGAGGATGATGCTCAAAAGGCTTAGCGCAATCGCAAGAGGTGGGATGAAAACCGATGCAATGAGGTCTCGGCTATGGGGTAGGTTGTCAATATTGGCAGCGCTTATTCTTGACTTGCTCAGTGCTGTTGCAAGCTTCTCCTTCATGAAGTCTCTGAAGGCTGCCTGGCTCAGGCCAAGGGGGATGTCACCAGCACGAACATCCAGAAGTCCAACACGAGGGTTGCCGGGGATGACAATGGTGTCGCTGTATGCCGTGTAGCTCGGGAAGTGTCTTGCAAGTTCGTGGGCAAAGTCTTGCTGGCTTAGCCCTGGCTCAATGCCTCCAGTCTTCTCCTTGAACTGCGCAAGAGCTACCTGCTGGGCTTTTGTGGAAAGCAAGGCATATCGCTTACTGGCAAGCGCGTAGCTTGCGTAAAACGGATCAATCTTCGTGTTGATGGTCTGATAATCAGAATAGAAGCCATCAATCGTGCTGTCGGGAACCGTTGTGTAGAGGAAGCCTTCAACCTCGGTCTGGATGTCGTGCGTGTCGGTCGCGACGATGCTAGATAGTGCTACCTTGTCTCGGGTTGTGAGAGGGCTACTGAATCGCTCGTCTCGGATGTTGCCATTGAGAACCGCGTTTCGATACACGCCTTCCATGTAGCCATAGACCTTGGTCTGGGCCGGCAGTCCGTCCAAGATGGCATTGAAAGCAAACGTCTCGGTGTAGAAGAGGGCGGGGATGAGGATGGCGATACTCGCCACTTTGCCAAACTTGATCCGGGCAGGAACGAGCCTGGATAGAATCAACGAAAAACCTACGGCAGAAAGAAGCTTGCCGAAGGTCTCCAAGTTGCTGTAGGTATCAATCGTTGTGTTTTTGCTGGATAGGAACTCTACTAAGCCTAAGTTGTAAGTGACTTCACAAAAAAGGTAGAGAGCCGTAAAAATCAGAATCTTTCTCACGGCTCGCCTGCTTACTTGTATTGCTTGTCTGTGAATGCCTTGCTCACTTCCATCAATGGGGCGATGAGGTCTGGGTTTCCACCAACTGCTGACTGACGCTGCTCAACCATCTCAAGAGGGGACAAGTTCTTCTTGTTCAGAAGGGTTGCGTCTGCACCTTTGTTCAAGAGGTAACGAACAAAGGTGGCGGTTGTGCGGTTGGTCTGGCGATTGTTCAGGTTTGCAACCGTGTAGTGGAGGATGGTGTTTCCACTTGCGTCTTGCTGGTTGATATTGAACTTGCCGCTATCCACAACCTCTTTGATGAGCTTCAAGGTGCCGTTCAACTCATAGAGGGTCTTGAACGCTTGCTTGCCGTTGAGGTCGTTCTCCCACAAAGCAGAGTTTGGGTTCTCCTGATAGCTGATGCCGCCATGTTCCCAGTCCGCTACCGCGATTTCGGGAAGCTCTTTCGTTGCGAGCTTCGCATCGTATTTCATGCGGCCTTTGATGCCGTCAGACAAGGTGTAATAGGCCGTTGCGTTGGTGTGCAACTCATCTAGAAGAACCATCATGATTGGAGCAAACGGGTTCTGGGCTTCGCTGTTGGCGTCCGCAATGTTGGGGTCGCTTGGGCTCTTGGATGCAAGATCATTGAGAGCATCACGATACAGAGCTTGATACTTCTGCGCGTTCTCGCCACGCGTTGTGCCGAAGTCATCGAGATACTTGTTCAGAGCCAGTTCGCGCAAACTGAAGGGGATACGGCTGTCAAGGAAGATGCCTGGCAACTGTTCGTAGTCCTTCGCTGGCATTTGAGACAGGAAGTATTTGAACATCTGGCTCTTACGCTCCTCAACATCCATCGCTGCCTGGTTCGCAGCCTTCATCTGGTCGCTGACGGACTGGCTGTGAGTTGCGTTGACGCTGTCGTCGTTGTGATAGTAGTAGAACGTCTCACGCTGGTCTTGCTTCTGAATCTTGAAGAGGGAAGCTTGCATGAAGAGCTTGCTGCAAACCGTGGGTGAGTAGATAAACCGCTGGCTCATGCGATGCAAGTCCATACCCGTCATGATCATCTTTTCCATCTCATCCAGGTTGGCCGGCATGGTGCTGGCTTGAGAAGGTAAGACGGCTTGAGGGCCGAAGTCGTATTGGCAGAGGGCGTTATCAGTGAAGGAGACCTTCACACCTTGCTCAACGAGATGCTTGGCAGTTGGAAGGTCTCCAGCTACGGCTGCGTTGTAGAGCATCAAATCGGCTTGCTCGGGCTTGATTGCCAGATTGTCTATGCTGATGGTGGAGGCTGACTCCACACCCTTCAACTGGTTGTTGGTCGCACCAGTGGTCTCGATGGCACGAGCTTGGGTTTCTGCTTTGTTATGTGCTTGCTGAGCATCTTTAGCTGAAGGCTGAGCGGTCTTCGCGTTGGAAGCGGTGCTGTGGTGACGCTCTACTTTGTTGCCGCCCATGAAGTTCGTGCCGATGGCTCCAGCGATAGCGAGAACGACTAGGCCGGCGATTACTTTCTGTTTCGTGTTGAGTTTGTTCTTGTTGTTCATTTATTGGTCTCCTATATTTATTGTTCTGCCTGCGTGCTTCTAGGTTGTCACTTTGACTGCTTTGCTTCTTTCATCTCTTTGAGCTTCTCTTTTTCTGCGGCTATCTTGTCTTTGCCCGCACATATGAAGGGATGTTTTGCCCTAACGTCTGGGTCAGTGCAATCCACCCTCGGCTTCGCTCCGGCTGAGGTGGCTACGAATGCCGTGCTTCCTGCGAGTGCGGCTCCAACTGCTAACTTCGTGAAGATGCCCGCATGAGCGGATGCTGAGATAGTGAAGATAAGTATTGCCACTGTTGCTTTTGTTTGTCTTTTCATAAAGTCTCCATTTTTTAGATAATTCCAAGCGCCATCAATAGTTGGTGAAGGTCACCAACCCCAAACATTCCGCCAAGCCAAGGCATGACATAGTGGACGTAGACCACGAAGAAGAAGATGTTGTAGAACACAACAAGTCCGATATTCAATGTCCGAGAACGATGCTCTCCGACGCCTTGGAACAGCCGTATCCATGCCGCAATATAGAAAGTGGGGAAGCGAAAGCCTAGGCAGACAACCGGCCAGATGAGTGCGAACAAGAACACGAGGCCGAATAGATTGAAGAAAAGCCCAAGAACTTCACCTACGAAGCCGACCTTTGAGCACGTGTTATGCACAGCAGTGGATGCGCGGACGATGAATTGGCGTAAGAAGGGATAGAGGATGAGGAAGTCTAATGCGGCCGCCCAACTAAGCGTGCTGTCTTCAAGTATCGATCTAAATCCTTTGTATGTTGTTGCACTCATTTTTTATCCTTGTTATAAGTATTAATATAAATAAAATCTATGCTAAGTCAATGGTAACGGCACGGCATTAGGAAAGTTTGTTGAGTTCGTCCATCAACGAGTCACCGCTTGCTAGTCGGTCTTCCATCCGCTGTTGATGTTCTTTTGCTTTACGCTCCTTCTGGGCTCTCTCTTTGGCCCATCCTGCTGACTTCTCCATCAGGATTTTTGCGATTGCTGCCTCTTCCTTGGCGGCTTCGGCTTTTGCTTCTGCTGTTTGCTTTGAGCCAGAAACGAAGTCGTATCGTTTGTAGACCGCTTCTGGAATCGGCTCGGGGCCGTTAACAAGGGCTTGCCAGCCTGGTCCGTTCATTACCTCGTCCAGTTCGGCCATCAGGTTCGGGTCAATGGTTAGCCCAGCCTTGCGGTTCTCCTCAGTCTTGCTGAGGATGTCTTGGTGGTATTGGCGCTTGCATTCTGTGTAGTCAAATTCTTGGTTCATTTTGAGTCTCCTTATATTGGTTTAGTTAGTTCCAGCATCTTCAACATAATCACTTGCTTGACCCACTACAGCTTGGTCGATGATGGTCATGTTTGCCCGCTTCATAATCACGAACGCCTGTGTGTCACCCATCTTCGTGTATTCAACCGCAGTCATCGCCTTCGCGCCCTTCTGTGTGTTGTCAGCAAGGAACTTCTTGTAGTTCTCGTCGCGTGTGTTAGTGGAAGCGTTTAGCTTGCTGCGAATCTCATCCAGGTTGTCCTTCCGGCCAGAGTTCAGCGAGCCCTCAGTCTGGTAGTGCGCAATGTCGCCTTGGTTCAGGAAGTGGTCTTTGAAGTTGAATACGGCAAGGTCTACGTCATCTGAGAAGGCATAGCTGAACGGGTCGCGCGGCATGATGTTCGACATGTCCACATCGATCACGTCAGGCTCAGCAAAGATGTCATACGTGTAGGGATAGGAGGAAGCAAAGCTCTCGTATTTCGCTCTTTCCTCTGCGGTCAACAGACTGCCCTTGTTCAGTTCAACGGATGCGCTGATTGCTGCGTTGAGATAGTTGTAGTTGATGGCATCGGTCTTTTTGTTCGCGATTTCCAGTTGCTTGCCAGCGAGCGGGTTGGAGAAGATGTCTACCTCACCGCTCATCTTCTCGATGTACTCAAGGGTGGGCTTGTCCTCGGTCGGAAGGAAGATTTGAGTTCGCATCTGGTTCATGAAGTTGTCGGCAGCTTCACGGCCAATACGGTCAATCAAAGCGTTTTGTGTTTGCGTAGCATAGATTCCTTGCCATCCAGCGGAGCGGGCCACGTTGTGGAAGCTCTTGTCACTATATGCACCGCCGGTCTTATCAACGGTGATCAACTCTTGATACTCGTCTGCCACGAAAAAGAGGCGCTCGCGACTCACGCGGGTTCTGGCATCTACAAGCTCATAGTAGAGAGCCATGTCATCGCGCTTGGCTGCGCGAGTTGCGGCATCATCACCCTCTTGTGCTTCGAACCAGGTTGGGCTGATTCCTGAGATGCTCACGGTCTGCTCACATAGGCGAGCTTCTACGTGGCGGAACTCTGCATCGAGCTTCAGGGCTTCCTTGGCGACGATGATGGCTTCAGGGTTTGTGGTAGCGGTTCTTTCGTATGGAGCCTTTGGTTGCGTCGCAACGATAGCGAGCAGCTTTTCCTTGAAGGACCCGAGGCGCCATTCCTCAGCCACAGCAATCTGAACCTCCTCGCACTTTTCAAGGTAGGCATCCAAGATATGCAAGTTAGCGTCAGACACATAGTCGGGCAAGATCTCCTCAATCGGTGTCTCGACTTTGCGGGCGGTCGGGTATGTGCGGAAGAAGTGCTCACTAATGTCCACGACCTTTTGGCTAAACCGCTGCTGCCTAGCAATCGCCTCTTCGAACATCATGGTCTTGATCCACATAAGTACAAACTTCCCAGTGGTGCCGTAATGGTCCATGTTCAAGTTGAAGGCAATGATGTTTTGCCAAAACTCAGCCACGGTGATGGAGTTGGACGAAACACCGGTGAGGAAGGGACGCAACTCTTCGCTGTTGAGACCAGCAAGAAGCTTCTGAATATTCACGATGAAGCCTCCACGTGTCTCCTCTGGAACCTTAGGCCACTCAGTGAGCATGTAGTTGATGCTGTAGATGCGCTCGTGGGTGAGGATGTCCGCAATGCGCTCGGGATAATTCTTCGCACATTCATAGATGGCATGCACGCAGTGGGCAAGCAAGGTTCTGTTCTTGCCAGCGTCCTCGATAGCGAGCTTAAACAAGAGATAGAAGGATGTCGGCTTGACGTTGAACTTCTCCAGATACTCGGCTCCTTCAATGGTGCGGGCAAACAAGTAGCAAATATCATAGAGATAGCGAATCACATTAAGAGCCGTTCCGACCCAGATGTCGCGCTCAATCTTGCCGCCGAATTGAGACTCCATGGACTCCAACATCGCGACCAGTTTAGCTGGCGTTATGATGAACGGAAGCAAGTCAATGCTGAACTCACCATTGCGCTGCTTGGCTCCGACAATTCGAAACTCCTTATGAAGGCCAGCTTTGGTAGCAAGGTCGCGAACGTCTTTCCACATTTGTGCTTTGATATCCATGCCTGCCATTGCCGCAACGAATTTGGGTGTCGGCAGGGGGACATACTTGTCGAGGTTCGCCTTGCTAGTGACTTTGCTCGTGCGAAGGTCGAAATACTCTTGGTAGGCTTTTTCCTCGGCAAAGTTGCGGCTTTTGATCTGGAACATGCTTCCGACTGCCGGTTCAAGTGCTTTGCGTGTCTTACCCTCGCCAGTGCTGCCGAACACCAAGGTGCTCTGGCATAAATCAAGGGCGGATTGCACAAGAGCGGCTCCTTTGCGGATTGCTCCAATGACACCTTTGCTCTCAAAATTGCCGCTACTCTTCATGATGCTGAAAAGTGGGCTGTTGGCGTCGAACCCTGTCGCACGGCGATTAGCGGTAGCGATGGACCGTTTGAATGAGCGAATTGCTTCGCGACGTGCTTGGTAGTTTTCTTCTTCCTGCATCCCCTCAATGTAGGGAATGCGCATCTTTTTGATGGCGGTTTTGTAGGCCTTACGGGTGAACATCAAGCCAACACCCAACGAGAGCATGAAGCTAGTCAGGATTCCGTTTTTGAGGATGCGGGTGAACCAATGTGCAGAGTATCCGTCTGAATGCGAAACCAGATACGCTGCTTCGTCTTCTGCTACCTGTCCAGCCTTGTCAGACATCTGAGAGAACTCGGCTTGAGACCAGTAATCCTTGCGCAACTCTCCAACCGCTTGAGGGTTGTGCTTGACGGTCTCCACCACATGGTCAATGTGCTCGTTGAATGCCCGGTTCGATAGATAACCAAAGTATGTCTGGGGTCTGTAGGCGATACACAAGACTGTGAAGAAGAACGCGAATGCAATGAGTCCGGCCTTCATTGAACCAGCGAAAGTCTTCTCAGAGACGAACATTGGCAGGTAGTCCTTAATGCTTCGGCCGTTGAAAAACTTTCCAGAAATCGTGGACGATATGTTCAGGAAGTCTGGGGCGCGTTGCGTGTGCCACATGAACGCATCCTCATTCACATCGAAGTCTGCGCGTGCGCGGGCAAGACGTTCTGCAAACTTGCCGGAGATGAGACCTTCGTTTTTGAAGAAAAGGCGGTCAACCACTCGTGTAATGGTGCTGTCGGACACGAGGCCGTCGACATAATTGTAGGCGGGACGATAGATGGAGTTGGCGAAAGCATTGAATGCCCCATCCATAACCATATTTGCTCGACGAAAGAATCTCAGAGCAAGAGTTTTCTTGATGCCTACTTCGTCAAATTGCTTCTCACGCTGGTTGCGTAGGCTCTGCTTATGGTTATACATCCCTTTGAGGTAGGTTGCTAACACACCCGTGGATATCGCGCCCACTATGTTGGGGAAAATATAGTCTTTGATGTTGCGGGCAAGTTCTAAGAGTTCTAAGGGGTTGCTCATTTTGTCTCCTGTTATTTTTCTTATTCGGTTACTGCGTTCTCTGTCAGTTCGGGGAATGCACTTTCGGTGGCGTAGGGAATCATCGTGAAGTTCACAGTCTCTAGTCCCGGGAAGATGGCGGTTTTGAGGCCGAAGTCTTTGCTGCCGTCGAAGTTCACGTAAGTTCCCTTGTGCACCACGCCGATGGCCGGCACAGGCATGCTGGAAGTGTTGGTCATCGTGTAGCCAACAACCCAGATGTCGTCACCTACGGTTTTGCACTTTGGCAAACCACTCTCAGTTAGGAAGCTCTCAGACAATGAGGCGAGAGGTTCGCACTTGAAGCTTGGTTGAGCCACATAGCGTGCATAGTCGGTCTGGCTCATCGTGGTCGGTTTTTTCATCACAACCTCGTGGTTGTTGTCGACCTTCAATGCTTGGAGCTTATTGATTGCGAGAACCGGCTTGTCAGAGGAGGAGGCGGTGGAAAGCTCGATGAACTGCTTGTTCTTCAAATAGGTGTTGATGAACAGATCGGTGCATACCAAGGCGATGCCGATTGCTACACAAATTGTCCCGGCCTTATAGATCGCTTTGCTGCGCTCCTCACGGACCATGCCTTTGTTGATGGTTCTCAAGGCGCGTGTCGGTGCATATCTGAGACGTAAACCTAGCTCTTCCTCTGAAAGCTCGCCTGACATGATGTCAGCACGGTCTTCGCTACCCATGAACAAGAAGGCAGCTTTTTGCTTTTTATTGAGTTTGTCGCTGAAGTAGAACTGTTGTTCTTCGGTGGAGAGGGTCTTGAAGACTTCACGATGGATCT
The DNA here is from genome assembly GCA_001544595.2 of Caballeronia peredens. Taxonomy (GTDB): domain Bacteria; phylum Pseudomonadota; class Gammaproteobacteria; order Burkholderiales; family Burkholderiaceae; genus Caballeronia; species Caballeronia peredens. Next base: position 79 of record FCOH02000008.1, on the reverse strand, counting down.
CTGGGATCTGCCGTAGTTGTGTGTGAGTGAATTTATTTTGATTGATCTCCATCCTTTACTCCGTTGTTATAAGTATTAT
>FCOH02000015.1 GCA_001544595.2 Caballeronia peredens | reverse complement strand
CGCGATCTTCGCGAGCGAGCCGCCGAATTTGCCTACCGCCGTGCGCGCGGCCGATACGATCACTACGTCAGTCATTTCAGTTTCCTTTTGGCATCGAATGTTAATGCGGTTCCGACGAACTCAATGCGCTCGCGCGCACGCCGCTCAGAAGTCGCGTTCAAGTACGTAACGGCCGGGCGCAGCCTCGATCACCGGGTACGTCTTCGAACCCTGCGCCGCGCCCGCCTTGACCTGTTCGCCCGCGTTTCCGGCAAGCCACTTCGACCAGGTCGGCCACCAGCTTCCGGGATGTTCGGCCGCCGCTTCGAACCAGCCGTCGGCGCTGTCGGGCAGGCGCGCGTCGTCGCTGTCGATCATCCAGAAACTGCGCTTGTTCTTCGACGGCGGATTGATCACGCCCGCGATGTGGCCCGACGCGCCGAGCACGAACGTCTGCGGACCGCCGAGAACCGGCGCGGACGCATACGCCGACTTCCACGGCACGATGTGGTCTTCGCGCGAACCGTAGATGAAGGTCGGCAGCGTGAGGCGCGAGAGGTCGATCTTCTCGCCGCATACCGTCAGCGCGTTCGGCTCCATCAGCTTGTTTTCGAGATACGTGTTGCGCAGATACCAGACGCACATCGGTCCCGGCAGGTTGGTCGAATCGCTGTTCCAGAACAGCAGATCGAATGCCTGCGGCGTGCGTCCTTTGAGGTAGTTGTCGACGACGTAGTTCCACACCAGATCGTTCGGGCGCAGATACGAGAACGTGTTCGCAAACTCGACGCCGCGCATGAGCCCGGCGGGCGCGCCGTTCTTGCCGCCGATCGACTGCTCGCGCAACTGCACGTGCGCTTCGTCGACGAACACGTCGAGTACGCCGGTGTCGGAGAAGTCGAGCATCGAGGTGAGCAGGGTCATCGACGCGGCCGGCTCCTCGCCGCGCGCCGCCGCCACTGCGAGCGCGGTGGCCAGAATCGTTCCGCCGATGCAGAAGCCCAGCGTGTTGATCTTGTCCTCGCCGGTGATTTCCTTCACGACGCCGATGGTTTCGAGCACGCCCTGTTCGACGTAGTCGTCCCACGACTTGTGCGCGATCGACTGGTCCGCATTGCGCCACGAGAGGATGAACACCTGATGCCCCTGCTCGAGCCCGTAGCGCACGAGCGAGCTTTCCGGCGAAAGATCGAGGATGTAGAACTTGTTGATGCACGGCGGCACGATCAAGAGCGGCCGCGCGTACACCTTCGGCGCGAGCGGCTTGTACTGGATCAGCTGCACGAGTTCGTTCTCGTAGACGACCGAGCCTTCCGTCGACGCAATGTTCTTGCCGACGAGAAAGCGCGTTTCGTCCGACTGGGAGATCTTGCCGCGCTGCATGTCGTTCAGCAGATTCAGCATGCCCTGGCGCAGGCTCTCACCCTTGCTCTCGATGAGCGTCTTTTGCGCTTCGGGATTGAGCGCGAGGAAGTTGCTCGGCGCCGCTGCGGCTGCCCACTGCTGCACCGTGAAGCGAATGCGCTCGCGCGTTTTGGGGTCGCTCTGCACGGCATCCGCGAGTTCCTGCAGATAGCGTGCATTCAACAGATACCACGCCGCCGTGAATGCATAGGCGGGCGTGGTTTGCCACGAGGTATCGTTGAAGCGCCGGTCCTTGAGCGCGCTCGGGTCGATGCTCTGCTCAGTTGCTTGCTTGAGCAGTTCGGAGGCATCGCGCGAATAGTTGCTCTGCAACTGCTGAAGACGTTCCGGCTGAATCGCGGCGGTCGGAATCTTCGGCAACGTGGGCAGGCCCTGCATCGCCGCGCCGAAGCCCGGCATGCTGCTCGCCAGTTTGGCGAACTCCGCCATGCCGTTCAGCTTCGTGAAGTCCGGCATCTGCGGCAGCGCGCCCAGCGTCGGGAAAGCATTCGGGAATGCGGACGGAAAGCCGTTCGGAAAACCGTTCGTGAACGCGGCAAAGGCAGCGAACGGCGATGCAGCGGCCGCGGCGCCCGATTCATTCGCGGTATTCGTCTGCGCAGTATTCGTCTGCTGAGTGAATTTCGCCCATTGCGCGGGATCGGCAACCGAGCGCCATGCATTCAGCCATTGATCGAACGCCTGCTGTACGCCAGGAGTCTCGGCGGCTGACTGAGCCGGCTGACTGTCAGCGGTACGGGAGCGGGAAGATGAGGAAGAAGTTTTGGAAGCCATACCCGCTATTGACCTGTGAGTCTCGAAAGACTTGGATTGCTAACGCAGGCATCGCCGGGCTTTCCCTGACCAGCGCGCAAGTGTTGGTGCGCCTTATGCGCGTGGCAAGGATCAGCCTTGCTACGCCGTGCCCGATTGAATGAATTCCAGGAACATTCTTGCTCTCGGATGACGGACATGTCAATGCTTCGTCCCGATTTTGCCGCAGTGCGATATTTTTTTAATTATCGTTTTCCCCCATGCGAAATATTGCATTCGCAAGGGGTTTCGTCACAAGCGGGAAAACGTTGTTGGGTGCGCACCAACCATGCTGCCGACAGTCAATCGGCGAGCCAGATCATGGCCGCCATGCGGCCGGTCACGCGATCGCGCCGATATGAGTAAAAGCGCTGTTTCTCGGTCACCGTGCAATGCGTGCCGCCGTGCACGCGCGAGGGATCGACGCCCAGTGCGGCGAGCCGCAGGCGCGCAAGTGCGTAAATATCGGCGAAATACTTGGCCGGCGTACCGCCCAGGGGCCTGAACGCCGCCACGGTCGCATCGCGCACGCCGGCTTGCGCCGCGGCGGCGAATGCATCGAGCACGTCCTCGCCGACCTCGAACGCGTCCGGCCCGATCGCCGGTCCGAGATACGCATGGAGCGCCGACGCCGGTCCGCCCGCGCGCGCCGCCACGCGCTCGCCCGTCTTCTCGACGATGCCGCCCGCCAGTCCGCGCCAGCCGGCATGCGCGGCGCCGACCGCGCGGCCGTCGCCGTCACAGAAGAGCACGGGCAGGCAATCGGCCGTCATCACGACGCACACGACGCCCGCGCGATCCGTCACGCTCGCGTCCGCGCGCGTGCGCTCGCCGCTTTCGAGCCGTTCGATCACCGCGTGCGCCTCCTCGACTTGCGTGCCGTGGATCTGTTCGAGCCACGCGGCGTCCCGCATGTGCGTCGACGCAAGCACGCGGCGGCGATTCTCGGCGACGGACGCGGGCGAATCCCCCGTCGACAGTCCGAGGTTGAGACCGCCCGCGCCGGGTGCGCCGCCATCGTAGGGCGCCGCACTCACGCCGCCCGCGCGCGTCGTGACGAATGCGCGCACGCGCGGCGAGACCTTCCATTGCGGCCACAGACAAGCGTCAGGATGCAGCGCGGCGGCTTGATTCGTCATGCTTCGTCGTCCTCGTCATCTTCGTCGTCCCAGTCTTCGTCGCCGTCTTCCGTGTCGTCGGTTTCGTGAAGCTGCGCGAAGTCTTCGTCTTCATCGAATTCGACTTCCTCGTCCTGGCCGAGCCCGAGTTCCGCGGCCAGCGTGGCGAGATCTTCCGGCAAGTCCGCGCGCCAGTGCACTTCCTTGCCCGTCGCGGGATGAATCAGGCCGAGCCGCCATGCATGCAGCGCCTGGCGCGCGAAGCCGTTCGGCAGCGGCGTGACCGAGCGCTTGCCACGCGCGCGGCCGTAGAGCGGATCGCCGAGCAGCGGATGCCCCGAGTGCGCGCAATGCACGCGAATCTGATGCGTGCGCCCGGTTTCCAGATCGCAATGAATCGCGCTGACGGGCTGGCCGTGCCATGTCGTGCGGTCGATGGTGCGGAAGTGCGTGCGCGCGGGCTTTCCCGCCGCACTGCGCACGACCGCCATGCGCGTGCGCTCGCGCGGATCGCGGCCGATCGGCGCGTCGATCGTGCCTTCGTCCGGCATGGTGCCCCACACGAACGCGACGTAACGCCGCTTGACGGTGCGTGCCTGCAACTGGCGCACGAGGTCGGTTTGCGCCTCGAGCGTACGCGCGACGACCATCAGGCCGGACGTTTCCTTGTCCAGCCGATGCACGATGCCCGCGCGCGGCAGCCCGGCGGCAGCGGCGCCGTAACGATGCAGCAGACCGTTCAACAGCGTGCCGCTCCAGTTGCCGGCCGCCGGATGCACGACCATGCCGGCCGGCTTGTTGACGACGACGAGCGTCTCGTCCTCGTACACGATGTGGAGCGGCACCGGCTCGGGCGCAAAGGCGAGCTGCTCGGGCAGAAGGTCGGGGACGAGCGTGATTGTCGCCCCGAGCGGCACGGGCTGGCGCACTTTGGCGCCGGCGCCGTCGACGAGCACGCGCCCTTCTTCGATCCAGCCCTGCAGGCGGCTGCGCGAGAACTCCGGGAAGATCTTCGCGAGCACCTTGTCGAGACGCTCGCCGGCGAGTTCGTCGGGCACGCGCGCTTCACGCGGCGGTTCCGGGTTCGCGGCGGGCTGCGAATCGGCCGGCGCTGAGTCGTGGCCGGTGGCGCATGGGCTATAATCTTTGAGTTGGTCTTTGGTACGACGAGTACTTGAGCGGGTCATTTGAACGAGATTCGGCGGGCGATCCTTGTAGAAGCGATGCCGGAAAATACGGCTGGACACAGCGAGAGTCAGCCAGGAACAGCCAGGAACAGCAAGCACTGATGCGAGCCTTCAACACCATTCATCAATCGATGCGTCAAACGATCAAGTATCTGGCGCTGGCCGCGAGCGTCGCCATTGTCGCGGCCTGTCACGGCCTGCCCGAGAAGACCGACGAAACGGCAACGTGGAATAACAACAAATTATATACGGAGGCTCAGGACGCGCTATCCGGCAGCGACTGGGGCAAGTGCGCCAAATACTTCGAAGCCCTCGAAGGACGCGATCCGTTCGGCCACTTCGCGCAGCAGGCGCAGATCAACGTCGCGTACTGCTACTGGAAGGACAGCGAAACCGCTTCGGCCGACCAGGCCATCGATCGTTTCATCAAGCTGCACCCGGATCACCCGGATATCGCGTATGCGTATTATCTGAAGGGCATGATCCACTTCAACGACGACCTCGGCCTTTTCGGCCGCTTTTCCGGTCAGGACATGAGCGAACGCGATCCGAAGTCGCTGCGCGAGTCCTATGACGCGTTCAAGGTCGTCGTCGACAAATATCCGCAAAGCAAGTACGCGCCCGACGCCGCGCAGCGCATGCGCTATATCGTGAATGCGCTGGCGTCGCACGAGGTTCACGCGGCCGATTATTACTTCCGGCGCGGCGCGTATGTCGCGGCGATCAACCGCGCGCAGCTCGCCATCCGTGAATACAAGAACGCGCCGGCCACCGAAGACGCGCTGCACATCATGATGCTGTCGTACGAGCGGCTCGATCAGCCGCAACTCGCCGACGACACCAAGCGCGTGCTCGCCGCGACGTTCCCGGACAGCCCGTATGTCACCGGCAAGCGTCGCGCGGGCGAAAGCAAGCCGTGGTATCAGATCTGGTAAGTCGGAAAAAAGCAGAAGCAGAAACAAAGCGGCCGGTCTTCATGACCGGCCGTTTTTTTGCATCGACGAAAAATCAGGATTCCTGCTATTCGACCTGTTCCGCCGCCGAAGTCGATGCATCGCTGAAGAACTCGCGCACCACGTCCAGTTCGCGCGTGCGCTTGAACGGCGGCAGGCTCTGCCAGATGCGTCGCCCGTACGGTTTCTCGACGAGACGCGTGTCGCAGATCATCAGCACGCCGCGATCCGTCTCCGCGCGGATCAGCCGCCCCGCGCCCTGTTTGAGCGTGATGACCGCCTGCGGCAACTGGTGCACGGCGAACGGGCTCAAACCCTTTTTCGACAGCGCTTCCAGACGCGCGGCCAGCACCGGATCGTCGGGCGGCGCGAACGGCAGCTTGTCGATGACGACGAGCGAGAGCGCGTCGCCGCGCACATCGACGCCTTCCCAGAAGCTCTGGCTACCCACGAGAATCGCGTTGCCGTAGGCGCGGAAACGGTCGAGCAGTTCGGTGCGGCTGGCGTCGCCCTGCACGAGCAGCGGATTGTCCCAGCCGCGCCGCTCGATCACGTCGCGCAGACGCGTGGCGATACGATCGACCGCGCGCAGCGTCGTGCACAGCACGAATGCGCCGCCGCCCGACGCCTCGATCACCGGCAAGGCGGCCTCGAACACGGCGTCCGTAAATTGCGGCGACGAAGGCTGCGGCAGATTGCGCGGCACGTACAGCAACCCTTGCGACGGGTAATCGAAGGGACTCGGCAGGGTCATCGAGCGCCGCGCGTTCAGGCCCATCTGCGCCGCGTAGTGCGTGAAGTCGCCGCGCACGGAAAGCGTCGCCGAGGTGAAGATCCACGCGCGCGGCACGCCCGCGCGCTGCTTCGCGAAGATCGGCGCGACCGAGAGCGGCGTCTCGTGCAACTGCACCGTGTGCGAGAACACTTCGATCCACCGCACCATCTCGTTCGGTTCTTCCTTCGCGGCCTGCGCGGCCGTTTCCTCGTTCTCGACGACGGCGCGTTCGAGCGTGGTCGGCGGCGTCGTCCAGCCGGCGAGCAGATCCTGCAACTCGCGCGCGCGACGCACCAGCGCCTGCAACGACTCCGCCCGCTCGCCGTGCGACGAGAGCGCCGACGCGAGGGCCGCGAGATGCGTCTCCAGCGTGTCGAGCGCTTCGAAAAGCGGATGACCGTCGGGCAACTGGCCGAGCGAGAGGCGCACGGAATCTTCCTTGAACGCGAGCCGCAGATCGCGCGCCGCGCGTTCGAGCGCTGCGCCAAGGCGGGTCCAGTCCGCCGCGTCGCGCGCGTGCGAAAGACCCTCGGCGACCGTATCGCGCGCCAGTTCGAGCAGTTGCGTGGTCGAGAGCGTCTCGCCGAAAAAGAGCGTCGCCGTTTCGGGCAACTGATGCGCCTCGTCGAAGATGATCGTGTTCGCCATCGGCAGGAGCTCGGCCATGCCGGTGTCGCGCAGCATCACATCGGCGAAGAACAGATGGTGATTCACGACGACGATGTCCGCCTGCTGCGCTTCCTTGCGCGCCTGCATGACGAAGCATTCCTTGTAATGCGGGCATTCCTGGCCGAGACAGTTGTCGCGCGTGGACGTGACCATCGGCCAGACCGGCGAATTCTCCGGCACGCTCGCGAGCTCGGCCTTGTCGCCGGTGCGCGTGATCTTCGCGAAGCGCACGATCTCCTGCAGATGCGACGTGTCCTGGCGCGTCGGCAGGCGGCCGTTGTCGGCGGTGCGCTCCAAGTAGTAATGACACAGATAGTTCGCGCGGCCTTTCAGCATCGCGATCGATACCGGCACGGCGAGCGCGTCGCGCACGGTCGGGATATCGCGCTGGAAAAGCTGATCCTGCAGATGCTTCGTGCCCGTCGACACGATGACCTTGCCGCCCCACAGCATGGCCGGGACGAGATAGGCATAAGTCTTGCCCGTGCCCGTGCCCGCCTCGACGATGAGCGTATTCTCGCCGCCGTCGATCGCCGTCTTCGCCGCCGCGATGCCGATGTCCTCGGCCGGCTGCTCGTCGGGTGCGTAGGGTTTGTCAGATGGGCCGAGCTTGCGCGCGGGGCGGCGCTGCGCGTCGAACATCGCGGGTTCGGGCATCGCGCGGCCGGAGGCTTCCATCGCCGCCGCGACCGAGCGCGCCATTTCGATCTGCGATGCGCGCGGCCGATAACCGTCGATCGCGCGCGCGAGCAGCCCTTGCGCGGCAAAGATGGCGTCGAGTTCGACGCTGCGCTTGTCCGTCAGCGCGAACGCCGCGGTGGCGTCGCCGCCGGGTTGTGCGGGTGAATTCAAGGCGTGCATTATCCTGCGGGTTTCGGCGCGGCCGCACGTCGAATCTGAACGTTGCGCCGCAGCCGGCCTGAGCCGCGGCCGGCGCGCGGGCTCAGTGCGCGTCCGAATCCAGCTGCAATTGCAGCAGGAGTATGGTGTCCTTCACCTTGAGCTTGCGCTTTTTCAAGCGTCGCAACTCCAGGTCGTCGATGCCGGACAGCTTGTCGATCAGCGTGTCCAGACTGTGATGCTCTTCCTGCAACTGCCCGATGCGATCGCGGAGCAAAGCGGCATCCACGGCGGGTTGACGGGGTGCGTTCAAGCGCTGCTGCATGCTCGCCTCCTTACATCCTCTTCGCTCGGGCCCGCTGCGCGAGCCCGATCGCCCTACTTGGCGGGTTGCTGCTGTTGCTGCAGTTGCTGCTGCTGTTGCCTGATCTGTTCCTGGCGCTGCTGCTCCTGCTGGGCCTGCTGCGCCTTTTCCTGCTGCTTGCGCGCGGCTTCCTTCTGACGCGCCTCGACTTCGGCGCGATGCTGCGCGGCTTCCTGCTGTTTCTGCTCGTAGCGCTGCGCCTTGAGCTCGCGCTCCTGCGCGTCCTGCACGCCGCGTGCGCGCGCTTCGTCGAGCTGCTTCTGGTAATCCGCCTGCTTGCGATCGTACGCCGCCTGATTCGCCGCGCGCTGCGGCGCCTCGGCGTTGCGCTGGGCCGCGGCGAGCGCGTTCTGGCGCTGCTTGTCCTCGTAAGCCTGCTGACTCGACTTTTCGTTCGCCGCGCGCTGCGGCGCCTCGGCTTCATATTGCGCCTGCTTGATGGCCGCCTGCTGATCGCGTTGCTTCGCCCGTTCGGCACGTTGCTCGTCGTCGAGTGCGAGTTGATCCTGACGGATCTGCTGACGCGTCGTGCGCATTTCGTTGCGCGCGTTGTCGAGACAGTGATTCACGAAAAACGTGCTGTAGCAGTCGTGCTGCTTCACGCCGAAGCGATAGTCGTTTTCCGCGGTACGCCGGTCCAGCACCTTCTGGCGCTGCGCGTATTCGGCTTTCAGCGCGTCGTCCGCGCCCGGCGCGTCGGGCGCGGCGGCCGTGCCGTCGAGCGGACGCGCCTTAACCGACGTGCCGGCATCGATCGGCTTCGCCGATTGCGCGAATGCGCGCGCCGGCGCGAATGCGGCCAGCGCGCAAAACAGGGAAACCGTCACGGCGATCGGCACGGCGCGCGCGCCGGCTGCTTGCTTCACCGCGCCGGCGAATACGTCGACGAAAAAGTGGGCCGGGCGAAGAGACCCGGCGCTGAAAAGGCGAAAGTTGGGCAAATGGATGAACGGCAACGTGATAAAGAATCAGATGCGCAGCGGCTTTTGCGATGTCCAAATTCTATCACCGCGCGCCGGAGCGCTTCGCCATTTATGGCAAAATGCCCGGCTTCAGCAACCCGGTCCGAACCAGGCTCGTCAGACGGTCAAGCCGCATTGCGAAAAGCGGCGCCGCCCCGCGCACGCGCACCGACGCACGCGGCGCGACTATCGCCGGCGAGCCGCAGACAGCGCAGAAACATGACGGAAACCGTAGCACTCAAGATCGTACAGCGCATCGCCACCGAACTCACCGTGCAGCCGCGCCAGGTCGCCGCCGCCGTGCAGCTTCTCGATGAAGGCTCGACTGTCCCGTTCATCGCCCGGTATCGCAAGGAAGTGACCGGCAATCTCGACGACACGCAGTTGCGCACGCTCGAAGAGCGCCTGCTCTATCTGCGCGAGCTGGAAGACCGCCGCGCCGCGATCCTCGCGAGCATCGACGAGCAAGGCAAGCTCAGCGACGAATTGCGCGGCGCCATCGAAGGCGCGGACAGCAAACAGGTGCTCGAAGACCTCTATTTGCCGTACAAGCCCAAGCGCCGCACGCGCGCGCAGATCGCCCGCGAAGCCGGCCTCGAGCCGCTCGCGCAGGCGCTGCTCGCCGATTCGACGCTGGATCCGCAAGCCGAAGCCGCCAAATTCGTCGACGCGGACAAAGGCGTCGCCGATACCAAAGCCGCCCTCGACGGCGCGCGCGACATCCTCTCCGAGCAGTTCGGCGAAACGGCCGACATCCTCGGCAAACTGCGCGACCACCTGTTCAGTCAGGGGCTCGTCATGTCGAGCGTGGTCGACGGCAAGCAAGGCGAGGAAGGCGAGAAATTCCGCGACTACTACGACTACAGCGAGACGATCCGCACGGTGCCGTCGCATCGCGCGCTCGCGCTGTTCCGTGGCCGTAACGCCGGCGTGCTGAGCGTGAAGCTCGGCCTCGGCGAAGAGCTCGACGCACAGATCCCGCACCCGTGCGAAGCGATGATCGCGCAGCACTTCGGCATCTCCAATCGCGGGCGCGCGGCCGACAAGTGGCTCTCCGACGTCTGCCGCTGGTGCTGGCGCGTGAAGGTGCAGCCGCATATCGAAACCGAACTGCTGACGCACTTGCGCGAAGAAGCCGAGCACGAAGCGATTCGCGTGTTCGCGCGCAACCTGAAGGACTTGCTGCTCGCCGCGCCCGCCGGACCGAAGGCCGTGATCGGGCTCGATCCGGGCCTGCGCACGGGCGTGAAGGTCGCGGTCGTCGACCGGACCGGCAAGGTGCTCGCGACGGACACCATCTATCCGCACGAGCCGCGCCGCGACTGGGACGGCTCGATCGCGAAGCTCGCGCGCATCGCGCACGCGACGCAGGCCGAACTCATTTCCATCGGCAACGGCACGGCATCGCGCGAAACCGACAAACTCGCGAGCGAACTCATCGCGAAGCATCCGGATCTGAAGCTGCAGAAAATCGTCGTGTCGGAAGCGGGCGCGTCGGTGTATTCGGCGTCGGAGCTGGCGGCGAAGGAATTTCCCGAACTCGACGTTTCGTTGCGCGGCGCCGTGTCGATCGCGCGGCGTCTGCAGGATCCGCTCGCGGAACTCGTCAAGATCGAGCCGAAAGCGATCGGCGTCGGCCAGTATCAACACGACGTGAATCAGCGCGAACTCGCGCGCTCGCTCGACGCGGTCGTCGAGGACTGCGTGAACGCCGTCGGCGTCGATGCGAACACGGCGTCCGTCGCCCTGCTCGCGCGCGTGTCTGGCCTGAACGCGACGCTCGCGCGCAATATCGTCGATTATCGCGATGCCAACGGGCCGTTTCCGTCGCGCGAGCATCTGAAGAAGGTGCCGCGTCTCGGCGACAAGACCTTCGAGCAGGCCGCGGGATTCCTGCGCATCAACAACGGCGAGAATCCGCTCGATCGCTCGTCGGTGCATCCGGAAGCGTATCCGGTCGTCGAGCGCATCCTCGCGAAGATCAAGAAGCATATCGGCGACGTACTCGGCCGCCGCGAAGCGCTGACGGGTCTTTCGCCGACCGAATTCGTCGACGAACGTTTCGGCCTGCCGACCGTGCGCGACATTCTCGGCGAACTGGAAAAGCCCGGCCGCGATCCGCGCCCCGAGTTCAAGACGGCGACGTTCAAGGAAGGCATCGAGAAGATTTCGGATCTCGTGCCGGGCATGATCCTCGAAGGCGTCGTGACGAACGTCGCGGCGTTCGGCGCGTTCGTCGATATCGGCGTGCATCAGGACGGCCTCGTGCACGTCTCGGCGCTGTCGACGAAGTTCATCAAGGACCCGCACGAAGTGGTCAAGGCCGGTCAGATCGTCAAGGTCAAGGTGCTGGAAACGGACGCGAAACGCCAGCGCATTTCGCTGACGATGCGTCTCGACGACGATCTCGCGCCCGCCTCGTCCGGCGGCGGTGGCGCAGGCGCACAGCGCGGCGGCCAGGAGCGCCGTTCGGGCGGCCGCGATGGCGGCGGGCGCGGCGGCAATCAGCGGCGCGAACAGGAGCCGGCGGGCGCCATGGCCGCGGCGTTCGCAAAACTGAAACGCTGACGCCGTACGCTCCAAATAAAAAACCCCACGATTTTTCGTGGGGTTTTTTTTGTCGCTGCTCGAAGACGGCGTCAGATCTCGATCTTCGTCCCGAGTTCGACGACGCGATTGGCCGGAATGCTGAAAAAGTCGGTCGGCTTCGCCGCGTTCTGATGCATCCACGCGAACACGCGCTCGCGCCACACCGACATGCCCGGCAATTCCGTCGGCACGACCGTCTCCCGCGCCATGAAGAACGAGGTGTCCATGAGTTCGAAGGTCATCGCGTGCGTGCGCGTGATCTGTTCGAGCACGGCCTTCACGTCAGGCGTTTCGTTGAAGCCGTACGCCGCCTTCACAAGGAAAAGACCGCCGCCGATATCCTTCACTTCGAGCCGATGCGCGTCGTCCACATACGGGATGTCGCGCGTGAGGAAGTTCAGGAAGATCGTGCGCTCGTGCAGCACCTTGTTGTGCTTCAGGTTATGCAACAGGCTCACGGGTACGAGCGAGTCGCTGCCGGTGAGATAGATCGCCGTGCCCGACACGCGATGCGGCGGATGCGCGAGCAAGCCCTGCAGGAACGGCATCAGCGGAATGCCGTCTGCGGCCGTGCGATCCTTCACGATCATGCGGCCCTTGTACCAGGTCATCAGCAGGAAGAAGAGCGCCCCGCCGATGCACAGCGGCAGCCAGCCGCCCTGCTCGATCTTCAGCAGGCTCGCGCCGAAAAAGCCGATGTCGATCATCAGGAACACCGCGATCATCCCGCCGACCAGCCAGCGATTCCAGCCCCACAGATTCACCATCACCACCGACACGAGGATGGTGGTCGTGAGCATCGTCGCGGTCACGGCGAGACCGTAGGCCGCCGCCAGATTCTCCGAACTCTTGAAACCCACCACGATGCACAGAATGATGAACAGCAGCATCCAGTTGACGAGCGGAATATAGATCTGTCCGATTGCCAGTTCGGACGTATGCAGGATCTTCATGCGCGGCACATAACCGAGCTGGATCGCCTGGCTCGTCAGCGAGTACGCGCCCGAGATGACCGCTTGCGACGCGATCACGGTCGCGACCGTCGACAGGATCACGAGCGGCAGCAAGGCCCAGTCGGGTGCGAGCAGGAAGAACGGGTTCTCGATGGCCTGCGGCGAGTGCATCAACAGCGCGCCCTGGCCGAAGTAGTTCAGCAGCAGCGACGGCATCACGAAGCCGTACCAGCCATAGCGAATCGGCTTCGCGCCGAAGTGGCCCATGTCGGCGTAGAGCGCTTCGGCGCCGGTCAGCACCAGCACGACCGAACCGAGCACGATATACGCCTGCAGCACGTGCTGCGCCATGAACGAAAACGCGTAATACGGATTGAGCGCCGCGATGATGCGCGGCTCCTGCACGATATGCGCCACGCCGAGGACGGCGAGCGTCGCGAACCAGACGACCATGATCGGGCCGAACAGCCTGCCGACCACCGCCGTGCCGTGGCGCTGAATCCAGAACAGCGCGATCAGGATGACGATCGTGATAGGCAGTACGTAGGGCGAGAGCTTGGGCGCGGCGATCTCGAGACCTTCGACGGCCGAGATCACCGACATCGCCGGCGTGATGACGGCGTCGCCATAGAACATGCATGCGCCGAAGATGCCGAGCATCATGAGCACGCCCGAGACCTTGCCCGACTCCCTCACGCTGCGCAGCGCGAGCGTGGTCATGGCGAACACGCCGCCTTCGCCGTTGTTGTCGGCGCGCATGACGAACAGCACGTATTTGACGGCGACCACCATGACGATCGCCCAGAACAGCAGGGAAATGACGCCGAGAATCGACGCTTCCGAAAGGCCGATGCCGTGCGACGGGCTAAAGGCTTCCTTCAACGAATAGAGTGGACTCGTGCCGATGTCGCCGAAAACGACGCCGATGGCTGCGAGCGCAAGCGAATGCATGGGCTGTTTATGCTCGTGCGCGTGAGTCGAGTTAGTCATAAAAGCGAAATATCCGTCCAGGGCGGAAAAAAACCGAACGCCATTCTATCTAACGTCTCACGCCGGGTCGCCTTCTCGCTTGTTGCTCGAATGCCACGAGAGACCCGAATGGGAGTTTAGCATCGTGCCCGGCACGCGTCGGCGGGTGTGCGCGACGCTGCTCGCTCACGCGGCTATCCGGCCGTAAAAACAAAACGCCGTTACACCCGGCGAGGTGCCGGGCGAACGGCGTGTGCCGTGCGACGCGCTCAGGCGGCGCGCGTCATCCGCGGGCGTTTTGCGTGCCTCGCTTGATCCAGGCGCCGAGGTTGTGCGGACGCACCGTGTCCCATTCCTCGAACGGCTGATGAATCCAAGGATTCGTTTCAAGATGCTGAACGTGATAGTCGGGCTTCACCTTGGAGCACGCCTTGTACCAGAGCACCGCGGAGCGCACCGCCGTGATTCCCGGATAACGCTCCTTCAGATGCTCCTGCACGCGCGCGAGCGTCACGCCCGAGTCGACGAGATCGTCGACCAGCAGCACGTTGCCGGACAAATCGCCGCGCGTCATCGTGATGTATTGCGCGATATCGAGCTCGCCCTGCTCCGTGCCCGCGGCTTCGCGGTACGAACTCGTTGCGAGAATGGCGAGCGGCAGGTCGTAGATGCGCGACAGCTGATCGCCCACGCGCAGCCCGCCGCGCGCGAGACACAGGATCTTGTCGAACTTCCAGCCCGATTCGTGCACCTTCAGCGCGAGGAGTTCGATCAGCCGGTGGTATTCATCCCAGCCGACCCAGAGGTTCTTGTCGTCGTTGCGCGGATCCGTCATCGCGATCATGGTGAGGCTCTTTCAAATGCTTAGGTTATATACGAAATGTGGCCGCAGGAGGCGGCCACATTCTTTACAGCGTCCGGTTCAGGTCAAAGCGCTAGATCAGGCTCAGACCTTGAACGGATGGCGCAGCAGGATGGTTTCGTCGCGGTCCGGACCGGTCGACACCATGTCGATCGGCACGCCCGCCACTTCCTGCACGCGCGTCAGATAGGCGCGCGCGCTTTCGGGCAGGCCGTCCCATTGCGTGATGCCGATGGTGCTTTCCTTCCAGCCGCCGAAGGTCTCGTACACCGGCTCGCAACGCGCCACTTCCGATGCGCCGCGCGGCAGGATATCGACCATCTTGCCGTCGAGCTTGTAGCCGACGCACAGTTTCACTTCGTCGAGGCCGTCGAGCACATCGAGCTTCGTGATGCACAGGCCCGAGATGCCGTTGATCTGGATCGAGCGGCGCAGCGCGGCGGCGTCGAGCCAGCCGGTGCGGCGCGGCCGGCCGGTGACCGAGCCGAATTCCTTGCCGACGGTCGCGAGGTTCAGGCCGACCTGATCCTGGCGCTGGGCGTTGTCGGCGTCGTACAGCTCGCTCGGGAACGGACCCGAGCCGACACGCGTGCAATACGCCTTGGTGATGCCGAGGATGTAGTTCAGACGCTGCGGCCCGATGCCCGCGCCCGAGGTCGCGGCGCCCGCGACGCAGTTGCTCGACGTGACATACGGATAGGTACCGTGATCGATATCGAGCAGCGTGCCCTGCGCACCTTCGAACAGCAGATTGCGGCCGGCGTGGTTTTCATCGTAGAGACGGCGGGAGACGTCGGTGACCATCGGCGCGAGACGGTCGGCGTAGCCGAGCATCGTGTCGAGCGTTTCCTGATAGTCGACGGCCTTCGCGCCGAGATACTGCGTCAGCACGAAATTATGGAATTCGAGCGTTTCGCGCAGACGTTCCTCGAACACCGGACGATCGAAGAGATCCTGCACGCGCAGCCCGCGGCGCGCCACCTTGTCTTCGTACGCCGGGCCGATGCCGCGGCCGGTCGTGCCGATCTTGCCTGCGCCGCGCTTGGCTTCGCGCGCCTGGTCGATGGCCACGTGATACGGGAGGACGAGCGTGGCGGCTTCGGAAATGAACAGACGCTTCTGGACGTCGATGCCTGCGGCTTCGAGTTCGTCGATTTCCTTGAACAGCGCTTCCGGCGACAATACGACGCCATTGCCGATGTAACAGGCCGTGCCCGCGCGCATGATGCCCGACGGAATGAGGCGCAGAATGGTTTTCTTGCCGCCGATGATGAGCGTGTGGCCGGCGTTGTGACCGCCCTGGAAACGCACGACGCCCTGGGCGTGGTCCGTCAGCCAGTCGACGATCTTGCCTTTGCCCTCATCACCCCACTGGGTGCCCACCACGACGACGTTGCGCCCCGGGTTCACATTCACTGCACTGGCAGACATGTTGATTCGTTAGCTGGTTAAAAACGTATTTTACCTATGTTCGCGAAAGGTTCCGAGTTTTTCGGGACGCGTTTCGCGTTTCCGTCACGTTCGCGCGATTGGAATCGGCTAATAAAAAGCCTTGCCGATCAAGCGTCTGTATGTGCCGGGGCTCAGGCGCGGGGCTCGACCGTCCACTTTCCGTCGCGCTCGACGAGCACGCGGTCGAACGCGAATTCGTCCAGATCGTGGTCGTGGCCCGGCAGCGCCTGAATGACGACTTCGCCCGCGTCGCGCAGCGCGAGGATCGCGGCGCGCAGCGGTTCGTCGTGCTTCCACGGCGCGAGGATCGCGCTGCCGCGGGCATCGACGGGAGAAATGCGCGCCACTTCGCGCAGATCGAGCGAAAAGCCCGTCGCGGGCCGCGCACGACCGTACGCAAGACCGACGTCGTCGTAACGGCCGCCGCGCGCGACGGCATTCGGCACGCCGTCTACATACGCCGAGAACATCACGCCGCTGTGATAGGCGTAGCCGCGCAAATCCGCGAGATCGATCATCAGCTCGGCGCCTTCGACCTGGCCCGCGAGGAACGCGAGATCGTCGAGCGCGCGGGCGATCACCGGCAGATTCGGCAGACGGCCGCGCGCGATCTGCAGCACCGATGCATCGCCGTACAGCGACGGCAACGCGCGCAGCGCCTCGCGCGGCACCTGACCGAGATGCGCGGTGAGTTCGTTCAGGCGCGGCACGTCCTTGCTCGCAAGGGCGTCGTAGAGCGCTTCGCCGAGCGACGCCGCGGCCGGTTCGAGCTCAAGCAGCGCCGCGAGCACGCCCGCGTGGCACAGATCGAGACGCACTTTCCGCAGTCCGGCCAGATGCAGCGAATCGAGCATCAGTTGCTGGATTTCGAGATCGGCCTCGAGGCCTGCATGCCCGTAGATTTCTGCGCCGATCTGAATCTGCTCGCGCGTCGCGTGCAAGCCGCGCGGACGCGTGTGCAGCACGACGCCCGCGTAGCACAGCCGCGTCACGCCCTGGCGGTTCAGCAGATGCGCGTCGATGCGCGACACCTGCGGCGTGATGTCCGCGCGCAGGCCGAGCGTGCGGCCCGACAATTGATCGACGAGCTTGAAGGTGCGCAGGTCGAGGTCGTTGCCGCCGCTCGTCAGCAGCGATTCGAGATATTCGAGCATCGGCGGCATCACGAGCTCGTAACCGTACGAACGGAAACGGTCGAGCAGGCGGCGGCGCAGCTCTTCGATCTTGCGGGCTTCCGACGGCAGAACGTCGGCGATATTCTCGGGAAGTAACCAGGTGGACATCGATACGTTTCCTACGGGACGCGAGACCTGGCGCAGCTTCGCGCGGCGCTCGCGGACTTCAGCGGTCAGGGACGAAAGAATAAGGACAAGATAGGCGAAAAGGCGCTGCGGCGCCGGACGAACACGGCTATGTCGCGACCAGAAGCAGGATCAGGCCGAGCACCATCGCGATCAGTCCGCCGATGCGAATGTGGTGGATCGGCCGCTCCGCGATGCGGCGAAAGGTATCGCGCCACGCGGTCGGAAACACGAAGGGAAACATGCCTTCGATGATCAGCATCAACGCAAGAGCGAGCAGTAACGTCTCGGCCATGTCCAGGAGAAATCAAGAGCGGCGCGACCGGATGTCCGGCGCGCCGCGCGGGCGGGATCAGCGCTTCGCCGGAACGGCAGCCGAGGTATCCGGCACGCCGCCATTCGGACTCTTCATGAAGCGGAAGAAATCGCTGCTCGGGTCGACGACGATCACGTCGCCCGGCTTGAACGTCTTCTTATACGCTTCGAGGCTCTGATAGAACTGGTAGAACTGCGGATCGCGTCCGTACGCGTCGGCAGCTATGGCCGCCGCCTTGCTGTCTCCTTCGCCCTTGATGGTCTGCGCCTGGCTGTACGCGTCGGCGAGAACCTGCTGCTGCTCGCGCTCAGCGTCCGCCTTGATCTTGTCCGCTTCCGCCGTGCCTTTCGCGCGTTCGTTCGACGCCGCCTGCTGGCGCGCCGCGATCATGCGCTTGTAGACCGAATCGGCCACCGCCGACGGAAAGTCGATGCGCGTCATCTGCAGATCGACGAGTTGCACGCCGAACGCGGCGGCCGCGCCTTCCACGCTCTTCTGCGCCTCGCTCGCGAGCGCCTGCTGGCTGCCGAGCGCCTCGGCGAGCGAGCGCTTCGCGAAACCGCTGGCGAGCGACGTGCGCGCCAGCGCGATGATGCGTTCCTCGGCCGTCTGCGTGTTCTTCTCGTTGCTTTCGAAGAGCTTGAGCGGATCGGCGACACGATACTTGATCACCGTGTTCACCAGCAGCTCGTTCTTGTCGCTGGTCGCGAAACGGTCGGCGCCGGCTTCGTCGATGGTAAGCGTGCGCGTGTCGACGAGCGTGAGCGTCTGGAACGGCGGCGGCAGCTTGAAGTGCAGGCCCGGCCCGGCGACGCGCGGATTGCCTTCGCCATGTGCGGCGACGATGGCGGCATGTCTTTCGTCGACAGTGAAGATCATCGACGAACCGATGAACAGCACGATGACGACGGCGACGACGAGCGCAATGATTCGATTCATGTTCGCGCTCCTTATTGCAGGTCTTCCGACCGGCTGCGGGAACGGAACGCGTCGCGCGAGCGCAGCGGATCGCCGCCGGCATTCGCACCGCTCGCGCCGCTTGCGCCACTGGCTGCGCTCGCCGGCGTGGCGGGCGCGGCCGCGACCGGCGCCGAGGCGCTCGCCGGGCTCTGCGCCCGCGCCTCGGACGGCGCGGCGGATGCCGGCGCGCTGCCGGCGCCTTCGGCTGCATCCTTCGCCTGCTGGCGATTCGCTTCGACGAGCTTGTCGAGCGGCAGATACACGACGTTGCTACCGGTCTTGCTGTCCACGAAAACCTTCGTGGTACGCGAATAGATCTGTTGCATCGTGTCCAGGTACATGCGTTGACGAATGACCGCCGGAGCCTTCGAGTATTCGGCGTACACCTGCTTGAAGCGCTCGGCGTCGCCCTGTGCCCGCGTGACTTCGCGGTTGCTGTAGGAGGTGGCTTCGTCGATCATCTTGGCGGCGTCGGCCTTGGCGCGCGGCAGGAGCTGATCGGCATAGGCCTGCGCGGTGTCGCGCGCGCGCTCGTTGTCCTGACGCACGCGTGCCGCTTCTTCGAACGCCGACTGCACCTGCTGCGGCACCTGCACGCT
This sequence comes from Caballeronia peredens, assembly GCA_001544595.2. Classification (GTDB taxonomy): domain Bacteria; phylum Pseudomonadota; class Gammaproteobacteria; order Burkholderiales; family Burkholderiaceae; genus Caballeronia; species Caballeronia peredens. The sequence goes on along the minus strand of FCOH02000015.1, from coordinate 123,264 downwards.
CTGCACCGCGACGCCCGTCACCTGCAGGCCGGTGCGGTACGTGTCGAGCGAGCGCTGAATCGATTCGGCCAGGCGCGCGCGCAGCGTCTCGCGATTCTTGTAGAGCATGTCGTCCGTCGTGAGGCCGCCCGCGATCTCGCGGACCGCGGCCTGCGCGGCCTGCATGACGCTCTGGTCGGGATCGAGATTGCGGAACAGGAAGTCGGTCGGCGACTTGATCTGGTATTGCACGGCGAAGCGCACGTCGACGATGTCCGCGTCTTTCGTCAGCAGCGACGCATCGCGCACGTTGCCTTGCGAGAGCGCGGTGCCGCGCCCCACTTCGACCGAGCGGATCTGCGAGGTATCGACGATGTCGTTCGACTGGAACGGATACGGCAGGCGCCAGTGAATGCCCTGCGCGACCGTCTGACGATACTGCCCGAACTGCGAGACGACGCCGACGTGACCGTCCTGCACGACGAACACGCCGCTGCCGAGATAAATGGCGATCAGCACACCGATGATGATGCCCAGGCCGATTTTGGTGCCGCGGCCATTGTTGTCGCGCGGCGCGCCGTTGCCGGGCTTGCGGCCGAACATGCCGGCGATGCGGCGATTGAACTCGCGCCACATTTCGTCGAGATCGGGCGGACCGTCATCCTTGCCGTTCGGACGCTTGCCGTCTTGCGGGCGCTTCGTGTCGTTCTTCACGCCATTGCCGTCGCCCCGCCCCCAGCGCGGATCGTTGATCGAATAGACGGCATGTTCGCGTTGCCGGTTGGACCGCTCGTTGTAGTCGTTCACTCGGTGATTCACCATTAGACAGCCGGGTCGATGCCGGGTGGAGGTCGTTCCGGAGCAGATCAGTGTCCGTGCTCGGGAACCTCGTGATCGTCACGTTTGACGGCAGGCCGCTGGTCTCCGGACTGCGCGTTCGTGTCGTGTATGGCGTTTGACCCGGACTGCGTGGATTGCGTTGCTTCGGACGCCTCGTGCGGCTCCCCGAATTCGGCGAGCACGCTGGGTAGGCCCGCATCGGTTTGTTCGGATTCCGCCGCGGCGATTTCGGCGATGGCAGCGCGCAGCGCATCGAGCCCCTGACCCGTGCGTGCACTCAGAAAGACGCGCGAAATATTACCATACTCGTCCCTTTCAACCGCCTCGCCGCGGGCCGCGAGTTCAGGCACCGCGTCGATCTTGTTGAAGACGAGAATCTGGCGGATCGAGTCCGCGCCGATGCCGCGCAACACCTCGTTGACCTGATCGATCTGATCGAGGCGCACCGCGCTCGATGCATCGACCACGTGCAGCAGCAAGTCGGCGTGAATGGTTTCTTCGAGCGTCGCGCGGAACGCGGCGACCAGTTGGTGTGGCAATTCGCGGATGAAGCCGACCGTGTCCGACACGACCACATGCCCCGCTTCCTCACCGAGGAACACGCGGCGCGAAGTGGTGTCGAGCGTCGCGAAGAGCTGGTCAGCGGCATACGCCTGCGCCTTCGTGAGCGCATTGAAGAGCGTGGACTTGCCCGCGTTCGTATAACCGACGAGCGACACCGACATGGTCCGGTTGCGCACGCGCTGACGACGCTGCGTGCCATGCTGACGCCGCAGCTTCTCGAGCCGCGTCTTGAGCGCCTTGATGCGCTCGCCGATCAGCCGGCGGTCGGTTTCGAGCTGCGTCTCGCCCGGACCGCGCAAGCCGATACCGCCCTTCTGGCGTTCGAGGTGGGTCCACGCGCGAATCAGGCGCGTCGACAGATATTGCAGTTGCGCGAGTTCGACCTGCAGCTTGCCTTCGTGGCTGCGGGCGCGCTGCGCGAAGATGTCGAGAATGAGGCTCGTGCGGTCGACCACGCGGCGATTCAGCGCGACCTCGAGATTGCGCTGCTGCGCGGGCGCGAGCGCATGATTGAAGATGACGAGTTCGACGTCGTTCGCTTCGCACTGCAGGCGCAGTTCCTCGACCTTGCCGCTGCCGATGAACATCTTGGCATCGGGACTCGAGCGGCGGCCGGTGAGCGTCACGGCGGGATGGGCGCCCGCACTTTGTGCGAGCAGGCTGAGTTCTTCCAGACTGGCTTCGAAATCGATCTTGCCGAAGTCGATGCCGACGAGCGCTGCGTTGATCAAATTGATGTGCTTAATTTTTTGAAGCGACCGGCGAGTTGCTTAATGTTCGCATTAGGAGTGGCAACAGCGCGCCGGTCGCGACGAGGTTTAGGACGATTCAGCGTCCGGGTGGAAATTCACCGGACGGGCCGGCACGACCGTCGAAATGGCGTGCTTATAGACCATCTGGGTGACCGTATTTCGGAGCAACACGACGTACTGGTCGAAAGATTCGATGTTCCCTTGAAGCTTGATGCCGTTGACCAAATAGATCGACACCGGCACGTGCTCTTTACGCAGTGCGTTCAAAAACGGGTCTTGTAACAATTGCCCTTTGTTGCTCATAGCAAACTCCGTGTTTTTTTGCAGGTTGGAAGTATTGTGGACGAAGAAAAAGAGATCCGCCCACAATCGCTACACTATAGCTGATTTTCGCTGTTTTACGTTTTCGGTACCCGGTCGTCCAAATGGGTAAACAGTCGACCCGCAATGGATCCGCGGCACCGGAAAGCCGGCTTTCACGCGATGCTCATCCCTTGTCCGCATAAGGATTTTGACTCGATCGGAACTCGATGCGAAGTGGAGTTCCGACAAGCCCGAAAGTTTCGCGAAAACGCCCTTCCAGATAACGTTTATAGGTATCCGTGACCGCGTCGAGCGCATTGCCGTGCACGACGATGATCGGCGGATTCTGCCCGCCCTGGTGCGCATAACGCAGCTTCGGACGCACCGGGCCGCGACGGCGCGGCTGCTGAAATTCCACCGCTTCGATGAGCGCGCGCGTGAGCTTCGGCGTCGGAAGCTTGGCCATGGCAGCGGCGTAGGCTTCGTCGACCGATTTCATCAACGGTCCGATGCCCGTCTTCTCCAGCGCAGAGACGTAGTGGAATTTAGCAAAGTCCAAAAACTTGAGCTTGCGCGTGAGGTCGGCCTTGGTGCGCTCGCGCACATGCGAATCGAGTCCGTCCCACTTGTTCACGCCGACCACGAGCGCGCGGCCCTGCTCCACCACGAAACCCGCGATATGCGCGTCCTGCTCCGAGATGTCCTGCTGCGCGTCGAGCAGCAGGATCACGACGTTCGCGTCCGCGATCGACTGCAGCGTCTTCACCACGGAAAACTTCTCGATCGCCTCGAACACCTTGCCGCGGCGGCGCAGGCCCGCCGTGTCGATCAACGTGTATTTGCGGCCTTGTCGCTCGAAATCAACGTAGATCGAATCGCGCGTCGTGCCGGGCATGTCGAACGCGATCACGCGCTCCTCGCCGATCAGCGTGTTCACGAGCGTCGACTTGCCGACGTTCGGACGACCGACGATCGCGATCTTCACGCCGTGCTTCGCCTTTTCCTCTTCGCTTTCTTCCGGCTGATCGGCGTAGGCGATGTCGAGCGCGTCGTTGATCATCTCGACGACGCCGTCGCCGTGCGCGGCCGAGATCGCGCGCGGGTCGCCCAGGCCGAGTTCATAGAAGTCCGCCGCCACCGCCGAGTACTTCATGCCCTCGGCCTTGTTCACGACGAGAAAGAGCGGCCGGCCGGTCTTGCGCAGATAGTCGGCGATCGACTTGTCCTGCGGCGCGAGGCCGTTTCGTCCGTCGACGATGAACACGACGATATCGGCTTCCTCGACGGCCTGCCGCGTCTGGCGCGCCATCTCGTGCAGGATGCCGTCCTTCGCGACCGGTTCGAAGCCGCCGGTGTCCACCACCAGGTACGGGCGCTCGCCGCCCACGCGGCCTTCGCCGTAGTGGCGGTCGCGGGTGAGACCGGGCAGATCGGCGACGAGTGCATCGCGCGAGCGCGTCAGCCGGTTGAAAAGGGTCGATTTCCCCACATTGGGGCGCCCGACGAGGGCAATCACGGGTTTCATCTGATGTTGTTCAAGGTTGAACGCAAGGCGGACGCGGTACGCGCGGTTCAGCGCTTTCGTTGCGTTCCGCTACTTGCGTTCCGCGACGCCGCGCAGTGGCTGCGCTTGTCGAAAATTAGCATGGATTCGGCTCGCCGCACGCGAGGCGCGTCGACGAAGCCGATACCGGGCGTTCGTTTGCCGGTTGGACCTCTTCTGAGGCCGTTTGTCGCGCGGCGCTTTCGCGCGCGCTTCGTTCTTGCGGCCCGGCTGTCACCCGGTTATTGCATGCGGGTTCGGTCGCGGCGCGCGAGGCGCACCGCTTCTTTCTATTGCGGCTCGGCGGGGCGAGCCTGGCGCGTCGTCGGACGGTCGGCGCGCCTGGTGTTTCCTGACCGCGAGCGACATGAAAGTCCGCTCGCGGCCGATGTCGACTTCAGTTGCTCGGACGGAAACCGTAGACGTCGCCGTCGCGCGTCTGCACGACGAGCGTCTCGCCCGCCAGCACGGGCGCCGCGGTGATCGGGCTGCCGTCCGTCGGCGTGCGCCCGATAATCTCGCCGTTTTCCGTGTTGAGGAAATGCACGAAGCCCTTGTAGTCGCCCACCACGACCGCGCGGCCGAGGATGTAAGGAACGCTCACGCTGCGATTTTTCAGGATGTCCGACTTCCACAACGGCGAGCCGTCCGATGCGCGGAATGCGTTGACGACCGACCAGTCGTCGCCCGCCGCAACCAGTTGCTCGCTCTGCGCAAGACCGCTGTCGCTCGAAAAATTCTTCTCCCAGACCGGCTGGCCCGAGTTGGCATCGAAGCAGCCGATGCGGCCCTGGAACGTCACCGCGCAGGTCTGCGCGCCGACGAGACCCGGCGCGCCGGTCACGTCGTTGATGCGCTCCACTTCGGTCACGCCCTTCGGGTACGAGACCGGCGCCTGCCAGTAGGCGTCGCCTGTCTGCAGGTTGATCGCGGCGAAGGTGCCGCCGGGGAAGCCCGCGAGCACCGCCTGATTGCCGGCGAAGGTCATGCCGGCGGCGACGCGCAGATTCAGCGGCACCGCGCGCAACTGGAACACCCACTTTTGCTCGCCGGTCTGCGCGTTGAACGCAATGACCTTGCCGTCGATCGTGCGCACGATCACGAGATCGTTGCCGACGAGCGGCGGCGACACGATTTCGCCCGGCGCCGTGGCCGTCCACAGCAGCTTGCCGTCGGGTCCGAGCACGTCGACCTGGCCTTTCAGTCCGCCCACGGCCGTGAGATTGCCGTCGCTGCCGACACCCGCCGACAGATCGTCCTTGAGCTTCACGCGCCAGACGTCCTGACCGGTCTTCGCGTCGATCTTCGCGACGGAGCCGTTCGCTCCCGCAGCGAAGACGTAGTCGCCCACCGCCACCGGCGAGAACAGATAGCGGCCGGCCTTGCCGACGCTCGCCTTCCAGGCCTGGTTGACGCTCAGCACCGGCTTGAAGTCCACGAGCGGCACGGGCTCCCGGCGTTCATCCTTAGTCGACGAACAAGCGGCCAACAAGACGGTCATCGCGCAGGCGAGCGGCACGGCGTAGCGTTTCAAAAGAGTCATCGGTGGACGCAATGTGAATGATTGGATTCGGTTGATCGGTGCGCGGGCCGCGTCGCATCGACGCGACGTTTCGGCGCGCGGCTCGACTGGGCTAAGGCTGAGTCGACAAGACGATGGAGATCAGCCGCCCAGCGCATCGAGCTTGAACTGGATCAGCTGACGCGCCGACGTGTCGTTGGCCGGCAGCGTTTCGAGCGCCACCTTGTAGGACGCGCGCGCATCGTCGCGCTTGCCTTGCGCGGCGAGCAGGTCGCCACGGCGATCGGCGATGACACCCTTGAACGCGTCGAGCGGCGCATCCGCGAGCAGCTTCAGGCCCGCGTCGTAGTTCTTCTCGTCGAGCAGCACGAGCGCCAGGCGCAGCTTGGCAATCTGCTTGTACTCGTCGTCCTTCGCGTGATCGACCACCCATTGCAGCTGCGCCTTGGCCCCCGCCGCGTTGCCCGCCGCGTAGAACGACTTGGCCGCCGCGAGCGCGCCCATCTGGGCGTAGGCCGTGCCGCCGAACTTGTCTTCCATGTCAGTGGTCACGCGCGCGAGCAGCGCCTGATCGTTGCCGTTCACCGCCTGCTGAAGGTGGTCGTAGAGCACGGACGCTTCCGCGGCCTGACGACGTTGCCAGAAGTTCCAGCCGTTGTAGCCGGCCGCGACGACGAGCGCCACGAGCACGATCCACGTCGTGCTGTTACCCCATTTGGCCCACCAGGCCTTTACGCTTTCAATCGATTCTTGTTCGTCGTGATAGCTCATCGTCCAGCTGATCCTTCCTGCGTTTCATTACCCCTCAACGAGCACCGCGCGCGATGCCGGATCGTCCGATCCGGCCGATGCGCGCAGTCGAAGTGCCTAAAACTTAGGCAGCGTCGTCATCGGCGGTTGCAACCATCGCATTGATTAGGTATTCGGTCAAGTCTTCCGCCCGAACGTTCACTTGCTCGTTCTTTTGCGCATCGGACGTTTCACCGCCCGAACGACGCAACGGCTTGACGCCGATCATGCCCTGCGCGAGTTCGTCCTCGCCGAGCACCACGGCGAAAGCCGCGCCGCTCGCATCGGCCTTTTTCATCTGCGATTTGAAGCTCGACGCTGCGCCGTCCGGGCTGCAATGCAGAATGACGTCGAGACCCGTGTCGCGCAGACGCTCCGCCACGATGAAAGCCTGTTCCGCCGCGGCTTCGCCCTGATGGACGACGTATACGTCAGTGCCTTCGGCCTCGGGCACGAGCTGCTCTTCCTTCAGCAGTTCGAGAATGCGTTCGACGCCCATCGCCCAGCCGCACGCGGCCGTCGGCTTGCCGCCGAGTTGCTCGATGAGCGGATCGTAGCGCCCGCCGCCCGCGACCGTGCCTTGCGCGCCGAGCTTGTCGGTCACCCATTCGAAGACGGTCAGATTGTAATAATCGAGGCCGCGCACGAGACGCGGATTGATCTTGAACGGGATGTTGTTCGCCTTGAGCAGACGCTGCACGCCTTCGAAATGCTTGCGCGACGCGTCGCCCAGAAAGTCGACCAGCTTCGGCGCGTTCTGCGCGATCTCCTGCATCGCCGGATTCTTCGTGTCGAGCACGCGCAGCGGGTTCGTATAGAGGCGGCGCTTGGCTTCCTCGTCGAGCGCGTCGGTGTGCTTCTCCAGATACGCGATCAGTTCCTCGCGATGCGCCGCGCGCTCTTCGGCCTGGCCGAGCGAATTCAGTTCGAGGCGAATGCCGGTCAGCCCGAGATCGTCCCACAGGCGCTGGCACATCATGATGATTTCCGCGTCCGTGTCCGGGCCGGCGAAACCGAGCGCCTCGACGCCCACCTGATGAAACTGGCGATAACGCCCGCGCTGCGGACGCTCGTGGCGGAACATCGGGCCGACGTACCACAGGCGTTTCGGGCCGTCGTACAGGAGGTTGTGCTCGATCGTCGCGCGCACGACGGCCGCGGTGTTTTCGGGTCGCATCGTCAGATGCTCGCCGTTCAGCGCATCCGTGAAGCTGTACATCTCTTTTTCGACGATATCGGTCACTTCGCCGATACCGCGCGTGAACAACTGCGTGTGCTCGACGATCGGCGTGCGGATGTTCTGATAGCCGTATGCGCGCAGCATCGACTTGACGGTGGTTTCGAAGAACTCCCACAACGCGGCATCCTGCGGGAGGATGTCGTTCATGCCCTTCACGCCGCTCAGTTTTTCGAGCCGTTTCTTCTGTTCAGTCATCTGTGTTCAGAGTGTTGCGGTAGAGGTCTCAGCGCGCTTCCCGTAGGAGCGCTCGACATAGTCGCTGACGATTTGCTGGAATTCCTCGGCGATGCGCTCGCCGCGCAGCGTCTTCACCTTGACGCCGTCGATGAACACGGGCGCCGCCGGATTCTCGCCCGAGCCCGGCAGGCTGATGCCGATGTTCGCGTGCTTCGATTCGCCCGGCCCGTTGACGATGCAGCCCATGACCGCGACGTGCATCTTCTCGACGCCGGGATACTGGTCGCGCCAGACCGGCATCGAGTTGCGCAGATACGACTGGATCTGCGACGCGAGTTCCTGGAACAGCGTGCTCGTCGTGCGGCCGCAGCCGGGACACGCGATGACCATCGGCGTGAAGGAGCGCAGGCCCATCGTCTGGAGGATTTCCTGGCCGACGACCACTTCGCCCGTGCGCGCGCCGCCCGGCTCGGGTGTGAGCGAGATGCGGATCGTGTCGCCGATGCCTTCCTGCAGCAACAGGGAAAGCGCCGCCGTGGACGCCACGATGCCCTTCGAGCCCATGCCGGCTTCGGTCAGGCCGAGATGCAGCGCGAAGCTGCAACGCTTCGCGAGTTCGCGATACACGGCGACCAGATCCTGCACGCCGCTCACCTTGCACGACAGAATGATCTTGTCGCGGCCGAGCCCCAGTTCGACGGCGCGTTCCGCCGAGCCGATCGCCGACTGGATCAGCGCCTCGTACATCACGCTCTGCAGTTCCCACGGCGACGAGCGCGCGGCGTTTTCGTCCATCATGCGCGCGAGCAGATCCTGGTCGAGACTGCCCCAGTTCACGCCGATACGCACCGGCTTGTCGTACTTGATGGCGGCTTCGATCATCTGCGCGAACTGCGTGTCGCGCTTCGCGCCCTGCCCGACATTGCCCGGGTTGATGCGGTATTTCGACAGCGCTTCCGCGCAGGCCGGATGGTCGCGCAGCAGCAGGTGACCGTTGTAATGGAAGTCGCCGACGAGCGGCACGGTCACGCCCATGCGATCGAGCTGATCGCGGATGTGCGGCACTTCGGCCGCCGCTTCCGGCGTGTTCACCGTGATGCGCACGAGTTCCGACCCGGCCTGCGCCAGTTCCTTGATCTGGATGGCGGTGCCGATGGCGTCGGCGGTGTCGGTGTTGGTCATCGACTGCACGCGCACGGGCGCGTCGCCGCCGATCGTCACGAGCTGACCGCCCCAGCGCACGTCCACTGCATGCGACGCGCGGCGCGGCAACGGACCGCCGAAGACCGGTTCGGTCGAACAAATCTTGCTGCTGATCAGGGATTGAGCTTCGGATTGCATCGAAAAACCCTTTGGCAACCTGAGGGCCGTCAAGCGGCGAGTTGCGTGGTTAAAACCTCAAACGGGCGTCACGGCATTCACCGTGACGCCCCTGAATCGTTCGTCGCGCTCCAAATCGGGTCGATCACGCGCCTTCACGGCAGCGAGAGACGCGCAACGTTGCCGCGTGCGGAGGAATAGCGCTTGGCATCGACCGGTTCGTCATCGACGGACAGTGACTCGACGCCTTTCACGTTACCGACGGTCACCTTGAACGGCGCCTCGCCTTCCACGCGCTGCGTGTTGCCGGCGCGCACGAGCCCGGAGTACAACTCCTTGCCGTCCTTGCCGCGCACGCTGAACCAGCTATCTTCCTTCACTTTCAGTTCGACCGCGCCCGAGCCGCTTCCCGCGACCACCGGCGCCGCCGCTGCTGCGGCGACCGATGCCGCCTTCGCCGCGGATGCCGGCGCTGCAGAGCCCGTTGCGCCCGTTGCGCCGGTCGCGCCCTGCACCGCGGAGAGCGTCGAAGCCGAAGCCGGCAGCGCGTTCGTGCCGAGCGGACGCGGCATCGGCTGTTCGCCGGGCGCGGCCGCCACTTCGGGCAGCGATGCTTCGCCGGTGTTCGCCGCCGCCGCTTCGTCAGGCGTGGCCACGGACGAAGCCGCGACCGTCTCAGCCGGTTCCGGCGCCGAGGTGACGCCCACGCCTGTGCTCGCCTTCAGACGCGCGAGCCAGTTGCTCGAATCGCCGCCGGTGTGCCACATCACGAGCGCCGCGAGCACGACGATGATCGCGAGGACACCCCACATCCACGAGCGCCGGCGACCCGACGAATTGCCGAGCGGCACCGATACCCGGCCGCGCGGCAGACCCGCGCCCGCCGACGCCGGCACCTTCAGATTCTGCGCGATATCGTCGCCTTCGCGCCGGAATGCCCGCGTGAACGGCGCGGGATCTGCGCCGAGAATCTTCGCGTAGCTGCGCACGATGCCCGCCGCGAACGTGCGATCGGGCAAGTGACTGATGTCGCCCGCTTCGAGCGCGAGCAGCTTCGGCGGCGACACCTTGAGCCGCGCGGAAACGTCGTCGATCGACCATGCTTTCGCCTGCCGGAGCTGCGCGAGACGCGCGCCGACCGCCTGAATCGAGTCCAGGTTCCCCGCCTGGCCCGCATTCGATGCCGCCCCTTCCGCACCGGGCTGTCCGTCGAGCTGACTGCCGGACCGGTCACCGGTGTGACTGCCGAAAGGCGTCGGGTGTTGCGGCTCACTCATGCCAAATTCCTCGCATCGATTCTTTTATATAGCGCTGCCGTACCGTTCAGGTCGGACGTTCAGGTCCGAAAAAACATCTGCACGATACAACTACGGCGCCATTGCAGACCGCTTTATAACAAAATGTTCGGCTTCGGGGACCCCTTAAGGGGCGCTGTGTCGCTTTTCGTCGCGACTTTCGACCGCCGTCAGACTGCTCGCACCTCGATCACCTTGTTCCCCGCCCGGCTCATACGCTCCGCGAGGCGCGTACGGTCCTGCACGGCGCCCGCGAGCTGGCCGCATGCCGCGTCGATGTCGTCGCCGCGCGTCTTGCGCACCGTGGTCACGACGCCGGCGTCGATCAGCACCTGAGCGAAGCGCTTGATCTGCTCGTTTTTCGAGCGCGTCAAACCGGACTCCGGGAACGGATTGAACGGGATGAGGTTGAACTTGCACGGCACGTCGCGCGTCACGGCGAGCAGTTCACGGGCATGCGCCTCGGTGTCGTTCACGCCGTCGAGCATGCAGTATTCGAAGGTGATGAAATCGCGCGGCGCCACCTTCAGATAGCGCTGGCACGCGGCCATCAGTTCGCGCAGCGGGTACTTCTTGTTGAGCGGCACCAGCATGTCGCGCAGCGGATCGTTCGGCGCGTGCAGCGACACCGCGAGCGCCACCGGCAGATCCGCCGCGAGCCGGTCCATCATCGGCACGACACCGGACGTGGACAGCGTCACGCGCCGGCGCGACAGGCCGTAGGCGTTGTCGTCGAGCATCAGGCGCATGGCCCGCACGACGGCGTCGTAATTGAGCATGGGTTCGCCCATGCCCATCATCACGACGTTCGTCACGACGCGCTCGCCCTTGCCCGGACCGCCGACTTCGCGCCCGAGCGAGCGGCGCAGCGCGAATTCCGCCATGCGCAACTGACCGATGATCTCGGCCGTCGTCAGGTTGCGTGAAAAGCCTTGCTTGCCGGTCGAGCAGAACCGGCAGTTGACCGCGCACCCGGCCTGCGACGACACGCACAGCGTGCCGCGCGTTTCTTCCGGGATGAACACGGTCTCGACCGCGTTGCCGTTGCCGACGTCGATCAGCCACTTGCGGGTGCCGTCGGAGGAAACGTGGTCGCTGATGATGTCGGGCATCGCCATGTTGGCGCGGCCCTTGAGTTTTTCGCGCAGCGATTTCGCGAGATCCGTCATGCCGTCGAAATCGTCGGCACCGAACTGGTGGATCCATCGCTGCAATTGCTTGGCGCGAAACGGCTTCTCGCCCAGGCTGCCGCAATACGCGACGAGCCCGGCGGCGTCGAGATCAAGAAGGTTGACGGTACTGCTGCTCGTCATGTCGAGTTCTGCCATTTCAGATTGCGAAGCCCGGGCGGGATTCGTTTAAAGCCGCTCCGGGACCGTTCGCGCCAGTTCCTGCTTTTCAAACTTGTGTTGCGTCGAGGCGCGATGCCGCGGGGCTCAGGCCGCCGCGGCGACGAACGCTGCGATTAACGCGAGTAGACGTTCACTTCCGGGAAGAAGAACGCAATTTCCTGGCGTGCCGTTTCGACAGCGTCCGAACCGTGCACGGCGTTCGCGTCGATGCTGTCGGCGAAGTCGGCGCGAATCGTGCCCTTGTCAGCCTTCTTCGGATCGGTCGCGCCCATCAGGTCGCGGTTCTTGATGATGGCGTTCTCGCCTTCGAGCACCTGGATCACGACCGGGCCGGACACCATGAATTCCACGAGGTCCTTGAAGAACGGACGTGCGGCGTGCACGGCGTAGAACTTTTCCGCGTCGGCGCGCGACAGATGAACCATGCGCGACGCAATGATCTTGAGACCTGCGTTCTCGAAACGGCTGTAGATCTGGCCGATAACGTTCTTTGCCACTGCGTCCGGCTTGATAATCGACAGGGTGCGCTCGATCGCCATGAAAAACTCCAAAAAATGAACGGTTTACGGATTAAAACGAATCGACAATTGTAGCACGAAGCAAGGTATGATTGCGATTGAAACCTTACGGTGACGTAAGAATCAAAGGCTGTGAGGACCCGGCGTCGATTTAAACCCAAGGACGTCCGGATCAGCCTTTCGAACTATTGAATTCGGCGCGTTTCGGGGCCATATTGGAACGAACCGCTGCATTGCAACCCGGCGTGCGCGGCGCACCGGAAGCGGCAACAGAGTCCTAATACTGGCTTAAGTCCGCGCACCTTATCATTCGCGTATGACGGATGTCGCGAGAAGACCGCACTACAGACAATTGGAGCAAGGAGAAACCATGAACGAATCACCCTACGGCTTTGGCCGCAACGGCAGCATCACCTCTGCCGAGGTGCGCAACCGCGTGCTGCGCAACACGTACTGGCTGCTGGCGCTCTCGATGGTGCCGACGGTGCTCGGCGCGTGGGTCGGCGTCGCCACGGGCTTCTCGCTGTTCGCCGCATCCAGCCCGGCGATGAGCTTCATCGCGTTTCTCGCGATCGCGTTCGGTTTCATGTTCGCCATCGAGAAAACGAAGAACAGCGGCGTCGGTGTGGCCGTGCTGCTCGGCTTCACGTTCTTCATGGGCCTGATGCTCTCGCGTCTGCTGAGCTTCATTCTCGGCTTCTCGAACGGGCCGCAACTGATCATGATGGCTTTCGGCGGCACCGGCGTGATCTTCGCCGCCATGGCGACCATCGCGACGGTCAGCAAGCGCGACTTCTCGGGCCTCGGCAAATGGCTGTTCATGGGCGTGCTGGTGATTCTGCTCGCCGCGTTCGCGAACATCTTCCTGCAATTGCCGGCGCTGATGCTGACGATCTCGGTGCTCGCCATCGTGATCTTCTCGGCGTACATGCTGTTCGACGTGCAGCGCGTGGTGAACGGCGGCGAGACGAACTACATCAGCGCAACGCTCGCGATCTACCTCGATCTGTACAACGTGTTCACGAACCTGCTGGCACTGCTCGGCATTTTCGGCGGCAACCGCAACTGACCGGCGCTTCGACCGACCGGCGGTCAAACAAAAAACCGGCCTTCGGGCCGGTTTTTTTTGCGCCTGCTTAAAGCACAAACGTACGTCAGGCACAAACGCACGTCAGTCGCGTTCGAACAACGCGATCGATTCGACATGTGACGTATGCGGGAACATGTTCACCACGCCCGCGCCTTTCATCCGGTAGCCTGCCTCGTGCACGAGCAGTCCGGCGTCGCGCGCGAGCGTCGCCGGATTGCACGACACATAGACGATGCGCGTGGGCAGCGGCCCGTCGCCGCTCTGCGCGATGTCCGCGAGCGCCTTCGAAATCGCGAGCGCGCCTTCGCGCGGCGGATCGATAAGGAACTTGTCGAAGTGACCGAGCGCGCGCAGGTCGTCGGCGGTGACTTCGAACAGATTGCGGCACGCAAACGACGTGTGGCCGTCCACGCCGTTCTCCTTCGCGTTCTCCAGCGCCCGGGCGGTCAGCGCCTCGCTACCTTCGATGCCGACCACCTCCCGCGACACCCGCGCGAGCGGCAGCGTGAAGTTGCCGATTCCGCAGAAGAGATCGAGCACGCGGTCGTTCGCATCCGGCGCGAGCAGGGAAAGCGCGCGCGCGACCAGCACGCGATTGATCTGGTGATTCACCTGCGTGAAATCGGTCGGCTTGAACGGCATGCGGATCGCGAATTCCGGCAACGTGTAAGCCAGTTCGAGATCGAGCGGATAGAACGGATAGACCGTATCCGGCCCTTTCGGCTGCAGCCAGAACTGCACGCCGTGCTCGTCGGCGAAGGCGCGGATGAGCGCTTCGTCGGCTTCGGTCAGCGGTTCGAGAATACGCAGCACGAGCGCCGTCACCTCGGTGCCGACCGCGAGTTCGATCTGCGGCATGCGATCGCGGATCGACAGCCCCGCCACCAGATGACGCAGCGGCACGAGCATCGCAGACACGTGCGGCGGCAACACTTCGCAACTCGTCATGTCGGCGACGTAGCTGCTCTTGCGCTCGTGAAAGCCGACCAGCACGCCGCCCTTTTTCTCGACATACCGCACGGTCAGGCGCGCGCGATAACGGTATCCCCACGACGGCCCGTGAATCGGCCGGAACATGGTTTCCGCGCGCAATTTCGACAGATGCTGCAGGTTGTCTTCGAGCACGCGCTGTTTGACGGCGATCTGCGCGCGCACGTCGAGATGCTGCATCGAACAGCCGCCGCAGGTGCCGAAAAACGGGCACTTCGGTTTCGTGCGGATCACGCTCTCGCGCAGCACGTCGACCACTTGCGCCTGCTCGAAACTCGGCTTCTTGCGATAGCTCGAATAGCTCACTCGTTCGCCCGGAAGCGCCCCTTCGACGAAGATGACCTTGCCCGGCTGGCCGTCCTCGGTGACCGTGCGGCCGACGCCGCGCGCTTCCATGTCGAGCGAATCGATTTCGAGTTCGGGCGCGACGAAGTTCGGATCGGGCGTGACCGTCCTGGCCGGCGCGGCGCGGCGGCGATGCGGATTTTTTCGAGCGGCTTCAGACACCTGCGTACTTCCTGACTAACGAAATGGCAAAGGCGAGATTGTAGACGAACGTCACCGCCGCGCCGCTTCTATCGTTCGAACGCGGCCAGATACTCGGCCCAGTGCGGCGACGCTTCCTGCGCGAGCGCCTCTTTCACGAACGTGATTTCGTCGGCGTACTCGTCGGGCGTGAAGCCGCCGCGCATCATCTGAAAGCGGCAGTACATCAGATACGTATTGACGACATCGGTCTCGCAATAGTTGCGGATTTCGTCGATCTGACCGTCGCAATAGGCTTCCCACACCTTGCCGCCGTCCATGCCGAGCTTGCCGGGGAAGCCGCACAGCTTCGCGAGCGCATCGAGCGGCGCGTTGGCGCGCGCCTGATACATCGCGAGCACGTCCATCAGATCGATGTGCCGCATGTGATAGCGGCTGATGTAGTTGTTGAACCTGAACTCGCGATCGTCCTGGCCGAGATCCCAGTAACGGGGCGCCGCGACGCCGTGCACCAGCGCACGATAATGGAGCACGGGCAGATCGAAGCCGCCGCCGTTCCACGACACGAGCTGCGGCGTGTATTTCTCGATCACGCGATAGAACGACTGGATGAGCGCCGCCTCGCCGTCTTCCGGCGTGCCGAGCGAGCGGACGCGAAAGCCGCTGTTGTCGCGAAACACGCAGGAAATCGCGGCGACGCGCTGCAGATGATGCGGCAGAAAATCATTGCCGACGCGCTCGCGGCGCGCAGCAAACGCATGTTCGGCGACTTCGCGGTCGGAGAGATCGTCGGGGAGATCTTCGAGACGGCGAATGCCGTCGACATCGGGGATCGTCTCGATGTCAAAAACGAGAATCGGTGTCATTGAATCCTGGAACGCGACGCCCTCGCGGGCGCCGCTTCATGCACGGGGAGCGTTAAAGCACGGCGTCCTTGCGAACGCCGTTGGAGGCGAAAAAGCGCTTGAGCCGCACGAGCGCCTCTTGCTGGATCTGACGCACGCGTTCGCGCGTGAGGCCCATTTCGTCGGCGAGTTCTTCGAGCGTCGCGGGTTCGATATGGTTCAGCCCGAAACGCCGTTCGATCACGTGCCGATGTTTGTCCGACAGCCGCGACAGCCACAGCCGCGTGAGCGATTCGAGCTCGCGATGCTGCACTTCGGCGTCGGGCGACTGGCTCTGGTCGTCCGACAGAAGATCGAGCAGGCTGCTGCCCGGATCGAGGTCGAGCGGCGCGTCGAGCGATGCGGTGTGTTCGTTGAGCGCGAGGATGTCGGTGACTTCCTCGGGCGTCTTGCCGGTGAGATAGGCGATGTCGTCGATGCTCGCGTCGCGGCGCTCGGGCGCGACGGCGTCGTTCGAATTAGCGGAATTTTTTTCCAGATGACGCTTCGCGCGCAGCACCTGATTGAGCTCGCGGATCACGTGCACGGGCAGGCGTACCGTGCGCGCCTGATTCATGATCGCGCGTTCGATACTCTGGCGGATCCACCAGGTGGCGTAGGTCGAGAAACGAAAACCGCGCGTCGGGTCGAATTTCTCGATGGCGTGCATGAGGCCGAGGTTGCCTTCCTCGATCAGATCGAGCAACGGCACGCCGCGATTCAGATAACCCTTCGCAATGCTCACGACGAGCCGCAGATTGCGCTCGATCATGACCTGCCGCGCCTCGAATTCGCCCGCCTTGGCGAGCCGCGAATAGCGCTGCTCTTCCTCGACGGTCAGCAGCGGCTTCACGCTGATGCGGTTCAGGTAATGCTGGATGGTGTCGGCCGTGAGTTCGGCCTGCAAAAGCGAGCGGAAGTCGTCGGCGTCGGGCGCGGAATCGTTTGCCCCCTCGGCCGCTTCCTCGCCGCTCTTGCCGCGGCTGCTGCCTTCTTCTTCGGAGTCGACGTCGACATCGACATTGTCGATTTCGTCTTCATGAGTCGAAGCACCGTCCTCCACCGACACTTGCAAAGGTCGGCTGATCGTCTCAGTCTCGGCTTGCGGCAGGCGGCGCTTCGTTTTCGGCATGATGGTTTCGCTTTATTGCGGCGGCAAATACTTAAGTGGGTCAACAGGTTTTCCCTGCCGGCGAACTTCGAAATGCAACATCACGCGGTCCGAATCGCTGTTGCCCATCTCAGCGATCTTCTGCCCTTTAGTTACCGCGTCTCCCTCTTTTACCATCAAAGCGCGGTTATGTGCATACGCCGTGAGAAAAGTTGCGTCGTGCTTGATGATAATGAGATTGCCGTAGCCGCGCAGCCCATTTCCGGAGTACACGACCCGCCCGTCCGCCGACGCATTGACCGCATCTCCCGCCGCGCCGCCGATGTTCAAACCCTTGTTCTTCGCGTCATCGAACGTGCCGATGATCGGCCCGCGCGCCGGCCAGATGAAGGCCGGCTGTCCGGCGGGTGCCGCCGCGCTCGCATCCGCGCCCGGCGCGCCCGCGACGCCCGGAACGACCGGCGGCGGCGTCATGGCGGTGGCCGCACCCGGCGCCGGCGCCATGCCCGAGTTCGGACCGTAATACGGCGGCTGCGGGCTCGCGCCCGGTTGCGGGCTCGCGTAGGGATTCGCGCCGTTGAGCGGCTGCGCCTGCACGCCGCCGCTCGTGATCGGTGCGGTAGAAACGCCCGGCGTCGATGCCGCGACGTTCGCGCCCGGCGGCGCCACGCGCATCAACTGGCCGACTTCAATCTGGTTCGGGTTGGTCAGGTTGTTCCACGCTGCGATGTCGTGATAATTCTGACCGTTTTCCAGTGCGATCCGATATAGGGTATCGCCCGGTTTCACGCGGTAATAGCCGGGCGGCGGCGGACCGTTGTCCGGCGTCTGCGCCGCCGTCGTGCCGATGGGCGCGCCCGTTCTGTCGACGACCGGCGCCATGTCCATGCGCGTCGAACACGCTGCCAGCGCGGACAACGCAAGCACGCACACGCCGCGCTGCGCCGCGCTCAGGCGCAAGTCCGCACTTCCTTCTCGCAAAGCACGCAAGATACTCATCGGTGTCAAATCACTCCGGATTTTAAGGGTACAAAGAAAACGCGATCGAGCTGCTCTTCCCGCCATTGCGTAGCCGAGACGCGCGTGATGAGCGTCAGCACCTGCGACTGCGCTTCCTGCGATCCGACCGGCGCGACGAGCTTGCCGCCCACGGCCAGTTGGTCGAGCAGCGCCTGCGGCACGTCGAGCCCCGCACATGCGATGACGATCGCGTCGAATGGCGCGGCCGCGGGCAGTCCGAGGCGGCCGTCGCCGTAATGCAGCCTGATGTTCGGCACGCGCAGCGGCCGCAGATTGAGCTTTGCACGCTCGGACAGCGGGCGCACGCGCTCGATCGAATAAACCTCTGTCGCGACCTGCGACAGCACCGCGGCCTGATAGCCGCAGCCGGTGCCGATTTCCAGCACCTTGTTCAACGCGCGGCCCGTCGCCACCAGCTCGATCATGCGCGCCACGACGGACGGCTTCGAGATGGTCTGGTGATGGCCGATCGGCAGCGCCGCGTCTTCGTAAGCCTGCGCGGCGAGCCCCGGATCGACGAACATGTGGCGCGGCACCACCGACAGCGCGTTGAGCACGCGCGGATCGGTCACGCCGTTCGACCGCAGCCGTTCGACCATGCGCTCGCGCACCCGTTCCGACGTGAGCGTCTGCGTGCTCGCCAGCGCGACATTGGGCGCACCTTTTCTGGTCGCGCTCGAGGCGGCGTTCAGATCGCGCTCGGCGGCGCGCAATCCGCGCGCGGCACCGGCGGCACTTGCCGAACCCGCGGCACTCGTTGCACTCGCGCGTGGCGCATGAGACGCGTGATGGCTTTGCGCTGCGCGCTTGCCTGCGCCCGCCGCGCCCGGAACCGGTTTCGCGGAGGCGGCCGTGTTCGTCGCCGGCTTCGCAGGCGCGCGCGCGGGAAACACGGACGTGGCCGGCTTCGCGGAGGCCGCAGCCGTCGCGGGATTTTTCATCGTCGCGTTCGCCGCGCGCGACGCATTCGGCTGCGCCGGCTGCGACGCTTTCGTCGCTGGCGACGCTTGTGCCGATTTCAGCGGCCCTGGCCTGAGCGCGCCGGCGGCGGCCGCCTTGCCACGCGAATCCTGCGCGCGATGCGCGGGCTTGCGCGGCTCGCGAACCAGATCCGCGAGCGCCAGCGGAAAGCGCTTGGCGCGCTCGTCGCTCATGTGCGGCGGCTCCCGGCACGCGCCCACTCGCGCGTCTCGGCCATGAGCCTGGTGTGAGTCAGATCGAGTTGCAGCGGCGTGATCGACACGAAGCCGTTCGCCACCGCGTGGAAATCGGTGCCTTCGCTTGCGTCGAGCGCGTCGCCGGAAGGACCGATCCAGTAAATCGGGTTGCCGCGCGGATCGGTCTGGCGGATGACCGGCTGCGACGGATGACGCTTGCCGAGGCGCGTCACTTTCCATTCGCCGAGCTGGTCGTAAGGCAGGCTCGGAATATTTACGTTGAGCAGCGGATGACCCGGCATCGGATGCTCGAGGAAGTGCGCGACGATCTCGGCGGCCACGCGCGCCGCGTCTTCGAGATGCAGCCAGTCGCGACCGACGAGCGAAAACGCGATCGCCGGAATGCCGAACATGAAGCCTTCGGTTGCGGCGGCGACGGTGCCGGAATACAGCGTGTCCTCGCCCACGTTCTGCCCGTTGTTGATGCCCGACACGACCAGATCCGGCTGCTCGTCGAGCATGCCGGTGAGCGCGATGTGCACGGAATCGGTCGGCGTACCGTTCACGAAATTGAAACCGTTCGGCGCCTGATGAATGCTCAGGGGCCGCGACAGCGTAAGCGAGTTGGACGAGCCGCTGCAGTTCTGCTCGGGCGCCATCACCGTGACTTCGCCGAGCGGCAGCAAGGCGTCGTGCAGCACATTGAGGCCGCGCGCCAGATAACCGTCGTCGTTGCTGAGTAGGATTCGCATCCGACGATTGTAACCGAGGAAACATGGCGCGACGACGACTCGGAGGCTCGCGTCCGGCACCTTCCCTGCCCTACACTGACGGCATTTTTCTCTTGCCCGAAACCGGAGACGACATGCGCGCCGTCAGATGCAACGAACACGGATTGCCCCACACGCTTGCCATCGAAACGCTGCCCGACCTCCATGCGGAAGCGGGCGAACTCGTCATCGACGTGAAAGCGGCAAGTGTGAATTTTCCCGACGTGCTCATCATCCAGAACAAATATCAGTTCAAGCCGCCGCTGCCGTTCACGCCGGGCGCCGAGTTCGCGGGCATCGTGCGCGAAGTGGGCGCGGGCGTCACGCACTTCGCACCGGGCATGCGCGTCGCGGCCTACACGGCGCACGGCGCGTTCGCGGAGCAGGCGCGCGTCAAGGCAACGGATTGCATCGTCCTGCCCGACGATGTCGATCTCGCCCTGGCCGCCGCATTCACGCTCGCCTACGGCACGTCGTATCACGCGCTCGTCGATCGAGGCGCATTGAAGGCGGGCGACACGCTGCTCGTGCTGGGCGCGGCGGGCGGCGTCGGGCTCGCGGCGATCCAGATCGGCAAGCTGGTCGGCGCGCGCGTGATCGCGGCGGCGTCGAGCGCGGAGAAGCTCGCGTTCTGCCGCGAGCACGGCGCGGACGAAGTCATCGACTATGCCAGGGAAGATCTGCGCGAGCGCGTCAAGGCGCTGACCGGCGGCAACGGCCCGGACGTCATCTTCGATCCCGTCGGCGGCGCGTATGCGGAACCGGCGTTTCGCAGCATCGGCTGGCGCGGGCGGTATCTCGTCGTTGGCTTCGCCAACGGCGAAATCCCGAAGCTGCCGCTCAATCTCGCACTGCTGAAAGGCGCGAGCATCGTCGGCGTATTCTGGGGCGGTCACATGCAGCGCGAACACGCGCTCGCCGATCAGGAATTCGCGACGATGATCGACTGGATCAAGGCGGGCAAGCTGCGGCCCGTCGTCACGAAACGCTACGCGCTCGAGGAGACGCCGCAAGCGCTCGACGACATGATGAAGCGTCGCGTGACGGGGAAGATCGTGATCGAGATGTGATGCGGCCCACGCGTGTCGTTCACGGGCGCGTGGCTGCTGACCGTGCTGCTAACATTGCGCGCTTTGCACGCACCGCGGTCCTCATTCAATGACAACGACACGCATCGACGTGAGCGTGATCGTGCCGGTCTTCAACTGCGAGGCCTGGCTCGACGCGCTGCTCGCCTCCGTCCTCGGACAGGAAGGCGTGAGTCTGGAAGTCATCGCGATTTGCGACGGCGCCACCGACGACAGTCTCGCCATTCTCAAAGCGACCGCCGCGCACGACGCGCGTCTGCGTGTCGTCGTGCAGGACAATCGCGGCGTATCGGCGTCGCGCAACGCGGGCATGGCGCTCGCGCGCGGCGACTGGATCGCGTTCGCGGACGGCGACGACTGGATGATGCCCGGCGCGTTGCGCGCGTGGATCGAACACGGCCGCCGGCACGATCTCGACGTGGTGATCGGCAACGGTTTCGGCTTCGATGCGAGTCCGCTCGATGCGCCGCTCGTGCCGCTGTACGAAGGCCAGCCGTGGGACGAAATCTGCGACGGCAGGAACTGGATGATGCGCACCGTACCCCGCGACGACTGGGTCGTGTGCGTGTGGCTGCAATGCGTGAGACGCGAGTTCGTCGAAACGCATGGCTTGCAGTTCGAGCAAGGCGTGGTGCACGAAGACATCATCTGGTCGCTGGGGCTCGCGCGGCGTGCGCGGCGCATCGGATTCGTGCGCGAGCCGTTCTATGGATATCGGCGCAATCCGGATTCGATCACGAATTCGCCGTCGCAGACGGCGCTCGCGCGGCGCGCGGCGGGTTATCTGCGCGTCATCGAAAATCTGGTCGAAGCCGCGCTCGATCCGCACATCGGACGACGCTTTCGCAAACTGCTGCTGCGTCAGGCCAACCGCGAGGGCGGCAACCTTTTGCACATTCTCAGAAAACGCATGCACGACGCCGATCTGCGCAAGCGCTATGCGCGCCAGTTTCTCGACGCGGGCTATCTCCGCATCATGCTGAAAGGCGCGACCAATGCAAGCGAACTGTGGCGCGCGGTGCGCTGCGGGCGCGTGTACGCGCGCTTCGCCAAACCAAGGACGCGCTGAGCGGCGGCGCGTTGCGCATCAGGAATCAGCGGGCGCGAGCCGGATCGACTTCACGCAGAGCGGACGGCCGGAAGTGATGCACCGTTCGCGCGTTCGCGTCCTGCAGCGTCCTGAAGGCCGCCATGACGCGCCGCACGGTGAGGAGCCGCTTCCACAGCCGCTCCTTGAGCGCCGCGAACGGCAGCACGGACGGCGGCAGCACGATCGCGCCGGGGCCCCAGCCGGGCCGCCAGGATCGCGCGAGCCCGCGCCGCATGAAGAGCGTGAGCGTGGGCACGCCGATCGATGACGCGAGATGGCCGAGCCCCGAATCGTTGCCGATGAACCAGCCCGATTCGGCGATCCACGTTGCGACTTCGCTCAGATGCGGCAGCGCGTTGATCTCGTGTCCCTGCCGCGCGATGTCGTCCCAGCCGGCGAATTCGGCGGGCGCCACGAGAAAGCTCGGCCGAAGCTCACGGCGCGTGAGCGCGCGGGACAGCGCGAGAAACTTGTCGCGCCGCCACATCTTCTCCGGATGACTGCCCGTCGGATGGATGACGACGCGATTGGCCACATGCCCGCGCACGATGCCGGCCGGCACGACCAGCCCGTTCGAGCGTGACACGTCGCGAAGATGCAGCACGTTGACCGCAATATCGACGATGCGGTCGACCATGTGTTTCGTGCCCATGTATTCGGGCAGTTGCGCGAGACAGAGCGTGCGGCCGGTGCGGCTGAGCGACGTGGCGTAATCGGTCGGACGCAGTTCGATCACGGTGTCGAACGCCTCGCGATACGCGTGCGGTTGCCCGACCTGTACGTCAGGAAGCCACGCTGCGAGTTCCTCGGCGACCCAGCCGAACACGACCGGGCGATAACCGTTGCGGATCAGATTGTTGACGAGCACGAGCCCGATCAGGCTGTCGCCGATCGGGTGTGGCAAGGCCACCGCAACCGTACTGTCCGTTTGCAATCTCATCGAGGGTCTTGCGCAATTGCGCGAATGAACGCCGTGCCGGCAACGCGTTCGCGCGTCGCGCCGTGAGGCGGCCTGGGTCGTGCTTCACGGCACGAAAAGTCGGCGCATTCTACAGCAACATGCTGGATCAACGCCGGTCCCCCGCCGACTCAGTGAGCGGATCACCATACCCGAATTGCGCCAGCAGAACTGACACCTTTTGTCACGCCCGACGCAGCGACGCACAGGCAAGGTGACCGGCGCCGCAAGACATCAAAACACGCTCGCGTGACAGCCTAGAGTTTTTCTGTTTCTCCGCTCTTCGGCTGCCACTTCATGAGTCGTCGCTCGACGAGGGCGACGAGCCCGTCGAGCACGAGCGCGAACGCCGTGAGGACGAGAATGCCCGCGAAGACCGTGTTGATATCGAAGGTGCCTTCCGCCTGCAGGATCAGATAGCCGACGCCGCGCGCCGAGCCGAGATATTCGCCGACCACCGAGCCGACGAACGCGAGCCCCACCGACGTATGCAGGCTGGAGAATACCCAGCTCGTCGCGCTCGGCAGATAGACGTGCCGCAGCAGTTGCTTGCGGTTCGCGCCGAGCATGCGTGCGTTGGCGAGCACGACCGGGCTGACTTCCTTCACGCCCTGATAGACGTTGAAGAACACGATGAAGAACACGAGCGTGACGCCCAGCGCGACCTTCGACCAGATGCCGAGCCCGAACCACACCGCGAAGATGGGCGCGAGGATCACGCGCGGCATCGAGTTGGCGGCCTTGATGTAGGGATCGAGAAGCGCGCTCATCATCGGCGCCAGCGCGAGCCACAGGCCGACGCCCAGGCCCGCCACGGTACCGATCACGAACGCCAGCACCGTTTCGATCAGCGTCACCCACAGATGAATGTAGATCTCTCCCGTGGTGAACCATTCCCAGATGCGCACGAGCACGTTCTGCGGCTCGCCGAAGAAGAACGCGGCCTTGTTGGCATCATCGAAATAGAAAGGCGGCAGGAGCGTCGGGCTCGTTAGCACGTACCACAGCGCGAAGCACGCGAGCAGCAGCAGCCATTGCCACACGATGAGATTCGCCCGATTCGGGCGCAGCTTCTTCCACATGATCGTTATGTCTTATTCGGCGGAGGCGGGCTTCAGTTGCTGCTGATAGCCCTTCAGCACTTCCTCGCGCAGCACGCCCCAGATTTGCGCATGCAGTTCGACGAAGCGCGGGTGCGAACGGATCTCGGCGACATCGCGCGGACGCGGCAGGTCGATCGTGAATTCGCCGATCGGATGCGTGCCCGGCCCCGCCGCCAGCACGACGACGCGATCGGACATCGAGATCGCCTCGTCCAGATCGTGCGTGATGAACAGCACGGCCTTGCGCTTCGCCGCCCAGAGATCGAGCAGCTCGTTTTCCATCAGTTGGCGCGTCTGGATGTCGAGCGCGGAGAACGGCTCGTCCATCAGGATGATGTCGGGATCGAGGATCAACGTCTGCGCCATCGCGACGCGCTTGCGCATTCCGCCCGACAGTTGATGCGGATAACGATCGCCGAAGCCGCCGAGACCCACGCGCTTGAGCCACGCTTCGCCGCGCGCTTCGGCTTCCTGCTTCGGCACGCCGTGAAACGCGAGACCGGCCGTCACGTTGTCGATGGCGGAGCGCCATGGCATGAGGCCATCGGCCTGGAACATGTAGCCCGCGCGCCGGTTGATGCCCTTCAGGCGCTCTCCGAAGACCCTGACCGTGCCCGACGACGGTTCGAGCAGCCCCGCCGATACGTTCAGCAACGTGGACTTGCCGCAGCCGGTCGGCCCGACCACCGAGACGAATTCGCCGGGCGCGATCGCGAGGCTCGTATCGCGCACCGCGGTGTAGCGCTCGCCCCGGCTCTCGCGCGAGGCGAACGTGCAGGTCACGTCGTCCAGTGCGAGCGCGGGTGTCGATTGTGTGCTTGACGTGCTTGCCGTGCTCATCGATCAGACCTTGACGGTGGCGAGCGCCTTCTTCACGAAGTCGTTGGTCCAGGTCTTCGACAGATCGATCGGCTTGCCCTTCACGGTCTCGTCGAAAGCCTGCAGCGTCTTGAGCGAGGTCGCGGGACCGTCGGCGGGCATCAGTCCGTCCGGCGACAACGCTTCCTTCACGTGCTGCCACGAATCGAGATAGAGCGCGCGGTCGCCGAGCAGATAGCTTTCCGGCACGGTCGAGATCAGATCCTTGCCCGATGCGGTTTGCAGCCACTTGAGCGCGCGCACCATGGCGTTGGTGAGCGCCTGCGTCGTGTTCGGATTCTTCGTGATGAAGCTCTGCGATGCATACAGGCAACCGGCCGGCATGTTGCCGCCGAATACCTTCACGGTATCCGCGAGCGTGCGCGTATCCGACACGATGCGGATATCGCCCGCGCGGTCGAGCTTGGTCATCACGGGATCGAGGTTGGCGATCGCGTCGATCTGCCCGGACTGCAGCGCGGCGATCGCGCCCGCGCCCGCCCCGACGCCGATGAACGAGACGTCCGTCGCCTTCAGCCCCGCCTGCGCGAGCACGAAGCTCGCCATGATCGACGTCGACGAGCCCGGCGCCGTCACGCCGATCTTCTTGCCCTTCAGGTCCGCGACCGACTTGTAGTTCGGCATCGCTTTCTTCGACACGGCGAGCACGATCTGCGGCGCGCGGCCCTGCAGCACGAACTCGCGGAAGTACTGGTTCTTCGCCTGCAGCAGCAGCGTGTGCTCGAACGCGCCGGACACGACATCCGCGCTGCCGCCGACCGCCGCCTGCAACGCCTTGGCGCCACCCGCGAAATCGGCGATCTCGATGTCGAGCCCTTCGTCCTTGAAATAGTTGCGGCGCTCCGCGATCGTGAGCGGCAGATAGTAGAAGAGATTCTTGCCGCCGACCGCGATCGATACCTTCGCCTGTTCCGGCTTGTTTTGCGCAAACGCGAGCGGCATGGCCGACCACGCACCGCCCGCGAGCACGGCGCCGCTCGCGATGAACGTTCTGCGTTTCATCGTTGTCTGTCTCCTGGATTTATCGTTCTCTGCGCTGTTCCGGCCTGGCGTCTGAATCGGTCAGATCACCTTCGCCGCCCGCAGCCGCGCAATATCGTCGGCATCATACCCGAGCGTCTGAAGTACTTCATCCGTGTGTTCACCGAGTTGCGGCCCGAGCCAGCGCGTTTCGCCGGGCGTCTCCGACAGCTTCGGCGTGACGTTCGGCAGCGTGATTTCCCGTCCGTCCTGCCACGGAAAACGCTGCAGCATCTGGCGCGCGATGTATTGCGGGTCGGTGAACATGTCGGCGACGCTGTAGATGCGCCCGGCCGGCACGTCGGCGGCGTTGAGCACGGCGAGCGCTTCGTCGATGCTGCGCGTCGAGAGCCACGCGGCGATGGCGTCGTCGATTTCCTGCGTGCGCGGCACGCGCCCGTCGTTCGAGGCGAGCGCCGGATCGTCCGCGAGATCGGCGCGCTCGATCGCGTTCATGAGGCGCTTGAAGATCGGATCGCTGTTGCCGCCGATCACGATGCTGCCGTCGCGGCACGGATACGTGTTCGACGGCACGATGCCCGGCAGCGACGCGCCCGTGCGTTCGCGCACGAGGCCGTACACGCCGTATTCGGGCACGACGCTTTCCATCATGTTGAAGACGGCTTCGTACAGTGCGACATCGACGACCTGTCCCTTGCCGCCGTTGACCTGCCGATGATGCAGCGCCATGAGCGCGCCGATCACGCCGTGCAGCGCCGCGATGGAATCGCCGATCGAGATGCCGATGCGCGGCGGCGGCAGATCCGGGTAGCCGGTGATGTGGCGCAGGCCGCCCATCGATTCCGCGATCGCGCCGAAACCCGGCCGGTCGCGATACGGACCCGTCTGGCCGTAGCCCGAGAGCCGCACCATCACGAGACCGGGATTGTCGGCGGACAGCACTTCATAGCCGAGCCCGAGCTTCTCGAGCAGACCGGGGCGAAAGTTCTCGACGACGATGTCGGCCTCCCGCGCGAGCCGGCGGACGATTTCCTTGCCCTCTTCGGCCTTCAGATTGACGGTCACCGATTTCTTGTTGCGCGCCTGCGCCGCCCACCACAGCGACGTGCCGCCGACTTCGGGATAGAGCTTGCGCCATTTGCGCAGCGGATCGCCGCCGTTCGGATCTTCGATCTTGATGACGTCGGCGCCGAATTCGCCCATGAAACGCGCGGCGAACGGCCCGGCGATGAGCGTGCCCAGCTCCAGCACCTTGACGCCGGCGAGCGGTCCGGTCGTTGTGCTCATGTGTTCGTCTCCGTTATTTTTATGCGGACTTCACAGCGGAATGTCGAGCGGCGCGAAACGCGGCGTGCCGTCGGCGAGCGTCTCGTTGAACATGGCGGCGGGACGCACCCACAGGCCGCGCTCGTGCGGCCACAGATGTTCGTAGACGATCATCGCTTCCTCGGTCTCCGAATGCCGCGCGACACCGATCACGCGATAAAGACCGCCCTTGTAGTGACGATGCGTCGCGAGCGCGAGGGCTTCGGTTTCTGTCATCGCTTGGTTTCCTGATGGGCTTCCTGTTTGGCTTGCTGATTGACTTCCTGTCCGGCCTGCCGGTTTGCTGTGCTCAGACCGAACGGCGATCGAGCATGGCGCGCGCGATCGTGCCTGCATCGACATATTCGAGCTCGCCGCCGACCGGCACGCCGCGCGCGAGCCGCGTGACCCTGAGCCCTTTCGACTTGAGCGTCTGCGCGAGATAGTGCGCGGTGGCTTCGCCCTCGTTCGTGAAGTTGGTGGCGAGCACCACTTCCTGCACGACGCCGTCCAGCGCGCGGCTGATCAGCCGCTCGAAGTGGATCTCCTTCGGGCCGATGCCGTCGAGCGGGCTGAGCCGCCCCATCAGCACGAAATAGAGCCCGCGATACGTGAGCGTCTGTTCGAGCATGATCTGGTCGGCGGGCGTCTCGACGACGCACAGCAACGCCGGGTCACGCTCTTCGTCGCTGCAGACTTCGCAGATCTCCGCTTCGGTGAAGGTGTTGCATTTCGCGCAGTGCTTCAGATTCTCGGTGGCGAACAGCAGCGAAGTCCCGAGCTTCTCGGCGCCCGCGCGATCGTGCTGCATCAGGTGATAGGCCATGCGCTGCGCCGATTTCGGCCCGACGCCGGGCAGCGCGCGCAGCGCCTCGACGAGCGCCGACAGAGCGGAAGGTTGTTTCATGTGTCCTCGAATGGCGGCCGGCGTGCACACAGGCGCGCCGGCGCGCGCTTAAAACGGCAGCTTGAAGCCGGGCGGCATCGGCATGCCGGCCGTCATGCCGCTCATCTTTTCCTGCGTGGTGGCCTCGGCCTTGCGCACGGCGTCATTGAACGCGGCGGCGACCAGGTCTTCCAGCATGTCCTTGTCGTCGGCAAGCAGGCTCGGGTCGATCGACACGCGCTTGACATCGTTCTTGCAGGTCATCGTCACCTTTACGAGACCGGCGCCCGACTGGCCCTCGACCTCGATCAGCGCGAGCTGGTCCTGCATCTTCTTCATGTTTTCCTGCATTTGCTGAGCCTGTTTCATCAGCCCGGCGAGTTGGTTCTTCATCATGGTTCGGCTCCTTACTGGAAAACGTGTGACGGGCGAGCGTGCGGCGCGCGCTGGCGCTCGAAATTCAATGTGGATGCGCGGCGGCGGTCACGCGCCGCGCCCTTCGATTCATGACGGATTCGCGCCCGATGAAGCGATCGGCTTGATCGAGCCCTGGACGATGCTCGCGCCGAAATCGCGGATCAGGGACTGCACGAACGGATCCTGCGCGATCTCCTGCTCGGCTTCCTGCTGACGCCTCGCGCGCAGGGCGGCGTCGAGCGCGGCGGCGGTACGGCGCGCCGCCCCGACATTGACGTTGACTTCGAGCGCGCGGCCGAGTTTCTCGCCGAGCGCCGCCTTGAGCTTCGCGACGTGACCGGCGTCGGCGTACATCTGCACCGCGACGGCCAGCGTGATCGAATGCGCATCGCAGGCGGTCAGTTCGCTGTTGAACGCGAGCTGATACGCGACGCCCTTCAACGGCAGATCGACAGCGAGCGCGGGCCAATCGACGGTCACGCCGAGCGCGTCGAGCGGCACGGCGGGCGGCAGCGGAGTCGTGTCGGGCTTCGGCGCGGCGGGCTTCGGCGCGGGCTCGCTGCCGAAGCGCATGTCGTCCGGACCGCTGTCGAAAGCGGGGACGAAGCCGTCGTCGGGCGGCATGAAGTATTCGTCCTCGGAGCCCGGCGGCGGATAGTCGTCGGACGGCATGTCTTCCCACGGCGGAACGACGGCCGACTTTCGCTCGCTGCCCGCAGTCGGTCCGGATTCGGACGGCACGACGGACGGCGCTGCCGCGGACGGCGCGCGTCTGGGCGCGGGAACCGGAATCTGTGCAGCGGTTTTGGGTGTGACGGGCGCGGCCGTTTGCGTCGCGGACGCGCCGCGCGCACCACGGTCCGACGAAAGACGCATGCCCGCGCTACGCAGCACTTGGAGCGCCGCGCTGGCGCCACTGGCGCCGCCTGCACCACTCGCACCACTCGCACCACGTAGCGCGGCGCTGTCCGGTTCCGGCGATCGCGTTGCCGCCGGCGCGGCCTCGTCGATGACCTGTCGCGCGGCGCTCGGCACGGGTGCCGGCTTGCTGACGGCCGATTCGCTCGCTGCGACGGAGGCCGCGGGTTTCGCGCTGTCTTCGGACGGTGCTGCCGGCGCAGGCGCATTTTGCACCGGCGCCTTGACGATTACGGTCTCGATCGCGGTCTCCGGCGCGGGCGCCGCAGCCTTCGTGGCCTCCTTCGACGCGGACGCTGGAACCGGAACCGGCGCCACGGCGCGCTCGGCCATCGCGCCCGCGAGCGCCGCGCTGCGCGCAGCCCTGGCGCCCGATGGTGCGCCGACGGCGACGCCGCCACCGCCCGGCCCGCCCGCCGGTTCGAACGCGAGCATGCGCAGGAGTGTCATCGTGAACCCCGCGTATTCGTCCGGCGCGAGGCCGAGTTCGCTGCGCCCGACGGTTGCGATCTGATAGAACAGTTGCACCTGCTCGGCGGAAAGCGTTTCGGCGAAGCGGCGGATATCCGCCGCTTCCGGCCATTCGTCCAGCACCGACGCGGGCGCGAACTGCGCCCAGCCGATTCGGTGCAGCAGGCTCGCGAGATCCTGCAGCGCTGTCGAGAACGACAGGCTGCGCAACGCCATTTCGTCGGCGATGGAAAGTACGAGCGCGCCGTCACCGGCGGCAAGCGCGTCGACGAGACGAATCAGATAGCTTTGATCGAGCGCGCCGAGCATGCCGCGCACCGCTTCCTCGGTGACTTCGTTGGCCGAATAGGCGATCGCCTGATCGGTGAGCGAGAGCGCGTCGCGCATGCTGCCGTCCGCCGCGCGCGACAAAAGCCGCAGCGCCTGCAATTCGAACGCAATGCTCTCCTGCTGAAGAATCTGCTCCAGATGCGACACGATATGCCCCGCCGGCATCTGCTTCAGATTGAACTGCAGACAGCGCGAGAGCACGGTGACCGGAATCTTCTGCGGATCGGTGGTCGCCAGGATGAATTTCACATGCGGCGGCGGCTCTTCGAGCGTCTTCAGCATGGCGTTGAAGGCGTGATTCGTGAGCATGTGCACTTCGTCGATCATGTAGACCTTGAAGCGCGCGTCGACAGGCGCATACACGGCGCGTTCGAGCAGCGCCGCCATTTCGTCGACGCCGCGATTGCTCGCCGCATCCATTTCGACATAATCGACGAACCGCCCTTCGTCGATTTCCCGGCACGCGCGGCACACGCCGCACGGCTTCGACGTGACGCCGGTTTCACAATTGAGCGCCTTCGCGAAGATGCGCGAGAGCGTCGTCTTGCCGACGCCGCGCGTACCCGTGAACAGATAGGCGTGATGCAGGCGGCCGCCGTCGAGCGCGTGCGTGAGCGCACGGACGACGTGCTCCTGGCCGACGAGCGACTCGAACGATTTCGGCCGCCATTTGCGTGCGAGAACTTGATAGGTCATGCGCGAAATTGTATCAGCAACGACCTGGCGCAAACGCCGTTCCGAAAGGCCGCCGGCGCACCCACACACGGCGCTTTCGCACGATGCGCACGCAGGGAAACACCACACACGAATGGTGCGCGATACCGCTATTTAACTGGGGAGAAAATGGGGAGAAAAAGGGAATAAAAGCGCGGCGAGACGGCCGCAGGAACAACGGAGAAAAGCGAAGGTGACGAGCCCGACCCTCGGCACTGGTGGAAAACGGCTGTGGCTGCTTCGTTCCCGACCTGACCAGGTTGACCGCACCACCATGCGAGGAGGCCCGTCACGACGAATTGTATCACGCGGCCCGGCGCCCCCGGAAGGCTTCGATCGAACCTGCGTGCGCCCGCTCCGATCGTCCGACATTACACGCCTGAACGTGCGTCGAAGCGCCCTCTTGTACTTGGTGTTTTCGCCCTCAGATCGGGCCTATCAGCATCCGGCAACGGATAGCAAAGTAGGCTAAGATGGCACGTGAATAACCCGCAATGGCGCCGATTGGTGCATTTCGGCCCCTTCGCGGATCATTTGCCGCCGGTCGCGAGCCAAGCTCGCGCACGGCGTGCGGGCTTACCAGCGCCCGTTGGCGACGTAGTCTTCTTCAGTTTTGGTGTATCGTGGCGAGCATTCAAACGCGGGCCTCGAATCAATAGAGGTATTCAGACAATGAGCGAATCAATCAAGCACATCAGCGACGCTTCTTTCGAACAGGATGTCGTCAAGTCGGATAAACCTGTCCTGCTCGACTTCTGGGCGGAGTGGTGCGGTCCGTGCAAGATGATTGCCCCGATCCTCGACGAAGTCGCGAAGGATTATGGCGATCGCCTGCAGATCGCAAAGATCAATGTGGACGAGCATCAATCGACGCCAGTGAAGTTCGGCGTGCGCGGCATTCCCACGCTGATTCTCTTCAAGAACGGCGCAGTCGCGGCGCAGAAGGTCGGCGCGCTGTCCAAGTCGCAACTCACCGCGTTCCTCGACAGCAACCTGTAACGGCATCGACGGCGGGCACCGGCATTCTTCGGTCCCGCTTCAGGCATCGGCCGCGCGCTGCCTTGCGGCTTCGGTGCAGCCGATGTTGTCGTGCGACAACATCGGCCTGACAGCCACGTCCCACGCCCACCCGAGGCGCATGCGGCGTGTGCTATGCTAGAATAACAAGAGTTCAAGAAGTACTAAGTCTCGAGCGGTTCCGCTCACCTCTTCTCCCAAATCTTTCTGTCGCACCTCTTCTCCCCGGCGGGAAATCCGTATGCATTTATCCGAGCTCAAGTCTCAGCACGTGTCTGCACTGATCGAGATGGCCAATGGCCTCGAGATCGAAAATGCGAATCGCCTGCGCAAGCAGGAACTGATGTTCGCGATTCTTAAAAAGCGCGCCAAGGCCGGCGACACGATTTTCGGCGACGGCACGCTCGAAGTGCTGCCCGATGGCTTCGGCTTTCTGCGCTCGCCCGAGACGTCGTATCTCGCGAGTACGGACGACATTTACATCAGCCCGTCGCAGATCCGCCGCTTCAATCTCCACACCGGCGACACGATCGAAGGTGAAGTGCGCACGCCAAAAGACGGCGAGCGTTATTTCGCGCTCGTCAAGGTGGACAAAGTCAACGGGCAGCCGCCCGAGGCCTCGAAACACAAGATCATGTTCGAGAACCTCACGCCGCTGCATCCGAACAAGCCGCTGCCGCTCGAACGCGAAATGCGCGGCGAGGAAAACGTCACGGGCCGGATCATCGACATGATCTCGCCGATCGGCAAGGGCCAGCGCGGCCTGCTCGTCGCATCGCCGAAGTCCGGCAAGACCGTGATGCTTCAGCACATCGCGCATGCGATCAAGCAGAATCATCCGGACATCGTGCTGTTCGTGCTGCTGATCGACGAGCGTCCTGAAGAAGTGACGGAAATGCAGCGCTCGGTGGCGGGCGAAGTGATCGCCTCCACGTTCGACGAACCCGCCGCGCGTCACGTCCAGGTGGCCGAAATGGTCATCGAAAAGGCGAAGCGTCTCGTCGAAATGAAGCACGATGTCGTGATTCTGCTCGACTCCATCACGCGTCTCGCGCGCGCCTACAACACGGTCGTGCCCGCGTCGGGCAAGGTGCTGACGGGCGGTGTCGACGCCAACGCGCTGCAGCGTCCGAAACGCTTCTTCGGCGCTGCGCGCAACATCGAGGAAGGCGGCTCGCTCACGATCATCGGTACGGCGCTCATCGAAACGGGCAGCCGCATGGACGACGTGATCTACGAAGAGTTCAAGGGCACGGGCAACATGGAAGTGCACCTCGAACGCCGTCTCGCGGAAAAGCGCGTCTATCCGTCGATCAACCTGAACAAGTCGGGCACGCGCCGCGAGGAACTGCTCATCAAGCCGGATCTGCTGCAGAAGGTCTGGGTGCTGCGCAAGTTCATCCACGACATGGACGAAGTCGAAGCCATGGAATTCCTGCTCGACAAGATCCGTCAGACGAAGAACAACGCCGAATTCTTCGACATGATGCGCCGCGGCGGAGGCTGATCCGCCTCGCCGCTTCGGACCGGAAAGCCGCCTGCTTCGTCAGGCGGTTTTTTTATGCGGCGCGCCGCACCGCGCTCCGTACAATCCGGTCTATCGAAGTGAAACGAACGACCCGATGGCCAACCTCTTCTCCCGCTGGTTCGGCGCGCAACGGCGCGAGCGCGCGCTGCGCAAATACGCAATCGACGACGCCCTGTGGCGCAGCACGCTCGAAGCGTATCCATGCTTCGGCCATCTGAGCGCCGCGGATCTCGAACGCCTGCGCGAAACCGCGAGCCTCTTCATCGCCCAGAAGGAGTTTTCGGGGGCGCACGAACTCGAACTGACCGACGCCATGCTCGTCTCCGTCGCCGCGCAGGCCTGCCTTCCCGTGCTCAATCTGGACCTCGATCTTTACCGCGGCTGGGTCGGCGTGATCGTCTATCCGGGCGAGTTCATCATCAGGAAAACGGTGGAAGACGAGGACGGCGTCGTGCACGAAGTCGAGCACGACGCGAGCGGCGAAGCGTGGGAAGGCGGTCCGGTCGTGCTGTCGTGGGAAGATGCGCAGATGGCCGACGGCGCCGACGCCTACAACGTCGTGATCCATGAATTCGCGCACAAGATCGACATGGTGACGGGCGTGGCCGATGGCCATCCGCCGCTGTTTCGGCGCTGGCACGCGCCGCTCGATTCGACCGCCTGGGCCGACGTCTTCGACAATGCCTACGACCAGTTCTGCGCGCGCGTGGACGCCGTGCCCGAGCGGCGCTGGGCGCGCTTCGAGCGCGACTCGCTGATCGATCCTTACGCCGCGGATCATCCGTCCGAGTTCTTCGCCGTGTGCAGCGAAGCCCTGTTCGTCACGCCCCAGGCGCTCGAGGCCGAATATCCCGAACTTTATCGCCTGCTCGCGCGCTACTACCGGCAGGATCCGGCAGGCGTCGGCGCGCTCGCGGCGCCCGACGCGTGAGCTGCGCCAAACCACTGAAAAAGATGTCAAGCAACTGATTTTCTGGCATAATCGCCGTTTTTCGACCCTAGGCAAGTGACTCGCGCCGGCGTGTAATTCAAAGACGCAGGAAAGACGCAGCGGGTTGGCTACCGCCAGATCTCAGGAAAGACCATGAAACAAGGCATTCACCCGGATTATCGCGAAGTCCTGTTCGTCGACATGTCGAACGACTTCCGCTTCGTGACCCGCTCGACCATCCAGACGCGCGAAACCGCCGAATTCAACGGCAAGACGTATCCGCTCGCGAAGATCGAAGTGTCGTCGGAATCGCACCCGTTCTACACCGGCCAGCAGAAGATCATGGACACGGCCGGCCGCGTCGAGAAGTTCAACAACAAGTTCGCGCGCTTCTCCACCAAGAAGTAAGTCGGGCTTCAGAGCCTGATCCACGGCCGGATTCCACGGTCGAGCAAAAAGGGCAGCCTGGGCTGCCCTTTTTTGTCGCCGCAAGCTTTCGCGCCGCCCGAGCCGCGCACGCGGCATTTCGTTTGCTGCATTCGGTAAGGGTTGTTGCGCCCCGTTACGACGGGCGCCGCCGAAACGCCCTTTCCGCCGCCGCGCGACTACAATGCCGGTTGCTCAAGCCCCACCGCGCGCTCCAGCGCGGAATCAGCGGACCGTTTTCCATCAAGCCTTTTCGCATGCGATCTGTCGTTCGTCTGACCGCCTCCGCCACCAGCGCCCTGCCGCGCTGGCTGCTGCTCGCCATCTGTATCACCTACGCTTCGTTCGGCCTGTTCGGGCGCGACCCGTGGAAGAACGAGGACGCGGCGGGTTTCGGCGTGATGTGGACGATGGCCAACGGCGACGCGCGCGACTGGCTGCTGCCGAATCTCGTCGGCAAGGCGCCGACCGCCGATGGCCCGCTGATGTACTGGCTGGGCGCATCGGCCATTCGTCTGCTGAGCCCGTGGGTCGACGCGAGCAACGCCTCGCGCGTGGTCACGGGGCTGCTCTTCTGCCTGGCCTGCGCGTTCGTCTGGTATTCGGCTTATCTGCTCGGCCGGCGCGACGAAGCCCAGCCTTTCAAATACGCGTTCGGTGGCGAACCCGAGCCGCGCGACTATGGCCGGACACTCGCCGACGGCGCGCTGCTGATCCTGCTCGCCTGCTTCGGACTGGCCGAGCGCGGTCACGAAACCACGCCGCAGCTCGCGCAGTTCGCCGGCACCGCCATGCTCATCTACGGCCTCGTGCGCAGCCTCGACAAGCCGATCCACGGCGGGCTCGTGTGGGGCGTGGCGATCGGTGTGGTCGGATTGTCCAGTTCGCCGGTGCTGGTGTTCGCGCTGCTGCTCTGCACGCTCGCGATGACGATCATCGTGAAACAGGTGCGCGCGCGGCCGCTCATCATGTACGGGCTGCCGGTCGCGATCGTGCTGATCGCCGCGTGGGTCTTGCCGACGCTGCATTTCTTCCCCGACGACGGCGAATGGTGGCTGCGTCAATGGTGGCGCAACAGCTTCTATTCCTTCGCCGGCACGCCCGGGTCCATCTTCGGCTACGCGATCAAGAACCTGCCGCTCTTCACGTGGCCCGCATGGCCGCTCGCGATCTGGGCGTTCGTGAGTTGGGGCGGACAGCGCCGCTCGCCGCACGTGGGCGTGCCGCTGTCGATCATCGGGCCGTTGCTCGTGCTGCTCGTGCTGCAGGCCCACGAAACCAACCGGCTCTTCATGCTGCTCTTGCCGCCGCTTTCCGTGCTCGCCACGTTCGCGCTGCCCACGCTCAAGCGCGGCGCGATCAACGCGATCGACTGGTTCGCGATGCTGAGCTTCACCATCATCGGCTCGCTGGTCTGGCTCGTGTGGACCGCTGGCATGATCGGCTTTCCCGCGCCGATGGCCCGCAATCTCGCGCGTCTCGTGCCCGGCTTCCATCCCGAGTTCAAGCTGATCTCGTTCGTCTGCGCGGTGTCGGTGACGGTCTGCTGGTTCATGCTCGCGCGCTGGCGGCTTGCGCGCCATCCGAAGGTGCTGTGGCGCAGCGTCGTGCTGTCGAGCGCAGGAACCACCCTCATGTGGGTGCTGCTCATGACGCTGTGGCTGCCGGTGGTCAACTACAGCCGGACGTATCGCGATGTCGCGGAGCAGATCGCCGATCATCTGCCGCCCGACTACACTTGCATCTCGCCGGTGCGTCTGGGCGACGCGCAGATCGCCACGTTCGCGTATTTCGGCGGCATGCACTTCGCATTCGACGAGGATTGCGACGTGATCCTGCGTCAGGACCGCTCGGACTACGGCGAGCCGTCGTCGATGTCGGCGTTCGAATGGAAGCTCGTGTGGGAAGGCCGGCGCGTCGCCGACCGCGACGAACGTTTCCGCCTGTACGTGCGCATCGAGCGTCCCA
Source organism: Caballeronia peredens (assembly GCA_001544595.2). GTDB lineage: Bacteria > Pseudomonadota > Gammaproteobacteria > Burkholderiales > Burkholderiaceae > Caballeronia > Caballeronia peredens. Next base: position 86,552 of record FCOH02000015.1, on the reverse strand, counting down.
CGCCGCCGGCGAAGAAACCGTTGCGCCCGAAGAGCCTGCGCCGGGAGCAGTGAGGCGATGCGCGCCATGACGACATCGACCGCCACGACGGGCATGCTGAGCGACGTGCGCAAGATCGCGGCGCTCGCGTGGCCGGTGCTGATCGGCCAGCTCGCGGTGATCGCGTTCGGCGTGATCGACACCGCGATGGTCGGCCGTTTCTCCGCCACCGACCTCGCCGCACTCGGCCTCGGCGGTTCGGTTTATGTCTCGGTGTATATCGGTCTGACGGGGATTCTCGTCGCGTTGCAGCCGATCGCCGGACAGCTTTTCGGCGCGGGCCGCGAAAGCGAGATCGGCGAGGAGACGCGTCAGGCGCTGTGGCTCGCCGCGGCGCTCGCGGTGATCGGCTTCGTGCTGCTCTTTCATCCCGAACCGATTCTCTCGCTCGCCAAAACGCCGCCCGAACTGCACGATCGCACCGTCGACTATTTGCGGATTCTCTCCTTCGGCCTGCCCGCGAGCCTCGCCTTCCGCGTCTACAGCTCGCTCACGAACGCGGTCGGAAAGCCGCGGCTCGTGATGTTCCTGCAAGTCGGCGGCCTGTTGCTCAAGTTTCCGCTCAATACGTGGTTCATCTTCGGCGGCGCGGGCGTTCCGGCGCTCGGCGGTCCCGGCTGCGCGCTCGCGAGCACGCTCATCAACTGGGCGCTGGCGCTCGTCGGCATGACGCTGCTGTTCAGGGTCGAATTCTTCCGCCCGTTCGGCATCTTCTCGCGGTTCTGCTGGCCGGTCTGGCGCCGTCAGCTCGCGCTGCTCCGGCTGGGCATTCCGATGGGACTGTCGTATCTGATCGAAGTGACGTCGTACACCTTCATGGCGCTCTTCATCTCGCGCTTCGGCACGACCACGCTCGCCGGGCATCAGATCGCGGGCAATCTCGGCGCGGTGCTCTACATGACGCCGTTGTCCATCGGCATTGCGTCGTCGACGCTCGTGTCGCAGGCGCTCGGCGCGCAACGCTTCGACGACGCCCGCTCGATCTCGCGCCACGGCATCGGCATGGCGTGCGTGCTGGCGCTCGTGTACGGCGTGCTGCTGATCGCCGCGCGTCCGCAGGTGATCGCGGCCTATACGCCGGATGCGAACGTCATCGCGGCCGCCATGCCGCTCGTGCTCATCATCTTCTTCTATCACCTCTGCGACGCGCTGCAGATCACCACCGCGTTCATCCTGCGCGCGTACAAGGTCACGCTCGTGCCGACCGTGATCTATGCGATCGCGCTGTGGGGCATCGGGCTCGGCGGCGGCTATCTGCTCGGCTTCGACGTCGGCGGCGGCGTGCCCGAGTGGCTGCAAGGCGCGCGCGGCTTCTGGATCGCCAATTCCGTGAGCCTGGGCGTCGCGGGCATCGGGCTCTTCCTCTACTGGCGACGTGTGAGCGCGCGCCATCTGCCGACCGTCGACGCGTTCTGAAGCGCCTTTATCCGTCGCGAAGATTCTTAAATAAATTCGCCGGCTTTGCATCGTCGAAAGGAAAGACATAAGGCTCCAGTAGAATTTCCCGTCGAGGCAATCTCGGAGCGAATGGATGAGCCGCATAACAACGTCACAAAAAAAGTGGGTTCTGGCCGCAATCGCGCTGATTGGCGTGCTCGGCTTCGGCGTCGCGATGCATCGCGCCGACGCCGCACGCATCACGAGCGTGTCGCCGCAAGGCAAGGTCGCGCAGGTCCGGCAGGTCGTCGCCAAATTCGACGAACCGATGATCGCTTTCGGCAACGCGGCCGCCGCCGCGCCCGGCAAAGTGGTGTGCAGCGGCGCGGCCGCTTCGGCCACGGCGGGCTCGGGCCGCTGGATCGACGCCAAAACCTGGGCGTTCGACTTCGAGAGCGACCTGCCGCCCGGCGTGCGCTGCGCGCTCGATCTGCCTGATGGCCTCAAGTCCGTTGGGGGCAACGTCCTGTCCGGCCCGCGCCATTTCGCGTTCCAGACGGGCGGCCCGTTCGTCACGCGCGTGATGCCGGGTTATGGCGACATCGAAGAAAATCAGGCTTTCGTGCTGCGCCTGAACGGCCCGGCGACGCAGGCTTCCGTGCTCCAGAACGTCTGGTGCGAGTCGAACGCGCTCGGCAACCGCATTCCCGTGCGCGCCGTCGACGACGCCACGCGCGCCGCCCTCCTCGACCATTTCCGGCTGCAGAAGGAAAGCGATCGCGTGCTCACGCTCGCCTGCCAGCAGACGTTGCCGTCCGCGACGAAGATGCAGCTCGTCTACGGCGCGGGCGTGACGGGGCCGAGCGGCATCGCCAACGACGTCGAGAAGCGCTTCGACTTCATGGTGCGCGAACCGTTTACCGCGAGTTTTTCGTGCGAGCGCGAGAACGCGAAGGCGCCTTGCACGCCGCTGCGGCCGCTGCGGCTGAATTTCAGCGCGCCGATCAGCCGCGCCGATGCGCAGAAGTTCGTGCTGCGCGGACCGAACGGCGCCGCCTCGCCGCATTTCGACGCAACCGACAAGGACGCGGAAACGAGCGCCGTCGAGTTTGCCGCGCCGCTGCCGGAGCACGCCGATCTGACAATCGAAGCGCCCGCGAACCTGAAGGACGCGAGCGGCCGCACGCTCGCCAACGCCGATCTCTTCCCGCTCAAGACCGCGACCGCGCCGATGCCGCCGCTCGCGAAGTTCTCGTCGGGCACGTTCGGCATCATCGAGCGTTTCGCGGAGCCCGGCATGCCCGCGATGCTGCCCGTCACGCTGCGCCATGTCGAATCGGATCTCCATGTGCAGGGGCTCGATTCGGGCACCTCGCAGATCACGAAGCTCAAGCTCGACGCCGATACCGACATCCGCCAGTGGATGCGCGCAGTCGATCAGTTCGACGGCATCTCGATGTCACGCTCGACGATCGAGGAACGCATGCCGGAGATGCTCGCCAACGGCATTCGGCCGGTCGTCATTCCGAACAGCGACGGTTCGGTGTCGAAAGATCCGCAGATCGACATCCGCTCGCTGTCGATGCTCGCGAAGCGCGCGGGCGTCGAGGCGCTCACGCTGCCCGCCGCCGATCCGAAAGCGCTGCGGCCCTTCGAAGTCGTCGGCATTCCGCTCACGAAGCCGGGCTTCTATGTCGTCGAACTGCGTTCGCCCGCGCTCGGCGCGTCGCTGCTCGGCAAGGATCAGGCGATGTACGTGCGCACGTCCGTGCTCGTCACCAATCTCGGCGTACATTTCAAGCAGGGCCGCGAGAACAGCCTCGTGTGGGTCACGACGCTCGACAAGGGCAAGCCCGTCGCGAACGCGCAAGTGCGCGTGACCGACTGCAACGGCGACGAAATCGCCACGGCGAAAACCGATGCGCAAGGCATCGCGAAAATCGGCAAGACGCTCGCGGCCGCACGCACATGCAACGAGCACAGTCTCGCGTGGGGCGGCTTCTTCGTGTCGGCGCGCGTGAACGATCCCGTCACCGGTCCGGACATGGCGTTCGCGATGTCGGACTGGAATCGCGGCATCGAATCGTGGCGTTTCAACGTGCCGACCGACATGAGCGCCGCGCGCACGACACAGGCGCATACCGTGTTCGACCGCACGCTGCTGCGCGCGGGCGAAACGGTGTCGATGAAGCATCTGCTGCGCGTCGAAACGTTGAACGGCTTTGCGTTTGCGTCGAGCTATCCGGGCCGCGTGACGATCCGGCACGTCGGCAGCGGCCAGACCTGGCATCTGCCGCTCAAGTGGGCGGCGGATCACAGCGCCGACTCCACGTTCACCGTGCCCGCCGCGGCGAAGCTCGGCGAATACAGCGTGACGCTCGACAACGGCGCGGCGACGTCCGGCGACAGCAGCAACGGCAGCGACGATGACGGCGACAACGACAACGCCGTCACGCAGTCGTATGAATCGGGCAGCTTCCGCGTCGAGGAGTTTCGTCTGCCGGTATTCAAAGGCTCGATCGCCGCCGGCGACTCCGGCTCGCCCGGACTCGTCGCGGCGCAGGAGGCGCCGGTCGCGGTGCGGCTCGAATACGTGCAGGGTGGACCGGCGTCGAATCTGCCGGTGCAGGTCTCCGCGCTCGTGCGCGACACCTCGCCGCCGTTCGCTTCGCAGTACGAGGCATTCAGCTTCGCGCCCTATCGCAAGCCCGCGAACGACGGCGCGAGCGCGCCCGCCGAGGACGAAGACAGCGAGCAGCAGGACAACGCCACGACCAAGCTCATCGCCGACAAGCTACGCCTCACGCTCGACCGCGACGGCGCCGGCAAGCTCACGGTGAAGCCGCTGCCAGCGGTCGAATCGCCGAAGCGTCTCGCGCTCGAAGCGAGCTTCGCCGACCCGAACGGCGAGATTCAGACCATCAGCGGCGGCACCACGCTCTGGCCGGCCGCGGTGGCCGTCGGCGTGAAGGCGGGACACTGGGTGTCGGTCGGCGGCGCGCTGCCGGTGCAGGCGCTCGCGCTCGATCTGCAGGGCAAGCCGCGTGCGGGTGTCGCCATCGAGATCAAGGCGATTGCGCGCGCCATGTCGAGTTCGCGCAAGCGCATGGTCGGCGGCTTCTATGCATACGACAATCACACCGAAATCAAGGATCTCGGCACGCTGTGCAGCGGCAAGAGCGACGACCACGGCATCGTCTCCTGCGATGCCCACGTGAAAGAGCCTGGCAATGTCGATCTGATCGCGGTCGCGAAAGACGGCGACGGCCACGCGGCCAACGCGAGCACATCCGTCTGGGTCACGCGCGAGGACGAACTGTGGTTCGGCGGCGAGAACACCGACCGCATCGACGTCTTGCCCGAAAAGACCAGCTACGAGCCCGGCGAAACGGCGCGCTTTCAGGTGCGCATGCCGTTCCGCTCGGCGACGGCGCTCGTCGCGGTGGAGCGCGAGGGCATCATCGAGACGCGGGTCGTCGAGCTGAACGGCCGCGATCCGACCGTCGAGCTGAAAGTCGAAGACGCGTGGGGGCCCAACGTCTACGTGTCGGTGCTCGCGTTGCGTGGGCGCATCCGCGACGTGCCGTGGTACTCGTTCTTCACGTGGGGATGGAAAGCGCCGGTCGAATGGGCTCGCGCATTCTGGTACGAGGGCCGTCAGTATCAGGCGCCGACACCGCTCGTCGATTTGTCGAAGCCCGCGTTCCGTTACGGGCTGGCGTCGATCAAGGTCGGCACGGCGTCGCACAGGCTCGCGGTGAGCGTGAGCCCCGATGCGAAGTCGTACACGGTGCGAAGCCGCGCGCACGTCAAGGTGAAGGTGGCGCTGCCCGACGGCACGCCCGCGCCCGCCGGAACGCAGATCGCGGTTGCGGCCGTCGATGAAGCCTTGCTCGAACTCATGCCCAATCGAAGCTGGGATGTGCTCGACGCGATGCTGCAGCAGCGGGCGTACGGCGTGGAGACATCGACCGCGCAGATGGAGATCATCGGGCGGCGTCACTTCGGGCGCAAGGCCGTGCCGGCGGGCGGCGGCGGCGGACACAGCGCGACGCGCGAACTGTTCGACACACTGCTCTTGTGGAACCCGCGCGTCACGCTCGATGCGAAAGGCGAAGCCACTGTCGATGTGCCCTTGAACGATGCGCTCACGCGCTTTCGGATCGTCGCCGTCGCGGCGGTCGGCGCGGGACGCTTCGGCACCGGCAGTGCATCGATCCAGAGCACGCAGGACTTGCAGCTGATCTCGGGACTGCCGCCGCTCGTGCGCGTCGGCGATGCGTTCCGCGCGCAGTTCACGCTGCGCAACACGACTGCGCGAACGATGCGCGTCGTCGTCACGCCGCGGGCCGGCACGCTCGCGCTCGATGCGCGCACGGTGGAACTCGCGCCGGAATCGTCGCAGGAAGTGGCGTGGGACGTGACGACGCCGGATGTGCTCGGCGCGAATTCGTCCGCGAGTCTCGCCTGGGAAGTCAGCGCGGCGGAACAGGCCGGAGCGGCCGTTGCGAAACCGGCAAGCGACGCCGTGAAGCTCACGCAGAAAGTCGTCGCGGCGATTCCGGTCACGGTGCAGCAGGCCACCCTCGCACAGGTCGACGGCACGCTCACGCTGCCCGTCGCGCCGCCCGTCGATGCCAGCAAGTCGGGCGACGGCGCCGTGCGCGGCGGCATCGCGGTGTCCTTGCAGCCGAAGCTCGCGGACGGCCTGCCCGGCGTGCGCCGCTGGTTCGAGCGCTATCCGTACAACTGTCTCGAACAGCAGACATCGCGCGCGCTCGGCCTGATGGACGCGGCGCAATGGCAAGGCGTGCTCGTGAAGATGCCGTCGTATCTCGACCGCGACGGCCTCGCCAACTACTTCCCGCCCGCCGACGACGAGCGTCCCACCGGCAGTCCCGCGCTCACCGCTTATTTGCTCGCCGTCACCGACGAAGCCGCGAAGCAGGACCGCCGCTTCGCCCTGCCCGACGATCTGCGCAACCAGATGGCCGCGGGCCTCGCGAATTTCGTCGACGGCAAGATCGAGCGCAAATTCTGGGCGCCGCGTAACGATCTCGAGTTCGAAAAGCTCGCCGCCATCGAAGCGTTGTCGCGTTACGGGCTCGCGCAGCCGCGCATGCTCGGCTCGATCACGATCGCGCCGGATCAGTGGCCGACCTCGGCGGTGCTCGACTACTACGCGATCCTGTCGCGCGTTGACGGCATTCCGAATCGCGACGAGAAGCGCGCGCAGGCGGAGCAGATCATCCGCGCGCGTCTGACGTATCAGGGCACGCGCCTCACGTTCTCGACCGAACGCGACGACGATCTCTGGTGGCTCATGACCGGCACCGAGACCAACGCCGCGCGCACCGCGCTCGTCTTCGCGGACGCCCCCGGCTGGAAGGACGAGATGCCGCGCATCGTCGCGGGGCTGCTCGCGCTGCAGAAGAACGGCGCCTGGCAGACGACCACGGCGAACCTGTGGGGCGCGCTCGCGGTCGGCCGTTTCTCGCAACTGTTCGAGAGCACGCCGGTGACGGGCCATACGTCGGTACAACTGGGAACGTCGACGCAAAACGTGAACTGGAGCACGCTGCCCTCAGCAGCGCCCGCGCCCGCGTCCGCCACGCCCGCGACGAAGAGCGCGAACACGCGCAGCATGATGCTGCCGTGGACCGCCGGCACGCTTTCGCTGACGCAGGACGGCACCGGCAAGCCGTGGGCGACGATCGAAAGCCTCGCGGCCGTCGCACTGAAGGCGCCGTTCGCGGCGGGTTATCGCATCGCGAAGACCGTCACGGCGGTCGATCCGGCCGTGAAAGGCGTGCTCTCGCGCGGCGACATCGTGCGCGTGCATCTCGACATCGACGCGCAAAGCGACATGACCTGGGTCGTCGTCAACGATCCGATTCCCGCCGGCGCGACGATTCTCGGCTCCGGACTCGGGCGCGATTCCGAGGCGGCGACCTCGGGCGAGAAGCAGGATCGTGGCGCGTGGCCCGCGTTCGTCGAACGCGGTTTCGAAGGCTATCGCGCGTATTACGATTATTTGCCGAAGGGCAAGCTGCAAGTCGAATACACGATGCGCCTGAACAATCCCGGTACGTTCGGCCTGCCGCCGACGCGCGTCGAAGCGCTCTACGCGCCTTCGTCGTTCGGCGCGCTGCCGAACGCGCCGGTGGTCGTCAAGCCGCTCGCCGCGAAGTGACGTGACACCATGAACCGCGCCGCCTGTCTCTTCGTCGCGTGCGCCCTGTCGGCAGCGGCGCACGCGTCGCCCGGCTTCGACGACGTGCGCGCGAAATGGCGCAGCTCCGACTGGGTGCTGCTCTCGCGCGATGGCGAACCGCTCGCACGCACGCGCGTCGACAAGAGCGCGCGGCGCGGCGACTGGGTCGCGCTCGCGGACGTCTCGCCGGCGCTGCGCGAAGCGATCGTCGTCTCGGAGGACAAGCGGTTCTACGAGCACGCGGGCGTCGACTGGCGCGGCGCGGCCGCCGCCGCGTGGGGCAACTTGTGGAACACGCGCACCCGTGGCGCGTCCACGGTGACGATGCAGCTCACCGGTCTCATCGAGGAAGATGGCAAGCCGCCCGGACGGCGCTCCATCGGCGAGAAGGCGCAGCAGACAGTCGGCGCGCTGTGGATCGAACGCAGTTGGCGCAAGGATCAGATTCTCGAGGCGTATCTGAATCTCGTGCCGTTTCGCGGCGAGATCGTCGGATTGTCTGCGCTTTCGCAGACGTTGTTCGGCAAGGCGCCTTCCGGTCTCGATGAACGCGAAGCCGCACTCGCCGCCGCGCTGGTGCGTGCGCCGAACGCGCCGTACGCGAAAGTCGCCACCCGCGCGTGCGTGATCCTGCGCGACATGCAGGCGCTGCACGGCACGCGCGGCGTCGATCCGTGCGTCAATCTGACGAGTTACGTCCAGCTCGCGCTCACGCGCACGGCGTCGGCGCCCGCCTTCGCCTTGGGCGACGACTCCCTCGCGCCACATCTCGCGCGACGTATCGCGGGCGAAGTGCATCCGGCCGCGGGCGAGCGCGTGCGCTCCACGCTCGATGCGCGCCTGCAACGCTTCGCCCGCGATACGCTCGCGCGCACGCTGGCCGAACTGAACGCGCGCGCGCATCCGCGCAACGTGCACGATGCGGCCGCGATCGTGATCGACAACCAGACTGGCGACGTGCTCGCGTGGGTCGGCTCGGCGGGCGGTCTGTCGAACGCGCCCGAGGTCGATGCCGTGCTCGCCGCGCGGCAGGCCGGCTCGACGCTCAAGCCTTTCCTCTATGCGCAAGCGATCGACGAAAAGCGCGTGACCGCCGCGACGCTGCTCGACGACGCGCCGCTCGATCTCGCGACCGGCGGCGGCTTGTATATCCCGCAGAACTACGATCACGACTTCAAGGGCTGGGTCAGCGTGCGCACGGCGCTGGGCTCGTCGCTGAACGTGCCGGCCGTACGCACGCTCGTGATGGTCACGCCGCATCGTTTCGCGAAGACGCTCGTCGCGCTCGGCCTGCCGCTCTCGCAGGCGGGCGATTACTACGGCTTCAGCCTCGCGCTCGGCAGCGCCGACGTGACGCTCGCGACGCTCGCGAACGCGTATCGGGCGCTCGCGAACGGCGGCATTGCGCGGCCGTTCTTCGATCTCGCCGATCATCGTCCGGCGCCCGCCGGGACGCGCGTGTTCAGTGCGGAGGCGAGCTTCGTCGTCACCGACATCCTCGCCGACAACAACGCGCGCACGCGCACCTTCGGCTTCGACAGCGTGCTCGCCACGCGCACTTTCAGCGCGGTCAAGACCGGCACCAGCAAGGACATGCGCGACAATTGGGCAGTCGGTTTCACTTCGCGATACACGGTGGGCGTGTGGGTCGGCAACGCGGACGGCGCACCGATGTGGGACGTTTCAGGCGTGACGGGCGCCGCGCCCGCATGGAACGCCATCGTCAACTATCTGAATCGTCGCTCGGATAGCCGCGCGCCGTCTGCTCCGGCGGGCGTCGTGCGCACGAACGTGGTCTATCAGGACGACATCGAGCCCAGGCGGGACGAATGGTTCGTGCGCGGTACGCAGATGAACGCCATCGGACTCACGGCGAATGCGGCGCACGCCGTTCGCGGCGCGACCTCCGATGCGCAGGCCGCGCGCATCGCCGCGCCCACCGACGGCACCATCTTCGCGCTCGATCCGGATATTCCGCCCGCGCGCCAGCGTGTGTGGTTCGAGCGCGCGGAGAGCGGCGCGCCCCTCGCGTGGCGGCTCGACGGCAAAACCTACGGTCGCGATGCCCGCGCCGGATGGCTGCCGTGGCCGGGCCGCCACGTGCTCGAACTCGTCGATGCACACGGCGAAGTCGTCGATAAAGTGAGCTTCGAAGTGCGCGGCGCCTATGCGAAAACAGCCGCGCGCGCGTCGAAGTGAGGGTTCGGCGGCGGCGCAACCGTTTGCAGCGCGAAGCAAGAAAAGATCGAAACCGCAACGTCATCCGTCCGGCATTTCACAACGTTAAAGATTGTGCGGTAACGCAGCGCGCGCGGCGGGGTCGTGCACAATGCGAGCCGTCATCGTTCGGGACGGGTTTTTGCCCTATCCTTAACGGCATCTTCCCGAATGGCCGAACTTATCGATCTGTCCTTCCTCTCAAGCCTGGAGTGCCGTCATGCTGAAAAAGCTGCTGATGTTGTGCTTTGCGTTCATGCTGTCCATCGGGGCGGCGTTCGCCGCGGTCGACGTCAATACGGCCGATCAGGCCGCGCTGGAGTCGGTCAAGGGCCTCGGGCCGGTGAAGTCGAAGGCGATCGTCGATGAGCGCGCCAAGAACGGGCCGTTCAAGGATGCCGACGACCTCGCGACTCGCGTCAAGGGTCTGGGCACCAAATCGGTGGCGAATCTGGAGCAGAACGGCCTGACGATCGGCGGCTCGTCGCTGCCGCCGACCGGCAAGACAGCGAAGCCTGCGACCACGATGCAAGGCGGCAGCGCCGCGCCGAACTCGACGGTCAAATCGTCGACGACGGCGACCGCCGCGACCACGCCGGCGGCCACCACGGCGCAGACGCCGGCCGCGACGCCTGCATCGGGCGCGAAGGCGTCGAAGAAATCGAAGAAGGAAAGCGCCGCGGCGACGAGTGCGACAGCGGCTGCATCGGCCCCGGCCGCCGCGAGCGATGCCAAGAAATCGAAGCGCAGCAAAAAAGATAAGGCCGCCAGCGCCGCGGCCGCCAGTCAGTGATTCTTCGGGGAAACTTGACGAAGGGAATTTGCCTTCGCGTATGAACATCGTTGAACGGCCGCCCGCGGCCGTTGCTCGCGTCGCCGTCTTCGGCTTCGGTCCGCAGGCGGCGACGTGAGCGAACCCACCCCGCAACCTCTCGTAGTGAGACTGCCATGAGCCTAATCGATATCCTCGCCTCCACCCTCGGCAATTCGTCGCAACAACCCGGCGGCCAGCCTGCCCAGACTGGCCAGGCCGCACTGATCGCGGCGGCGCTCGAATTCGTCAACAGTCAGCCGGGCGGCATCATGGGCCTGATTCAACGCTTCCAGCAGCACGGCGCGGGCGATGTCGTCCAGTCGTGGATCGGCACCGGCGAAAACAAGCCGATCAGCCCCGATACGCTCACGAACGTGCTCGGTCAGGACAATGTGGGCGCGCTCGCGCAGAAGGCCGGCGTCTCGGGCGATCAGCTCTCGGGCATGCTGGCGGCGGTTCTGCCGCATGTCGTCGATCGCGCGACGCCGAACGGCGAAGTCCCGCCCGAAGGCAAGCTCGATCTGACCGGCGTGCTCGGTTCGCTCGGCGGCTTGGCCGGTCTGTTCGGCAAAAGCGAAGAGCCGAAGCAAGGCTGAACGCGCGCCTCCGCTCTGGTTTCGAAGCCCCGCAGGCGATGCGCCGTGCGGGGCTTCGTGCTTTTCAGGCGACGGCAAGCTTGCGCGTCATGTCCGCGATGATCGTATGGCGAATCACACGCAGGCAGGTTAGTTCGCCGCCGAAGGTCGCGGCGAGTCGCGGACTTTTCGCGAGAAGCCCGGCATTTTCCCGTTCGACGTCCGCATAGAGTTCGGCGGCCGCGCGCCCGATCGAGCCGGTCAGCGCATCCAGCAGACGCTGCGCCGTCCTCGTGGCAATGCCCAGCACTTCGCCGGCGCGCAGCAGCAGCGCGCGATCGAAGTCCTCGTAATACCGCGCGCCGAGAATGTCCCACGCGAAGGTCGCGCGCTTCGGCCAATCGCTCTTCTGGTAAGAAGGCGTGGTGTATGCCGCGACGCTCAGCATGTCGTAGAACGGCGCGAGCTGAATGCCGTCGCGCGAAACGAGAAAGCTCAGATTCTTCAGATGCGCGTCCGAGTTGCCGACGAGCACGTTGAACACCAGCCAGGAAAACAGTCGCGTGCGCGCCGCTGCCTGATTGCGGCAACGCGCGGCGAGCGTCGCGAGCTGCTCGACGCTGCCCTCCTCGTACTTGAACGTGCGCGCGAGATCGAGCAACTGGCACGCGTCGATCATATGCAGGCGACGCCATGCGCCCGCGCGTACTTCCCGGTCGAAGCGGTCGACCAGATACACCGCCGAAGGCACGTAGCGCCGATGCACGGCGGGCACGCCGAGCCGCAATTTGTCCGCGAGCTTCATCACGAACCATTCGTTGATGACCGAGTGCGGATAGTCATCCGTGTCGTGATGATTCGGCTTGAGGATATGCGTCGATGGCATGCGCCCGGCGGGCTCATGGAGCGCGCCATCGCGCAATACGACGGCGAGCTTGTGCTGCGCACCCGCGAGCGACATGCGCTTGATCGCGCCATGCGTGAGCGGCAGGCGCGGCAAGGCATCGATACGGGCTTGCAGCGCATCGTCCGGCAGCGCGCGCTCGGCCGGCTCCTGCGCTTCATGCGTGCCCGGCAGATCGAGCGTGACCGAGCCGGCGGACTCGGCGCCGTAGTGAGCGAGCAGCGCGAAGGCATCGGCTTCGTTGCGGATCGCGGCGTCGCGTGCGAGCAGCGTGCGCTGGCCTTCCTCGGGCAGCAGATTGTCGAAATACCATTGAACCGGCCGGCGCGTGCTGCCATCGCGCAGAGTTTCGGCCTGCAGCGGGAGCGCGGGACTCAGCGGATAGGCGTCCGCGTTCGCGCGCCACGACGGGAGATAGGTGAACGACCAGATGTCGTCGTCGGCGTTGAGCACGCCGACTTCGGTATCGTTGATGCTCGCGATCAGGTTGCGCCGGCCGTCCAGCGGCATGAGCACGGGATTCGGAGCGTCCCGTTCGTCGTGTTCAGGAGTCATCCGCGTCCTCCCGTGTGCGACGGCGTCGTTCCGCCCGTTCGACGCGTCCGTAACGCTTGATTTCCTCGCCGGCGAACAATTCGCCCGCTTCGTCCGGAATGTCGACGGTCAGACGCACGCCCAGGCCTTCCAGCACCTGAAAGAGCTTGCCCCAATGCACGCTCTCGGCGCCCTTTTCGACCTTGCCGAGAAAGCTTTCGCTGACGCCTATGCTGCCGGCGGCATCGTCCTGCCGGAGCTTTTGCGCCTTGCGGGCCGCGCGCACCGCAACGCCGATATCGCTCGCGCTTCGAATATCAATTTCCATGATGAAAATCCTTGCGATTGCATAGATTATCACATCTGGCCAGCCATTAAGTTGATAATCTCTTCGATCGAATGGATTTGATCGAATTTCGTGGGCTGACGTGACGATTCCTTGCGATCGGAGAGATTTTCGCTGCATAGGCGCAAGAAAAAAGGCAACGAATTGCTTCGTTGCCTTTTGTTTGAATGCCGGTCCACCTTGCGACCGGCCGGATCGCGCCTCAATGCGTGGCTGGATGCACCCGCTTAATGCACCCGCTTAATGCACGACGCGATCGAACACGAACTTCCCTTCGCGCACATCGACCGGAATGACATCCTTCGGTCCGAAGCGTCCGGCGAGAATCAGTTTGGCGACCGGATTTTCGATCTCCTGCTGAATTGCGCGCTTGAGCGGCCGCGCGCCGAACACCGGGTCGTAGCCGACCTTGCCGATCTGCTCGAGCGCCGTGTCCGAGACTTCGAGCTGCATGTCGAGCTTCGCCAGACGTTCCCGCAGACGCTGCAGCTGAATCTTCGCGATCGACTCGATATTCGAGCGGTCGAGCGCATGAAACACGACGACGTCGTCGATACGATTCAGGAACTCCGGCCGGAAATGCAGCTTCACTTCTTCCCACACCGCGTCCTTCACGTTCTCCTGCGGCTCGCCGACCATGCCCTGAATGACCTGCGAACCGAGGTTCGACGTCATCACGATTACCGTGTTCTTGAAGTCCACGGTACGGCCCTGACCATCGGTCATGCGGCCATCGTCGAGCACCTGCAGCAGCACGTTGAACACGTCCGGGTGCGCCTTTTCGATTTCATCGAGCAGGATCACGCTGTACGGCTTGCGGCGCACGGCCTCAGTCAGATAACCGCCTTCCTCGTAGCCGACATATCCCGGCGGCGCACCGATCAGCCGCGCGACGCTGTGCTTCTCCATGAACTCGCTCATGTCGATACGGATCAGATGATCTTCCGAATCGAACAGGAACGCCGCGAGCGCCTTGCACAGTTCCGTCTTGCCGACGCCCGTAGGACCTAAGAACAGGAACGAGCCATACGGCCGGTTCGGATCCGACAGACCCGCGCGCGAACGGCGAATCGCGTCCGCCACCGCGCCGATCGCTTCGTCCTGACCGATCACGCGCTCGTGCAGCTTGCTCTCGATCTGCAACAGCTTTTCGCGCTCGCCCTGCATCATCCGCGACACGGGAATGCCCGTGGAACGCGACACGACCTCCGCGATTTCCTCCGCGCCGACCTGCGTGCGCAGAAGCCGCGGACGCGTCGGGTTGTTCTGCTCCTGCGACTCGGCCTGCGTCACCTGCTTCAGACGCGCTTCGAGCTCCGGCAGCTTGCCGTACTGCAACTCGGCGACCTTTTCGAGCTTGCCTTCGCGCTGCAGACGCGTGATGTCCGCGCGCACCTTCTCGATTTCTTCCTTCAGCTGCGCGCTGCCCTGCACAGCGGCCTTTTCGGCGGTCCAGATTTCTTCGAGGTCCGAATATTCGCGGTTCAGCCGCTCGATTTCTTCCTCGATCAGTTGCAGCCGCTTCTGCGACGCCTCGTCCTTTTCCTTCTTCACGGCTTCGCGCTCGATCTTCAGCTGAATGAGACGGCGGTCCAGCTTGTCCATCTCTTCGGGCTTCGAATCGATTTCCATCTTGATGCGCGACGCCGCTTCATCGATCAGATCGATGGCCTTGTCCGGCAGGAAGCGGTCCGTGATGTAGCGATGCGACAGTTCCGCCGCCGCGACGATCGCCGGATCGGTGATATCGACGCCATGATGCAGCTCGTACTTTTCCTGCAAGCCGCGCAGGATCGCGATGGTCGCTTCCACCGTCGGCTCGTCGACCAGCACCTTCTGGAAGCGGCGTTCCAGCGCCGCGTCCTTCTCGATGTACTTGCGGTATTCGTCGAGCGTGGTCGCGCCGACGCAGTGCAGTTCGCCGCGCGAGAGCGCCGGCTTGAGCATGTTGCCCGCGTCCATCGCGCCTTCGGCCTTGCCCGCGCCGACCATCGTGTGAATTTCGTCGATGAAGACGATGGTCTGCCCTTCGTCCTTCGCGATGTCATGCAGCACGGCCTTCAGACGCTCCTCGAACTCGCCGCGATACTTCGCGCCCGCGAGCAGCGCGGCCATGTCGAGCGACAGCACGCGCTTGTTCTTGAGCGTTTCCGGCACTTCGCCGTTGACGATGCGCTGCGCGAGCCCTTCGACGATCGCCGTCTTGCCGACGCCCGGCTCGCCGATCAGCACCGGATTGTTCTTCGTGCGGCGCTGAAGGATCTGGATCGCGCGACGGATTTCGTCGTCGCGGCCGATCACGGGATCGAGCTTGCCCGCGCGGGCGCGCTCGGTCAGATCGACGGTGTATTTCTTGAGCGCCGCACGCTGGCTTTCGGCGTCCTGGCTGTCAACCTGCGCGCCGCCGCGCACGGCGTTGATCGCGGCTTCGAGCGACTTGCGCGTCAGCCCGTGCTGCTTGGCGATGCGGCCCGCTTCGCCGCGGTCGTCCGCGACGGCGATCAGGAACATCTCGCTCGCGATGTACGTATCGTTGAGCTTTTGCGCTTCGCGGTCGGCGGTGTTGAGCAGGCCGGCCAGATCGCGGCTGACCTGGACGTTGCCGTCCGTGCCCTGCACTTGCGGCAGACGGCCGATGGCGTCGTTGAGCGCCGTCTGCAGCGCCTGAACCTGCACGCCCGCGTGCGATAGCAGCGAGCGCGCCGAACCGTCCTGCTGCGCGAGAAGCGCCGCAAGCAGGTGGACCGGCTCGATGTATTGGTTGTCGTGTCCGACTGCCAGGCTTTGCGCGTCGGAGAGCGCTTCCTGGAATTTGGTGGTGAGTTTGTCGATTCTCATTTTTTGCGAGAGCTCCAATTCGGAATACGGTCAAAATGAGGTGCTTTTCGCCACTTTCAAGCATTGTTTTGCCGATTCAGGGCGTTTTTCTGCTTTTCGACAATCTGGCGGCCGCGCGCGGGAAACCCGGCGTCGCGTGGCGCGTTCAGGTTTCGTTCATCAAGACGCGCGGACTGGTGCAAAGGCATGCGTCGACACCGGCACGACGACCGGAATGCCCAGCAGCCGCGCGAGTTCGTTCGCCGGGTGCGCGAGTTCCTCGACCGTATGCTTGTCGAGTTCGGCGAGAAACGCGTCGCGCGCCGCCGCCAGCACGCCGCGCAGACGGCACTGCGGCTGGATCACGCAGTTTTGCTGCCCCTCGGCCCGATCTCCGAAGCAGCCGACGATCGCGAAGTCGTTCTCCGTCTTGCGCACGATGTCGCCGATCGTCAGCGACCGCGAGCGCTCGGCAACCCGCAGCCCACCGTTGCGGCCGCGCACGGTTTCGACCCAGCCGAGTTCGCCCAGTTGCTGCACGATCTTCATCAGGTGATTTTTCGAGATGCCGTAGGCGTCCGAGATTTCCTGGATCGTCGAGAGGCCGGACGGCCGCACGGACAGGTACAGCAAAATCCGCAAGGAGTAATCGGTGTAATCGGTCAATCGCATGATGTCGTGCGAAAAGTGTGGGCGCCGCGGCTGCTTCACGGCGAGGAAAGCGCAAAGGCTTCGATCGTACGCGGACGGACGCGGACGCGGCCTGCGTCCTGCTTGAGTCAGGCCTGCGTCCGTTCTGACGACAAGTCCGCGCGACGGCCAGGGACTTGACCGCCATCCGGCCGCGCAAGGGATAACATCCGCACGCCGGCGCGAGTATCCGACATTTTGCGGTATCTCGCTGCGTTTCGTCAGTATTATGCTTCGTCGCGCGTCGTTCGCTTCGCGCCTTGCATCAACTGCTTTTGCCATGAATCCAGACCATCCGCCCGCAGCGACCCAGCGGGAACCCGAACCCAGCGAAGCGAACGTGCGCGCGCTCGTCGAGGCGTTCTATCGCCGCGTCGACGACGATCCGCTGCTCGGCCCGATCTTTTCGCGCGCGCTCGAGGGCCGCTGGGACGCGCATCTCGCCACGATGACGTCGTTCTGGTCGAGTCTCGTGCTCGGCACGAAGCAATATCGCGGGAACGTGCAGGAAGCGCACCGGCCGATCGACGATATCGAGCCGCAGCACTTCGCGCGCTGGCTGTCGCTCTTTCTCAACACCGTCGAAGCGCGCTACGAACCGGCCGCCGCCGTGCAGTTCATGGAACCCGCGCTGCGCATCGCGCAGAGCCTGCAACTCAGCAAGTTCGGCTGGGAGTATCAGATTCCGGCCGAACAGCAGGAATTGCTCGCGGCGCTCAAGCGGCGCCGCACCGGCGACGCGCCCGAGCCGCGCTTTCCCGAGCAGCCGGGCGCCGAACCGTTTCCGGCGAAATTCGTCGGCAAGCCGAAGGACGAGCAGTAGCGGGAAATCAAGGCTTCGACCAGCGCGCGCGCGCCGCATCGTCGGCTTCGCGCGCATCGACCCAGCGTTCGCCCGTCTCCGTCTTTTCCTTCTTCCAGAACGGCGCCTGCGTCTTCAGATAATCCATCACGAACGCGCACGACTCGAACGCTTCGGCGCGATGCATTG
This sequence comes from Caballeronia peredens, assembly GCA_001544595.2. Lineage (GTDB taxonomy): Bacteria > Pseudomonadota > Gammaproteobacteria > Burkholderiales > Burkholderiaceae > Caballeronia > Caballeronia peredens. Next base: position 69,034 of record FCOH02000015.1, on the reverse strand, counting down.
CCGTCGTCGCGACGAGCACGATCTGGTCGAGCGGCTTCAGCTTCCCCACGCGATGCACGATCAGCACGTCCGAGCCGCGCCAGCGCTCGCGCGCCTGATCGGCGATCGCTTCCAGCGACTTTTCCGTCATGCCGGGATAGTGTTCGAGCTCCATCGTTTCGACGGCGCTGCCCTCGTTCAGATCGCGCACCGTGCCGACGAAGCAGGCGACTGCGCCCACCTTCGGATTGTCGGCGCGCAGCGCGGCGACTTCGGCGCTGATGTCGAAATCGGCTTCCTGCACGCGGATCTTCGCTTGCGCGCTCATCTCAGCCACCCGTGACCGGCGGAAAGAACGCGACCTCGCAGCCCTCGGTGATGCGCTGCGACGGGTTCGTCATGACATGATTGCAGGCCATGCGCAGCGCCCGCCCTTCGGCGAGCGTCTCGGCCCACGCGCCGCCGCGCATGCGCAGCCAGGCGCGTACGTCACCGACGTTGACGACCGTGTCCGGCACGCTGACCGTCTCGTTCGCGACGCCCAGCGCCTCGCGCACGCTCGCAAAAAACCTCAATTCGACTTTCATGTCCGGCTCGTCCTTACCGCGTCAGTTCTGAAAAGGGGATGAAACGCACAATCTCGCCCGCGCTGATCGCGTGATTCGGCGGATTGTCGATGAGGCCGTCGCCCCATACGGTCGATGTCAGCACGGCCGAGCTCTGATTCTCGAAGAGATCGAGCCCGCCCGAGTCGTTCACGCGCGCGCGCAGAAATTCGTTGCGCCGGTCGCCTTTTTTCTGGCTGAAGTCGGCGCGCATCGAGAACACGCGCGGCGCGACCTGCTCCACGCCGGCGAGCCGCAACAGGAACGGCCGCACGAACAGCAGGAAGGTGCAGAAGCTCGACACCGGATTGCCCGGCAAGCCGATGAAATACGCCTCGCCCGCCTGAGCGCCTGCGGTTGAGCTTCCGCCTGCGCGCCGCACCGCGCCGAAGGCGAGCGGCTTGCCCGGCTTCATCGCGATCTGCCACATGGAAATGTGCCCTTCCGCTTCGACGGCCGGTTTCACGTGATCCTCCTCGCCGACCGAAACGCCGCCGCACGTGAGGATGAGATCGTGCTCGCCCGCCGCGCGCCGCAAGGTGTCGCGCGTGGCGTCGAGCCGGTCGGGCACGATGCCGAGATCCGTCACTTCGCAGCCGAGCTTCGCGAGCAGCGCGCGCAGCGTGAAGCGATTCGAGTTGTAGATCGCGCCGGGCTCGAGCGGCTCGCCGGGCATGCGCAATTCGTCGCCGGTGAAGAAGATCGCCACGCGCACCGGCCGCACGACGTCGAGCTGCGCGCACCCGACCGACGCCGCCAGCCCGAGCGCCTGCGGCGTGAGGCGCGTGCCGGCCTGCAGGATGACCGAACCGCGCCGGATATCCGCGCCCTGGTGCGTGATCCATTCGCCCGCCGCCGGCGTCTGCGCGAACGCGACGCGGCCGTCGTCCGATGCCTGCGCCATTTCCTGCATCACGACGGTATCCGCGCCCGGCGGCACCGTCGCGCCGGTGAAAATGCGCGCGGCCGTGCCCGCCGCGAGCGGTTCGGCCGCGTGGCCCGCCGGGATGCGCTGCGAGACCGCGAGCGCGACGGGCGCCGATTCGCCCGCACCGGCGAGATCGGCGGCGCGGACCGCATAGCCGTCCATCGAACTGGTGTGCATCGGCGGGACGTCGAGCGGCGAGATCACGTCCTCGGCGAGCACGCGGTTACCCGCATCGAGCGTGTCGATGCGCTCGCGTCCGTCCACCCGACGCGCGGCGTCGAGCAGGCGGCCGAGCGCATCGGCGGTGGCGAGCATCGGAGGACGAGAAGAAGCGGCTGGGCTGGATGACATGGAGTTCGCTTCGGGCGCCAAAAGGCGCCCCGATCGTGAAAAGAACACTGAGGGACACTGCAATCCGGTCAACTATTGTAGCGAGAAGGCACGCGCAATACCTTCGGCCCTCCGGACGCCGTTCATGCGGCACGGCTGATACCGGGGCCGCGCGGGGCGCCTCAAAGCCGTCGCAACGCGGTGATACACTCGCACCACACTTCCCACGCTCATTTCCATGAAATTCTGTTCCGTCTGCGGCCACGAGGTCGGCCTGAGCATTCCGCCCGGCGACAACCGCGAGCGCTACGTTTGCGGCAACTGCGGCACCGTTCACTATCAGAATCCGCGCAACGTCGTGGGCACCGTACCCGTGTGGGACGACAAGGTGCTGCTGTGCCGCCGCGCCATCGAGCCGCGCTACGGCTACTGGACGCTGCCCGCCGGCTTCATGGAAATGGACGAGACGACGAGCGAAGGCGCTTCGCGCGAAACGCTCGAGGAAGCGGGCGCGCGCGTCGAGATTCAGAGTCTTTTCACGCTGCTCAACGTGCCGCACGTGCATCAGGTGCATCTGTTCTATCTGGCGCGCCTGCTCGATATCGAAGTCGATCCGGGCGAGGAAAGCCTGGAAGTGAAGCTGTTCGAGGAAAGCGAGATTCCGTGGGACGAGATCGCGTTCCCGACGGTCGGCCAGACGCTGCGCTTCTTCTTCGCCGATCGCGCCGCGGGCAACTTCACGCTGCATACGGGCGACATCTTCCGCACCCTGCGCGACGGCTGATCGTCCGCCTCCGCACCCAGAACGCCGCCTTCCCGAGAACATGGTTCCCTGGCTCGCCGACGACGATCCCTTTCCGCCCGTCGAGCGCGCGCTCGGCGCGTCGAGCGGCGCGCCGGGGCTGCTCGCCGCGAGCGCGGACCTGCTGCCGTCGCGGCTCATCGACGCCTATGGGCGCGGCATTTTCCCGTGGTACTCGGACGGCCAGCCGGTGCTGTGGTGGAGCCCCGATCCGCGCATGGTGCTCTATCCCGCCGAATTCAAAGTGTCGGATTCGCTGCGCAAGACGCTCAGGCGCGTGCTGCGCGATCCGGCCTGGGAAGTACGCGTCGATCACGACTTTTCCGCCGTGATGCGCGCCTGCGCCGACACGCCCCGCGACGGCCAGCGCGGCACGTGGATCACCGCGGACATCGTGGACGCCTACACGACATTGCATCGCGCGGGGCACGCGCACAGCGTCGAAACGTGGCGCGACGGCGTGCGCGTGGGCGGGCTCTACGGCGTGTCGTTCGGGCGGATGTTCTTCGGCGAATCGATGTTCGCGCACGCGACCGATGCCTCGAAAATTGCGCTCGCGGCACTCGTCGGACACTTGCGCCGCAACAAAATAGAGATGATAGACTGCCAGCAGAACACGTCGCATCTGGCGTCTCTGGGCGGGCGCGAGATCGCCCGCCGCGCCTTCGTCGCGCATCTGCGGCGAGCGGCCGCGGAACCGGCCATCGGCTGGCGCTTCGACAAATCCGTCCTTCTCGACGTACAGGCGCGCTGAACGCCGCACACTTTATAACCGCCACGCTTTTTTTAGCGATACAGGACACGCAGCCGCCGGGCGCATCGAGCCGCACGCGCGCCGGCCGGCAAAGACGAGACGACGCCTGCGAGAGCCGCCAACGTGACACATCCGAACGAGCTGCCGCTGTCACCGCTTTCCGCGCTGCAATTCTATGCAACAGCGCCTTACCCTTGCAGTTATCTGGAAGGGCGCGTCGCGCGCTCGCAGGTCGCGACGCCGAGCCATCTCATCAACTCCGACGTCTACACCGAACTCGTGAAGGCCGGCTTCCGGCGCTCGGGCGTGTTCACCTATCGCCCGTACTGCGACGGCTGCCGCGCGTGCGTGCCGGTGCGCGTGCCGGTCGCGCGCTTCGTGCCGAACCGCGTGCAGCGCCGCGTGTGGAAACAGCACGGCAATCTCGTCGCGAGCGTCGCGCCGCTGCATTACGACGAGGAACATTACGCGCTCTACATGCGCTATCAGTCGGCGCGCCACGCGGGCGGCGGCATGGATCGCGACAGCCGCGACCAGTACGAGCAGTTTCTGCTGCAGAGCCGGATCAACTCGCGGCTCGTCGAATTCCGCGAGCCCGCCGATCCGGCCCATCCCGACGTGCCGGGCGTGCTGCGCATGATCAGCATGATCGACATCCTCGGCGACGGGCTGTCTTCGGTGTACACGTTCTTCGAGCCGGACCTGCCGAAAACGAGCTACGGCACGTTCAATATCCTCTGGCAGATCGAGCAGGCGAAGAGTCTCGACCTGCCGCACGTCTATCTCGGCTACTGGATCCGCGAAAGCGAAAAGATGGCCTACAAGGCGAATTTCAGGCCGCTCGAAGGATTGATCGACGGCCGCTGGTCGCTGCTCGATCCATTGAGCACGCAGTCGGCGGGCACGCTGCCGATGCCGGGGCGCATCCAGACCGCGAGCCAGCCGAAATGAGCCTCGACGCCGCCGGGCCGGTCCGGCGGCCAAAGCCGCTAAAATAGCGGTCTTAAAAAATTCGCCGTCGCCGGCTTCCATTCCGTGTTCAGCTCCCTTTATCCGCTCGCGCGTTCGCATCTGTTCAAGATGGACGCGGAAGATGCCCATCACCTCACGTTGCGCATGCTCGGCGCGGCCGGCCGCACGGGGCTCGCCAGCATGCTCGCCACGCGTGGCCCCGATTCTCCCCGCACCGTGATGGGCGTCACGTTCCGCAATCCGGTCGGACTCGCGGCCGGGCTCGACAAGGACGGCGCGTGCATCGACGGACTCGCCGCGCTCGGCTTCGGCTTCATCGAAGTGGGCACGGTCACGCCGCGCGCGCAGCCGGGCAATCCGCGCCCGCGCATCTTCCGGCTGCCCGAGGCGAGCGCGCTCATCAACCGGATGGGCTTCAACAACGGCGGCGTCGACCAGTTTGTCGCCAACGTGCAGGCGGCGCGCTATCGCGGCGCGCTGGGCCTCAACATCGGCAAGAACGCCGATACGCCGATCGAGCGCGCAGCCGAAGACTATCTCTACTGTCTCGAGCGCGTGTATCCGTTCGCGAGCTATGTAACCATCAACATTTCGTCGCCGAACACGAAGAATCTGCGGCAACTGCAGGGCGCAGGCGAACTCGATTCCCTGCTCGGCGCGCTCAAGGACAAGCAGCAGCGTCTGTCCGACCTGCACGGCAAACTCGTGCCGCTCGCGCTGAAAATCGCGCCCGATCTCGACGACGAGCAGATCAAATCGATCGCGGGCACGCTGCTGGCGCACAAGATCGACGGCGTGATCGCCACCAACACGACGCTGTCGCGCACCGCGGTCACCGGCATGCCGCACGGCGACGAAGCGGGCGGCCTGTCCGGCCGGCCGGTGTTCGACGCATCCAACGAGGTGATCCGCAAATTGCGCGCGGAAGTCGGAACGGACGTGCCGATCATCGGCGTGGGCGGAATTTTTTCGGGAGACGACGCGCGCGCGAAGCTCGCGGCAGGCGCCTCGCTCGTGCAGATCTACACCGGGCTTATCTATCGCGGCCCGGCGCTGGTGAAAGAGTGCGTCGAAGCGCTCGCGTGAGATATATAGACATAAGCAAACGATATTACGTGGCGATTGCATTTTCACTATGATCGCCGCATCTAAAAAAGACGCTGTGCCCATCAAGAGGAAAACCACACGATGAAACTGTCCACGCTCAAGAAGCTCGTCGCCGCCAGCCTGATCGGCGCGGCATTCACCGCCGTCGCCGGCGCCGCGCACGCCGAAGATCTGCTCGATCAGGTCAAGCAGCGCGGCACGCTGCGCGTCGGTCTCGAAGGCACCTTCCCGCCGTTCAACTCGAAGAATCCGCAGGGAGAACTGGTCGGCTTCGACGTCGATATCGCCCGTGCGGTCGCGGCCAAGCTCGGCGTGAAGCCGGAGTTCGTCACGACCGAATGGAGCGGCATCATCGCGGGCCTGCAGGCGGGCAAGTTCGACGTGATCGTGAATCAGGTCGGCATCACGGACGCGCGCAAGCAGACGCTCGATTTCTCGCCGGCTTACACGTACTCGAACGCGCAGCTGATCCAGCGTTCGGACGACAAGCGCGAGTTCAAGACGCTCGACGAACTGAAAGGCAAGAAGCTCGGCGTCGGCCTCGGCACGAACTATATGGACATGGCGAAGTCGGTGCCGGGCATCGACGTGAAGACGTATCCTGGCGCGCCGGAGTATCTGCGTGATCTCGCCGCCGGCCGTCTGGACGCGGCGCTCAACGACCGTCTGATGCTCGCGTATCTGCTGAAGAATTCGCAATTGCCGCTGCGCACGGGCGCGAACGTCGGCGCGGGCAATCCGTCCGGCATTCCGTTCAAGAAGGGCAATCCGAAGTTCGCGAAGGCCATCGACGACGCCATGACGCAACTCGAAGCCGACGGCACGTTCACGAAGATCTCGGACAAGTGGTTCGGCATCGACGTGACGAAGCCGGCGAAGTAATCGGCCTCTTCCACCGGTTCGGGCGTCTTCGGGCGCTCGTCGGGACAGTCAGGGCGGCATCGCGCGACGGTGCCGCCCTTCGCTTTTTCCGCATCGGTTTATGATGTGCGCTTTGCGCGCGCCCGCACCTTCAACGCTTTTCGTTCATGTCCACGACATCCCTGCTCGTTCAATCGGCGCCGGTACTGGCGCAAGGCGCGCTGCTGACGATCAAGTTCGCGCTCTATTCGATGTTCTTCGGCCTCATCGCGGCCGTCGTGCTGGCGTTGATGGGCATCAGCCAGAGCCGCGCGCTCGTCGCGATCGGGCGATTCTATGTGAGCGTGATGCGCGGCACGCCGCTGCTCGTGCAGATCTTCGTCATCTATTACGGCTTGCCGAGCATCGGCATTTCGCTGGAGCCGACGCCCGCGGGCGTGATCGCGCTGTCGGCGAATGTCGCGGCCTATCTGTCCGAAAGCATGCGCGGCGCGATTCTCGGCATTCATGCCGGGCAATGGCTCGCGGCATACAGTCTCGGGCTCTCGCGCACGCAGACGCTGCGTTACGTGATCGGGCCGCAGGCGCTGCGCATCGCGGTGCCGAGCCTGTCGAACAGTCTCATCAGTCTGATCAAGGACACGTCGCTCGTGTCCGTCATCACCGTGACGGAACTGCTCCGAAGCGCGCAGGAAGTGATCGCGGCGACCTATCAGCCGCTGCCGCTCTATCTCGCGGCGGCGTTCGTCTACTGGATTCTGTGCAGCGTGCTCGAATTCGTGCAGCGGATTTTCGAGCGCCGTCTCGCCCTGCCCGGCCGGCACTAGACGCCGACGCTTTTCGCCCGACGAAAAAAGGCCGCTCGCTGCGGCCTTTTTTGCGTCGGGCGATTGCCTGCGTCAGTCGGTTTCGAAAGGAAAGCGCAGCTTCAGGTCGCGCCGCGCGGCGTCGATGATCGCGATCATGCGCATCGAGGTTGCGTGCGTGATCACCGGACTTTCGACTTTGCCCGCGCGAAGCAGCTCGCAGAAGTGCGCCGTCTCGTAGTTGAGGCCGCCGCCCGTGAACGGCTCGTCGAGCTCGACCTTGCGGCCGTCGGTGTAGGCGATGGTCGCACGCACCGGATTCCACCAGTTCTCGTGGATCGTCACCGTGCCGCGCGTGCCGCCGAGCAGCGCATCGCCGCGGCCCTGCAGATCCAGTCCGCAGAACAATTGCGCGATGCCGCGCTCGTGCCGCACGTTCAGGCTCGCGAACACGTCGACGCCTGTTTCGCCCAAGCGGCCGATGGTCTGCACATCCAGCGCCTCGCCGAGCCAGTCCACCGCGAGAAAGGCCTCGTAGATGCCGATATCGAGCAATGCGCCGCCGCCCGCCTGCAGCGAGAACGACGGATGATCGAGCGCTACGCCCGCCATCGAGCAGCCCGCGCGCACAAGGCCGATCTCGCCGATCGGATCGGCCTGCAAATGCGCGCGCAGGCGCCGGTAGAGCGGATAGAACGGCGGCTTCATCGCTTCCATGAACAGCAGCTTCGCCGCGCGCGCCGCGTCGATCATTTGCTGCAGCGCGCGCGCGTTCACGGCGGCGGGTTTTTCGCACAGCACGGGCTTGCCCGCCGCGAACGCACGCAATGCGTACTCCGGATGGCTGTCCTGCAATGTCGCGATGTAGACGGCGTCGACCTGGCCCAGCAGCGCGTCGAAATCGGCGAAAGCGCGTGCGCCGAAGGTCTCCGCCAGCGCCCGCGCCGGTTCCTCGCGGCGCGACCAGACGCCCGCGAGCGCCGCGCCTTCGACATGCGCGAGACTGTCGGCGAAGCGTTTCGCGATGCGTCCCGCGCCAACGATGCCCCAGCGTATCGTGGTTCCGGTGAAGTTCGTTTGCGTCAATCCTGCCTCCTGCGCGATGTTCGTGGTGCGACGCATTGTGCCTCATCGCATCGCGCTTCGGATCGGCGCGAACCGGTCCGGGATCTCCGCCCGCCGCGCAGACGACAAAAAGCCGGGACACGTCCCGGCTCCATGTGAACTACCCCTTCAAACGACGACTGCAAACGACCCGGCCTGCGCGCCGGAGCGCGCCCTGCACGCTACACGCCCGCGGACGCGTTCACGTTCGGTGCGGCCGGCTGGGCGTTCACGCGCTCCAGCGAGAACGCGCGGCCCACTTCTTCCGCGGCCAGATCGACGAGCGCGCGCGTCGCGGCTTCGGCGGCGGCGGAATCTTTCGCCTCGATCGCCTCGACGACGCTCTTCTGCGCGGCGAGCGTCGCCTCGCGGACGGACTCGATGCCGTCGACGATCGGGTTCACCGTCACGAGCGCTCCGCGCACGATCGCGGTCATCTGGCGGAAGAACTGGTTGCCGCTGGCGGCGACGATGCGCGTGTGCAGCACTTCGTCGGCCGCCTGATATTCCGGCTCGCCGACTTGCAGACGCGACAGCGCGTCGAACGCGTCGCGGATGCCGGCGATTTCGTCGGGCGTCGCGCGCGCGGCGGCGAGCGCGGCGGCGCGCGGCTCGATCAGCATGCGGAATTCGATTACATCGCGCAGAAAGGTTTGATCGGGCTTCGCACGAAAGCGCCAGCTCACCACGTCTTCGTCGATGAGGCGCCAGTCGCTCATCGGACGAATGCGCGTGCCGGTTTTCGGCCGCACGTCCAGCATGTGGCGTGCGAGCAGCATTGAGAGCGCCTCGCGCATGACGGTGCGGCTCACGTCGAACTCCTTCGAGAGGATGTCCTGCGGTGGCAGAATCGCGCCATATTTTTGCTCGACGATCCCTGAGACGAGTCCGTCCATCACCTTCGCCACCAGCGATCGCTCTTTGTTTTCATCCATCTCGCTTCTCCCCTTCTCGCTCGTTCCGTAGCCGTGTGTGTGAGCGCATCGCTTTCGCTTTCCCCGGGCTGCGAAAGGCACGACGGGTTCCCGACAGGTCCATTCGTCGTGCTTGATACGTTGCTTCTTCGCTGCTTCGAATGCCAGTTGGGAATTTCCTGACAGGGTAATCCCTCTGGCTTCGACGTCGATGTTCCGTTTTGTCGTTATTGCCGCTTCGCGTGCATCCGCCGCGCCCGCGCCGCGCGCGCGCCGTCATTCGTCAGGGAAACTGAAGAATTGCGGCGTCGCAGCGCGGCGCGAGCGTTCGTCCGGCAGACCTCGTCAATCTTCGGACCGGTCATGCACTCATTTGAGCAAGCATCTCGTATGCTTTCTGTGCGAACGCGAACGCTCGCTCGCTGGCATGAGGCTTTTGTATGATCCGCGAGTCCTCAGCAAAAAGGCCGTACGCGGTGCTGCGAGGCGCTTTCCGCGGTTTCCGGCGCCGTATGCTTAAACCGCGCCATCGGGTGCGCGCGTGCGGCGCGCATCAAGCGACATCGTGCGCTGCCGCAGCGAGGCGCGTTCCGCCAGCGTGTGCTGATAGATCGCAAGATACTCGCTGCTCACCCTTTCCACCGAGAGCTTCAGCAAGTTTTCGCGCGCGCGTGCCGCGTACTGGCCGCGCGCCTCGCCGTCGAGCAGCAGCCAGCGCAGTTTCGCCGCCGCCTGCGCCGCGTCGCCCGCCGGCACGAGCACGCCCGCGGCGCCGTCATCGAGCATTTCGGGGATGCCGCCCACGCGCGTGGCGACGATCGCGCAGCCGGCCTCGCGCGCCTCCGCGATCACGAGCGGCGACGGGTCCTGATGCGACAGCAGCGCGAAAACGTCGGCGCCGGCGAAATACGGCCGCGCATCGGCGACGAAGCCCGTGAAATGCACCGCCTGCGCGATGCCCAGATCGCCCGCGAGCGCTTCCATCAGGCCGCGATCGGGGCCGTCGCCGACGAGATAGAGCTGCGGCTCCGGCAGCAACTCGCCCCGCAGGACATCCGCCTGAGGAACCGGCTCGCCCGCCGATTGCGCGCGCACCAGCGCGAACGCGTGCAGCAGATCGGCGATGCCTTTTCGCCGGTACATGCCCGCCACGCAGACGATGTTCGGATGCCTGAGGCGCACGGGCCGCGCAGCGGGCCGTAAAACGAGCCGCGGCGAGCCCACCGCGCCGTTGAGCACGACCGACATGCGTTCCGGCCCGATGCCGCGCGCCGCGAGATCGTCCGCCACCGCGCGGCTCACCGCGACCATATGGTCGCCCGCGCGCACGAGCGACGCGCTCTTCTGCAGTTCGTGATGGACCGTCGTCACGAGCGCGAAGCGCCTGCGCATGCTGCCGAAGCGCGAGATGAGCGCGCCGGTCATCATGTGCGCATGCACGATGTCGGGATCGAAACGATCGATGAGACGATTGAAGCCCGCGATCATCGACGGCACGCGCCACGGCTGGCGCGACTGCTGCAGCGGAATGTGCGTGATCCCGTGTCGCCGCAGTAGCGGCTCGAAGCCGCCGCCCGACGACGCGACGACCACCTCCTGGCCCATGCGCGCCTGCACGCAGGCGAGATCGACCATCATGTTGACGGTGCCGTTGCCGATCGTCTGCGCGTGGTTCGCGAGATGGACTATTCGCATGAGAGTGCCGTTTGCACGCGCGCCGGCGCTGTGCCGGCGGCGTTGATCGTGTTGGTCGAGGACGGGTTCGAGGCCGCGCGTGCCGGCCTGTCGTTGTTCTTGCCCCGACGCCTGGACGGCCTGCGCCTTGGTCGTGCTGCTGCGTTGCTGCGCAACTCGCCCGGACGACTTGCCCGACGAGTTGCTACATGAGTTGCTGCCGCCGAACGGTGCGGCGCGAGCGCCGGTTGCGACGCCCGTCATGACGATTGCGGCGAAACTTATAGCAACTCGTAGGTATTCGCGTACGCGCCGGGACCGGCGAACTGGACCTTGCTCGGAGCCGCTTCGCGAGGTTGCCGGCTCTTGCGCGTCAGCCCGATGTACGGCATGCCGTGCTCGAGGAACGGACCTTCCGTCTTGCGAAAGCCGAATGCTTCGTAGAAGCCGCGCAAGCTCACCGGTGCGGTCAGGCGCACGCCGCGTCCGGGCCAGCGTTCGGCGGCGACCGCGAGCACGCGCTCGATCAGCGCATGCGCGGTGCCGTCGCCGCGGCGCAGCGGGCTCGTTAGGATCTTGTCGACCACCACTTCCGGGTCTTCGGCATCGCCCTCGTGGATGCGGGCATAAGCGAGCACCGGCATCGAGCGGCTCATGTCCTCGGCCGCGAAGACGTGCGTGCCGGTTTCATCGCGTCCATCCGGGTCGAGATGGACATGCGACTGTTCGACAACGAACACCGCACTGCGCGCGCGCAAAATCAAATAGAGCTCACGCGCAGTGAGTTGTTCGAAATCCAGGATTTTCCAGTTCATTGATTATCTCCATGCCTGACCGGCAATTACCGGCGTTGCGACGATTAAACGTTACGTTGCAGCCCGCCGGGACTCAGTGCGCCATCGCACCGACCCAAACCTTGGCCGCGCTTCAAATAGGGTCCACCACACGCAAAAAGGCGTCCCGGGGAAAAAGACGCCTGCTCGACAGATAAACGTCACGCGCACGCCCACGTTGCGGGCTGCCGCGTGCGCGTGCCCACGTCGATAGCACTCGCGTATTCCGGCACCTTCATGGGAAAATCAGAATGCATACCGCCATCGAACGCGACAGAGCCGCACGACAAAAAAAAGAATCCCGCTTTGCAGCGCATGCGGTATCGGACGCCGGCGTTCCCGGCCCGAGGTAACGGCATGAGCGCGTTCCATACGAGCGGTGTGGCGGGTTCAGGCGCGGGTCGTTCCCGCGTCGTGTCACTCGATCCCTTGCGCATGCGTGCGCGGCGTCATCACGCGCATGCGCTGCATCGCGGCGAGCGCATCTGGCGCGAGGGTGTGGCGCCCGTCGATCTGTGGATCGAAATCCTTCACGGCAGCGGCCTCGAGCCGCGCGCGGCGCTCGCGTTCACCGTCACGCAGGACTTCGAAGACGATCAGTTCACGCTCGGCAAGCTGCCGTTCGAGGACATCGAAAAACTCTACGGCCTGCAGGCGCAGGAACTCTCGGTATTCGATTCGCTCGAAGAGCGCGCGCTCGTGCAGACGCGCCGCGGGAATATCGTGCTGGTCGAAGTGGATGCGTTCTATTTGCCGGACATGCGTGCGGTTTCGTACCGGCGCGAACATGCGAAGACGACGATCGGCATCGACGTGATCGATCCCGATGCGCGGCGTCTCGGTTACTTTCATCACACGGGTTATCACCTTCTCGACGGCGACGATTTCGACGGCATCCTGCGCGCCGACGCGGCGCACGAGCATGGAGCAGCGGCGGCATCGCTCTTTCCGCACGTCGAATTCGTGAAGCACGTAAGAGATGCGCTGTCGGGCACGCCGCTCGCCGAGGCTTCGGCCGATCTGCTGTGCGTGCATTTGCTGCGGCGCCCCGCGCACAACCCGATCACGCGCTGGCGCACGGCCTTTCCCGAGCACGTCGAAACCATGATCGCGCGCGGCGAGCCCTATGCGCGTCACTATGCGTTCAACGTGATGCGCCAACTTGGCGCCAACTTCGAACTGCTCGCGCATTATCTGCAATGGTTGCGCGAGCAAGGCTTCGACATTCCTCCGCACACGCATATGAGCGCGCGCAAGATCGCGAGCGAAACGATGGTCATGCAATGCAGGCTTGCGCGTGCGCTGTCGCACGGCCGGCGTGAACTCTGCGAAGCATCATTCGATGTCATCGAGGAAGCGTATGAGCGCGTCGTTCCTCCGCTCGCGGATATCGTCTGTTAATCATTTGATATGCGCCGTGGCTGGCGCGAAAAACAGATTTTAGCCCTTGTTTCAAGGGCTTTTTCATTCACTCACATCATCGGGTTCCAATCAGAAACGCGTGACTGCCTGATGTCGTTGCGGCAATTTTTGCGCACTCGTCATTTCGCCGGATTCATTCGTTCCGCATGAGATTGTCCGCGATGAAACATTTCGGCACGTTCGCATCGAGCCGCGTTTCGCGCGTTGCAAGACATCGGTCCGACGATTCGACCGCAAACGTTTTACGGCTCAGCTGCGATCGTCAGGCGCATGCCTGGCTGCCTGCAAGCGTGGCGTGAGCCATATTCAGCTTGGGATTTCGCCGCTTCGCGTGCGCGCCCGCGCCCGGTATCGCACGCGGGCTTTGCGTTTCGTGCGATGCGCGCAACGTTTCTGCTCGATGATACGTTCGCCCCGGCGCTCGCGACGATGCCCGCCGGGCCTTGTTCCGCAAGGCTTCGCGGGGAAGCAAGAGGTTCGCTGGTCGAGCCGCGTTCGTTATCCCACTCAGCGCATGGAACACAGATGAATCATTTTTCATTAACCCTACGAAAGAAGGTCTCCTGTCGACGGGATGTCGACCTGCGAGGCTTGTCGCGCGGCGATGCGATAAGACCGAACCTACTCTTGGGGGGATTGCGCTGATGAAACTCATTGGGGCCTGCACGTATTCCTAAGACCACCAATGTTCAAGAGTGAAACAAAAACGATGCGCTGCGCTGCATCACGATTTTCTCTTCCGCAATGAGGCCACGCCAGCATTGCGATTGCCCGCATTGGCACGGTCCTCGCTATAAAGCACTCGCATCCCGGCCGGCGCTCACAACAAAATCAACTCACGCGACGACGGGCAGCTACGGGGCTGATGTGCAGTGTTTTCGATGCGGTCGCAAGACGTATGAGAAGACGGTCATATCAGTAAATAAAAATGTGAAGCGCAACGCGCGAAGTTACGAGAGAACCAATCATGCTGACCCTCCAGTCCGATCTGCACGGCAATCATCTGCTTGGCGCACTTCCCGCCCACGAATGGCAAGCGCTCACGCCGCATCTCGAACTCGTCCAGCTGCGCACCGAACAACTGCTGTGCGATTCGGGACAGCGCATTCATCACGTCTATTTCCCGACGACCGCGATCATCTCGCTGCTGCACACGATGGAAGACGGCGGCTCGGTCGAGATCGCCGCAGTCGGCCGCGAAGGCATGACGGGCGTCCCCGTGCTCACGGGCGGCGAAACCATGCCGACGCGCGTGCAGGTGCAATGCCCGGGCTTCGCCTATCGCATGAGCGCACAAGCGCTGCGCGAACAGTTCGGCCGCTCGGACTTCCTGCGCCGCCTGATGCTCTTGTACATGCAAGCGCTGCTCACGCAGGTCGCGCAGACGGCTGCATGCAACCGCCATCACTCGCTGAACAAGCAACTGTGCCGCTGGCTCCTGATCGAAATCGATCGCACCGCGTCGAATGAACTGCAAGTCACGCAGCAACTGATCGCCGACATGCTGGGTGTGCGCCGCGAAGGCGTGACGGAAGCGGCGGGCAAGCTGCACGACGCAGGGCTGATCCATCATAGCCGCGGCTGCATCAAGGTGGTCGACCGCGAAGGCCTCGAAGCTCGCGCGTGCGAGTGCTATGGACTGGTCAAGCGCGAATTCGACCGTCTGCTCCCGCGTCTTCGTGCAACCGAGGCAGTATCGGCCTCCAGCGTCTGACGGTTGCATGATGCAAGCAAAAAATCACGACATGTTTGCGTGGTCGGCACGCTGTCTCGACGTGCTCCTGATTATCGCAGGCGGCCTGATCGCGCATTCGATGCGCTTCGCCACGCTCGATATCAGCGACATCGAAAGACTGCTGATCGCGTTCAATTCCGTCCTCGCCCTGCTCCTCTTTCCCGCGTTCGGGGTCTACGAGACCTGGCGCGGCAAGCCGCTGCCGGTGATGCTCGCGCGCGTCGCGCTCGCGTGGCTGGCGGTGGTGGCGGCGGGCCTCGTCCTCGCCTTCACGCTGCATCGCATGGATTCGGTGTCGCGGCTGTGGTTCGCGTATTCGACCGTGATCTCCGGCGCGCTCATCATCGCGGTGAAGCTGGTGGTGTATTCGGGCCTGCGCGCGATGCGCGGACGCGGCCTCAATCAGCGCACGGTGGCGATCGTCGGCGCACAGGGCTTCGCGCGCACGTTGCTCGCGCACCTGAGCAGCACGCCTGAGCAAGGCTTCACGCCCGTCTGTCTGCTCGACACGACCGGCGACGAGGAACTGCATGCGAGCGGCGTCGGCAGCATGCCGGGGCCGGCGACCGCGATCGGCACGGGCGGCACACGTCTGCCGGTGCTGAACGATTTCGACGAACTCGTCGAGAAAGTGCGCGCCGAGGAAATCAACGAAGTGTGGCTCGCGCTGCCGCTTTCGCAGGAGCACACGATCTACCGCTTCGTGCATGCATTGCGGCACGACTTCGTGAATCTGCGGCTGATTCCGGATACGCGCAGCATTTCGCTCTTCAATCATTCGATGACGGACGTGGCCGGCCTCGCCACCATCAACCTGACGACTTCGCCCGTCAGCACCTTGCAGATGTGGCCGAAGATGCTGTTCGACCGCCTGTTCGCGGCGACGGCCCTGTTCGCGCTCTCGCCGCTTCTGATCGCGATTGCGATTGCGGTCAAGGCGACGTCGAAAGGTCCGGTGTTCTTCACGCAGCATCGCAAGGGTGCGGACGGACGGCCGTTCCGCATCTACAAGTTCCGTTCGATGGCGGTGCATCAGGAGACGAAAGGCCACGTGACGCAGGCGACGCGCAACGATCCGCGCGTGACGAAGGTCGGCGCTTTCCTGCGGCGCACGAGCCTCGACGAGTTGCCGCAGTTCCTGAACGTGCTGTTCGGGCACATGTCGGTGGTGGGACCGCGGCCGCACGCGGTGGAGCACGACGATCTCTACAAGGATCTCGTCTACGGCTACATGTTCCGCTATCGGATCAAGCCGGGCATCACGGGCTGGGCGCAGGTGAACGGCTATCGCGGCGCGACGGAGAAAGTCGAGAAGATGCAGAGCCGCGTGAAGTTCGACCTGTTCTACATCCACAACTGGTCGTTCTGGTTCGACATCAAGATTGTCGCGATGACCATGTTCAAGGGATTCATCGGACGCAACGCTTTCTGAGCGTCAGGATGTGGGGAGACAAAAATGGCCCGGATTTCAACCCGGGCCATTTTTCTATGCGGCGTAGTCGATGCGCTCGACGCCGGTGTCCGTGCCGAGCAAGCAGAGATTCGCACCGCGCGCGGCGAAAAGCCCGACCGTCACGACGCCCGGCCACGCGTTGAGCTGTGCTTCGAGCCCGCGCGGATCGTCGATCGAGAGGCCTTTCACGTCGATGATCTCGTTGCCGTTATCGGTGATGAAAGGCGAGCCGTCCTTCGTCACGCGCACGATCGGCACGCCGCCCAGCGCCGCGAGCTTGCGGCCGATCGCGGTGCGCGCCATCGGCACGACCTCGACGGGCAGCGGAAACTTGCCCATGACGGGAACGCGCTTGCTCGCGTCCGCGATACACACGAACACGTCGGCCACGGACGCGACGATTTTCTCGCGCGTGAGCGCGCCGCCGCCACCCTTGATCATCGCGCCGCTCGCGTCGATTTCATCGGCGCCGTCCACATACACCGGCAAAGACTCGATCTCGTTCAGATCGAACACCTTGAAGCCGTGCGATTCGAGCCGCGCGGTGGTCGCGAGCGAGCTCGACACCGCGCCGCGATAGCGCGCCTTCGATCGGGCCAGTGCGTCGATGAAGCAATTGGCGGTCGATCCGGTGCCGACGCCGATGATCGCGCCTTCGGGCACGTTCGCGTTCACGTAGTCGGCGGCGGCCTGGCCGACCAGTTGCTTGAGTTCGTCTTGAGTCATGGGAGCGGTGCTGCGCGTGAGAGGGGAAAGCTCGATTTTATCGGAGCGCACGCCCCGGTCATGCAATCGTGCGCAGAAAACCGAGCGGATCGTGCGAGCGCGCGACCGACGCGATGAACGCGAACACGACGATCGCCAGCACGCCGTACACCGCGCGTGCGCCTTTCGTGCGTCCGCGCTTGAGCGCCAGCGTTCCGAGCACGACATACACGACGAGGCCGGCGATCTTGGCGCCGAGCCACGCGGCGTTCGCGGAGAAGCCGATGATCGCCACCAGTGCGATCGCGCTCGCGAGCAGCAGCGTATCGACGAGATGCGGCAGGATTTTTGTCGGACGCGCGGCGAGCAGCCGCGAATCGGTCAGCATCCAGATCCAGCGCAACACGAATCCGGCGATCGACAGGCCCGCGCAGATCATGTGGATCGCCCGCAACGGCAGGAAGAAATCGCCCATCGTGGCCATCCTTCTTCAGTTGGCGAAATATTTGTCGAGCAAGGCCTGCGCGATGGCGTCGCTTTGCGCGTCCGGATTCCCCGCGTAGTCCGACGGCCGGAAGTGCATCTGGAACGCGCTGAAGACGTGGCGGGTTTTGTCGTCGAGCACGCCGTCGGTCGCGACATCGTAGCCGTAGCGTTTCAGCTTTTCCTGCAGCGCGCGCACGTCGGATGGCGCTTTCGGATCGCGACCGGCGAGATGCGCGGCGACGGTTGCGTCGTCGGGCCAGGCGCCGATGCCGGCATCGTACAGCGTGCGCCACGGAAACGCCGGACCGGGATCGATCTTGCGCTGTGGCGCGATGTCGCTATGCCCGACGACGCGCGTCGGAGGAATCCGGTAGCGCGCGACGATATCGCGCGAGAGTCTGATAAGCGCGTCGATCTGCGCGGACGGATACGGCTGCCATCGCGTTTCGCCGTTTTTTTCATCGACGGGACCGAGGTTCACGTTCTCGATGCCGATCGACGACGCGTTCAGTTCCGTCGCGCCTTGCCAGGAACTGAGGCCTGCGTGCCAGGCGCGCTTGTCTTCGG
This sequence comes from Caballeronia peredens, assembly GCA_001544595.2. GTDB lineage: Bacteria > Pseudomonadota > Gammaproteobacteria > Burkholderiales > Burkholderiaceae > Caballeronia > Caballeronia peredens. The sequence goes on along the minus strand of FCOH02000015.1, from coordinate 50,997 downwards.
GAACCAGTTGATACACGACCGGCTCGCCTCGCTCGATGCGCGGCGCGTCCGGCACGACATAGTGCACGCTGACCTGATCGCCGGTCAGCACCGCGAGCGAACCGGCTTCGTCGATTTCCGTGTAGTGCATCACGAGGAAACGGATGCGGGAGTCGGCGTTTTTCGCGGGGTGGCTCGTGTCGGCGATGTAGGTGCCGCGGTCGATCCGGGCGGTGGTGCAGGCGGTGAGCATCATCGCCGATATCAGCGCGGATATGGCGAGGGGGTTTTTCATGACCACGCGCCTTACTTCTTCACCCCCCTCTGCCTGACCGCCTCGAACAGACACACGCCCGACGCCACCGACACATTGAGGCTCTCGACCGTCCCCGCCATCGGGATATTCATGATTTCGTCGCAGGTCTCGCGCGTGAGCCGCCGCATTCCCTCGCCCTCCGCGCCGACGACGATCGCCACCGGGCCGTCGAGCTTCGTCTCGTAGAGACTCGCGCTCGCGTCGCCTGCCGTGCCGATCACCCAGACGCCCGCGTCCTTAAGCTCGCGCAGCGCCCGCGCCAGATTCGTCACGGTGATATACGGCACGCTCTCCGCGGCGCCGCTCGCCACTTTCGCCGCGGTCGCGTTCAAACCCGCCGACCGGTCGCGCGGCGCGATGACCGCATGCGCACCGGCCGCATCCGCGACGCGCAGGCATGCGCCCAGATTATGCGGATCGGTGACGCCATCGAGCACCAGCAGCAATGGCGTGCCGGAAATGCCGTCGAGCAGCTCGGCCAGATTCTGCGCCAGCGGCAGATCGTTCGCGCGCGCCACGATGCCCTGATGCTGGATGTTTCCCGCCAGCCCCCAGAGCCGCGACTCGTCCGCCGCGATCAGCCGCACGCCCGCTTCCTTCGCGGAACGCAGAAAATCCTGCATGCGCCGATCCTTGCGCGTGGGGTCGTACAGCACCTCCTCGATCGACGATGCATCCGCGCGCAAGCGTGCGGTCACTGCGTGAAATCCGTAGAGAACCTTGAGACGTGACATGACTGATCCGAACCTTCGTGAAAACTTGAAAAGCACGACGCGGTCCGACGCATGAAGCATCGGACCGCGCGTAATGTGTGGCGGCGCTGAACGTGCGCGCCGCCTGCCTTGAACTTGCCTGAATCTACCGCGGACCGCCTCAGCGCTTCTTGCGCGCCGGCCGCCCTTGAGACGCCGGCTTGGAAGCCGCGCCGCGTTTCCTGGCCGCCGCCCCGCCGCGCGTGCTCGCCGCCGGCGTGGCGCCCTTCTTCGTGCCGCCGCGCGCGCGCGTGCTGGGCGCGTCGTCGTCGCTGAACGGGCGGATGCGCGGGCCCGCCGCACCATTCACCGCGCTCGCCGTATCGGCCACGCCGGACGGCGGCCGCGGCGACGGCGGCTTCACCGGCGTATCGCGTACGAGGCGGAAATCGATCTTGCGCGCATCGAGATCGACGCGGCTCACCTGCACGCGCACGCGATCCGACATGCGATAGCGAATACCCGTGCGCTCGCCGCGCAACTCGTTCTTGATCTCGTCGTACTGGAAGTAGTCGGAGCCGAGCTCGGTCACATGCACGAGCCCCTCGATGAACAACGAATCCAGCTGCACGAAGATGCCGAACGACGTCACGCCGTTCACCATGCCGCCGTATTCCTCGCCGAGCTTGTCGCGCATGAAGTAGCACTTGAGCCACGCTTCGACGTCGCGCGAGGCTTCGTCGGCGCGCCGCTCGTTCGACGAACAGTGCAAACCCAGTTCTTCCCAGATCGCCACGCTGTTGCGCGAGCGTCCGCGCGCGGTGTCGTCGGCTTTCTGCATTTCGCGCGCGGCTTTGGTCAGGCCCGTGCTCAGGAAAATGTCGTGACTGATGTCCGGCAGATACTTCTTGCCCTGCAGGATTGCGTAGATCGCGCGATGCGTGAGCAAGTCGGGATAGCGCCGGATCGGACTCGTGAAGTGCGCATACGCTTCGTAAGCCAGTCCGAAATGGCCGATGTTGTCGGGGCTATACACGGCTTGCTGCATCGAGCGAAGCACCATCGATTGCAGCATCTGCGCGTCGGGCCGGTCGCGGATCTGCGCGATCAGCGCGGCGTAGTCGCTCGCGTGCGGCTTGGCGCCGCCGGTGAGCGTCAAACCGACGCCGCGCAGGAACGTGCGCAAATTCTCGAGCTTTTCTTCCGTCGGACCGGCGTGCACGCGGTACAGACCCGGATGCTTGTTGCGCTTCAGGAAATCGGCCGCGCAGACGTTCGCGGCAAGCATGCATTCCTCGATCAGCCGATGCGCGTCGTTGCGATGCCGCGGCACGATCTGCTCGATCTTGCCCTGCGAATTCACGACGATATACGTCTCCGTCGTATCGAAATCGATCGCGCCGCGTTTCTGGCGCGCCGCGTGCAGCGCCTTGTAGACGCCGTAGAGATTCTGCAACTGCGGCAGAATGTCGGCGCGGCGCGTGGCTTCCGGACCCTTCGTGTTGGTCAGCACGGCCGCGACTTCCGTATAAGTGAGCCGCGCCGCCGAGTGCATCACGCCGGGATAGAACTGATACGCCTTGATCTCGCCGCGCGCGGTGATGACCATGTCGCACACGAGCACGCAGCGGTCGACGTCCGGATTGAGCGAGCACAGACCGTTCGACAGCTTCTCCGGCAGCATCGGAATCACGCGGCGCGGAAAGTACACCGACGTGCTGCGATCGAGCGCATCGACGTCGAGCGGGTCGTTCGGGCGCACGTAGTGCGACACGTCCGCGATCGCCACCAGCATGCGGAAGCCCTGGCCGCGGCCGACCGCGACCGGCTCGCAGTAGACGGCGTCGTCGAAGTCGCGCGCATCTTCACCGTCGATGGTGACGAGCGGCACGTCGCGCAGATCGACGCGATGACGGATATCCACCGGACGCACTTCGTCGGGCAGCTTGGCCGCCTGCGCGATGGCGGCGTCGCTGAACTCGTGCGGCACGCCGTATTTGCGCACGGCGATCTCGATCTCCATGCCGGGATCGTCGATATCGCCGATCACCTCCGCCACGCGCCCGAGCGGCTGCGAATGGCGGCTCGGGAAATCCGTCAGATCGACGGAGACCACCTGTCCGACCTTCGCCTTCTTCGGATTCTGCGTGATGAGGATGTCGTGGCCGATGCGCTTGTCTTCGGGCACGAGCAGCAGCGCGCCGTTCTCGTTGATGAGCCGCCCGATGATGCGTTTGTTGGCCCGGTCCGTCACCTCGACGATATGCCCTTCCGGCCGCCCGCGACGGTCATAGCCGACGATGCGCGCAAGCACGCGGTCGTTGTGCATGACCTTCTGCATTTCGCCATTGGGCAGGAACAGGTCGTCCTGGCCGTCGTCGCGAATCAGGAAGCCGAAGCCGTCACGATGCCCCTGTACGCGGCCCGCGACAAAATTCGACGGATGAGTGAGTTGATAGTGGCCGCGTTTGTCGAGGCGGATTTGCCCGTCGCGTTCCATGGCCGCCAGGCGCTTGAAAAATCCTTCACGCTCCTGGCGTTTGATCGACAGCGCCTCGGCGATGTCGTTCGCGGCATGCGGAGTCTCGCTCGTGCGCAGCACGCCGAGAATCTCTTCGCGGCTGGGAATCGGATACGGATATTTGCTCAAGGGCTTGATCGTGTTGTTCTCTTTGGGCTGAATTTTCCCGTACGTTGCGGCCATGCGGGCTTGGATCGTTCGGATCATTCTAACACCCGTGCCTCAGGCGCCACGGGCGTTCCGGGCCGATCCGGCGCGCCGCGCGCGCTTGTGGACGCGGCGATTCGAAATGCTTGACAGGTCCGATGCACTCGCTATAATGGCGTTCTTTGCTGCTGAACACACGTTGAACGGCACGCAACCAAGCATGCAGATTGACGCATGCACGCACCCTTGCCCAGGTGGCGGAATTGGTAGACGCACTAGGTTCAGGTCCTAGCGGTGGCAACACCGTGGAGGTTCGAGTCCTCTCTTGGGCACCAGATGTCGGAAAAAGCCACCTGTCTCAGGTGGCTTTTTCTTTTTATGCGGAGACCGCGTTTTGGTCACGGCGAGTCGTAAGACTTTCCGGTTGACACGGTTGTCCGACCCGCTAGAATAGCGGGCTTGCTGTACCCCTTGGCCCAGGTGGCGGAATTGGTAGACGCACTAGGTTCAGGTCCTAGCGGTGGCAACACCGTGGAGGTTCGAGTCCTCTCCTGGGCACCAAGGTCCTTCTTTCGCGAGACGCATTTCATCGCGCATCGCCGGCAAAAACCCCACGTTTTCACGTGGGGTTTTTGTTTTCCGGTCTCGTTTTCCCGCCCTTCATTTTCGATTCGATTAACTTTCGTTTCTGCTTCGATTTCTGATTATCGAATCACGATTGAATCGAATCCGTATTCTCGAATTCATATTGCGTCAACATCAAACCCGAATTAATCAGTCGGTTTAAGCGGCTTATTAAATCGCGTTCTAAACTCGTTCGTGCGTGCGGCCGCTGCGCAGCCTGTGCCGCCCTGCCGCGCGGTTTGTTTCTTGCTGAGTCGCATGGCGACATTCCGCAATTAATCTATCGAACGGAGAATACGGCAATGAGCTGGACGCGCGAACAGAGAAACGTGACAGTTGCCGCGTATCTGGGCTGGACACTCGACGCATTCGATTTCTTTCTGATGGTCTTCGTCCTGAAGGATATCGCCGCCGAGTTCAACGTGAAAATCCCGGACGTCGCTTTTGCAATCACGCTCACGCTGGCGATGCGCCCCGTCGGCGCGTTGATATTCGGGCGGCTCGCCGACAAATTCGGCCGTCGTCCCACGCTGATGATCAACATCGCGTGCTATTCGCTACTCGAACTGCTCTCGGGTCTGTCGCCGAACCTCATGACGCTCCTGATCCTGCGCGCCCTCTTCGGCATCGCGATGGGCGGCGAATGGGGCGTTGGCTCCGCGCTCACGATGGAAACCGTGCCGCCCAAGGCGCGCGGCTTCGTGTCGGGACTGCTGCAGGCGGGTTATCCCAGCGGCTATCTGCTCGCGTCAATCGTCTTCGGCGTGCTGTATCAGTACATCGGCTGGCGCGGGATGTTCTTCGTCGGCGTCGCGCCCGCGCTGCTCGTGATGTATATCCGCGCGCACGTGCCCGAGTCGCCCGCCTGGCGCGCGATGGAAAAGCGCAAGCGCCCGAGCCTTCTCGCCACGCTCAGGCAGAACTGGACGCTTTCCGTCTACGCGATCGTGCTGATGACCGCGTTCAACTTCTTTTCGCACGGAACGCAGGACCTCTATCCCACCTTCTTGCGCGAGCAGCATCACTTCGATCCGCATACCGTGTCGCTGATCGCGATCGTGCTGAATATCGGCGCGATCGTCGGCGGGCTGTTCTTCGGCTCGCTGTCGGAGCGGATCGGGCGGCGCATGGCGATTTTCATCGCTTCGCTGATCGCGTTGCCCGTGCTGTATCTCTGGGCGTTTTCCGCGGGTCCGGTCGCGCTCGCGGTCGGCGCGTTCCTCATGCAGATTTCCGTGCAGGGCGCCTGGGGCGTGATTCCGGTGCATCTGAACGAGATTTCGCCCGACGAGATCCGCGCGACCTTTCCCGGGCTCATGTATCAATTGGGCAATTTGCTCGCCGCCGTGAACGCGACGATGCAGGCGTCTATCGCCACGTCGCACGACAACAACTACGGCATGGCGATGGCAATCGTCGCGGGCGTGGTCGCCGTGGTGATCGCGGCGCTGATCTTCTTCGGCCGCGAACGCAGGGGAATCGACATGACGCGTTCAGCGCAGGAAGTGCGGGCGACTGGCTAGCATCGGGACGGGGATACTGGCCCCGCGCATCGCGGGGTCACCTCCGATGTGAGTGGGCCGTCAATGCGGCGTCAGACGCGACGTCGCCCGGCGGTCAGCAGGACTATCCTCCCTGATCCATTTTGAAGGCCAGCGTTCGCAACTTGTCGAGCACGTCGACGCCGTCCGACACGCTCGCTTCCCGTCGTCGTTCGCGCCGCCATCGTCGCAAGGTGGATTCAGACAGACCGAGCTGACAACTGATCGCCCGCACCGGAACATCCTGCTCCAGACAGAACAAGGCCACGAAGCGCGCGACAGGCGTTATGCGCCCTCCGGCGTCCCGATAGAGCGAAAAAGCCCCGTCGGGACCAGGCGAATGAATGCTCGCGAGCAGTGCGGTGTCCAATGGCACCCGCACGAAACGGCAATCTCCGTTTGCGCGCAGCAGCTTATAAAGCAAATCGCCTTGAATGGAGGCGTAATCCGCGTACGGCGCTTCGACAGGCGTGTCTCCGATATTTAGCCTGACTAATTGATCTGAATTTTTCAAAGTAACCTATGCTCCCTCGACCACGTGCACGTGCAGGTGGTCGCAACAAGAAGCCTCCCCGTTGTGACTTGCTGTGGTGAGCTCCGCAAGAACAAACCACAGCGCCCTTTTGATCCCCGCCCCACGCGGGGATCGATACTTTGTGGCGTCGCAAAGGCGCCTCTAAGTGACGCCAGCAATCCTGTTCAAGTAACTTTTAGCTTGTTTGAACCATCCTAAACCCGCTTTTTTTTCGCAGTTCGAGATTGCCCTTTTGATTGGGAATCTTCCGATGGTTCCACGGCGAAATTCGCGCCGCAACCGCGGGTGCAACATATTAGAGGTCGGCATCGGGACAATCGGCACGTCGCGTGCTCGTCGCTGTGTATGCTCGTCATTCGAGGCCACTCGCCGGAGCTCCGTGATGCCCGCCCTCTATGTCGTCGCCTTCCTCTTTCTCGCCGGCGCGCTTGCCTTTCTGCAGGCGCCCGCGCTCGCCTGGCTCGCCGCAATCGCAATCTGGGTGGCCGCAGGTCCGGTCATCGGCGTGACGAGTGCGCCCGGCGTGACGGTGCTTGCAATCGTCTTCGTGCTTCCGGCGTTCGTGCTCGCCGTGAAGCCGTTGCGCCGCGCGCTGATCGGCCGCCGCGTGTTCGCCGTGTTCCGCAAGATCCTGCCGGAGATGTCGTCCACCGAGCGCGATGCGATCGAAGCCGGCACGGTCTGGTGGGACGCCGAGCTCTTTTCCGGCCGCCCGCGCTGGGACACGCTGCTCGCGCACGGTGCGCCCGAACTGACGCCGGAAGAGCGCAGCTTCATCGACCACGAATGCGCGCGCCTTTGCGAGCTGTCGAACGACTGGGACACCACCGCGATCTGGCAGGACCTGTCGCCGCAAGCGTGGGCCTACATCAAGGAGCACGGCTTTCTCGGCATGATCATTCCGCGGCAGTACGGCGGACGCGCGTTCTCCGCTTACGCCCACTCGCAAGTGATCATGAAGCTCGCGACGCATTCGTCGGCGGCGGCCGTCTCGGTGATGGTGCCCAATTCGCTCGGTCCCGCCGAACTGCTGCTGCATTACGGCACCGAGGAACAGAAGAACCACTATCTGCCGCGGCTCGCGCGCGGCGACGAAATCCCCTGCTTCGCGCTGACGAGTCCGTATGCCGGGTCGGACGCCGCGGCGATTCCCGATGTCGGCGTCGTCTGCCGCGGCATGCACGAGGGACGCGAGACGCTCGGCTTTCGCGTCACGTGGAAGAAGCGCTACATCACGCTCGGGCCGATCGCCACCGTGCTCGGCCTCGCCTTCCGCGCGCTCGATCCGGACCGCCTGCTCAGAGACGACGCGGCGCCCGGCATCACCTGCGCGCTCATACCGACGAATCATCCCGGCGTGCACATCGGACGGCGGCACTGGCCGCTCAACGCGGTGTTCCAGAACGGCCCGAACTGGGGAACGGACGTTTTCATTCCGATGGACTGGGTGATCGGCGGCCGCGCGCAAGTCGGCCGGGGCTGGCGCATGCTGATGGAGTGCCTGGCCGCCGGGCGCGCGATTTCGCTGCCGTCGTCGAATGTCGGCATGGCGAAGCTCGCGGTGCGCGGCACGGGCGCGTATGCCGCGGCGCGACGGCAGTTCCGCACGTCGATCGGACGCTTCGAAGGCATTCAGGAAGCGCTCGGGCGCATGGGCGGCAATCTGTACGTGATGGACGCGGCGCGGCGCCTGTCCGCGCAGGCCGTCGATCTGGGCGAGAAGCCTTCGGTGATTTCGGCGATCGCCAAGTATCACATCACCGAGCGCGCGCGCAGCGTGATCAACGACGCCATGGACGTGGTCGCCGGCAAGGGCATCTGCATGGGGCCGTCGAACTTTCTGGCGCGCGCGTATCAGCAGATGCCGATCTCGATCACCGTCGAAGGCGCGAACATTCTCACGCGCTGCCTGATCATCTTCGGACAGGGCGCGATCCGCTGCCATCCGTACGTGCTCAAGGAAATGGCCGCGACCCGCGAGCCGGATCACGCGCGCGCGCTGCGCGATTTCGACGACGCCTTCTTCGGCCACGCGAGCTTTCTGGCCGCCAACGCGGTGCGCAGCGTGGTGTACGCGTTCGGCGGCACGGCGCTCACGCGCAAGCCCGCGCGCGCGGATGCCCGGCTCGCGCGCTATTACCGCGCCGCCACGCGCCTTTCGAGCGCGTTCGCGCTGTTCGCCGATGTCTCGATGCTCGCGCTCGGCGGCGAGCTCAAGCGTCGCGAACGTCTGTCGGCGCGGCTCGGCGACATCCTCTCGCAGTTGTATCTGCTCTCCGCGACGCTCAAGCGCTTCGAGGACGATGGCCGTCCCGCGAGCGATCTGCCGCTCGTGTGCTGGGGCGCCGAGGATGCGCTGTACCGCGCGCGCGTCGCGTTCGAAGGCCTGCTCGCGAACTATCCGAATCGCGCGGCCGCGGCGTTTCTGCGCGCCATCGCGTTCCCGTTCGGCTTGCCGCATGCGCCGACCGCCGATGCGCTGGCGAGCGACGTCGCCATGCTGATGCAGACGCCCGGCGACGCGCGCGAGCGGCTCGTCGCGGGCTCGCACGTTTCAGGATTCGATCACGATCCGATCGCGCGTGGCGAAAAGCTGCTCGCGCTCACGCCCGCCGTCGCCGCACTGGAAGCGCGTCTGCGCGAGGCCGTGAAGGCCGGCCGGAGCGCGCCGCTGCCGCAGAGTCCGGACGAGATCGACACGTGGGCCGAAGCCGCCGCGGCGCGCGGTCTGATCGACGAAAACGAGCGCGCGCTGCTGGCCGAATGGGCGGCACATGCGCGCGAAGCCGTGAAAGTCGATGATTTTTCCTCAGACTTCGGTATCCTCGAAGCATTGCAGAAGCGCAGCGAGGCGCTCGAGCGGCAATTGCCCGAAACTATCGCCTGAACGGGGCGCGGCCGCCGCCACCTCGGAGCCCGAGCCCGCGCCCGCCCGACGACCGATCATCGCCATCGATGAAAGACCGCTATCTCGATTTCGTCAATTCGCCTTTCGGCATGAGCATCGCCCGCTCACTCGGGCTGCCGCGTCCGGAAGCGCTGCGCCGCCATCGCGCGGATCAGGCCGAGTTCGGCGGCATGGCCGCGATCGGCGCGGGGCCGTCGCCCGCCCTGTTCGACGAGCTGATGGGCACACTCTGCGCGATCGGCATGACGAGCATTGCGCACGACAGCGCGCCCGGCTGGCTGCCCGTCGCCGCCCGCCACGGCGCGATGAGCGGGCGCTTCGAGCCGCGCACGCGCGACGCATCCGCGAACGACCGCGTGCAGGCGCTGATCTTCGACGCAACCGGCATCGACGACGCGGTCCAGCTGCATTCGCTCTACGCATTCTTCCACGACGCGCTGCGCTCGCTCGCCAGGAACGGGCGCATCGTCGTGCTCGGGCGGCCGCCCGCCACGCGCGCAAGCGTTGCAGCCTCGACCGCGCAATACGCGCTCGAAGGCATGACGCGTTCGCTCGGCAAGGAAGCGCGCAACGGCATCACGTCGAATCTGCTGCGCGTGGCCGAGGGCGCCGACATCGACTCCGCGCTGCGCTTCTTTCTCTCGCCGCGCTCGGCTTATGTGTCGGGTCAGGTCGTGAGCATCGGTTTTCCCGCCGCCGCGCCCGAGAGCTGGGCGACGCCGCTCGCGGGCAAACGCGCGCTCGTGACCGGCGCGGCACGCGGCATCGGCGCATCGATCGCGACGGTGCTGGCCGCGCACGGTGCGATCGTCACCGGGCTGGACGTCGCCGCCGCGCGCGACGCGCTCGACCAGACCATGCTCTCGATCGAAGACAGCGCGCCGTCGAACGGCGCGCACGCAGCGCTCGTCGCGGACATCGGCGCGCCGGAAGCGCCGGCGGAGATCGCGGCGGCGCTGCTCGCGTCGGGCGGCGTCGATATCGTCGTGCACAACGCGGGCATCACGCGCGACAAGACGATCGCGCGCATGAGCGGCGACATGTGGGACAGCGTGATCGACGTCAATCTGCTGGCGCAGGCGCGCATCGACGAAGTCCTGCTGGCGGAAAACGTGCTGCGCGCGGGCGGGCGCATCGTCGCGGTATCGTCGATCAGCGGCATCGCCGGCAACCGCGGCCAGACCAACTACGCGACCTCGAAGGCCGGCGTGATCGGGCGCGTGCACGCAATGGCGCCCGCGCTGCGCGAGCGCGGCATCACGATCAACGCGGTGGCGCCGGGTTTCATCGAAACGCACATGACGGCGCGCATGCCGTTCGCCATGCGCGAGGCCGGCAGACGGCTCAACTCGATGGGACAAGGCGGCCTGCCCGTCGATGTCGCCGAGACCGTCGCATGGCTCGCGAGTCCGGGCAGCGCGGGCATCACGGGCAACGTGGTGCGCGTGTGCGGCCAGAGCCTGATTGGCGCATGACGGTGACATGAGGAGCCAGGAACGCATGCACGCACCGACCATGCCGCGCGCCCGCACCGTCGTCATCGATACCCTGCCGCCGCCCGCGAAGCTGTACGGACGCGCGCTGCCCGGGCTCTTCAGGCGGACGCGTTCGCAGGAATTGCCCGCACTGCGTCTCGTGCGCCCGGACGTCAGGCTCGACGCCGAGCATATCGGCCGCTACGCGCGCGTGTGCGGCTTCATTCCCGAGCACGGCGTGCCGCTCACCTTTCCGCACGTGCTCGCGTTCCCGCTGCATCTGATGATGCTCACCGATCCGTCGTTTCCGTGGTCGGCACTCGGCGTTGTGCATCTCGCCAACAGCGTGCGGCTGCGGCGGCCGCTCGCGGCGGGTCAGGGCCTGCGCATCGAGGTGGAATGCGGGCCGCTCGTGCCGCATCAGAAAGGCCAGGCGTTCACGCTGCATACGCGCATCTACCGGCGCGGCGAAGCCGTGTGGGACGGCGACAGCGTCTATCTGAAGCGCGGCGTGCGCAGTGAAAGCGCGGCACCCGCGGATGCCTCCGCTGCGCTCGACATTCCCGCGCGCGTGCCGCTGCTCGCCCGCGAAGCGCGCTGGCAGTTGCCGCCGCAACTCGGACGCGACTACGCGAAGGCGTCCGGCGACTTCAATCCGATTCATCTGCATACGCTCACGGCGAAGGCGTTCGGCTTTCCGCGCGCGATCGCGCACGGCATGTGGACGCTCGCGCGCACGCTGGCGGCGCTGCATCCGGTGAAGGCGCTCGCCGCCGGATATGCGCACGGCGATTTCAAGAGCCCGCTCTATCTGCCCGGCGACGCGACGCTCTGGAGCGCCGCGCCCTCGCCCACCGCGCGCGATTTCGAAGTGCGCGATCTCGCGGGCGACCGTCCGCATCTGCGCGGCCATTTCGAATGGGAGCTGCCATGAGCATCGTCGGCACCGGGGTGCGGCGGGTGGCGATCGTCGGCAGCAACCGCATTCCGTTCGCGCGCTCGAACACGGCGTACGCGAGCGCATCCAATCAGGACATGCTGAGCTTCACGCTGCAGGGACTCGTCGATCGCTTCGAGCTGCACGGCATGCGCCTGGGCGAAATCGCGGCGGGCGCCGTCGTCAAGCATTCGCGCGATTTCAATCTCACGCGCGAAGCCGCGCTCTCGACCACGCTCGCGAAGCAGACGCCCGCCTACGACGTGCAGCAGGCCTGCGGCACCGGCCTCGAAACCGTGATTCTGGTCGCCAACAAGATCGCGCTCGGACAGATCGACGTGGGCATCGCGGGCGGCGTCGATACCGCGTCGGATGCGCCCATCGCCGTGAACGAGCGCATGCGCAAGATCCTGCTCGAAGCGAATCGCGGACGCTCGGCCAGCGCGCGCGTCGGCGCGCTCGCGAAACTGCGGCCCGGCATGTTCTTCAGGCCGCTGTTGCCGCGCAACGCGGAGCCGCGCACGGGACTCTCGATGGGCGAGCACTGCGAACTGATGGCCAAGCGCTGGAAGATCGCGCGCGAGGCGCAGGACGCGCTCGCGCAGGAGAGTCATCGCAAGCTGGCGTCGGCTTACGGGCGCGGCTTCTTCAACGACCTGATGACGCCGTACAAAGGGCTCACGCGCGACAACACGCTGCGCCCCGACGTGTCGCTCGATCAGCTCGCGCAACTGAAACCCGTCTTCGATCGCGACGCGGGCACGCTCACCGCGGGCAACTCGACGCCGCTCACCGACGGCGCCTCGGCCGTGCTGCTCGCGTCCGAGCAATGGGCCGCCGAGCGCGGCCTGCCGGTGCAGGCGTATCTCAGTTACTCGGCCAGCGCCGCCGTCGATTTTTTCGAGCAGCGCGAAGGCCTGCTGATGGCGCCCGCCTACGCCGTGCCGCCGATGCTCGCGCGCGCCGGGCTCGCGCTGCCCGACTTCGATTTCTACGAGATTCACGAAGCGTTCGCGGCCCAGGTGCTGTGCACGCTCGCCGCGTGGGAAGACGACGAATATTGCCGCACCGCGCTCGGCCTGAATGCGCCGTTCGGCTCGATCGATCGCGCGCGCCTGAACGTGAACGGCAGCTCGCTCGCGACCGGCCATCCGTTCGCGGCGACGGGCGGACGCATCGTCGGCACGCTCGCGAAAATGCTCGCGAAAGCGCCCGCGCGCAGCGACGGCAAGCCGCTGCGCGGATTGATCTCGATTTGCGCGGCCGGCGGTCAGGGCGTCGTCGCGATTCTCGAGCGTTGAGCCGTAAAAAATAAGGCGCGCCCGTCGACGCAAACGCGGCGCGCCAACGGAGACACCACATGAGCCCGGGACAGGCAGCGCCGCGCGGGGCGATGGAGCCGCACGCGACCGACGGCATCTGGTACGCGTCGTATCCGCCCGATGTCGCGCGCGAGATCGATCCGTCGCGCTATCGCTCGCTCGCGCATTTCTTCGACGAATGTGTCGGGCGCTTCCGGGAACGCGTCGCGTTCGTGAGCCTCGGCTCCGAGATGCGCTTCGCGGTGCTCGGCGAAAAGGCGCATGCGTTCGCGTCGTATTTGCAGGCGAGCGGCGTGAAGCCCGGCGATCGCGTCGCGCTGATGATGCCCAACACGCTCGCCTACGCCGTCACGCTGTTCGGTACGCTGCTCGCGGGCGCGATCGTCGTGAACGTGAATCCGCTCTATACAGTGCGCGAGCTCAGTCATCAGCTGAAGGACAGCGGCGCGCAGACCATCGTCGTGTTCGAGAACTTCGCCAGAACGGTGCAGGACGCGCGGCCGGGCTCGCGCATCAGGAATGTCGTCGTGACCGGCCTCGGCGATCTGCTCGGCGACGGCCTCAACCTGAAAGGCCGCGCCATCGATCTGATCCTGCGCTATGTGAAGAAACAGGTGCCGCCCTATTCGCTGCCCGATGCCGTGCGCCTGCCGCATGCGCTCGCGCGTGGTGCACGCCGCCCGTTCGAGGCGGTGCGGATCGGACACGGCGATATCGCGTTCATCCAGTACACCGGCGGCACCACGGGCACCGCGAAGGGTGCGATGCTCACGCATCGCAATGTCATCGCCAATGTGTTGCAGGCGCTCGCGTGGGCGCGCGGACGGCTCGTCGATGAAAAAGAAATCGTCGTCACGCCGTTGCCGCTCTATCACATCTATTCTTTGACGGTGAACGCGCTCTCGTTTCTGGGCATCGGCGCGCGCAATGTGCTGATCATCAATCCGCGCGATATCCGGGCGCTCATGCGCGCGCTGCGTCACGAGAACTTCACGGCGATCACCGCGCTCAACACGCTCTACAGCGCACTCATGGACAACGACGCATTCCGCACGCGCGACTTCTCCGCGCTCAAGCTCGCGATGGCGGGCGGCATGGCGACGCAGCGCGCCGTCGCCGAGCGCTTTCGGGCGATGACGGGCCAGACGCTCATCGAAGGCTACGGGCTCACCGAATGCTCGCCGCTCGTCTGCGCAACGCCGCTCGAAACGCACGCCACGCACGCTTTCGATGGAACGATCGGCCTGCCCGTGCCGTCTACTCAGGTGCGGATGCGCCGCGAAGACGGCGCGTGGGCGGACATCGGCGAGGCGGGCGAACTCTGCGTGCGGGGCCCGCAAGTGATGAAAGGCTACTGGAACCGCCCGGAAGATACGGCGAAAGCCATCGACGAGCACGGCTGGCTCGCGACCGGCGACATCGGCGTGATGGATGCGCGCGGCTTCATCCGGCTCATCGACCGCAAGAAAGACATGATGATCGTGTCGGGCTTCAACGTGTATCCGAACGAAATTGAAGACGTGCTCGCGGCGCATCCGAAAGTGCGCGCGGTCGCGGCGATCGGCGTGCCCGATCCGGTGACGGGCGAGCGCGTGAAGGTGTTCGTCGTGAAGCGCGACGAGTCGCTTGGCGTGGAAGAACTGCTGAAGTTTGCCCGTATACACCTGACCGGCTATAAGGTGCCCGCTTTCGTCGAGTTTCGCGACTCGCTCCCGCAGACGACGATCGGCAAGGTGCTGCGACGCGAATTGCGTGAGCCGCGTGAGGCCGGATCGGAACCGCAAAATTAGCTTCGGAGATGCACATGCCGCGTGCGCGCTACCGCTGGGCCCCGGACTTGCGGTTCGCCTGCGCGAGCCTTTGTGCGTATGTCGCGTTTGCGGGCGGTCCGGCGCTCGCGCAGACACCGGCCGACGAACCGGCCAAGGCGGCGTCGGAGACTCAGGGCATCGGCGCGCTCAGTGCCGCGCAGCAGGCGCAATGGCTGTCGAAAGCCGCTGCGAGCGGCGCGCTGGCGAAGCTCGACGACGCGCAAATCGTCGCCCTGTTCCGCTCGCTCGATCCGGGCACGCTGCCGCGCTATCTGCAGGAAGGCCTGAGCGGCTACGCTTCCTACGAGTTCACCATGTGGCGCCGCGAGCGCATCAAGGGCAAGTGGCCGAAGCGCGCTGATCACATGCTCGTGCGCGTGACGCGCGAGCCGCTGCGCATCTACGCGAAATGGCTGCCCGACGGCGCGCACGCGGGCCAGGAAGTCATCTACGACGATTCCAAACGCCCCGACGAACTCTACGGCCATCTCGGCGGTTTCCTGGGCGTCGTGCCGATGTGGGCATCGGTCAACGGCGCGCTCGCCCGCGCGCAGTCGAATCATTCGATCCGCGAACTCGGCATCGAGGCGATGACGCAACATTTCATCGACGAGGGACACAAGTTCGCGGAAGCGGGCATCACCAAGCCGACGGATGTCGACGTAAAGATCGTGCATGGCATGCGCGTCGTGTTGATCACCTACGAAACGCCTACCGGGCAGCCGGAGTTCTACGCGAAGAAGGAAGTGCTCGGTCTCGATCTGGAGCGCCCGCTCATCCGCACGCTCGAATCGTTCGACAACGACGGCAATATTTTCGAAAGCGTGGCGTTCGAGCGCATCGAGCCCAAACCCTTCGACGATCTGACGTTCGACCCGAAAAATCCCGACTATCGGTTCTGACCTGCGCCGCGAATGAAACGCCCGCTGATGACGTGACACGTGATGTAACAACCGTTCGCCGCGCGCACCGCGCGTTTTAAGTTTCGCCTAAGAGTCGGCCGATAACCTGCCCGCACTCCATCGACATCAAGGTCAGCGCACCGTTTCAAATTCCGTGCGCCGCGTATCGTCATGTAAATTCGAGGAATTCGGTCATGAACCTCCGCCGTCCGGCTTCGGCTCCCGTGCGAGCCATCAAAAGGCTGTTGAGCCACCACGAAATCGCCACGCTGTTGCTGCTGTTTCACGCGCCCATCGACGTGATGGCGGCCACGCCCGATGTCGCCTCACTGCAGGAATATGGTTACGTCGAGATCGTGTCGCCGGATTCGGGCGGCCCGAAAGTGCGCCTGACCGAAGACGGCAACGCGGTGCTGCGCGGCCTCGGCGTCAAGTAAAAGCCACCGCGCCGCCCGAGCGCCGGACGCCCGACGCGCGAACTCTGTAATAATCGGTCGATCTTTTTCCTCATCGACCAGGAGTGATTCGCGATGTCCGCCTTCGAACCCATCGTGCAACGTGTGCTCATCACCAACGACGACGGCATCGACGCACCCGGTCTCGCCGTGCTCGAAGCCGTCGCAGCCGAACTGGCGCACGAAGTCTGGGTGATCGCGCCCGAGCACGATCAGAGCGGCACCTCGCATTCCATCAGCCTCCATTCGCCGCTGCGCGTGTCGCGCAAGGGCGAGAGGCGTTTCGGCGTGCAGGGCACGCCCGGCGACTGCGTCGTGATGGGCGCGCGCCACATCATGAAGGACGCGCCGCCGACGCTCGTACTTTCCGGCATCAACCGCGGCGCAAATCTGGGCGTCGAGACCATGTTCTCCGGCACAGTCGGCGCCGCCATGACCGGTCTGCTGCTCGGCCTGCCGTCGATTGCGCTCAGTCAGACTTTCCGCGATCGCGAAAACGTCCGCTGGGACACCGCGCGTGCGCTCGCGCCGGGCGTGATCCGTCAGTTGCTCGCCATTTCCCACGACGCGCCGACGTGCCTCAACGTCAATTTCCCCGATTGCGATGCATCCGCCGCCGGTCCGCTCACCGTGACGCGGCAAGGTGTCGGGCTCGTGGAGGGCATCGACGTGGTCGCCGAGGTCGATCCGCGCGGCATCGATTATCACTGGCTGCGTTTTCAGCGCGGCCCGCGCCCGAATTCGCCCGATAGCGAGACGGCGGCAATCGCGGCCGGGCGCGTTTCAGTGACGCCGCTGCACTTTGACCGTACCGACGAGCGGACTTTCGCCACGCTCGAAGCGGGACTCACGCGCGGTCTGTGAAAGGCGCGGCCGCGCTAGAACGTTTCCTCCCAAACGCGGCAATCGGTTTCTCGTATGCTGAGTCGGCCCGGCCATGCCGCGAAGCGCGCCGGGTGAACCGATCACGATCAAAACAAGGAGACAACGACATGACCCGTTCCATCGGCCGACGCGGTGCGCGCCTCTTGCTCGGCGCGCTTGGCGCCCTGCTTGCGGCGAGCGCGCTGGCGCAATCGGCGACGCCCGTGGGCACCTGGCAGACCATCGACGACAAGACGGGCAAGCCGAAAGCGGTCATCCAGATCGTCGACGACGGCGGCCAGTTGTCGGGCAAGGTCGTGCGCGGCATCGGCGAATTCGATCAACCCGAACGGCGCTGCACCGCCTGCACCGACGAGCGAAAGGATCAACTGGTCAAGGGAATGACGATCATCACCGGGATGCGGCAGGACGGCGATGGGTGGGACGGCGGCCAGATTCTCGATCCGGAGAACGGCAAGCTCTACAAGTGCAAGATGAAACTCGAAGACGGCGGACAGAAGCTCGTGGTGCGCGGGTATATCGGCGTGTCGCTGCTCGGGCGCTCGCAAACCTGGGTGCGCCAGCCATAACGCGTTCGTGCCCGTGCCCGAAAACGACAAAGCCGGCCGCAGACGAACGTCTGCGGCCGGCTCGTTTCATGGCGCGCGCGGAGTTTCGGCTTACGCTGCGCGGCGCTGCGGCATGTTCTCCGTTTCGATCGCGGCATTCTCGACCCTGATGTCCCCCGGCACGCGCATGCGCGATGTCATCAGCGCATAGAGCGACTCCCCCGCCGGACCGAACAACTGGATCATTACGCGCGACAGTACACCCGTTTCGTGCCATGCCTTGAAACGCCGGTGACACGTCTGATACGACGGATACTTGCGCGGCAACGTGGACCACGACGCGCCGCTATACATGACCCAGAGCACGCCGTTGAGCACGGCGCGCGTGTTCGCAAGCGGCCTCCCGCGCAATTCCGAACGCGGACGCAGTTCAGGAAGCAGAGGGGCAACCATCTGCCATTCTTCGTCGGACATATCGCGATAGGGCTTCACTAGATTCTCCAATGTGCTGACTGATAAACGGTACCGACGATACCGAGTACCGCAGAGCCCGCAAATCAGAACGCTCCGAATCTTGAAAAGGCCCGAAAAGCCTTATGCCGTTTGGCTAACCGCCGATTTTTGATTCTCGTATTAGGTCAGCGAAATATCCGCGACACGGCGCGGCGCTTCCAGATACTCCTTCGACTGCATCTCGACGATGCGCGACACCGTACGCGCAAACTCGTTGGCCATCGGCCCTTCGACATACAGCTCTTCCGCGGGCACGGCCGCCGACATCAGCAGCTTCACCTTGTGGTCGTAGAAAACGTCGATCAGCCACGTGAAGCGACGCGCCTCGGACGCCATGCGCGGCGTCATCTGCGGCACGTCCGAGAGGATTACCGCGTGGAATCGGTTCGCGAGTTCGAGATAGTCGTTCTGCGAGCGCGGGCCGCCGCACAAGGTCGCGAAATCGAACCACACGACGCCGTCCGCGCGCCGCAGTGCCTTGATCTCGCGCTTTTCGATATGCAGGATCGGACTTTCGTCGGGCACCGCGGCGAGCTTCGCGAAATCGGCGCGCAAGGCCTTGTCGGCGGCGGCGCCGAGCGGCGTGTGATACGCCTGCACCTGCGAGAGCGTGCGCTTGCGGTAATCGGTGCCGGCGTCGACGTTGAGCACGTCGAGATGCTCCTTGATCAGCTCGATGGCCGGCAGCAGCCGGTCGCGATGCAGCCCTTCCGGATACAGCGCGTCGGGTTCGTAATTGGATGTCATCACGAACTGCACGCCGTTCTTGAAGAGCCGGTCGAGCAGGCGATAGAGAATCATCGCGTCGGCGATATCGGAGACGTGGAATTCGTCGAAGCAAATCAGCCGGTAGCGCTTGGCGATGCGCCGGGCGAGTTCGTCGAGCGGATCGGCCTGCCCTTTCAGCTCTTCCAGTTCGCGATGCACTTCCCGCATGAATTCGTGGAAATGCAGCCGCGTCTTGCGCTGCACCGGCACGACCGCATAGAAGCTGTCCATCAGAAAGCTCTTGCCGCGCCCGACGCCGCCCCACATGTAGACGCCGCGCGGCAGGTCCGGATGCACGAGAAACTTCTTGATCGCGTTGGAGCGGCGCGACTTGTACGCGACCCACTCGTCGAAGCAGCGCTGCAAACGCGTGACCGCCGCGAGCTGCGCCTCGTCCGATTGATAACCCCGCGTGCGCAGTTCGTTTTCGTAGTATTCGGTGACGTTCATCTTCTGCCGTTTGAAGTGACGAAGGCGAGCGGTTTGATCCGCTCGCCTTCGTGTGCGATGCCTTACTGCCCGAAGCCGAGCTTCTTACATGTTCAGCGCGCGCTTGTCGACGGCGAGCGCCGCTTCACGCATCACTTCCGACAACGACGGATGCGGATGGCAAATCCGGCCGATGTCCTCCGACGCCGCCTTGAACTCCATCGCGACCACCGCTTCCGCGATCAGGTCCGACGCGTCCGCCGCGATCACGTGCACGCCGAGGATTTCGTCGGTCTTGGCGTCGGCGATCATCTTGACGAAGCCTTCTGCCTTGCCGATACCGAGCGCACGGCCGTTGGCCATCATCGGGAACTGGCCGGTCTTGATCTCGCGGCCTTCCGCCTTCAACTGCTGCTCGGTCTTGCCGACCCACGCGATTTCCGGTTCCGTG
Organism: Caballeronia peredens; assembly: GCA_001544595.2. GTDB lineage: Bacteria > Pseudomonadota > Gammaproteobacteria > Burkholderiales > Burkholderiaceae > Caballeronia > Caballeronia peredens. Next base: position 31,238 of record FCOH02000015.1, on the reverse strand, counting down.
TAGATGACCCACGGCACACAGTTGTAGTCGATGTGCGGCTTCTGACCGTCGATGATCTCCGCTACCGCCACGCCTTCGTCTTCCGCCTTGTGCGCGAGCATCGGACCGCGCACCACGTCGCCGATCGCGTACACGTTCGGCACGCTCGTCGCGCAATGGTCGTCGACGTCGATGAAACCGCGCTCGTTGGCCTTCAGGCCGATGCTTTCCAGACCGAGGTTGTCGGTGTTCGGCACGCGGCCGATCGACACGATCAGGCGATCCGCTTCCAGCGTCTGCGCGTTGCCCGCGCTGTCCGTATAGGCGATCGACACGCTCTCGTCCGACGTCTTCACTTCGCCGATCTTCACGCCGAGGTGAATATCGAGGCCTTGCTTCTTGAACTGCTTCGCGGCTTCCTTCGCGAGCGACTCATCCGCCGCGCCGAGGAATTGCGGCAATGCTTCGAGCACGGTGACTTCCGCGCCCAGACGACGCCACACCGAGCCGAGTTCCAGGCCGATCACGCCCGCGCCGATCACGGCGAGCTTCTTCGGGACGGCGTCGAACGACAGCGCGCCTTCGTTGTCCGCGACGATCTTGTTGTCGACCGGAATGTTCGGCAGATGACGCGCCTTCGAGCCCGTCGCGATGATCACGTTCTTCGCCGTGACGACTTCCGTTTCACCTTCGCCCGACACTTCGATCTGCACGCCGGCGTCGTTCTTGCCGGTGAACTTGCCGTGGCCCTTGAGCCACGTGATCTTGTTCTTGCGGAAAAGAAACTCGATGCCCTTCGTCATCTTTTCGACGATGCCGTCCTTGCGGGCCAGCATCTTCGACACGTCGAGCTTCACGTCCGACACGCTGATGCCGTGATCGGCCAGATGCTTCGACGCATTTTCGAATTCTTCCGACGACGCGAGCAGCGCCTTCGACGGAATACAGCCCACGTTCAGGCACGTGCCGCCGAGCTTGAGCGCGCCGGCCGGGTTCTTCCACTTCTCGATACACGCAACCGACTTGCCGAGCTGCGCTGCGCGAATCGCCGCGATATAGCCGCCCGGGCCCGCGCCGATCACGACGACATCAAATTCCTTGGACATGACTTTCCTTTGGTCTGACTCCGCTCTTGCGGAGCGTGCCTTGCATGGCGCGCGCGAGCCTATCGCGCGCGCCACTCGGCCGTTCTATGCGTTGATGCTTACAGGTCCAGCAGCAGGCGGGCCGGATCTTCCAGCGCGTCCTTCATCGCGACCAGCGACAGCACGGCTTCGCGGCCGTCGATGATGCGGTGGTCGTACGACAGCGCGAGGTAGTTCATCGGGCGGATCACGATCTGGCCGTTCTCGACGACCGCGCGTTCCTTCGTCGCGTGCACGCCGAGAATCGCGGACTGCGGCGGGTTGATGATCGGCGTCGACAGCATGGAACCGAACACGCCGCCGTTCGAGATCGAGAACGTGCCGCCGGTCATGTCTTCGATCGACAGCTTGCCGTCCTTCGCCTTCTGGCCGAATTCGGCAATCTTCTTTTCGATGTCGGCGAGGCTCATCTGATCCGCATTGCGCAGGATCGGCACGACGAGACCGCGCGGCGAACCGACCGCGATACCGATGTCGAAGTAGCCGTGATAGACGATGTCGTTACCGTCGATCGACGCGTTCACGAGCGGGAATTTCTTCAGCGCGTGGACGGCGGCCTTCACGAAGAACGACATGAAGCCGAGCTTCACGCCGTGTTCCTTCTCGAAGCGGTCCTTGTACTTGTTGCGCAGATCCATGACCGGCGCCATGTTGACTTCGTTGAACGTCGTCAGGATGGCGTTGGTTTGCTGCGATTCGAGCAGACGCTCGGCGATACGCGCGCGCAGGCGCGACATCGGCACGCGCTGTTCCGGACGATCCTTGAGCCACTGATCGGCCGATGCCGGTGCGGCGACCGGCGGCAGCGAGGGCTTCGCGGCGCGCGCGGGCGCGGCGGCCGGAGCCGGCGCAGCGGCCTTGGCGGCGGGTGCCGATGCCGAGGCGGCGAGCGCGTCGCCCTTCGTGATGCGGCCGTCGCGGCCGGAGCCTGCGACCTGATCGACGGAGACGCCCTTCTCGGCCAAAATCTTCGTCGCGGCCGGCGATGCCGCGCCGCCCGTCGAAGCCTGCGCGGCGGCAGCCGGAGCAGCGGCGGCGGAAGCGGCTTCCGCGACCGGCGCGGGTTTCACTTCGGCGTCGCCGGCAGCGGCGGCGGCAGGCGCTTCGCCGGCCTTCGCTTCGGTGTCGATCTTCGCGATGATTTCGTCAGCGGTGACGATGTCGCCGTCGTGCTTGATCACTTGCGCCAGCACGCCGGCCGACGGCGCGGGCACTTCGAGCACGACCTTGTCGGTCTCGATTTCGATGAGGATTTCGTCCTGGGCGACAGCCTCACCCGGCTTCTTCTTCCATTGCAGCATGGTCGCTTCCGAGACCGACTCGGAAAGCTGGGGAACCTTGACTTCTACGATAGCCATTTCTGTATGTCCTAATGCGTGTCTGTGTGTTCGAGCGAGGAGACCGGGGAGCCGCCGTTACGCAAACGGCTGAGCCGGTCTCATCAAGCAATGCTTACTTCGCGATGACCTGCGCGCCCTTCAGGCGGCCGAACGCGCCTTCCACGAGCGCCTTCTGCTGCTCGTAGTGCTTCGCGTAGTAGCCGACCGCGGGCGACGCCGAAGCCGGACGGCCGCTATAAGCCAGCTTCATGCCTTCGCGCATGCCTTCGCGCAGATGGTGCTCCACATAGAACCAGGCGCCCTGGTTCTGCGGCTCGTCCTGCACCCAGACCACTTCGGTCGCGTTTTCGAACTTCTTGATTTCCGCGTCGAACTGCTTGTGCGCGAACGGATACAACTGCTCGATACGCACGATCGCGACGTCGTTGCTCTTCGCTTCGCGGCGATGCGCGACGAGGTCGTAGTACACGCGGCCCGAGCACACGATCACGCGCTTGACCTTCTTCGGTTCGATCGCGTCATCCACTTCGCCGATGACCGGCTGGAACGAGCCCTTCGCCAGTTCCGACAGATCCGACACCGCTTCCTTGTGGCGCAGCAGCGACTTCGGCGTGAAGATGATGAGCGGCTTGCGGAACAGGCGGATCATCTGACGGCGCAGCAGATGGAACATCTGCGCCGGCGTGGTCGGCTGGACCACTTGCATGTTGTGATCCGCGCACAGTTGCAGGAAACGCTCGATGCGCGCCGACGAGTGCTCCGGACCCTGGCCTTCATAACCGTGCGGCAGCAGCATGGTCAGGCCGGAGACGCGGCCCCACTTCACTTCGCCCGACGAGATGAACTGGTCGATCACGACCTGCGCGCCGTTCACGAAGTCGCCGAACTGCGCTTCCCACGCGACGAACGTGTTCGGCTCGGCCGTCGAATAGCCGTACTCGAAACCGAGCACCGCTTCTTCGGACAGCACGGAGTCGATCACCGAGAACTTGGCCTGGCCTTCCGCGATGTTCTGCAGCGGAATGTAGGTGCCGTCGTTCCAGCGCTCGCGGTTCTGGTCGTGCAGCACCGCGTGACGGTGCGTGAACGTGCCGCGGCCCGAGTCCTGACCCGTCAGGCGCACCGCATAACCCGATGCGACCAGCGAGGCGAACGCCAGATGCTCGCCCATGCCCCAGTCGAGCTTCGATTCGCCGCGGCCCATGGCGCGACGGTCGTTGATGACGCGCTCGACCAGCGGATGCAGCTTGAAGTTTTCCGGGATGGTGGTGATGCGCTCGGCGAGACGCTTCAGTTCCGCGAGCGGCACGGCGGTGTCAGCGGCGTCGGTCCACTTGCGGTTCAGGAACGGCACCCAGTCGACCGCGTACTTGCTCTTGTAGTTCGAGAGCACCGGATCGATCGTGTGGTGGCCTTCGTCCATCGCCTGACGATACGCCTTGACGTAGTTGTCGGCATCTTCGGCGGTGATCACGCCCTGCTGCACCAGCTTTTCGGCGTACAGCGCGCGCGTGCCCGGATGCTTCGCGATGGTCTTGTACATCAGCGGCTGCGTGACCGCCGGCGTGTCCTGCTCGTTGTGGCCGAGCTTGCGGAAGCAGACGATATCGACGACCACGTCCTTGTGGAACTTCATGCGGAACTCGATCGCGAGCTGCGTGGCGAGCACGACGGCTTCGGGATCGTCGCCGTTCACGTGCAGCACCGGCGCCTCGATCATCTTGACGACGTCCGAGCAGTACAGCGTCGAGCGCGAGTCGCGCGGATCCGACGTGGTGAAACCGATCTGGTTGTTGATGACGATGTGCAGCGTGCCGTACGTGCCGTAGCCGCGCGTCTGCGCGAGGTTCAGCGTTTCCATCACGACGCCCTGGCCCGCGAAGGCGGCGTCGCCGTGGATCTGCACCGGCAGCACTTGCAGGCCTTCCTCGTCGCCGCGGCGGTCCATGCGCGCCTTGGCCGAGCCTTCGACCACCGGATTGACGATTTCCAGGTGCGACGGATTGAACGCGAGCGACAGGTGAACCGGGCCGCCTTCGGTCGAGACGTCCGACGAGAAACCCTTGTGGTACTTCACGTCGCCGGCCGGAAGGTCATCGACGTGCTTGCCTTCGAATTCGGCGAACAGGTCCGCCGGCATCTTGCCGAGCGTGTTGACCAGCACGTTGAGACGACCGCGGTGCGCCATGCCGATGACGATTTCCTGCACGCCGTTCGCACCCGCGTGACGGACGACTTCGTCCATCGACGCGATGAAGCTCTCGCCGCCTTCCAGCGAGAAGCGCTTTTGGCCGACGTACTTGGTGTGCAGGAAACGCTCGAGGCCTTCGGCGGCCGTCAGGCGATTCAGGATGTGCTTCTTCTTTTCGTTCGAGAAGTTCGGCGTCGAGCGGATCGACTCGAGCTTCTCTTTCCACCAGCGCTTCTGCTCGGGATCGCTGATGTACATGAACTCGGCGCCGATCGTGCCGCAGTAGGTGTCGCGCAGCGCCTTGACGATGTCGCGCAGCGACGCCTGCTCGAAACCGAAGTACAGGTTGTTCGCGTTGAACACCTGATCCATGTCGGCTTCGGTGAAGTCGTAGAAACCGGGTTCGAGTTCGGGAATGGCAGGACGCTCGCGCCGCTTGAGCGGATCGAGATTGGCCCATTGCGTGCCGAGGAAACGATACGCGCCGATCAGCGACTGAACGTAGACCTGCTTGCGTGCGGTGGTGAGGTCGCCCGTGCTTTCACGCGGCAGAAAGGCGTTCGCCTTCGCGCGCTGAGCGAAAGATTCGACGATGGGGCCGTGGGCCACGTCGTTGTGAGCCGTGCCGTCGGATGCGGGCACGTTCTGCAACGCGTCGAAATAGGCGCGCCAGGTCTCGGGCACTGACGCGGGATTATCGAGATATTGCTCGTACAACTCTTCGACGTACGGAGCATTACCGCCGAACAGATAAGAGTTCGACTGGAATTGCTTCATCATTTTACGCTCACCTTTCTTCGAGTTTCTCGAGGAAGTGCGGGTTACGAAACCTTCCGCGCCACGGCCTGACCGTTTAGCGGATTGCGCGAATCAAGTCTGCTTGGAAGGACCTAATAGCGACAGCTAATCCGAGAAGCATAGCACAGAACGAATCGTCATATGACCGATCGCCGCATGGGTATGGCCCTCTCGTCCTTTGCGCAACAAGCATGTGCGGGCTATTTCGAGATACACAAGGATCCTTTGTGCGCTGCCGTGAAACGACAAAAGCCGCCCGAAGGCGGCTTTTGCTTTCACGACACAAACCGAAGCTGCCGGCTCCGTGCTCGCGCCATTTACTCCGCGCCTGCCTCGCGGCTCGCGCGGCGGCGCTCGTGTTCCTTCAGATGACGCTTGCGCAGGCGAATCGACTGCGGCGTGACTTCGACGAGTTCGTCGTCGTCGATGAACTCGACCGCGTATTCCAGCGAAAGCTGGATCGGCGGCACGAGGCGCACGGCTTCGTCGGTGCCGGAGGCGCGCACGTTGGTCAGCTGCTTGCCCTTGATCGGATTCACGACGAGGTCGTTGTCGCGGCTGTGAATGCCGATGATCATGCCTTCATACAGCGCGTCGCCCGGCGTCACGAACATGCGGCCGCGATCCTGCAGCTTCCACAGCGCGTAGGCGACGGCGGCGCCGTCGTCTTGCGAGATCAGCACGCCGTTGCGGCGCTCGCCGACCGAGCCTTCCTTCACCGGCTGATAGGAGTCGAACGTGTGGCTCATCAGGCCCGTACCGCGCGTGAGCGTCAGGAACTCGCTCTGGAAGCCGATCAGACCGCGCGCCGAGATACGGTACTCGAGACGCGTGCGGCCGCGGCCGTCGGACGTCATGTCGAGCATTTCGCCCTTGCGCCGGCCGAGTTCTTCCATCACGCCGCCCTGGTGCGTGTCTTCGATGTCGACGGTCAGGTTCTCGTACGGCTCGTGCTTCACGCCGCCGATGTCCTGCAACACCACGCGCGGACGCGACACCGCGAGTTCATAGCCTTCGCGGCGCATGTTCTCGACGAGAATGGTCAGGTGCAGCTCGCCGCGGCCCGACACTTCGAACGTGGTTTCGTCGCCCGTGTCCTTCACGCGCAGCGCCACGTTGTGATTCAGTTCCTTCGTCAGGCGGTCGCGAATCTGGCGGCTCGTGACGAACTTGCCTTCCTTGCCCGCGAGCGGCGACGAGTTCACGAGGAAGTTCATCGTGAGCGTCGGTTCATCGACGGTGATCATGGGCAGCGCGTCGGGTTGCTCGGGCGCGCAGATCGTCACGCCGATACCGATTTCCTCGATACCGTTGATCAGCACGATATCGCCGGCCTGCGCTTCTTCGACCTGCACGCGCTCGAGGCCGTGGAACGACAGCACCTGATTGATCTTGCGATTGAGGATCGCGCCTTCCGGACCCGAGCGCACGGCGACCGCCATGCCGGGGCGGATACGCCCGCGCGCCACGCGGCCCACGCCGATGCGGCCGACGTACGAGTTGTAGTCGAGCGAGGTGATCTGCAGTTGCAGCGGGCCGTCCGGATCGGCCGGACGCACCGGCACGTGTTCGAGGATGGCTTCGAAGAGCGGGCGCATCGTGCCTTCGCGTGCTTCCGGGTCGAGGCTCGCGTAGCCGCTCAGACCCGAAGCGTAGACGATCGGGAAGTCGAGCTGCTCTTCGGTGGCGCCGAGCTTGTCGAAGAGATCGAACGTCTGGTTGATCACCCAGTCGATGCGCGCGCCCGGACGGTCCACCTTGTTGATCACGACGATCGGCTTGAGACCCAGCGCGAGCGCCTTCTTGGTCACGAAGCGCGTTTGCGGCATCGGGCCTTCGACGGCGTCGACGAGCAGCAGCACGGAGTCGACCATCGAGAGCACGCGCTCCACTTCGCCGCCGAAGTCCGCGTGTCCCGGCGTATCGACGATATTGATGTGCGTGCCTTCGTATTCGACGGCGCAGTTCTTCGCCAGGATCGTGATGCCACGTTCCTTTTCGATGTCGTTCGAGTCCATGACCCGCTCGGCGACCTGTTGATTTTCCCGGAACGTGCCCGACTGGCGGAGCAACTGGTCGACGAGCGTGGTCTTGCCGTGGTCGACGTGGGCAATGATGGCGATATTGCGGAGGGCGCGAGTCATAGAAAGTGTCTTGGTTGTGCGCCGACGGAGCGAGTCTCCTTTGAGACTCCATGGCTCGGCAGCCCCTCTTGAACCATCATGCAGGCATGCATGAATTTAACGGGCCCGGCGCGGTGAGAACCCAAAATTATAGCACGCACGGAAGACACTTCCTTGCAATAGGACTCAACCCGTAAGTTCCGCGCACCCGCCGCGACGCGGGCAACGCGCAAGGCACTCCCATCAACGTGCCCGGGATTATTAAGCATTTTCAGAAAAGACTCTTGCCGCGACAGAAACGCGCACCTATAATCCTGCCTAGTCAACTATTGCAAGCGCACAAATATTCACATGAGCGACGCCCCGAAATCCCCGGCGATCGGCGACTACGTGCTCGCCGAGAGCGTCGGTTACCTGATGAGCCGGGTGCGCTCGACCATGTGGAACATGGTCACGCAGCACACGACCTCCGAACTGGGCATCACGAGCACGCAGGCGAGCATCCTGTTCATGCTGGCGGTCGGCAAATGCCTGACGGCGGCAGATATCGCGCGCGAATACGGCATCGACGCGAGCGCGGTCACACGCCTCATCGACAGGCTGGAAAAGCGCGGGCTGCTGTCGCGTCTGCGCAGCGAGGAAGACCGGCGAGTCGTGCGTCTCGCGCTCACGGACGAAGGCCATGCGACGGCCGAAAAGATCCCCGCCATCTTCACGCGCGTGCTGGATCACCTGCTGGCGGGCTTCACGCCCGAAGAAGTCGGATTCCTGAAGAGCATGCTGCGGCGCATTCTGGCGAACTCGTGCGATCCGTCCGTCGCTTCACTGCTCAGTGGCAACGACAAGCCCGCCACGTCGTTGCGATGACAAGCAAATTCGTCGTCGCAAGCCTACAAAATGATTGCAACGTCCATCTTTAATTCGCTTCTCAAGAGACGGGATATGAAACACCTCACCTTGTCCGCGCTTCACCCGGCAAGCCGCGCAAAGCACGCCGTGGCGGCTGCCGTGGCGGCGCTCGCAATGGCGGGCTGCGCGAACTACGCCGGCATTTCGAGCGACAAGAACATTGCCGCGCCCGAGAATTTCGAAGCCACGCAAAGCGTGCCGGGACAAGGCGGTCAGTGGCCCGCACTCGATTGGGCGAAACAGTTCGGCGACCCGCAACTGCCCCAGTTGATCGACGAGGCGCTCGCGGGCAGTCCGACGATCGCGCAGGCGCAGGCGCGCATCGCGAAGGCGTCGTCGTATATCGAAAGCTCGCGCTCGGCGCTCTATCCGAAAGTCACCGGATCGTATTCGTGGACCCGCGAGCTTTACTCGGCCAACGCCCTGTTCCCGCCGCCCTACGGCGGCACCTGGTTCAGCGAGAACAACGTGCTCGCGAGCGCGTCGTGGGAACTCGATCTCTGGGGCAAGAACCGCGCGCGTCTGAACATGGCGGTGTCGCAGCAAAAGGCGGCCGAGGCGGAGTTTCAGCAGGCCCGCGTGACGCTCGCGACGTCGGTTGCGCGCACCTATAACCAACTCGCGCTGCTCTACGCGCTGCGCGATGTCGCGCAGCGTGAAATCGGCAATCGTCAGGACGTGGGACGCATCACGAACGGGCGTGTCGCCGCCGGCCTCGATACCAATGTCGAACGCCGCACGGCGGAAGGCAACGTCGCCACGAGCCAGACCAACCTCTCCGAACTCGACGGCCAGATCGAATCGGTCCGCTATCAACTGGCGGCACTGCTCGGCAAGGGCCCGGATCGCGGCATGCAGATCGCGAAACCCGCGATCGATCCGAACGTCAACGTGACGCTGCCCGACAACGTGCCCGCCGATCTCGTCGCGCGCCGCCCGGATATCGTCGCCGCGCGCTGGCAGGTCGAAGCCGCGACGCACAACATCAAGGAAGCGAAGGCGGAGTTCTTCCCCGACATCAACCTCGCGGCGGGCTTCGGCTTTGACGCGTTCGGCTGGGGCCGCTTCCTGCAGGCGAGCAGCCGCCAGATTCAGGCGGGCCCCGCGGTGCATCTGCCGATCTTCGATGCTGGCGCCCTGCGCGCCCAGCTGAAAGGCCGCTACGCCGACTTCGAGGGCGATGTCGCGAACTACAATCAGACGCTCATCAACGCGCTGAGCGACGTGGCGACCAACATCTCGGCGATTCGCGCGCTCGACCGGCAAACGTCCGACGCCCAGCGCGCGCTCGCGGCCGCGACGAGCGCCTACCAGCTGGCGGTGATCCGCTACAAGGCCGGACTCTCGCCGCAACTGCTGGTGCTCAACGCCGACTCGAACCGTCTCGCGAACGAGCAGACGGTCACGAACCTGCGCCTGAAGCGCACCGATCTGCAGATCGCGCTGATCAAATCGCTGGGCGGCGGGTTCGACGCGACGAGCGCCAATCTCGCGATCGACGGCAGTGGGCAGAGCCAGTCGACCGCGCAGGCCGCGCCGTCGAAATGAGCCGCATACAAGAACACGCATCAGGACCAAAACGGAATATTCGGAGTCTTTCATGAGCGACCCTCAACAAACCGCGGCAGCCGCGCCCGCGCCGAAGCAAAGCAACGGCAAGCGCCGCGCGCTGATGACGCTGATCGTGCTCGTCATCATCATCGCCGCCGTCGCGTACGGGCTGTACTACTTCCTCGTCGCGCGCTTCCACGAAAGCACCGACGACGCCTACGTCAACGGAAACGTCGTGCAGATCACGCCGCAGGTCGTCGGCACCGTGATCTCCGTGAACGCGGACGACACGCAGACCGTGAAAGTGGGCGATCCGCTCGTCGCGCTCGATCCGGCCGACTCCAAGGTCGCGCTCGATCAGGCCGAGGCGAATCTCGCGCAGACCGTGCGTCAAGTGCGCACGTTCTTCGTCAACAACAACCAGTACGAAGCGCAGATCGCGCTGCGCCGCTCCGACCTGCAACGCGCACAGGACGATCTGAAGCGCCGCATGACGGTCGCGCAGACGGGCGCCGTGTCGCAGGAAGAAATCTCGCACGCGCGCGACGCGGTGCGCGGCGCGCAAGCCTCGCTCGACGCGGCCGAACAGGAACTCGCGTCGAACCGCTCGCTCACGGCCAACACGACGATCGCCGACCACCCGAACGTGCTCGCCGCAGCCGCGAAGGTGCGCGACTCGTACATCAACTTCGCGCGCAACACGCTGCCCGCGCCGGTGACGGGCTATGTCGCGAAACGCTCGGTGCAGGTCGGTCAGCGCGTGTCGCCGGGCAATCCGCTGATGGCGATCGTGCCGCTCAACGCCGTGTGGGTCGATGCCAACTTCAAGGAAGTGCAGCTGAAGCATATGCGCCTCGGCCAACCGGTCGAACTGACGGCCGATCTGTACGGCTCCGGCGTGGTCTTCCACGGCAAGGTGATCGGTTTCTCGGCGGGCACGGGCTCGGCGTTCTCGCTGCTGCCCGCGCAGAATGCGACGGGTAACTGGATCAAGGTCGTGCAGCGCCTGCCGGTACGGATCGAACTCGATCCGAAGGAACTGCAGGAGCATCCGCTGCGCATCGGCCTGTCGATGAATGTCGACGTGACCATCAAGAACGAGCAAGGCGGCCAGCTCGCCAACGCGCAGAACACGGTGTATCAGACCAACGTGTTCGACAACTACGGTGCGCAGGCCGATCAGGAAATCGCGCGCATCATCCAGCAGAACGCGGGCACGGGCGTGGGCGCGCCTGCGCAGAATTCGTCGTCGGCCACGCACGGCCGCGCGACGAACTCCGCGCCGGCCGCCAGGCTGATGTGAGCGGATTCGCCTGATGTCACAGCAAAACGTCGTTCATCCGCCGCTTTCGGGCGGCAAGCTCGTCGTCGGGACGATCGCCGTGTCGCTCGCGGTCTTCATGAACGTGCTCGACACGTCCATCGCGAACGTCTCGATTCCGTCGATCTCCGGCGACCTCGGCGTGTCGTCGGATCAGGGCACGTGGGTCATCACGTCGTTCGCGGTCGCCAATGCGATCTCGGTGCCGCTCACTGGCTGGCTCACACAGCGCTTCGGACAGGTGCGGCTGTTCCTCGGCTCGATCATCCTGTTCGTGCTCGCGTCGTGGCTGTGCGGCCTCGCGCCGACGCTGCCGTTTCTGCTCGCCGCGCGCGTGCTGCAGGGCGCGGTCGCCGGCCCGATGATCCCGCTGTCGCAAACGCTGCTGCTCGCGAGCTATCCGCGCGAAAAGGCGCCGATCGCGCTATCGATGTGGTCGATGACCACGCTGATCGCGCCCGTCGCCGGGCCGATTCTCGGCGGCTGGATCTCGGACAATATTTCGTGGCCGTGGATTTTCTACGTGAACATTCCGGTCGGTTTCGTCGCCGCGATCGCCACGTTCATGATTTTTCGCGACCGCGATTCGGCCATCCGCCGCGCGCCGATCGACACCGTCGGTCTCAGCCTGCTCGTCGTCTGGGTCGGCGCGCTGCAGATCATGCTCGACAAGGGCAAGGATCTCGACTGGTTCAACTCGACGACCATCGTCGTGCTCGCGCTGATCGCGGTGATCGCGTTCGCGTTCTTCATCGTGTGGGAGCTGACGGCGGAGCATCCGGTCGTCGACCTGTCGCTGTTCGCGCTGCGTAATTTTTCGGGCGGAACGATCGCGCTGTCGGTCGGTTACGGGCTTTACTTCGGCAATCTCGTGCTGTTGCCGCTGTGGTTGCAGACCGTGATCGGCTATACCGCAACCGATGCCGGTCTCGTGATGGCGCCGGTCGGCCTGTTCGCGGTGCTGCTTTCGCCGATCACCGGCAAGTTCCTGCCGCGCACCGATCCGCGCCGTATCGCGACGGCCGCGTTCCTCGTGTTCGCGCTGTGCTTCTGGATGCGTTCGCGCTACACGACCGGCGTCGATACCTGGTCGCTCACGCTGCCCACGCTGATCCAGGGCATCGCGATGGCAGGCTTCTTCATTCCGCTAGTGTCGATCACGCTGTCGGGTTTGCCGGGGCATCGCATTCCGGCGGCATCGGGCTTGTCGAACTTCGTGCGGATCATGTGCGGCGGCATCGGCACGTCGATCTTTTCGACGGCCTGGGAGCATCGCTCGATCGTGCATCACGTGCAACTGGCCGAGCAGGCGAATTCGTTCAATCCGATCTTCGCGAATTCGACCCAGCAGATGAAGGCGCTCGGCTTCTCGCAGGAGCAGACTTACGGCCTGTTCAACAACATGGCCACGCAGCAGGCGGCGCAGCTCGGCGTGAACGATATGTTTTATATCTCGGCGGGGATTTTCGTCGCGCTGATCGCGCTGATCTGGATCACGCGCCCCGAACGCTCGGGCGGAGGCGATTCGGCTGCGGCGGCATCGGCGGCGCACTGATTACGGCGCCCCACATCGTTCTTCTGAGAAAAAGCCCGGATGATTCCGGGCTTTTTCATTTATTGCGCCGTCACAACCAGACGCTCGGGCGCCAGCACACCCTCGCCCGCTCTCGCGACGCCCAGCAGCCGGTCACCTTCCAGCGCATAGACACGCACACGGCCCGCTTCGACGCGCGTTTCGGCGATGTCCTCGAGCCGCAGACGCTGGCCATGCAGGAAGCGCCGGGTCGCTTCGTCATCGAGCCGAACGGCGGGAAAAGTCGACAGCAGCGCATCCACCGGCTGAAGCCGCTCGTCGCGCTGCGCTTCGCTCAGGCTCGCCAGTTCGTCCAGCGTGAGCGCATGGTCGAGCGTCAGCGCGCCCACGCCCGTGCGCCGCAGCGCCGTCAGATGCGCGCCGCAGCCGAGCGCCTCACCGATATCCTCCGCGAGCGTGCGCACGTAAGTGCCCTTGCTGCATGTCACGCGAAACGTCACGAGCGGCAACGCGCACGCGATCATTTCCAGCGCGTGAATCGTCACCCGGCGGCCTTCGCGTTCGACGGTTTGCCCCGCGCGCGCGTACTCGTAGAGCGGCTTGCCGTCGCGCTTCAGCGCTGAGTACATCGGCGGAACCTGAACGATTTCGCCGATGAATCGCTGCATCGCTTCAGCGACCGCGGCCTCCTCGCAAGCGACGTCGCGTGTTTCGAGCGCCTCGCCTTCGGCATCGCCCGTCGTCGTGCGGATGCCGAGCCGCATGGTGGCTTCGTAGGTCTTGTCCGCTTCGAGCAGATCCTGCGAAAACTTGGTCGCCTCGCCGAAGCAAAGCGGCAGCAGACCCGTTGCGAGCGGATCGAGCGTGCCCGTGTGGCCCGCCTTCTTCGCGAGATACAGCCGTTTGGCCTTGATGAGCGCGTCGTTGCTCGACAGGCCGAGCGGCTTGTCCAGCAGGAGCACGCCGTCCAGGGCGCGACGCGGAATCTTCGGCCGCGCCTGTTTTTCCGAACCGCTCATCGCTTACGCGCCTTCCTTGTCGTCGCGTGCATCGGGTGCGTCCGGCGCATCGGTTGCGTCTTTTGCGCGCGTCGCGTTCGCTTCGTCGATCAGGCGCGACATCTCGACGGCCTTCTCGATCGTCTGGTCGTAGTGGAAATGCAGCGTCGGCACCGTGTGAATATGCAGGCGCTTGAACAGCAGGTTGTGCAGATGGCCGGCCGCGTGGTTCAGGCCTTCCTGGGTCGCTTTCGGATCGCCCGTGAGCGTCGTGAAATAGACCTTCGCGTGCGCGTAATCCGGCGTGAGTTCGACGCTCTGAATCGTCACGAGCCCGATGCGCGGATCTTTCACCTCGCGCAACAGCGCCGAGAGATCGCGCTGGATCTGGTCCGCGATCTGCACGTTGCGGTTCGCGGAAGTACGTCTTTTAGCCATGATGTTGTCCTTTTCTTCGCTTGCGGCCGCGCCAAATAAAAAGGCGGAGCGAGCCTTCAGGCTCACCCCGCCCTCGACGCAGCGGCTGATGCAACTTACCGCATTACAGCGTGCGAGCCACTTCGGTCACTTCGAAGACTTCGAGCTGGTCGCCTTCGACGATATCGTTGAAGTTCTTCATCGAGATACCGCATTCGAAGCCCTGACGCACTTCCTTCACGTCGTCCTTGAAGCGCTTGAGCGAATCGAGCTCGCCGGTGTGGATCACGACGTTGTTGCGGATCACGCGCACCGACGAGGTACGCTTGACCACGCCGTCCGTGACCATACAACCCGCGATCAGGCCGATCTTCGGCACGCGGATCACCTGACGCACCTCGACCGTGCCCGTCACCGTCTCGCGCTTCTCCGGCGCGAGCATGCCGGACATCGCCGCCTTCACTTCATCCACTGCGTCGTAGATGATGTTGTAGTAACGAATGTCGATGCCGTTCGACTCGGCCAACTTGCGGGCTTGCGCATCCGCACGCGTGTTGAAGCCGATGATGACCGCCTTCGAAGCCGTCGCCAGGTTGACGTCCGATTCGCTGATCGCGCCGACCGCGCTGTGCACGATCTGCACGCGCACTTCGTTGGTCGAGAGCTTCTGCAGCGACTGCACCAGCGCTTCCTGCGAACCCTGCACGTCCGCCTTGACGATGAGCGGCAGGTTCTGCACTTCGCCTTCGCCCATTTGCTCGAGCATGTTCTCGAGCTTTGCGGCCTGCTGCTTGGCGAGCTTCACGTCGCGGAACTTGCCCTGACGGAACAGCGCGATTTCGCGCGCCTTGCGCTCGTCCGGCAGCACGATGACTTCCTCGCCCGCGGCCGGCACTTCCGACAGACCCTGAATTTCCACCGGAATCGACGGACCCGCCGACTTCGTGGTCTTGCCGGTTTCATCCAGCATGGCGCGCACGCGGCCGTAGGCGCTGCCCGCGAGAACCACGTCGCCGCGATTCAGCGTGCCCGACTGCACCAGAATGGTCGCGACCGGACCCTTGCCCTTGTCGAGCTTGGCTTCGATCACGAGACCCTTGGCGGGCGCATCGACCGGCGCGGTCAGTTCCAGCACTTCGGCCTGCAGCGAGACGTTTTCCAGCAGATCGTCGATGCCGCGGCCCGTCTTCGCCGACACTTCGATGAACGGCGAATCGCCGCCGTACTCTTCCGGCACCACGCCTTCCGCGACGAGTTCCTGCTTCACGCGGTCCGGGTTGGCTTCCGGCTTGTCGATCTTGTTGATCGCGACGACGATCGGCACGCCGCCCGCCTTCGCGTGGGCGATCGCTTCCTTCGTCTGCGGCATCACGCCGTCATCGGCCGCAACGACCAGAATGACGATGTCGGTTGCCTTCGCACCGCGCGCACGCATGGCCGTGAAGGCTTCGTGACCCGGCGTATCGAGGAAGGTGATGACGCCACGCGGCGTTTCGACGTGATACGCGCCGATATGCTGCGTGATGCCGCCCGCTTCGCCCGCCGCCACTTTCGCGCGACGGATGTAGTCCAGCAGCGAGGTCTTGCCGTGATCGACGTGACCCATGACGGTGACGACCGGCGGACGCGGCAGCTTCTCCGCCGTGTCCTCGGTGGCTTCGCCTTCGACGAGCAGCGCTTCCGGATCGTCCAGCTTGGCCGCCACCGCGCGATGGCCCAGTTCCTCGACGACGATCATCGCGGTTTCCTGGTCCAGCACCTGGTTGATGGTGACCATCTGGCCGAGCTTCATCATGACCTTGATGACTTCCGACGCCTTCACCGACATCTTGTGCGCGAGATCCGCCACCGAGATGGTTTCCGGCACGTGCACTTCACGCACGATGGGTTCGGTCGGCGCCTGGAACGACGTCTGATCCTGATGCTTGCCGCGACCCTTCGGACCGCCGCGCCAGCCGCGATCGACGCCGCCGCTCGAGTCGCCGCGCGTCTTCATGCCGCGGCGCTTCGAGGCGTCGTCCTGCTGCCAGCCGCCCTTGCCTGCCTTTTTCTTGTCGCCGGCGCCTGCGGGAGCCGTCGATGCCGGCGCCGTCGTGCCGCCTGCGGCCGGCTTCTTCACCGCGGGACGTGCGGCCTGCGCGCCTTCCGGCTTCGCGGGCTTGTGCAACGTGCCCTTCGCTTCGGCGGCCTTCGCCGCTTCTGCCGGCTTCGCTGCGGGCACCGGTTCCGGCGCCTTCACCTGCGCCTTGCGCGGCGTGTTCATCATTTCGCGGATCGCACGCGCTTCGGCTTCGGCAGCCGCGCGGCGCTTCGCGATCGCTTCCTGTTCGAGGCGAGTCTTCTCGGCTGCGGCGCGCGCGTCTTCTTCCGCCTTCTTGGCGGCTTCACGCTGGGCAGCGCGTTCGCTAGCGGCCTTTTCCTCGGCTGCCTTCTCGGCGGCTTCGCGCAGGGCGCTGTCGTCGGCCTTGGCTTCCTGCTTCGCCTCGGCGGGCGCAGGCGTGCGCGCTTCCTGACGCGCGGTCTGCGCGGCGCGCGAGATCTCCGCCGCCTGCGCAGCGGCGGCCGCGCGACGTGCCGCTTCCTCTTCCTGCTTGCGACGCTCGGTTTCCGCCGCTTCCTCGCGGGCGCGACGTTCGGCTTCTTCGCGTTCGAGTTGCGCCTGGCGCTCCTTCAGCTCGCGCTCTTCGCGCTCGAGCTGCTCCGCGGCGCGGCTCGCTTCTTCCTCGCGGCGCTGCAGTTCGGCCTCGTCGACTTCCGGCTCTTCGACGTGATTCGCCACCGGCTCGGACTGCTCCACGCCGGTTTCGTCGCGTTTCACGAAAACACGCTTTTTGCGCACCTCGACCTGAATGGTGCGAGCCTTACCCGTTGCGTCGGATTGCTTGATCTCCGACGTATGCCGGCGGGTCAGAGTGATCTTGCGCTTGTCGGCATCGGTGGAACCGTGCGACTTGCGCAAATGATCGAGCAGACGCGCCTTGTCCGTTTCGGACAGGTCGTCGTTCGCGCTCGCTTTCTGGACGCCAGCCGCCTGCAGTTGTTCCAGCAGGACGCCTGCAGGCATTTTTAATTCCGCGGCAAATTGGGCTACGTTGTTACTCGCCATTCATTCCTCTTGATGCAAGGACATATCCTTGCGGTTAGATCGGGGTCACGCGGCCAAACAGGCCGCCAAATATCAGTGCGCCATGGTCATTTCTCACTGGAACCAGTGTTCACGTGCTTTCATGATCAACGCCTTAGCGGCATCCTCTTCCATACCGGTCATTTCGACCAATTCGTCTACTGCCAGCTCCGCGAGTTCGTCGCGGGTCTGGATCTGATGCTCGGCAAGCTTCGCGAGCAACTCGCTGTCCATGCCGTCGAGGCTCTTCAGATCGAGTGCTACGCCTTCCACCTTCTCTTCGTTGGCGATCGCCATGGTGAGCAGTGCGTCGCGCGAGCGGTTGCGCAACTCATGCACGGTGTCTTCGTCGAAGGCTTCGATTTCGAGCATTTCGTTGAGCGGCACGTACGCGATTTCTTCGAGGCTCGTGAAGCCTTCGTCGATCAGGATGTCGGCGACTTCCTCGTCCACATCCAGACGCGCCATGAACAGGTCGCGCAACTTGCCACGCTCTTCGTTCTGCTTCAACGCCGATTCGTCCGGCGTCATGATATTGATCTGCCAGCCGGTGAGCTCGCTTGCGAGCCGAACGTTCTGGCCGGAGCGGCCGATGGCGACCGCGAGCTCGTTTTCGTCCACGACGACGTCCATCGAGTGCTTTTCTTCATCGACGACAATCGACTGGACGGCTGCCGGCGCGAGGGCGCCGATCACGAACTGCGCGGGATCTTCCGACCATAGCACGATGTCGACGTTCTCGCCACCGAGCTCGTTTCTCACTGCCTGCACGCGCGAGCCGCGGATGCCGACGCACGTGCCGATCGGATCGATGCGCTTGTCGTACGCGATCACCCCGATTTTCGCACGCACGCCCGGATCGCGTGCAGCCGCCTTGATTTCCAGGAGGCCCTGTTCGATTTCGGGCACTTCCAGCTCGAACAGCTTCATCAGGAACTCGGGCGCGGTGCGCGAGAGTTCGATTTGCGGGCCGCGCGCCGTGCGGTCGACCTTGCCGATATAGGCACGCACGCGGTCGCCCACGCGCAGGTTTTCCTTCGGAATCAGCTGGTCACGGCGCAGCAGCGCCTCGACGCGACCCGACTCGACGATGAAGTTGCCCTTGTCCAGGCGCTTCACCGAGCCGGTCATGATCTTTTCGCCGCGCTCGAGGAAGTCGTTCAGGATCTGCTCGCGCTCGGCGTCGCGCACCTTTTGCAGAATGACCTGCTTGGCGGCCTGCGCGCCGATCCGGCCGAATTCGATCGACGGAATCGGCTCCTCGATGAAATCGTCAACCTGTGCGTCCGCCTTCTGCTCCTTGGCTTCGAACAGCAGGATTTCCTGATCCGGCTCCTGCAGGCCGGCCTCGTCCGGCACCACGCGCCAGCGACGGAAAGTCTCGTGCTCGCCGCTCTCACGGTCGATGGCGACGCGAATATCCACGTCTTCCTCGAAGAGCTTCTTTGTGGCCGAAGCAAGCGCAGCTTCGAGTGCTGCGTACACGACGTCCTTGTTGACGTTCTTTTCGCGTGCCAGCGCATCCGCCAGCATCAATACTTCGCGACTCATTGTTTGCGGCTCCTAAAATCAACCTTGGGGACGAGACGTGCTTTATCGAGGTCTGCGAGCGTGAAATCCAGCATCGCGGCGCCGTCCTTCCCTTCAAATTCCAATCCGATCGTTTCGCCGTCGGGGGCATGCAAAATACCGCGGTACGACTTGCGCCCGTCCAGCGGCTTTTTCAATGTGATGACGATCTCGCTTCCTGCGAAGCGCTCGAAATCGACCAGCTTCTTGAGCGGACGATCAAGCCCCGGCGACGACACTTCGAGCCGGTCGTAGTCGATGTTCTCGACTTCGAGCAGGTATTGGAGCTGGCGCGTGACCTTCTCGCAGTCTTCGATAGCGATACCGGCCGGCTGATCGATATACACACGCAGCATGCCGCCTCCCGAACGCTCGAGATCGACAAGCTCGTATCCCAGGCCTGAGACCGTGGTTTCTATCAATTCCGTCAGTTGCACAGTAACTCCAAGGTGTTCGCGCGCTCCACGCCGAAACACCCGCGGGTAGCGCCTTCATGCGGGCGCGCACCCCTGCTCCCGAGATGCTGAACCGAAAAGCCAAAAAAAAATGGGCGCAACGCCCATCTTTTTCAACCGAGGCCGCACTTAGGGCAGAAAAAACTACGCGCCTAGCGACTTCATGATTTTAGCTATTTTTCGCGATAAACGCAAACGTAGCACGCGCTTTCGGTCCCGTTGGGGCCTGTTTCGTGCGATTCGGGCCAGTCGGCACTCCGTTTATGTCACCGCTGTTTCGCTACGCGGTTGGCGGGTCGAATACCGCATGCCTCCTTCGACCCGCCTCTCGGCGGCGTTGCGCCTGGACCTCAACGGCCGCGCGTGCGATTGCGTGCGCCCCGGTTTGCTCCGGCCTTGCCTTGTCCCGCACCCTGCTGAGCGCCGCCCTGGCGATTACCGCGCGGCGCGTTGCCGCCAGCGGCGCGTTTGCCCGGGCCGGCCGCGCCCTGCGGACCGCCTTGCGGGCGGGCACCGCGCGGACCCGTCCGGGCGCCGTTGGCGCGATTGCCGTTCGGCTCACCGCCGACGCGATTACCGTTCGGCTCCCGGCCACCGCGACGGCCCGCGCCGGGATTGCCCGGATTGCTCGAATTGGCTGCGTTGCCGCCGAAGCCACCCATGCCGCCGAGCCCGAAGCCGCTCGCCATGCCGCCCGGCTGACCGCGCCGCCCGCCGCGTCCCGGCGTCTGCTGCGTCATGCGCGAGTGCGAGCTCAGCACCGGCTCGCGCGTGATGAAGCCCATCGACGTCTGCATCGGATCGGGCTGCACGCGCGGCGCGGAACTGCGTCCGCCTTTCTCTTCCGTCGGCAGTTTGAGGCCGACCGACGCCATCAGGCTGCGCACCTGATTGTCTTCGAGCTCTTCCCAGCGGCCGCGCTTCAGGCCGCGCGGCAGCGCGATCGGGCCGTGGCGCGTGCGGATCAGGCGGCTGACCATGAGGCCCGCGGCCTCGAACATGCGGCGCACTTCGCGATTGCGGCCCTCGGCCAGCGCGACGTGATACCAGTGGTTCGTGCCTTCGCCGCCGCCGTCCTGAATGCGCAGGAAGTTCGCGGGGCCGTCATCGAGTTCGACGCCTTTCAGCAGCTTCTGCTTCATCCCTTCCGACAACTGGCCGACGACGCGCACCGCGTATTCGCGCTCCACGCTATAGCGCGGATGCATGAAACGGTTCGCCAGATCGCCGGAGGTCGTGAGGAGCAGCAGGCCTTCGGTGTTGAAATCGAGGCGGCCGACTGCGAGCCACTTGGCGGTTTTCATCGACGGCAGCTTGTCGAACACCGTCGGACGGCCTTCCGGGTCGGCGTGGCTGACGATTTCACCCGTCGGTTTGTGATAAAGCAGGATGCGCGGCGGCTTGCTCGCGAGCTTGCGGCGCACCGGCTTGCCGTTGATGCGCACCTGATCGGTCGGCATGATGCGCTGGCCGATGTGCGCCGGCTCGCCGTTCACCGACACGCGGCCGGCAATGATCAGTTCTTCCATGTCGCGGCGCGAGCCCATGCCCGCGTCGGCGAGCACTTTGTGCAGCTTCGGTGCGTCGTCGTCCGGTTCCAGCACGCGCTTCTGCGGTGCGCTGCGGCCGCGGCGCAGCATCGGTGCGCGCACGCCGGCCGCGCCGGTGTTGTCGGCGTCGAAGGCTGGCGACGTCACGTAGGCGAACACGTCGTCGACGGCAGCGGCTGCCGCGCTCTCGACCGTCGCCGGCGCCGAGTCGTTGCGCTTGCCGCGCTTTTGCTGCGGCTGTTGCTGAGCGTTCTTGCGCCGTCCGCCCTCACGCGGGGCGGGCGCCGCTGCGCCGGCCTGCTGGGGCGCTTCGTCTGCGGCTTCGACTTTTGCCTCGCCTGCGTCGGGGCGCGCGTTCTTGCGGCCGCGCCCGGGCGCGCCATCCTTGCGCGGACCCTTCGCGTTCGGATCCTTGCGCGGCGTGCGCACCTGCGCGGCGACGACGCCATCGGGCGGCGTCTCGTTCACGGCGGCCGGCGCGGCGGGCGCGCCTTCCGCGCCCTTCGTCTTCGCGACAGCGCGACGCCGTGCGATCAGACTGCGCGGTCCGCGGCGCAGTCCGCGACGCGGGCGATCGTCGCCCTCGCCGCCGGCATCCTCGGTCCGGTCGATGCGCGTGCGTTCGCCGGCGTCGGCCGACTCGGGTGCGTCCGCGTTGTGCACCGGGCGCGCGGATTCGGGCGAATCGCTGTCGTGGGAATGTGTCAAAACAACCTCAAATGTCGAATCGCGCGCCCATCGCGGGCGCGTCTAAAAATCCGCTGATTGCTCCGGCCGGTCGTCTCGAAATGATCTTTATGGAGAGCCGGATTGCGAATCAGGGGCCATGCAATATGTTTCAGGCGCGGCGCGCCGTCGGTTCTTCGGAGTCGTCGTCCAGTTCGGCGTCGGTCGATGGACTCGCGTCGTGCTCGTCGTCGTGCGGCGCCGGCGCAGGCGCGGCGTGCGCTTCAGGTGCGTCGTGCCCGGTGTTCGATTGCTGCGCGTGAATGCCGGCGGGCGAAGCGAAATGATCCGCTGCGGCATCCGCACGTTCCGTTGCGCGCGCTTCGTGTTCTACCTGCTGCGTTTGTTCTTCCTGTTGCTGCGCTTGCGGCTCGCCTGCGCGCGCTTCGTCGACCGAGGGCTCGGGCGCTGCCGCCTCAACCGCGTTGACCGATGCCGCCGCCTGATGTTCCCCGCGTTCCCCGCCGTCCGCCGCCTCCGACGCGCCGCTCGCCGCCGGTTGCGCGTCGGCCGCTACGCTGTCGGGGAAGTCGATCGAATGCTGCGCCAGCAGCGTTGCTTCGAACTGCGCCGACGGATTGTCGAGCGCCGGCAACTCGTCGAGCGCGGTCAGGCCGAGGTCGTCGAGAAACTGCTTGGTCGTCGCGTAAAGCGCCGGGCGGCCCGGCACGTCGCGATGGCCGATCACTTCGATCCAGCTACGGTCTTCGAGCTGCTTCACGACCTGCGTGTTCACGGTCACGCCGCGAATCTCTTCGATATCGCCCCGCGTCACCGGCTGCCGATAAGCAATGATCGCCAGCGTTTCGAGTACGGCCCGCGAATACTTGGGCGGTTTCTCCGGATGCAGCCGGTCGAGATACGTGCGCATCGCGGGCTTGCTCTGAAAGCGCCAGCCGGAGGCGAGCGCCACCAGTTCCACGCCGCGGCCCGACCAGTCGGCCTGGAGCCCTTCGAGCAGCGTGCGAACGGTATCCGCCGAAATGTCGTCGGCGAACAGCTTGCGCAAATCATGCAGCCGCAGCGGTTCCTGCGCGCAAATCAAGGCAGTCTCGAGGACGATCTTCGCCTCTTGGGTATTCATGCAGCTTGGGTCAACCCTGTATGGTCAATGATCCAATTCAAAATCGAGCTTGAGCAAGTTCGAACGCCACCGAAGCGGTGCGAACGATGAAGCTGGACGCGGAATTTCAAGACGCGCTCGCCCGATTGTAATCGGTCATATTGATTGGGAGCACGCACCGGGGAGAGGCAGTATCGGGCGATCGGTGAGCGAACGCCGGGCCATCCCAGCCGGTCGAGGTGGCGCTTTCCAGACGAAAGCGCGTGACTGAGCGCCATATTACGCAAAAAGAACCGGGCAGTAAAGGTGATGCCGCAATCGCGCCGGAACTCACTCGACGCCGGCGGCCGCATCGCCGCCCGCCGGCCGGCTTCACGCGGCGCCGCGCGTCGCGAGGAAGCGTCGCAGGCGCTCGACGCCCGCATCGAGCCTGGCGGGATCGCACGCGTAGCACCAGCGCACGAAGCCCTCGCCTTGCGGGCCGAACGCGCTGCCGGGCGCAAGTCCGAGGCCCGCCTCGCGCACGAGCGACTTGCACAATTCCAGGCTCGACGCCGCGCCCGGCAGCGAGAAGAACAGATACATCGCGCCGTCGGGCGCGCGCACGTCGACGCCGTCGATCGTCTGCAAGGCGGCCACGAGATGATCGCGGCTCGCGCGCAGATCGGCGACGAGCGACTGCGTAAAGCGCTCGCCCTCTTCCACCGCGACGACGCCCGCCTTCTGCACGAACGACGGCGCACATGACGTGTTGTATTCCACCAGCTTGCCGAGGTCGTCCATCAACTGGCTCGGCGCGACCAGCCAGCCGAGCCGCCAGCCGGTCATCAGCCACGCCTTCGAGAACGAATTGACCGCGATCACGCGTTCGTCGCGCGCGGCGAGATCGAGGAACGACGGTGCGACGCGCGCGTCGTCGCCGTAATACAGGCGCTCGTAGACCTCGTCCGCGATGATCCAGATGCCGTGACGGCGGCAATGGGCAAGCACAGTGCGTTGCTCGTCGCACGTCATCGTCCAGCCGGTCGGGTTGTTCGGCGAGTTGATCATCAGCATGCGCGTGCCCGGCGTGAGCGCCGCGAGCAGGCGGTCGAGATCGAGCGTCCAGCCGCGCGGGCCGTACGTCAGCGAGACGGTTTCGACGCTCGCGCCGAGGATCTTCGGAATTTCGACGAGATTCGGCCACAGCGGCGTCACCGCGACGACGCGATCGCCCGCTCCGGCGACGAGTTGCGCGGCGAGCATCAGCGCGTTCACGCCGGCGCTCGTCACGGCGATCTGGCTGCTCTCCGTCGCGCCGTGCAGCGCGCTCACGTAACCGGCCAGCGACTCGCGCAACGGCGCGATGCCGAGGTTGTGCGTGTAGAAGGTTTCGCCATCGGCGAGCGCGCGGCTCGCGGCATCGCGGATGAACTGCGGCGTGACACGATCCGATTCGCCGAACCAGAACGGCAGCACGTCCGCGACGCCGAAGCCCGCGTTCGCCACCTCGCGAATCTGCGACGGCCGCAGCGCGCGCACCGCATCGCGCGCGTCCGGCGCACCGAAGCCGTGCGCGCCCGTCAGTTGGCTCAGTTCGTTCGCCACCGCCCCTTCCGATTCACTCATTGCCCGCCCCGTCGAAAGAAAAATTGAAGTCTAACGCGCGCGCCGTCCTTGTCGAGACGCGGATCCGGTTCAGTCGAGGTCCTCCGCGCGCCGCGGCAAGGACGCGATCAGCGACCAGACCGATTCGGCCGCGGGCGAAAGCGACCGGTCGCGGCGGCGCACGAGCTCCACGGTGCGCTCGGCGCGCGGTTCGAGCGGCAGCGCGACAAGCGACGAATCGGCCGGAAGCGGCAGCGCGAGCCACGGCAGCACGCTCACGCCGACGCCCGCCTCCACGAGGCCGAACACCGTTGCCGAATGGCCGAGTTCCTGCACCACCTGGGCCTCGACGCCGTGTTCCTGCATGACGGCATCGATGATCGGCCGGCTGCCGGACGCGTAGTCGAGCATCACCAGCCGCTCGCCGGCGAGCGCTTCCCACGGCACGGCGCTGCGGCGTCCGAGCGGATGATCGCGGCGCGCGACGACACAGAAAGAATCGGTCATCACGGGCTCGCCGTGCAGTTCGTCGGAGGAAAACGGACCGATCACCACGCCGAAATCGACTTCGCCCGATTTGACCTTGCGCAGGACATCGGACTGGACGTCATCACGCAGGCTGAGCGTGATCAGCGGAAACTGCCGCAGACACGACGCGATCACGCGCGGCATCAGCCTGCACGCGACCGTGGGACTCGCCGCGACGATCACCCGTCCACGGCGTTGCTGGCCGAGATCGCGCACTTCGCGCAGCGCTTCGTCCAGATCCGCGAGCAGGCGCGACACCGTGCCGACGAGATTCACGCCCACGTCCGTCAGTTGCACCTCGCGCGTGGTGCGGTCGATCAGCTTGAGGCCGATTTCTCCTTCCAGCTCGCGCACGCAGCGGCTCACCGCCGACTGCGTGAGACCGATCTCGTCGCCCGCGCGGCTAAAGCTGCGCAGGCGCGACACCTCGATAAAGACGCGCAGTTGCCGCAACGTCACGTTTAATGGCGCACTCATTCTCAATGCTCATGAATTTCGCTGTTTCATTCCGAATTATATCGTCAGCGATGCCGGTTTCATGCGCGAACGTACGTTTCGCTGCGGTGCAGCAAATTACGCAAACGCACGCCCGATGGGCCTATTGCACTGGATTGGTGATTGTCCCGATTTCTTAATCAGTCTGTTTCGGGTCTGATACGGGCCATGCTGGCATCGCGTCAGCCTACTGCCATGCGGGTTTCCCGGATTTAGCGACATGCATGGCACGGTTCTCGCATTTCATTGCGCACAGAGGTTGGAGTCACGCGGTTACATAGAAATCGTCCGCCGCATCGCTCCGACCTCCCCTGGTATTCGTTCATCGGATTCCGACCAGAGTGCGCGGCGCGGGGCAGCGCACCGGGGTTAGCTTCGCTGAGGTGAGATATGGTGCTGTTCGACGATTTAAGAGATAACGAGTGGGCGCTGGTTGAGGCGTTGTTCTGTTCCGAGCCGGCGCGTAGCGAGCGGCGCGGACGTCCGCGCGTTGAAGCGCGCTCGGTGGTCAACGCGGTGTTGTGGGTGCTGTCAACCGGCGAAGGCTGGTCGAAGCTGCCCGGACGTTATCCGTCCCCGCCGACCTGCCGTCGCCGCTTCGACGAATGGCAGGCGGACGGCACGCTGGCGGAGATCGTCAAGCGTCTTTCCAGCAATGGCCGCGAGGTTTCGCTGCGCGGGCGCATTGGTTCGAGCGCCGCGAAGCCGCCGGCGCCGCCGAGCCGCGACCGTCTGCGCGGCGCGTTCTGGACCAACCCGGAATCGTGGCGCGCGCCGGCCAAGATGGCCTGAGCGATTCGATTCAGCCGAAGCCGGTTTAGCCGGCTTCGGTTTTTTCGACGCCTGCTTTCGGCGTCTATTCAGGCTCCGCTCTCTCGCAAGCGATCGCTTGCGCCATCCCTGCGCTCCTTTCGCGCCCGTCGCAACCGGCTGTCTTGTTACGTCGTAACGGACGGGGACCACGCACGTTCGCTACGAAACAACTCTTTACTATTCCTTACAGCGCCGCGGCGCGTCGAAGCATAGTTTGGTGAATGATCGGGCAAGCTCTACGAGGGCTTGGAGGGATTTCACCATGAAGGCATCGACTCTGCTCGCACACGGCGTGTTGATCGCGCTGACGAGCACCATGGCGATGAGTCAGGCTCAGCCGCCGCCGGCTGCATCGGATTTTCACGTGAGCGCGAAGGCCGCGATGGCTGCGCCGCCGGCTAATGCGCACAATCACGAAGCGACGCCGCCGGCGCCGCGCGGCGATCTGCGCGGCGACATCGCGAGCAATGTGCGCGCACGTCCGGAGACGGATCGCGACGCACGCTCGCAGCATCATTGAGACGGCAGCGCACGCGGGCCGTCGCGTTCACTTTGGCAGCAAAGCTGCGGAACCACTCGGACGAGCGTCAGTCACACCTTATGCCATGACACAGCGTGGCAACAGTGAAATCCGGTATGCCCGTGTCCTTCGTGACACGGGCTTTTTTTCGGCGATGGCATGAGCGGCCATGCGCAAAATACGTGCGGCCATCTGTAACATTACGCGGCCATGTGCGGCGCGTGCCGCTCGAAGACAGCTTGCATCCGGCAATGAACCGGCCTTGTTTTGATGCGATTGCCAGGGACGCACCGGTCGTCCTAGACCCTCGCCTCCACGATCGTTTCCTGACCGCCGAACGTGTAGGGCTCGGCGCGCCGCAGGTCCCAGTCGCTGGAACGTTCGTCGCGCGATAACCGTGTGAATTCGAGTTTCCCGCGTTCAGTGACAACCGCGATATCCACCGGCGCATGAAAACCGGGCGCGGGCGCGACGGTGCGCTGGCGGGCGAGTTCGAGAAGCCCGAGGGCGCGCAAGAGACCGAAAACATTAGGGCGTTTCGCCCAGGGAACCTGACGATACTGCGCTCGGCGAAGTGCTTCGAGTACGGCTTCGTTAGAATACGTGGTCATCTCGTTCTTTCTTCCTGTGCAGCCATGACGACGCTCGTGACGGTCGCAAGACAGTCGGCGACGTCGACTAAACGCGGCGCACCGAATTTCGTCTGCGAAGAGAGAGACATGACTCGCAGCCCGAATGTTTGGCCGCCGCTTGCGTTAGGTGCTGCTTTCTATTAAAAGCCCCCGTTGGAAGCGCGCTGATCGCGCGCTCTACTGCGACCCCGCCGATGCGTGCTTAAAAACGCGATGACGGTCCGAATTGCCCTGAAACCAATACGTTACCCCAATCAAATTGGTTCTATTCACTTTATTGCTGCTTTTTTTTGCATTATTCGCGCTTTGGCGACGCCGCCGCGCGCAAATCGCGATCGCGGCGGCGGCGCTCGTGTGGGCATGCGGCGCGGGCTGGTTCGCGACGCCGCTGCTCGATCTCGCCCAGCGCGGCTACGATCACACCGTCGCGCCCGCGTTCGGCCATGAGACGACGATCGTCCTGATGGGAGGCGGCACCGATCGGAGCGGCACCGGTCTGGTTCCGAAGCACGATTCGATGCAGCGCATCGCCGCAACGGCGGCGCTTTATCGCCAGTGCCGCGATACCGGTGCAACCTGCAAGGTGATTTTGAGCGGCGGCGATCCGCAGCGTCACGGTCAGGCCGAAGCCGACAATTACGCGCCTTACGTGATCGCGCAAGGCGTTGACGCCCGCGATCTCACGCGCGAGAGCGGCAGCTACAACACGTACCAGAACGCGCGCAACGTGGCCGCTATTCTGGGCCCGGTACATGACAATCGTTTGATCGTCGTCACATCGGCGTATCACATGCGCCGCTCGCTGCGCGCGTTCGAGGCCTTCGGCTACGCGCCGCAACCTTATGTATCCGACGTGCGACGCAATGACGCCACCGTCTTTCCGCACTTCAGAAGCTTCGAAAACAGCGAACTCGCCGCGCATGAGCTCGTGGGGCTCGCCCGCTTCGAGGTGTATCGCTGGCTGCATCTTTATTGATTGCGACAGCCGCGCTTTCGCTTCGCCCGACAGCGACTCAAGTTATTCAGTAGTGGCAAATGATTCGATGCGTCGATATGATTTCTCGCGGCCATACGCGGCCGACCCCGGGACAGGGCGACATACCATCGACCGATTCCACGCCTATGATGCAAATTGTCCGACCCTCGCGCGCGTTCCGTTCGCGTTCAGTCGGCGGCCGAGGGAATACGAGGCGGCGGGAGCGATTTTTGCTCAGACGTAAGCGTCTTTCCAACCGGATCGGACAGGCGATTCCCGGGTTCAACTGCTACTAGGAGGTAACAATGAAGAAAGTGTCCCTGGCTGTTCTTTTGTCCCTCGGCGCGGTCGCATCGGGCGCCTATGCGCAGAGCGATCAAGGCGTGACGATGAGCACCGATCCTTCCAAGATCGCCGACATCGAATCGCGCGCGCAAAATTTGCAGTCGCAGCAGGACAACATGCAAAACATGAAATCCCAGGCGCCGGCGCACAAGTCGATGCATCACAAGAAATCTCACAGCAAGCCGATGTCGGGCTCTAGCCAGTAAGTAGCGCTTGTAACGCCTTCAAGCCTGCTTTCTGATTTCGCTTTCTGACTGAAAGGCACGGGGCCATTCACGCCGCCTTTGACCGGCCAGCCGCGTCAAAGGCGGTGCGGAGAAATCCGCCGTGAAGTTGCGCACGTGTCGCGCGTCATGCGCGCGTCGTGCGATGCTCGACCCAATCGCCGCCCTCGATGCGCGGCAAACCCGCCACGGACGCCGCCGCGACCGGGTAAATCAGGCAATCCAGCCGGTTCTTCCGTCCTTCCACTTCTACCTCGACGTGCACGCGATGCGAGCGGAACAGCCCTTCCACGCCGGGATACACCTCTTCGATTTCATCGAGCACCGGCACCAGCGCGTCCTCGATGTAGTAGACATCGCCCCGGATCAGGGTGCCCGTTTCGTCGATCACAAGCCCGGGATACGTGCCGAAGTCGAACAAGCGGCCGTGCACGTGCGCCGCGCCGATCCACTGCGGCGCCGCCAGGCCATGGCGGCCCGCAGCGCGGTTGATATCGTTGACTTCACCCGCGCGCAGCGTGCCGTAGACGAAAACGTTTTGCATCGAAGAACCGCTCCTGTCGATTGATCGTTGATGATGGATCGATGAATTATGCGCTGCGAAAAATGCGCCGCGGCGTGTACCGGTCGAGCTTCGTGCACCGGCGCGCCGCATCGCCGCAAACGCGCTTTCGATTAAGATCGGCGCATCCGCAGCCGTCAAGTATTAGCGATCATGCCCACGTTTGTCGAACCGAGATCGTCGTACGAGGAAGTCGAGCACCTCGACATTCCTCTCGAACATTCGCCGACGCTCGATCATCCGATCCGCGTCCGCTCGCGGCCCGTTCCGTACGGCGTACGCATCGCGCTGCATACGCATCCGTGGGCGCAGGTCGCGTACACGTCGCGCGGCGTGCTGCGCGTCGCCACCGTCGATTCGACCTGGATGGTGCCGCCATCGCGCGCGATCTGGGTGCCGCCGAACGTCACGCACGAGGTCGTGATCGTCGAGGACGCCTACCTGCGTACGCTTTATGTCGATGCCAGCGTCGTGCCGCCCGGTCTGGGCGCGTGCCGGGTGGTCGAAGTGTCGCCGCTGTTGCGCGAAGTGATTGCGGCTCTGGACGAGGAGGCGATTTCGCGGGAACGCGAGCGGCTGCTCGGCACGCTCGCGCTCGACGAAATCATCCGTTCGCAGCCGCTGCCGCTCTCCGTGCCGATGCCCAGCGACAAGCGTCTGCGCGCCCTCTGCAATGCCGTGCTGGCCGATCCGTCGCATTCGGATCTGGAGCGCTGGTCGTCCGAAGCGGGCGCGAGCACGCGCACCATCGCACGGCTTTTCAGGCGCGAACTGGGAGTGAGTTTCTCGCAATGGCGTCAGCAAGCCGTGCTCGCGCGGGCGATTCCGCTGCTGAGCCAGGGCCGCCCGCTCGCGCAGGTCGCGCGCGAACTCGGGTATCAGAGCCAAAGCGCCTTTTCCGCGATGTTCCGCCGCGCCTTCGGCGAGAGTCCGCGCGCCTTTTTCGCACGCGATATCGGCGACAGCCGCGACAACCGAAGCGGGCGTGATCCCGACGGCGCGTAGCGCCGCGCTGCCTCAGACGCGCCGCACCATGTGCCGAATCGCGCCCAGTTGCGCGAGACGCGGCCCCGCCGGGCGGTATCCGAGACGCACATAGAGCCGCGCCGCCGGATTGTCGACGAACACGCGCAACTGGCATTCGGCCAGCCCGCGCGCGCGCGCCCAGCGGTGCGCGGTGTTGAGCAGGAAGGTGCCCGCTCCCCGTCCTCGATAACCCTGCGCGATCTGCACGTCGCGGATGTGCAGCGAATCGTCTTCTTCGGTGACGCGCATGACGCCGATCGGCATGCCGTCCGCCTGAAGCACGAAATTTTCGGATTCGCGCCAGCTGGAGAGGAAAAGATCGCCGCGCCACACGAGGTTGTGGCGCCGGTAATAGCCGACCATGTTGTCGTGCGTCAGGGCTTCGGCGAACGCGAAGTCGGCCATCGTCGCCTGACGCAGTTGATAGAGAGAGAGATCTTCGGTCGGGTCGAGCATCGCGCGGGTGCCGGGCACGAGAACAAGTGCCTAAACACTAAGTCAGCGCGCGCACGCTGGCAATGGCCATTACTACGGTCGAAGTGAATTCGGACGCATTCGAAAGGAATGAGGGCGACGCAGGGATGAAACGGGCGAAAAGAAATGCGAAAACAGCGGGCAAAAAAAAATCCAGCCCGAAGGCTGGATTTTTCTGAAACGAGTTGGCGGAGCGGACGGGACTCGAACCCGCGACCCCCGGCGTGACAGGCCGGTATTCTAACCAACTGAACTACCGCTCC
>FCOH02000013.1 GCA_001544595.2 Caballeronia peredens | reverse complement strand
GATGTACGGCGCCGTGTCGCTCGCGGTCGCGCTGCCGATCGCCCGAAGGCTCGCCGCGAAGCTCACGCGCGCCGATTTCATCGCGCTCGTGAAACTCGCGCTCGTCGGCAACCTGCTTTACTACATGCTGCTCGCGAGCGCCGTGCAACTGGTCGGCGTCGCGCCTTCCTCGCTGATCGTCGGGATCCTGCCCGTCACCGTCACGCTCGCCGGACGGCGCGATCACGGCGCGGTCGACCTGAAGCGGCTCGCCGGACCTCTCTGTCTCGTGCTGGCGGGCATCGCGTGCATCAATCTCGATGTGTTCGGCGACGCGCTCTCGTCCACAGGCAGCGACGCCGCCGCCAGCGTCATGACGCGCGTGGCGGGTCTCGCGTGCGCGGCCGGGGCGCTCGCGGCGTGGACCTGGTACGCGGTCGTCAACGCGCGATATCTCCAGACGAACGATCATTTCGACGGCAACGAGTGGTCCGTCCTGTGGGGCATCGTGACAGGACTGCTCGGCGCGCTGCTCGGCGTCGTCGTGTGGATGCTGCCTGCCGGTACGGTGCAGAGCGCCGTACCGGCGGCGCGCTGGCAGCTTTTCTGGATCGTGAGTTTCGCGTTGGCCACGGGCGGTTCGTGGCTCGGCAACATGCTGTGGAACGCCGCCGCCAAGCGCCTGCCGCTCACGCTGGCGGGCCAGATGATCGCTTTCGAGACGCTGTTCGCGCTGCTCTACGCGTTCGTCTACGACGGCCGCTGGCCGCGCACGCCCGAAGTGCTCGCTATCGTGCTGCTGCTCGCGGGCGTGAGCTGGTCGGTGCGGCAGCATTCGGTCCGGGCGCCCGCCGCCGAGCAGGCGCCCGCGCACTGAATCGGGTCAGCGGGAATCCTTCGACTGCCACTTTCGCCCTTCGATCGAACCGGCGCGCCGCATCTTGTCGACACGACGCTGGCGCGCGGCCTTCGGATCCACTTTCAGCGGACGATAGATCTCGACGCGATCGAACTCGGCGAGCGCGGCATCCAGCGGCTTCGCCTTGCCGAACACACCGACTTTCTGCTTCGAGAGATCGATCTCGCGATGCGCGCGCAGCACGCCGCTCGCCTCGATGGCTTCGCGCACGGTCGCACCTTCGCGCAGTTCGATGCGCACGAGAAAGTTCGCGCCGTCGGCGGCGCCATAGCACACGTCGATCTGCATCATGGCTTGCCGTAGCGCTGGTCCGCGCGCTTCACGAAGGAATCGACGAACGTGTTGGCGATATGGCTGAACACCGGCCCGATGAGCTTCTCCAGAATGACGTTGGAAAATTCGTAGTGCAGCGCGAACTCGATCTTGCACGCGTCGG
This sequence comes from Caballeronia peredens, assembly GCA_001544595.2. Taxonomy (GTDB): domain Bacteria; phylum Pseudomonadota; class Gammaproteobacteria; order Burkholderiales; family Burkholderiaceae; genus Caballeronia; species Caballeronia peredens. The sequence goes on along the minus strand of FCOH02000013.1, from coordinate 175,000 downwards.
CGCGCAGCGGCGTGAAGCGCCAGTAGCCGGTGAACTTCTTGAAAGGGCCGCTCAGAAACTCCATATCGATGTTGGTCGGCCGCTTCTGCGTGTTACGCGTCGCAAAATGCTGCTTGATGCCCTTGAAGCTGATGTCGATCTTCGCTTCCATGCCGGTTTCGTCCTGGCGGCCGATTTCCACGCCGCCGCACCACGGCAGAAAATTGGGGTAGTCGGCGACATCGGTGACGAGGTCGAACATTTCTTCCGCTGAATGGCGGATCAACACGGTTTTCTGAACGTCTGCCATATAGGGCGCAGCGGGTGGCTGGATTGGGCGGCAACGCGCAAGAGAAAGCGGCACGAGTTCGTTTGCCGCACGGCGCGCTGCTAAAATCGTGATTTTAAACGAGTTGAGCACTTTCCATTCATGAGCATCATCGACAACAGAAAAGCCTTCTTCGATTACTTCGTCGAAGAACGCTACGAGGCCGGTCTCGTGCTCGAAGGCTGGGAAGTCAAGGCGCTGCGCGCCGGTCGCGGGCAGATCAAGGAAGGTTACGTCGTCATCAAGCAAGGCGAACTCTTTCTGATCGGCACGCATATCAGCCCGCTGCCCGAGGCCTCGAAATTCGCCAATCTGGATCCGGTGCGCACGCGCAAGCTGCTGCTGCATCGCGACCAGATCGACAAGCTCATCGGCAAGGTCGAGCAGCGCGGGCACACGCTCGTACCGCTCAACTTCCATTACAAGGACGGCCGCGTGAAGTGCGAGATCGGACTGGCGAAGGGCAAGAAGCTGCACGACAAACGCGAAACCGAAAAGAAGCGCGACTGGGATCGCGAACGCGCCCGCCTGATGCGCTCGGCGACCAAATAAAAATCGGGGCGCTTCGAAGCGCCCCGATTGTCTTGCTGCAAAGGCTTCAGCTCTTCCTGATGACGCCGCCGCCCTCGCCCTTCACGATAGTCAACGCGGACGCGATCATCGAACTCATGTCCGACAGGTTGCCCGGCACGATCAGCGTGTTGCCCGTCTTCGCGATATTGCCGAACGCGCCCACATACTGCTCCGCGATCTTCAGGTTCACCGCTTCCATGCCGCCGGCCGTCTGAATGGCCGTGCCGATCTTCTGGATGGCCTGCGCATTCGCCTCGGCCACCGCGACGATCGCCGATGCCGCGCCCTGCGCCTGATTGATCGCCGCCTGCCGCTCGCCTTCGGACTTCTGGATGGCGGCTTCGCGCGCGCCGACGGCAAGATTGATCTGCTCCTGCTTGCGCCCTTCCGACGCCGCGATCAGCGCGCGCTTCTCGCGCTCGGCGGTGATCTGCGCCTGCATCGCGTGGAGGATTTCCTTCGGCGGCGTGAGATCCTTGATCTCGTAGCGCAGCACCTTCACGCCCCAGTTCGATGCGGCTTCATCCAGCGCATTGACGATACTGTGGTTGATGTAGTCGCGTTCTTCGAAAGTCTTGTCCAGCTCCAGCTTGCCGATGACCGAACGCAGCGTGGTCTGCGACAGCTGCGTGATCGCGAACACGAAATTGCTCGATCCATACGACGCCTTCATCGCGTCGGTGACCTGGAAATACAGCACGCCGTCCACCTGCAATTGCGTGTTGTCGCGCGTGATGCAGACCTGGCTCGGCACTTCCAGCGGAATTTCCTTCAGCACGTGCTTGTACGCGACGCGGTCGATGAACGGCAGCACGATCGTCAGCCCCGGCGTGAGCGTCGAGTGATAGCGGCCGAGCCGCTCTAGCACCCACGCGTGCTGCTGCGGCACGATCTTGATGGTCTGCGCCGCGATCACGATGACGATCACGAGCAGAATGGCCCCGACGATACTGATATCCATCTCGCTACTCCTTTCTTGAATTTATTCTTCAGTGCTTCGTTCAGCGCTTCGCCGCGACGACGAGCCGGTTGCCGTCGAGCGCGGTGATGCAATACCAGCGCGCCCCTTCGGTTTCGCCCGGCGCGAGCTCGACGTCCCATTGCGCGCCCCGATACAGGGTCCGCGCGCGGCCATCGTGCCATTCGTCGACCTGCACCGTCGCGCCGATATCGAGGTTCACGCCGGCATCGCGCGAGGCGTCGCGCCGCTTCCAGTTGCCGAAGCGCGAGCGCCGCAGGACCACGACCGCGATCAGCGCAACCAGCGCCGCCGCGCCGAACTGCACGTGCGGCAGCGCGCCCATGACGTGCGCGATGCCGCCCGCGATGAACCCGAGCGCCACCATCAGCAGATAGAACGTGCCCGTGAACAATTCGAGCACAATCAGCACGCCCGCCGACACCCACCAGAACAGACCGCCCGTCGCCATGCTCGTCTCCAAACGAAAACACCCCGGAGGAAGTCCGGGGTGTTTTTATAGCACGCTCGCGCCTTTCCGAAAGCGTCCGGAAAGGCGCGGACCACTTATTTTGACAAGGTCTTCGCCAGTTGCTGCCAGGTGTCGATGATCGTGTCCGGATTCAGCGACATCGACTCGATGCCCTTCTTCGCCAGCCACTCGGCCAGATCCGGATGATCCGACGGCCCCTGTCCGCAAATGCCGACATACTTGTTCAGCCTGAGACACGTTTCGATCGCGCGTTCGAGCATGAACTTCACCGCTTCGTCGCGCTCGTCGAAATCCGCGGCGAGCAGTTCCATGCCGGAGTCGCGGTCGAGGCCTAGTGTGAGCTGCGTCAGATCGTTCGAGCCGATCGAGAAACCGTCGAAGCGTTCGAGGAACTGTTCGGCGAGAATCGCGTTGGACGGCACTTCGCACATCATGACGAGCTTGAGGTCGTTCACGCCGCGCTTGAGGCCGAACTTGCCGAGCAGTTCGACCACGCGATCCGCCTGCTTCAGCGTGCGCACGAACGGCACCATGATCTGCACGTTGTCGAGACCCATTTCTTCGCGCACCTTCTTGAGCGCGATGCATTCCATGTGGAACGCCTCGGCGAAGTCGTCCGCGATATAGCGCGACGCGCCGCGGAAGCCGAGCATCGGGTTTTCTTCGTCCGGCTCATAACGCGAGCCGCCGATCAGCTTCTTGTACTCGTTCGACTTGAAGTCCGACAGACGCACGATGACCGGCTTCGGATAGAACGCCGCGGCGATCGTCGCGATGCCTTCCGTCAGCTTGTCGACGTAGAACGCACGCGGCGACGCATGCCCGCGCGCGACGCTTTCCACGGCCTTCTTCAAGTCGGCATCGACGTTCGGGTACTCCAGAATCGCCTTCGGATGCACGCCGATGTTGTTGTTGATGATGAATTCCAGCCGCGCCAGACCGACGCCCGCATTCGGCAACTGCGAGAAGTCGAACGCGAGCTGCGGATTGCCGACGTTCATCATGATCTTGACGGGAATCGCCGGCAGCTCGCCGCGCTGCACTTCGGTGACTTCGGTTTCGAGCAGGCCGTCGTAGATCTTGCCTTCGTCGCCTTCCGCGCACGAGACGGTGACGAGCGCGCCGTCCTTCAAGACGTCGGTAGCGTCGCCGCAGCCGACGACCGCCGGCACGCCCAGCTCGCGCGCGATGATCGCCGCGTGGCAGGTCCGCCCGCCGCGATTCGTCACGATCGCCGATGCACGCTTCATCACCGGTTCCCAGTTCGGGTCGGTCATGTCGGCGACGAGCACGTCGCCCGGCTGCACACGCTCCATTTCCGACGGATCGTGGATCACGCGCACCGGACCCGCGCCGATCTTCTGGCCGATCGCGCGACCGGTGGTGATCACGTTCGACTGGCCCTTCAGCTTGAAGCGCATTTCGGCCTTGCCGGCCGCCTGGCTCTTCACCGTTTCCGGGCGCGCCTGGAGGATGAACAGCTTGCCGTCGCGGCCGTCCTTGCCCCACTCGATGTCCATCGGACGCTGATAGTGCTTCTCGATGATCACCGCGTACTTCGCGAGTTCGATCACGTCTTCGTCGGTGATCGAGAAGCGGTTGCGCTGTTCGTGCGGCACATCGACGGTCTTCACGCGGCCCGGCTCGCCCGGCTTCGTGAATTCCATCTTGACGAGCTTCGAGCCGATCGAGCGGCGGATGATCGGGTATTTGCCCTGTTCGAGCGTGGTCTTGAAGACGTGGAATTCGTCTGGATTCACCGCGCCCTGCACGACCGTTTCACCGAGGCCGTAGCTCGACGTGATGAACACGGTTTCCTTGAAGCCCGATTCCGTGTCGATGGTAAACATCACGCCTGCCGCGCCGACGTCCGAGCGCACCATGCGCTGCACACCCGCCGACAACGCGACTTCGGCGTGCGTGAATCCCTTGTGGACGCGATACGAGATGGCGCGGTCGTTGTAGAGCGACGCAAACACGTGCTTCATGCGATCGAGCACGTCTTCGATGCCGACCACGTTCAGATAACTTTCCTGCTGGCCCGCGAACGACGCGTCCGGCAAGTCTTCCGCGGTCGCGGACGAGCGCACGGCGAACGACAGCTCTTCGGGCGAACTGTTCTGGAGAACGTCGAAGCCGCGGCGGATTTCCTCTTCGAGGCGCGGCTGCAACGGCGCGTCGATGATCCACTGGCGGATTTCCTTGCCCGCTTCGGCAAGCGATTTGACGTCGTCGACGTCGAGCGTTTCGAGGCGCTTGGCGATGCGCTCGGTCAGATTGTTGTGCTGCAGGAAGTCACGAAAGGCGAGCGCGGTCGTGGCGAAACCCGTCGGCACACGAACGCCGGCTTCGGAAAGCTGGCTGATCATTTCGCCGAGCGACGCATTCTTGCCACCGACGATTTCCACGTCGGTCATTCGCAACTGCTCGAATGGAACTACATACGCCTGATCCTTTGCGACATCGTTCGCAACATTGACTGCGTTAGTCATACAAGCCCCTAAGGTGGATGGAATTCACGATCGCACGAGTGGGCTCATATGCGGCAGCGCTCATTGGAAGCGTTGCCGCATCTCGTACAACCTGTTTGATAAGCCTTCGGGGAACGCGCCACCGGAATTGGTGCGCGATGCAAAAAGAAGCGGGACGTCTGAAATCTGCTCGAAACCGTGGGTTTTTGCTGCCAAAACCGACGAATGACCGCGATTTGACGAAAATCCGAATCAATTTGTCCGCAATTGCTTATCGAACAGGTTGCCGCTATTCTACCGTGCCGATTCTCAATTTGTTTCGGCAGAGACAGCAATTCCGCGGCAAAATCGAGGTCTTTCACGCCGCAGGGTTCGTCGGCGCACATCCGCTGCGCAGTCAATGTAACACAGGACTTTTCCCGCATCGCGCCCGGCGCTGCGCGCGTTTGATTGCGTACCGCCGTTTGAGCGCAACCGCTCCAACCCGTTCCCACTGGTCTTTTCGCCGATGCCGCCTTCCGTATTCATCGTCTCCGACGGTACCGGGATCACTGCCGAAACCTTCGCGCATTCGATCCTCGCCCAGTTCGATCAAAAGTTCCGCCTCGTGCGCGTGCCTTTCGTCGATTCGGTCGACAAGGCCTATGCGACCGTCGAGAAGATCAACGAGGCTGTCGCGCTCGACGGGCGCCGACCGATCGTATTCACGACGCTCGTGGACAGCGCATCGAACGAAGTCGTCAAAGGCTGCAACGCGCTCGTGCTCGACATGTTCCAGACCTTCATCGAGCCGCTCGAGCACGAGCTTTCGCTGAAGTCGACGCACGCAATGGGCCGCGTCCACCAGAACGCCGACACCGAGGAATACAAGAATCGCATCGAGGCGATCAACTTTTCGCTCGCCCACGACGACGGCCAGTCAAACCGCAATCTGGCCGATGCTGACGTCATTCTGGTCGGTGTATCGCGCAGCGGAAAGACGCCCACGAGCCTCTATCTGGCAATGCAATACGGTGTGAAAGCGGCGAATTATCCGCTGATCCCGGAAGATTTCGAGCGCGGCAAACTGCCGACGCCGCTGCTCGAACATCGGGAGAAGATGTTCGGCCTGTCGATCGATCCGCAGCGGCTCGCCGAGATTCGCAATGAGCGTCGTCCCGGGAGCAAGTACGCGGCGCTGGAAAACTGCCGCTACGAGATCAACGAGGCGGAAATGATGATGAAGCGCGAAGGCGTCAAGTGGCTTTCGTCGACGCACAAGTCGATCGAGGAAATCGCCACCACGATCCTGCAGGAAGTGAAGCCGGAACGGCCTTCCTACTACTGAACCGTCTTTGCGCTCAGCGCTGCTGGCGGCACTGCTCGAACAGACAGATCGCCGCCGCGGCCGCCACGTTGAGCGACTCCATGCCGCCCGGTTGCGGAATGGTGACGCGATGTGTGACCGCATTGCGCCAGACCTGCGACACGCCCGCCCCTTCGTTGCCGAACACCCACGCCAGCGCGCCCGACAAATCGCAGTCGTAGAGCGCGACGGCGCCGTGTGAATCCGTGATGGTCACGGGCGCGTCCAGCCGCGCGATCAGATCCGCGGGCGCGACATCCTCGAAGATATCCAGCAAAAAGTGCGCGCCCATGCCCGAGCGCAGCACCTTCGACGACCACGCATAAGCCGTCCCCGGCGCGCAAAACACGCGCGTGATGCCCGCCGCCGCTGCGCTGCGCAGAATCGAGCCGACATTGCCAGCGTCCTGAATGCCGTCGAGGATCACGCAGGTGTCGGCGACACGCGCGGGCAGTTCGGCGTCGATCTTGTCGACGAGCAGCAGCATGCCGACGCCATGCACGACGCTCGACAGCTGGCCGAACAACGCATCCGGCAGCACGATGACGCGCTTTTCCTCGATACGCGCGACGATCTCGCGCGCTTCCGCATGCGTGAGCGCGCCTTCGGTCACGACGCAGGTTTCGGGCTGACCGGCCGCGTCGAGATAAGCCGACGCCAGATGCAGGCCTTCGAGCAGCGCGTGCGCGCTTCGGCGCTGCTGCGCAGTCGAGCCGGCGAGCGCTTTCAGGCGCTTGTAGAGCGGGTTGTCCCGCGAAGTGATGGATTTCACGTCGATGCAGTCTTCGCGCTCAGAACATCCGCGCGTCGGGATCTTGTTCGAGCGCCGAAGCCGCCTGAAGGACTTCGGGCGCGATTTCGGGCAACACCGAGCCGAACAGCCGGTGCGCCTCGCGCACCGGCGCGAACGAACGCCGGTGATGTTCGCACGGACCATGCTGGCGCAGCGCCTTCAGATGTTGCGGCGTGCCGTAGCCCGCATGCACGTTGAAGCCGTACACCGGAAACGTTTCGTGCAATTGCGTCAGCATGCGGTCGCGCGTGACCTTCGCGAGAATCGACGCCGCCGAGATCTGCTTGACGAGCGCGTCGCCGCCGATCACGGCCTCCGAGCGGATCGACAGCACCGGACAGCGGTTGCCGTCCACTTTCACGAGCGTCGGCGCGACGCCGAGCCCTTCCACCGCGCGCTTCATCGCCAGCATGGAGGCGTGCAGGATGTTGATCGTGTCGATTTCCTCGACGCTCGCCGACGCGATGCAGTAAGCGAGCGCGCGATCGACGATCTTCTCGTAAAGCTCTTCGCGCCGTTTCGCGCTCAGCGCCTTGGAGTCGTCGAGACCGTTGATCCGGGGCTTCGCGGGATCGAAGATCACCGCCGCCGCCACGACCGGGCCTGCAAGCGGACCGCGGCCGGCTTCATCGACGCCGCAAACGATGTCGAACGGCGAGCTGAAATCGAGGCCGCCCTGCTTCGACGTCTGACTGGCCTGACGCGCCATTATCGCGGCCTCCGCGTTTCGAGCACGCGCGCCACGGCTTGCGCCGCCTTCTGCGACGTGTTCTGACGTAACGCGATGTGCATATCAGTGAAAATTTCTCTCAGCGTACGGCGGTTCGCTTCGTCGTTCAACTGTTTCAGCGTGGCGTCGGCAAGCGCCTCGGGTGTCGCGAAGTGCTGGAGAATTTCGGGCACGACAAATCGCCCGGCGAGAATGTTCGGCAGACCCACGTACGGGAGGTAACCCTGCCGCTTCATGATCTGCCCTGTCAGCCAGGGCACCTTGTACGAGATCACCATTGGCTTCTTGAGCAGCGCCGCCTCGAGCGTGACCGTGCCGCTCTTCACGAGGATGGCGTCGGCGGCGGTCATCGCGGTTTGCGCGCGGCCGTCGGTGATCGTCAGCGACAGGTGCGGATGCGCATCCACGAGCGGCTGCAGCAACTCGCGCAGCGCCGGATTCGCCGCTGGCATCAGAAAGCGCACGCCGGGTTCGCGAAGCTGCATCAGCTCCATTGCGTCGAAAAACGTCGGGCCGATCAGTGCGATTTCCGAACGACGGCTGCCCGGCAGCACGGCGATCACCGGACCGCCTTCCGCTATGCCCAGTTCGCGGCGCGCGCCCGCGACATCCGGTTCGAGCGGAATCTCGTCGGCAAGCGGGTGACCGACATAACTCGCCGTCACGCCCGCCTTTTCGAGCAGCGCCGTCTCGAACGGAAACACGCAGAGCATGTGATCGACCGCTTTCACGATCTTCTTGATGCGCCCGCCGCGCCACGCCCAGATCGACGGGCAGACGAAATGCACGGTCGGAATGCCTGCTTCGCGCAGCGGCTGCTCGAGCCCGAAATTGAAATCGGGCGCGTCCACTCCGATGAACACCGACGGCGGCTCTGCGAGCAGCTGGCGCTTGATTTCGTTACGGATGCCGAGGATCTCGGGGATGTGCTTCAGCGCTTCGACATAGCCGCGCACGGTGAGCTTGTCCATCGGCCAGTGCGCTTCGAAGCCTTCGGCCGTCATGCGCGGGCCGCCGATGCCGCTATAGCGCGTGCCTTCGGGCAGCGTGTTCGTCAGGCCGGACAGCAGCGACGCCGCGAGCAGGTCGCCCGAAGGCTCGCCCGCGACCATCGCGACGCGCGGCGGATGGGAGATCAGGGTCATCGGCGCGTGCGTCTAGCGGATGATGCCGCGCTGCGACGCCGCGATGAAGTCGGAGAATGCCTTGACGGGCGCGTCGCCTTCACCGCCCGCCACGCTCAGTTCCTTCAGTTGCGCTTTCGCCTCTTCGAGCGACAGGCCGCTCTTGTAGACGATCCGGTATGCCGAGCGCAGCGCCGAGATGGAGTCGGGCGTGAAGCCGCGGCGGCGCAGGCCTTCGACATTGATGCCGTGCGGCTCCGCCTTGTTGCCCGCCGCGATGACGAACGGCGGCACGTCCTGCACGAGCGCGGAAGCGCCGCCGAGCATGGAATGCGCGCCGATGCGCACGAACTGATGCACGCCCGACATGCCGCCGATGATCGCGTGATCGCCGACGATCACGTGTCCGGCGAGTTGCGCGTTGCTCGACATGATGACGTTGTCGCCGAGCCGGCAATCGTGGCCGACGTGCACGTACGCCATGATCCAGCAGTCGCTGCCGATCGAGGTCAGGCCCTGATCCTGCACCGTGCCTGTGTGCAGCGTCGTGAATTCGCGGATGGTGTTGCGGTCGCCGATTTCGAGCCGCGTCGGCTCGTCCTTGTACTTCATGTCCTGCGGACGCCCGCCGATCGACGCGTAATGGCCGATGCGGTTGTCGCGGCCAATGGTCGTGTGGCCTTCGATCACGCTGTGCGAACCGACGGTCGTGCCCGCGCCGATCACGGCATGCGCGCCGACGATCGCGTACGGTCCGATCTCGACGGTATCGTCCAGTTGAGCGCCCGGCTCGATGATCGCGGTTGGGTGAATCTTGCTCATGCGCTTTTCGCCTATGCTGTTCGTGCTGCTCGTTACGGTGAACGCGGGGAACGCAGGTGCGCTCAGGCGTCCGCGTTCTTGACGGTACACATGAGCTCGGCTTCGGCGGCGGTTGCGCCGTCGACTTCGGCACGCGCCTTGAACTTCCAGATGCCTCGCATGTACCGCTCGAAATGCACGTTCAGAATCAGTTGATCGCCCGGCTCGACCACGCGCTTGAAGCGCGCACCGTCGATGCCGACGAAGTAGTAGAGCGTGTTGGTCGGATCGTGCGGCTCTTCCGCGAACGTCAGAAGCGCCGCGGTCTGCGCGAGCGCTTCGAGAATCAGCACGCCCGGCATGACCGGACGCGTCGGGAAGTGACCCTGAAAATACGGCTCGTTGATCGTCACGTTCTTCAACGCTTTGATGCTCTTGTGCGGCTCGAGTTCGAGCACGCGATCCACGAGCAGGATCGGATATCGATGCGGCAGCAGCGTGAGGATCTTGTGGATATCGAGATTGATTTTTTCTGTGCTCATGGTCGTTCTGCTCACGCGCGTGTCGGGCGCGGAAATTGGATGGCGGGCCGTGTCCGACGCCCGCCCGGGATTGCTATGTTCTTCCGGCGTCTCTTGGGCGGCTCGAACCAGCCCGCTCTCGATTCTGCTGTTGATTCTGTTGCGGCCGGCTTCGGCCCTTCGCCCGATCGAGCCGGCGCTCAGGCGCCGTTGCTTTCGTCGTTACTTCTGCCCGTTCCGGCGAGCGCGGTCTCCAGCGCCTTGATACGCTCGCGCATCTTGTCGAGATTGCGCATGATCGCCGCGCTCTTGTTCCAGTCCGCGTGCGGCACCGCCGGAAACGCGCTGGTGTACATGCCCGGCTTGAGCAGCGACTTCGACACGCCCGACTGCGCCGTGACGATCACGTAATCCGCGAGCGTCACGTGCCCCGCGATGCCCACCGCGCCGCCGATCATGCAGTGCTTGCCGATGTTCGTGCTGCCCGCGATGCCCGCGCACCCGGCGATGACCGTATACGCGCCGATGCGGCAGTTATGGCCGATCTGCACGAGATTGTCGATCTTCACGCATTCCTCGATGACGGTGTCCGCCATCGCGCCGCGGTCGATCGTGGTGTTCGCGCCGATTTCGACGTCGTCCGCAATATCCACCGCGCCCACTTGCGGAATCTTCACCCAGCTTCCGGTCCGCGCCTCGCCCTCGCCGACGAAATCCGGCGCGAAGCCGAAGCCGTCCGCGCCGATCACCGCGCCCGCGTGCACGACGACGCGCGCGCCGAGCCTGCAGCCGTGATAAACGGTGACGTTGGGGTAAAGATGCACGTCGTCGCCGAGCTTCACGCCCCGGCCGATCACGACGCCCGCGTCGAGCTTCGCGCGTTCGCCGATTACCGCGCCCGCCTCGATGCTCACGTGCGGCCCGATGACCGCGCTCGTCGCGACTTTCGCGTCCGGATCGACATACGCGCTCGGATGCACGCCCGCAACGGCCCGGGGCGCGGCGAGGTCGATGAACGCCTGTGCCACGCGCGCGAAGTAAGCGTAGGGGTTCGGCGTGACGATGAAATTACTGCCCGCGCGATTCGTCACCTTCTCGAGATCGGCGCCCGAAATGAGCACGGCGCCGGCGCGGGTCGTCTCGACCTGCGGCAGATACTTTTGATTCGCGAGGAACGCGAGCTGCGCGGGACCGGCCTTGTCGAGCGGTGCAAGACTGCCGACGCGATGCGTCCCGTCGCCGACCACTTCGCCGCCGAAGCGGCTGACCAGTTCGTCGAGCGTGATCGCCATGCCTGATGCCATCTCGTCTCACACTCCTCGTCAGTTCGGGCTCGAGCCGCTCGTGCCCGTGCCGTTCGGCGTGGCCGCGGCGAGCGCCTTCAGCACCTGATCCGTGATGTCGATGCGCGGACTCACATACACCGCTTCCTGCACGATCAGGTCGTAATGCTGCTGCTCGGCGATCTGCTTGATGATCTTGTTCGCCCGGTCCAGCACCGCGGCCAGTTCCTCGTTGCGGCGCTGGTTCAGGTCTTCGCGAAATTCGCGCTGCTTGCGCTGGAAGTCCGCGTCGAGCTGCGCGAGGTCGCGCTGACGCGCCGCGCGGTCGGTCGGCGCCAGCGACGTGCCGTTCTTGTCGATGTTGTCGGACATCGCCTTCAGGCGCTGCGCCATGTCCTGCAGCGCCTTGTCGCGCTTGGAGAACTCCTGCTCGAGCTTCGACTGTGCCGCCTTCGCCGCAGCCGATTCGCGCAGGATACGGTCTGAATTGACTGCCGCGATGCGCGCTTCCTGTGCGCTCGCGGACACGGCCGTGCCCAAGCCGAGAACCATCGACAACGCAAGCGCCAGCGCCATATGTTTCGAAAGCTTACCGGTTCGCAAAGTGTTCCTCACGTTACGTCGAATTGAGTGAAGTTCGGGTTCATCGGCGTGCCGCTTAGAAGGCCGTACCGATCTGGAACTGGAACTTCTGATACTGGTCGCCTTCGTGCTTCTGCAGCGGGAAACCGAGGCTCAGCTTGAGCGGGCCGATCGGCGAGATCCACGCGAGACCCACACCGTAGCCGTAACGCAGGCCGTTCGCGCCGTTCGAGGTGCCGCCCTGACCCGGATCGCCCCAGACGTTACCGGCATCGAGGAAGGTGAACACACGCAGCGTGCGGTCATAGCCTGTGCCCGGCAACGGGAAGGTCAGTTCGATATTGCCGACCGCCATGCGCGAACCGCCGATCGGGTCGCCCGTGGTTGCATCGCGCGGACCCAGCGAGCTCGGCGAGTAGCCGCGCACCGAACCGATACCGCCCGCGTAGTAGTTCTTGAAGATCGGGTACGTCTGCCCTTGCAGGCCCTTGCCGTAGCCGCCCTGCACGTTGAAGCCGAGCACGAAGCCGCGCGCAAACGAGTAGTAATACTGGAACTGCGCGTCGAACTTCGCGTACGTGGTATTGCCGAGCGGCGTGCCGTATTCCGCGTTCGACTGCAGGTAGTAGCCGCGGCTCGGTACGAGCGCGCTGTCGCGATTGTCGCGCGACCAGCCAACCGTCAGCGGGAAGTTGTTCACCACACGGCCGAACTCGTTCACGTAGTTCTTGTAGGCCTGCGGCGTGGCGTCGTCGACGTCCATCGTGTTCTGCTCGGCGCCGACGCCAAAGAACACCGTGTCCTGCTCGGAGAACGGGATGCCGAACTTGGTGTCGGCGCCCATCGTCACGATCTTGAAGCTCGAATCGGTCGAGTAGTACAGCGGCTGATACGTGCGGTAGTACGCGTCGGTGATGCGCTTGATGCCGTCGATCGTGAAGTACGGATCGACCTGCGTGACCGTCAGCGTGCGGTACGTCTTCGCGGTGTTCACGTTGACCGAGAGACTCGTGCCGGAGCCGAACACGTTGTCCTGCGAAACGCCCGCCGAGAGCACCACCTTGTCCGTCGACGAAAAGCCCGCACCCAGCGTGATCGCGCCGGTCGGCTTTTCAGCGACTTTCACGTCGACGTCCACCTGGTCGTTCGTGCCTTCCACCGGAATGGTGGTGACGTCCACGTCCGTGAAGTAGCCGAGCCGGTTGATACGGTCCTTGGACAGCGCGAGACGGCTCGAATCGAACCACGAGCTTTCGAGCTGGCGCATTTCACGGCGGACCACTTCGTCGCGCGTGCGCGTATTGCCGACGATGTTCACGCGCCGCACGTACACGCGGCGGCTCGGGTCGACTTGCAGCGTCAGCGCCACGGTGTGGTTCGCCTGATCGATGTCCGGCTGCGCGTTCACTTGCGCGAACGCATAGCCGTATTCGCCGAGCTTGTCGACGATAGCCTTAGTCGTGGCTTGCAGTTTTTCGGCCGAGAAGCGCTCGCCCGGTTTGATCTTCACGAGCTTGTTGAGCTCGGTTTCGCGGTCGAGCAGATTGCCCGAGAGCTTGATGCTGCTGATCTTGTACGGCTCGCCTTCATGCACGGCGATCGTCAGATACATGTCCTTCTTGTCCGGCGAGATCGACACCTGCGTGGAGTCGATCGAGAACTCGAGGTAACCGCGGTTCAGGTAATACGACCGCACGTTCTCCAGGTCGCCCGTGAGCTTTTCCTTCGCGTAGAGGTCGCTCTTCGTGTACCACGAGAACCAGTTCGGCGTGGAAAGCTGCATTTCGCCCAGCAGCGTGCTCGAACTCACCGCCTTGTTGCCGACGAAGTTGATCTGGCGGATCTTGGCGCTCGGGCCCTCGGCCACGGAGAACAGAATGGCGACGCGGTTGCGGTCGACCGGCGTCACCGTGGTCGTCACTTCCGCCGCGTAATAGCCGCGCGTCAGGTACTGGCGCTTGAGCTCCTGCTCCGCCTTGTCGACGAGCGCCTTGTCGTACGAGCGGCCTTGCGACAGACCGACCGAGCGCAGCGCCTTCGTGAGGTTTTCCTTGTCGAACTCGTGCAGGCCCGCGAAGTCGATGCTCGAGATCGCCGGGCGTTCCTGCACCTGCACGACCACCACGTTGCCTTCTGTCGCGATCTGGACGTCGTTGAAGAAGCCCGTTGCGTAAAGCGCGCGAATCGCTTCGGAGGCCTTGTCGTCGGTGAAGGTGTCGCCTTGCTTGATCGGCAGATAAGCGAACACGGAGCCCGGTTCGATGCGCTGAAGACCGTCGATCCGAATATCCTGCACGACGAACGGCGTGGTGGCGTGTGCCGCCATACCCGTCGCGGCGAACGCCGCAGCCACAGCCGTCTTAGGAACAAAGCGATGAGGTTTGAACAACGTGCTTCCCCAGTATTTTTAAAGCTGCATTCGTTCCGGCGGTCGCTCGAAAAGGCGCCGCCAGAAATTGTCAAAGTGGATCAAAAACGAATCAGGCGAGCGAGGTCGTTGAATAGCGCGATCATCGACAGTGCGACGATGCAAACCAGCCCCGCCCTTTGCAGAACGAGCTGCCAGCGATCGGATACAGCCTTGCCGGTAACAGCCTCAACCAAATAATATAACAGATGCCCACCGTCCAATACCGGAATCGGTAACAAGTTCAACACTCCGAGGCTGATGCTGACGAGCGCGAGAAACGACACGAAGGCCGTCAAACCGAGCCTTGCGCTCTTGCCGGCGTAGTCCGCGATCGTGACCGGCCCCGAGAGATTCTTGAGCGACGCCTCGCCGGTGATCATCCTTCCGAACATGCGCAGCGAATACACACTGATGTCCCAGGTGCGGTTCACGCCGAGCCGCAGGCTTTCGATCGGGCCGTAGCGCACGTCGACGGTCGGCAGCTGATTCGAGAGCGCCGCGCCGATGCGGCCGATGTCCTTGCCCGTCGATGCATCGCGTTTGAGGTCCGGGACGACCTGCACCGACTGGCGCTGGCCCTGGCGTTCGATCACGAGCGTCACCGGCTTGCCGCCGTGCGCCTTCACGTAGTCGATGAAACTCGTCGCGTTGTCGACGGGACGGCCGTCGATCGCGCGCAGCGTGTCGCCCGCTTTGAGCCCGCCCTTCTGCGCGGCGCTGCCCGCCTCGACGCCCGCCACCGCGAGCGTGCCGCCGCCCGGCGTGAAGCCGAGCTTGTCCATGAAGTCCTGATCGGCGTCGGCATCCGTGATCGCCGCGACGCTCACAGGAAAGTCGAAGGTGCCGTCGTGCGTTTTCGCCGTGAGCACAATGCGGCGGTGATCGAACGCCGCGTCCAGCAGCTTCCAGCGCAGGTCGGACCAGGAGCGGATCGCGTGCGTCTCGCCGCCGGGGGCGTCGCGCATCGAGAGAATCGTCTCGCCGCCTTCGAAACCCGCGCGCGCGGCCGCCGTGTCCGCGGCGGGCGGCGAGACGATCGCCGCGGGCTCGGTCACGCCGCCCGCGAACACCGCCGAAAACAGGATGATCGCAAGCAGGAAGTTGGCGATGGGCCCCGCTGCGACGATCGCGATGCGCTTGCCCACATTCTGGCGATTGAATGCGCGCGGCAAATCTTCGGGCGGAATGGTCGTGCCGCTTTCGGGATCGATTTCGCGCTCGTCCAGCATCTTCACGTAGCCGCCGAGCGGCAGCGCGGCGATGGTCCACTCGACGCCGGTCTTCTTGCTGACCCAGCGCACCAGCGGCTTGCCGAAGCCGACGGAGAACCGCAGCACTTTCACGCCGCACAGACGCGCGACGCTGTAGTGACCGAATTCGTGGACGACGACGAGCACGCCTATCGCGACGACGAAGGCGACGATTTCGGTCAGAAAGTTCATGACGGCCTCAATGGGCGATGGGTTCGGCGCCCGGCGCGCTCGCGGTGAGCTCTGCGACGAAACGGGATGCGAGACGACGCGCGTTCGCATCGGCGGCGAGGACGTCGTCGAGCGAGGCGGCGCTCGTGTTCGGCAATGTGTTCAGCACGCGCTCCACGACGCCGCCGATGGTCATGAAGCCGATGCGGCGCTCGAGGAACGCTTCCACCGCGATTTCGTTCGCCGCATTCAACGCCGCGCTGGCGATGCCGCCCGCTTCCAGCGCCTGGATGGCGAGCGCGAGGCACGGGAAACGCGCGAAATCCGGCTTTTCGAACGTGAGCGAGGCGATCAGCGCGAGATCGAGCGGCGCCACGCCCGAATCGACACGATCAGGATACGCCAGTGCGTGCGCGATCGGCGTGCGCATGTCGGGGTTGCCGAGCTGCGCCAGGACCGAGCCGTCCGCGTAGGAGACCATCGAGTGGATCACGCTCTGCGGATGGATCAGCACCTCGATGCGCGAGCCGGGCAGATCGAAGAGCCAGTGCGCCTCGATCACTTCGAGGCCCTTGTTCATCATCGTCGCGGAATCGACGGAGATCTTGCGGCCCATCGCCCAGTTCGGATGCTTGACGGCCTCCTCGGGCGTGACGTTGACGAGCGTCGCCGGCTCGCGGGTCCGGAACGGGCCGCCGGACGCCGTCAGAATGATTTTCGAGACGCCGCCGTGCATTTTGGCTTCCTTGTCGGCGCAAGGCGGCAGGCACTGGAACACGGCGTTGTGCTCGCTGTCGACCGGCAGCAGGATGGCGCCGTGGTCGCGCACCGCGTCCATGAAGATCTGCCCGGACATCACGAGCGCTTCCTTGTTCGCGAGCAGAATGCGTTTGCCGGCGCGCGCGGCGGCAAGCGTGGGTGCGAGCCCCGCCGCGCCGACGATGGCCGCGACGACCGTATCGCACTGGGACGCGCGCGCGACTTCGACGAGCGCATCCGTGCCGTGCGTGACCTCGGTCTTGCAACCCTGCGCGCGTAGTGCAGCCGCGACGCGGGCGGCGGTTTCGGCATCGCCGACGACCGCCACTTCGGGCTGAAACTTCAGGCACTGGGCGACGAGCTTGTCGCCGTTGCGATGCGCGCTGAGCGCGTAGACCGTGAAGCGGTCCGGGTGCCGCGCCACGACGTCGAGCGTGCTGTCGCCGATCGAGCCCGTGGAGCCGAGCAATGTGAGACGTTTTTGCATAAATTCTTCTCTAGCCGATTAGCCAAGCATGAGCAATGCGATCGGCAGTACGGGCAACAGGGCGTCGATGCGGTCGAGCACGCCGCCGTGGCCCGGCAGCAGACCGCTCGAATCCTTGACGCCGGCCTG
This sequence comes from Caballeronia peredens, assembly GCA_001544595.2. Taxonomy (GTDB): domain Bacteria; phylum Pseudomonadota; class Gammaproteobacteria; order Burkholderiales; family Burkholderiaceae; genus Caballeronia; species Caballeronia peredens. The sequence continues at coordinate 157,813 of FCOH02000013.1, read as the reverse complement.
GCGTTTGAGGAGAGACTCGAACAGGTCGCCGACGACACTGAACGCGACGAGCACGGAAACCGCGACGAAAGAGCGGTCCCAGCCGAGACGCTCCACGAAGGCCGTGAATACGGTGGGCGCATAAAAGCCGGTGGCAGCGGCGAGCGCGCCGATCACGATGACGGCGACCCAGCCGCCGATGGCGCCTTCCCAGGTCTTGCCCGGGCTGATCGACGGGGCGAGCTTGTGGCGGCCGAGCGCTTTTCCGGCGAAGTATGCGCCTATATCAGCCAGCCACACTACTAGCAGAAGCGATAGCACGAAAGCCACGCCCCGCGTGCGGGCGTCGACGACGGCATGCCAGCAGGCCACGAACACGACGATTCCGGCGAACAGCAGGAACCCGCGCCACGCCCCGGCGGCGAGCATCGGCTTGCGCAGCAGCACGTAAGGTCCGGCGAGCACCCAGAAGATGCCGGCCATCTGATACAGCGGCTTGGACGCGACGCCCAGCCAGGTGCTGAAAATAAGCGCGATACCCGCGACGAGCGCATACGCGACGGGCCCCGCTCCGTTCAACTTCAGGAGCCGCCCCCATTCCCACGCCGCGAACACGACGACGACACCGATCAGCGCCCCGAATGCGCCGACCGGCGCGAACAGCGTGATCGGCACGAGTACAGCCAGCAGAACGATTGCCGTGATGACACGGGTCTTTAGCATGAAAGGGTGTCGGCCTTCTGCGATTGGGATTCGACTTGCGCGCTCGTGCGCCCGAAACGGCGTTCGCGGCCGCCGTACGACGCGATCGCGCGATCCAGCGCCGCGGCGTCGAAGTCCGGCCAGTAGGTATCGGTGAAATAGAACTCGGTGTAGGCGAGCTGCCACAGCAGGAAGTTGCTGATGCGCTGCTCGCCGCCCGTGCGAATGAACAGATCCGGCTCCGGCGCGTAGGCCATCGCCAGATGCTGCGCGAACGATTCGTCGTCCACGCGCGCGGGCACGCCCGTTTCCAGCGACTGCGCGATGAGCGTTTTCGTCGCCTGCATGATGTCCCAGCGCCCGCCGTAGTTGGCGGCGATGGTGAGCGTGAGGCGCGTATTGCGGGCTGTCTTGGTCTCGGCACGCTGGATGAGCGCGCGAATGCGGTCGTTGAACATGGAGGTGTCGCCGACGACGCGCAAACGGATGCCGTTCGCATGCAGCTTGCCGATCTCGCGCTCGAGCGCGCTCACGAAGAGACGCATCAGAAACGAGACTTCCTCGGTCGGACGGCGCCAGTTTTCCGAACTGAACGCGAACAGCGTGACGAATTCGACGCCCCGCAGCGCGCAGCTTTCGACGGTCGCGCGGACTGCATCGACACCGCGCGTGTGACCGGCGACGCGCGGCAGGCGCCGCTCGGTTGCCCAACGGCCATTGCCGTCCATAATGATCGCGACGTGGCGCGGGACAGCCGCGACATCGGGCACGGTAACGGTGGAGCTGGTATAGGTCATGGCCGCTGAATCTTTAAATCGGAAGGAGTGAGAGCCAGCCCAATGTAAATGCCCGGGGCTGGCGAAACCGTCTCTGCGGCCTCACACCGTCATGATTTCGGATTCTTTGGTCTGGACGAGCTTGTCGATTTCGGCGACGAACTTGTCGGTGAGCTTCTGGACTTCGTCGCTGGCGCGGCGTTCGTCGTCTTCCGAAATCTCCTTGTCCTTCACCATCTTCTTCAGTTGGTCGTTCGCGTCGCGGCGCAGGTTACGCACGGACACCTTGGCGGTTTCGCCTTCGCTCTTCACGACCTTCGTGAGCTCGCGGCGGCGCTCTTCGGTGAGCGCGGGCATCGGCACGCGGATCAGATCGCCTTGCGTCGCCGGGTTCAGGCCGAGATCCGATTCGCGGATCGCCTTTTCGATCACCGGCACCATCTTCTTTTCCCAAGGCTGCACGCCGATCGTGCGGGCGTCGACGAGCGTCATGTTCGCCACTTGGGAAATGGGCACGTTCGAGCCGTAATAGTCGACCTGGATGTGATCGAGCAGACCGGTATGCGCGCGGCCCGTGCGAATCTTGGCGAGATCGGCCTTGAATGCTTCGATCGACCGTTGCATTTTCTGGTCGACGCCCTTTTTGATATCAGCTGCACTCATTTGAACCTCCAAACCTGAGTTTTACTTGCGATATGCGGCGCCTGACGCGCGTGACCCATGCCACGGCGCGCCGCGCCCGATATCGCGAGAGTTTACACGTGGACGAGCGTCCCTTCGTCGTCGCCCTGCACGATGCGCTTGAGCGCCCCCGGCTTCGTGATGGAGAACACGCGGATCGGCAGCTTCTGATCGCGGCAGAGCGCGAACGCGGTGGCGTCCATCACCTGCAGATTGCGGCCGATTGCCTCATCGAAGCTGATCGTGCTGTAGCGCGTCGCGCTCGGATCCTTCTTCGGGTCGGCGGAGTATACGCCATCGACCTTGGTCGCCTTCAAGACCACTTCGGCGCCCACTTCCGCGCCGCGCAGCGCGGCGGCGGTGTCGGTCGTGAAAAACGGATTGCCCGTACCGGCCGCGAAGATCACGACCCGGCCCTCTTCCAGCTGGCGGATCGCGCGCGGACGAATGTACGGCTCGACCACCTGATCCATGCGCAGCGCCGACTGCACGCGCGCCTCGATGCCCGCGTGGCGCATGGCGTCCTGGAGCGCGAGCGCGTTCATCATCGTGGCGAGCATGCCCATGTAGTCAGCGGTTGCGCGGTCCATGCCGGCCGCGCCGCCCGCGACGCCGCGGAAGATATTGCCGCCGCCGATGACGACCGCCAGTTGCGTCCCGATGCGCACCACCTCCGCGATATCCGCCACCATCCTTTCGATCGTTGCGCGATTGATGCCGAAGGCATCGTCGCCCATCAGGGCTTCGCCGGAGAGTTTGAGGAGTACGCGTTTGTAGGCTGTGGGCATATGAGTTTCCGATCGCGCCGAGAAGAGTTGCAACAACGTAGAACTGTAGGGGTGAAACAATATTTACCGCAAGCGGGCCGGATCGGGCGGCGGGCGCGGCAGATCAGGGTTTACCCCAATCTGCCGCGCCCGCTGCGTGGTGCGAACCGGATCGCTGAATTCGTGCGGCGGACGAACCGCCGCGGGTACCGCCAGGCTCGACGCGTGTGTCCGTCATGACAGCACACGCGCCTTATGACAACCTGAGGACAACCTGAGGAGCGCCTCGAACCGCCTTAGGACTGCTTGGCCGCCGCGACTTGTGCCGCCACTTCCGCTGCGAAGTCGTCCTGACGCTTTTCGATGCCCTCGCCGACCACGAACAGCGCGAACTTCTGCACCGACGCGTTGGCTGCCTTGAGCATCTGCTCGATCGTCTGCTTGTCGTTCTTCACGAACGGCTGGTTCAGCAGCGACACTTCCTTCAGGTACTTCTGGACCGAGCCGTCGACCATCTTCGCGACGATCTCGGCCGGCTTGCCCGATTCAGCAGCCTTCTGCTCGGCGATGCTGCGCTCCTTGGCGATCAGATCGGCCGGCACTTCGTCCGACGACAGCGAGACCGGCTTCATGGCGGCGACGTGCATCGCGACGTCCTTGCCGACTTGCTCGTCCGCGCCGGTGAATTCGACCAGCACGCCGATGCGCGTGCCGTGCAGGTACGACGCGACCTTGTTGGCCGACTCGAAACGCACAAAACGGCGGATCGAGAGGTTTTCGCCGATCTTGCCGACGAGCGCCAGACGCACGGCGTCGACGGTCGAGCTTTCCAGCGGCAGCGCCGACAGCGCGGCCACGTCGGCCGGGTTGTTCTTGGCGACCAGTTCGGCGATCGTCTTGCCGAAAGCCAGGAAGTCGTCGTTCTTCGCGACGAAGTCGGTTTCGCAGTTCAGTTCGACGAGCGCGCCCACGCCGCCTTCGACGTGCGCCGTCACGATGCCTTCAGCCGTCACGCGCGATGCCGCCTTGCTCGCCTTGTTGCCGAGCTTCACGCGCAGCAGTTCTTCCGCGCGCGCCATGTCGCCGTCGGCTTCCGTCAGCGCCTTCTTGCATTCCATCATCGGCGCATCGGTCTTCGCGCGCAGTTCTGCCACCATGCTTGCGGTAATTGCCGCCATCATTCGCTCCTTGAGTCTGTTTGATACGTGCCGCCGGCTAACGACTCGCCCACGGCAGGAAAATTGGCATTGCTGTCGCCCAATCGGGCATATCCAGCGCTTCGGCTAAAAAAAAGGGGCCTTTCGCAAAGCCCCCTTTTTTGTCGGCCACAGGGCTCGATTACGCCTCTGCGTTGACCTCGACGAACTCGTCGCCTTCGCCGTTGCGCACGGCCTGGACCACGTCGTTCACCGCGTTCGCGCGGCCTTCGAGGATCGCGTCCGCGACGCCTTCTGCGTACAGCGCCACGGCCTTCGATGCGTCGTCGTTACCCGGGATGACGTAGTCGATGCCTTCCGGCGAGTGGTTCGTGTCGACCACGGCGATGACCGGAATGCCGAGCTTCTTGGCTTCGGTCACGGCGATCTTGTGGTAGCCGACGTCGATGACGAACATTGCATCAGGAATGCCGCCCATGTCCTTCACGCCGCCGATGGACTTTTGCAGCTTGACCATTTCGCGTTCGAACAGGAGCGCTTCCTTCTTGCTCATGCGCTCGGTTTCACCCGATTCCAGCGCCGCTTCCATGTCCTTCAGGCGCTTGATCGAAACCTTCAGCGTCTTGAAGTTGGTCATCATGCCGCCGAGCCAGCGGGCGTTGACGAAAGGCATGCCGGCGCGCGCTGCTTCCTGCGCGATGGTGTCGCGCGACTGGCGCTTCGTGCCGACGAAAAGAATCGTGCCGCGATTCGCTGCCAACTGGCGCACGTACTTCAGCGCGTCGTTGTAGAGCGGCAGGGTCTTTTCGAGGTTGATGATGTGAATCTTGTTGCGATGACCGAAGATGTACGGGGCCATCTTGGGGTTCCAGAAGCGCGTTTGGTGACCGAAGTGGACACCGGCTTCCAGCATTTGACGCATCGTGACTGCCATGAAATTCTCCGCGAGGGTTGGGTCTTAAGCCGGCTGCCGCATCCTGCGCCCGGGTTCTGGCGTTGATTGCCTCCCGGACGCCGGACACCCTGGGTGCGCCGGCTTGCGATTCGACTTGAAAGGTACTCTCCAAGCCCCGATCCGCTACTAACCATTGCGTTCCGCGTTCTCAGGACGATTGTCTTAAGAATTCGTGACGACAATATGGATCAAGACTTAGCCCGTAAGTATAGCATGTGAGGATTGACCGGCTCAAGCCGCCCGTCGGTTTGCCCGTCAGTTGCGACACAACGATATGCAATGGTGCAACCGCAGAGCGCCCGCGCACCAACCCCTTGCCGATGCGCCGCCGGCCCATAACTATCCGGGTGCGGCGCATTTCCTAAGGTGCGATAATGCCGCTTTCGCGGCTCACGGCCGCATACACGCATTTCCGAGCCAAGTCATGTCTATTACGCTGAAAAACGATCACGATATCGCGCAGATGCGCGTCGCCTGCCGGCTCGCCAGCGAAGTGCTCGATTTCATCACGCCGCATATCGTTCCCGGCGTGACGACCGAGGAACTCGATCGTCTCTGTCACGAATATATGGTGAAGGAACAGGGCACCGTTCCCGCGCCGCTGAATTATCAGCCGCCCGGCTATCCGCCGTATCCGAAGGCCACCTGCATTTCCGTCAACGACGTGATCTGTCACGGAATTCCCGGCGAAAAGGTACTCAAGAACGGCGACGCGCTCAATATCGACATCACCGTCATCAAGAACGGCTATTTCGGCGATACGAGCCGGATGTTCATCGTCGGCGAGGGCTCGATTCTCGCCAAACGCCTCGTTCAGACCACGTTCGACTGCATGTGGCTCGGCATCGACCAGGTGCGTCCCGGCGCGCATCTGGGCGACATCGGCGCGGCCATTCAGAAGCACGCGGAAGCGCAAGGCTACAGCGTCGTGCGCGAATACTGCGGCCACGGCATCGGCCAGGTGTTCCACGAGGAGCCGCAGGTGCTGCACTACGGCCGTCCGGGCACGGGCATCGAATTGCAGGCGGGCATGATCTTCACCGTCGAGCCGATGATCAACGCCGGCCGCCGCGAAATCCGCACGATGCCCGACCAATGGACCGTCAAGACGCGCGACCGCAGCTTGTCGGCGCAGTGGGAGCACACCGTGCTCGTCACGCCGACCGGCTACGAGGTGCTGACCGTCTCGGCGGCCACGCCGGCGCCCTCGCAGCTGATCGCGGCGACCGCGTCGGCGCGCTGAATTCCGGGCGCCCGCGCCCCGGCGCGGCGCTTCGTTGTTTTTCCTTCTCTCATCCGGCCCTCCCGACCCATGAGCGTCACCGCTGCCGTTGCCACGCCCTGTGAAACGTTGCGCGCCGCCTACAAGGCGGCGAAGGCGGCGCTCATCGAACGCTTTCAGTCGACGTCGAACGTCGAGCCGTTGATGCACGCGCTCGCCCGCGCCACCGACGACGCCCTCAAAGGCGCCTGGGCCGCGTGCGAGATGCCGGCCGACACCGCGCTCGTGGCCGTCGGCGGATACGGGCGCGGCGAGCTCGCGCCCTTTTCCGACGTCGACATCCTCGTGCTCCTGCCCGACACGCCGACGCGCAGCGACCCCACCGATCTCAACGGGCGCGTCGAACGCTTCATCGGGATGGCGTGGGATCTCGGGCTCGATATCGGCAGCAGCGTGCGCTCGGTCGAGCAATGCATCGCGGAGGCGGGCAACGACATCACCGTGCAGACGTCGCTGCTCGAAGCGCGCCGGATCTGCGGCGACGCGCAGTTGTACCAGCGCTTTTCGGCGCGCTATCACGAGACGCTCGATCCGCGCGCGTTCTTCCAGGCGAAAGTGCTGGAAATGCGCCAGCGGCACGCGAAATTCCAGGACACGCCGTACAGCCTCGAGCCGAACATCAAAGAAAGTCCGGGCGGCCTGCGCGATCTCCAGCTCATTCTGTGGATCGCGCGCGCGGCGGGCTTCGGCAGCAACTGGCGCGAACTCGACACGCATGGGCTCATCACCGAGCGGGAAGCGCGCGAACTGCGCCGCAACGAGGGCTTCCTGAAAGCGCTGCGCGCGCGGCTGCACGTGATCGCGAAGCGCCGGCAGGACATTCTCGTCTTCGACCTGCAGACGCCGCTCGCCGAGAGTTTCGGCTTCGAGGCGACCGCCGCCAAGCGCGCGAGCGAACAGCTGATGCGCCGCTACTACTGGGCGGCGAAAGCGGTCACGCAGCTCGCGACCATCCTGATTCAGAACGTCGAGGCGCAGCTGTTTCCGTCGACGAGCGGCATCACGCGCGTGATCAGCGGGCGCTTCGTCGAAAAGCAGGGCATGCTGGAAATCGCCCGCGACGACGTGTTCGAGCGCGAGCCGCACGCCATCCTCGAAGCGTTTCTGCTGTACGAGCAGACGCGCGGCATCAAGGGGCTGTCCGCGCGCACTCTGCGGGCAATCTACAACGCGCGCGATCTGATGGACCGCAACTGGCGGCGCGATCCCGAAAACCGGCGTCTGTTCATGGAGATCCTGAAGCAGCCCGAAGGCATCACGCACGCGCTGCGGCTCATGAACCAGACGAGCGTGCTCGGGCGCTATCTGCTCAACTTCCGGCGCATCGTCGGGCAGATGCAGCACGATCTCTATCACGTCTATACGGTCGATCAGCACATCCTGATGGTGCTGCGCAACCTGCGGCGCTTCGCGATCGCCGAGCACGCGCACGAGTATCCGTTCTGCAGCCAGCTGATGGGCAACTTCGAGCGTCCGTGGGTGCTTTATGTGGCAGCGCTGTTTCACGACATCGCGAAGGGCCGCGGCGGCGATCATTCCACGCTCGGCATGGCGGACGCCCGGCGCTTCTGCCGCGAGCACGACATCGGGCACGAAGACACCGAGCTGATCGTGTGGCTCGTGCAGCAGCATCTGACGATGAGCCAGGTCGCGCAGAAGCAGGACACGAGCGATCCCGAAGTCATCAAGCAGTTCGCGTCGGTGGTGCGGACGGAGCGGCGGCTCACGGCGCTGTACCTTCTGACCGTCGCCGATATCCGCGGCACGAGCCCGAAAGTGTGGAACAACTGGAAGGGCAAGCTTCTGGAGGATCTGTTCCGCGCCACGCAAGCCGTGCTGGGCGGCGCCGAGCCGGACACGCATTCGGAACTGAAGTCGCGTCAGGAAGCCGCGCTTGCGCTGCTGCGGCTCGAAACGGTGCCGGAGCACGCGCAGAAGCGGCTGTGGGACCAGCTCGACGTCGGCTATTTCCTGCGGCACGATCCGGCCGACATCGCGTGGCAGACGCGCGTGCTCTACCGCCATGTCGAAAGCGACGAGCCGATCGTGCGCGCGCGGCCCTCGCCCATCGGCGCGGCGCTGCAGGTGCTCGTGTACGTGAAGGACCGGCCGGATCTGTTCGCCGGGATCTGCGCTTACTTCGACCGCAACGGCCTGTCGGTGCTCGATGCGCGCGTCACGACGACGCGCCACGGCTATGCGCTCGACAACTTTCTCGTCGCGCATCCGGATCACGACGGGAGTTATCGCGATATCGCCAATCTCGTCGAACAGCAACTTGCCGCGCTGCTGACCGACGAGCGTATTCTTCCGGAACCGTCGCGAGGCCGGCTGTCGCGGCTCGTGCGCACGTTTCCGATCACGCCGCGCGTGGACCTGCGTCCCGACGACCGCGGCCAGTACTACATCCTCTCCGTGTCGGCCAACGACCGGCAAGGCCTTCTTTATTCGATCGCGCGAGTGCTCGCGCAACACCGGATCGGCGTGCAGGCGGCGCGCATCAACACGCTCGGCGAACGTGTCGAGGACGTGTTCCTGCTCGACGGCAAGAGCCTGTCGAACAACCGCACCCAGATCCAGGTCGAGACCGAACTGCTGCGCGCGATCGCAGCCTGAGACTTTATGCGCGTCAAACTGACAGCCAAACATCCGCGTCCCACGTCGGCGACGCGATCGCCGGTACGTTCCGGCACTTCCACCGGGCGCAAGCCGGTTCACGCCACGGCGCCCGACGAAGCGCGCGACAAGCGGACGGGCAAGCCTGACGCCGAGAAGCGCGGCGATGCGCGGCCGTTCAAACCGCGCGGCGATGATTCGCGTGCGGCGTTCGGCGAGCGCGGACCGCGGAAGTCTTTTGAAGGCCGCCCTGCGACGCGTGGTGAACGCACGTCCGGTGGCGATGAACGTCGCCCGTTCAAACCGCGCGGCGACGATTCGCGGCCGGCATTCGGCGAGCGCGGACCGCGGAAATCGTTTGAAGATCGCCCGACGACGCGCGGCGAGCGACCGTCCGGTGGCGATGAACGTCGCCCGTTCAAGCCGCGTGGTGACGATTCGCGCCCGGCATTCGGCGAGCGCGGACCGCGGAAATCCTTTGAAGATCGCCCGACGACGCGCAGCGAGCGACCGTCTGGTGGCGATGAACGTCGCCCGTTCAAGCCGCGTGGTGACGATTCGCGCCCGGCATTCGGCGACCGCGGGCCGCGGAAATCTTTTGAAGGCCGCCCTGCGACGCGTGGTGAACGACCATCGAGCGGCGATGAACGTCGCCCGTTCAAGCCGCGCGGCGACGATTCGCGCCCGGCATTCGGCGACCGCGGACCGCGGAAATCTTTTGAAGATCGCCCGACGGCTCGTGGCGAGCGCACGTCCAGCGGCGATGAACGTCGCCCGTTCAAGCCGCGTGGCGACGATTCACGCCCGGCATTCGGCGACCGCGGACCGCGGAAATCTTTTGAAGGCCGCCCTCCGGCGCGTGGCGAGCGGCCATCGAGCGGCGATGAACGTCGCCCGTTCAAGCCGCGCGGCGACGATTCGCGCCCGGCATTCGGCGAGCGCGGACCGCGGAAGTCTTTCGAAGATCGCCCTGCGCCGCGTGGTGAACGACCATCGAGCGGCGATGAACGTCGCTCGTTCAAGCCGCGCGGCGACGATTCGCGCCCGGCATTCGGCGAGCGCGGACCGCGGAAGTCTTTTGAAGATCGCCCGACGGCGCGCGGCGAGCGGCCATCGAGCGGCGACGAACGTCGCCCGTTCAAGCCGCGCGGCGACGATTCGCGCCCGGCATTCGGCGACCGCGGACCGCGGAAATCTTTCGAAGATCGCCCGACGGCGCGTGGTGAACGGCCATCGAGCGGCGACGAACGTCCCCCGTTCAAGCCGCGCGGCGACGATTCGCGCCCGGCATTCGGCGAGCGCGGACCGCGGAAATCTTTCGAAGGCCGTCCGCCGGCGCGCGGCGAGCATGCATCCAGCGGCGATGAACGTCGCCCATTCAAGCCGCGCGGCGAGACGCACAAGCCTGCACCGAAAACTGCGGCGAAGCCGCAGGCGCCCGTCGCCGACGCCACGCCGAAGCATCGTCCGCAAAACGACGGCCTCGTGCGGCTTTCGAAAGTCATGTCGGAACTGGGTCTTTGCTCGCGCCGCGAAGCCGACGAATGGATCGAGAAGGGCTGGGTGCTCGTCGACGGCGAAGTGATCGACACGCTCGGCACGCGGATCCGTCCGACGCAGAACATCGAGGTCCTGCCCGCCGCGCGCTCCGCGCAGTCGCAATTGGTGACGATCCTGCTGCACAAGCCGGTCGGCTACGTGTCGGGCCAGGCGGAAGACGGCTACGAGCCGGCCGTGACGCTCGTCAATCACGCCAATCACTGGGACGAGGACCGCTCGGGCATCCGCTTCTCGCCGGGGCATCTGCGCACGCTCGCGCCCGCGGGCCGTCTCGATATCGACTCTACCGGCCTGCTCGTGCTCACGCAGGACGGCCGTATCGCCAAGCTGCTGATCGGCGGCCATTCGGAAGTCGACAAGGAGTATCTCGTGCGCGTGCGCTTCGGCGAACACACGGTCGATGTCGATCAGCACCTACCCGCCGAAAGCCTCGCGCTCCTGCGCCACGGCCTCGAACTCGACGGCGTCCCGCTCAAGACGGCGCAAGTCAGCTGGCAAAACGGCGAGCAGCTTCGCTTCGTGCTGCGCGAAGGCAAGAAGCGCCAGATTCGCCGTATGTGCGAGCTGGTCGGTCTGGAAGTCGTCGGACTGAAGCGGATCCGTATGGGCCACGTCACGCTCGGCACGCTGCCGGCCGGACAGTGGCGCTATCTGGCGCCGGGCGAGAGTTTCTAAGCAGATCCGAGAGGCGCACGTACGTCCGATCGAACGTACGTGCGGCCGCATGTTGCGTCGCAAAAAAACGACGTTTTGCACCAAAAATCGGCACGATGCCGCCCCGGTCGTGCCTTTTTCTTTGTGGCTGCTTTTTGGCTAAAGAAAATGAATCACCGATCCGATACACCTGTCATGCGGGTACGCGCCGCACTCGGCATCGCGCAGAATGGGCGGCAGCAAGGATCAGCAACATCGAACGGCATTGAAGGAGAATCGCCATGTCAGTTGAGATCATCGTTCGTGAAACAGGAACCGGCCTCGAGATCGTGAGCGGCCGACGACGGCTCGAAGCTCTGCTCGCGCTGCGCGACGAAGTGGTCGTCATGAGCCCCGGCGTCGGTGAAATCGTGGTCGCCCGCCTGCCCGACGGACGCCTGCAGGCATCCGCGAATCCTGAGCACGTCGCCCTGTTCCGTCAGCCGGAAATCAGCGGCAATCCGAGATCGCTGGCGTAAAAAGAAAGGCCGCCCCGTGCGGAGCGGCCTTCCATGTGATTGCCGAACGGCGGATCAGTCGTCGCGCGCCGGATCGAGCCCCGGAAACAGCACTTCGGTGAAGCCGAACTTCGAGAAGTCGGTGATGCGCATCGGGTAGAGCTTGCCGATGAGATGGTCGCACTCGTGCTGGACGACGCGCGCATGAAAGCCCTCGGCGAGCCGTTCGATCGCATGGCCGAACTGGTCGAAGCCCTGGTAGCGGATCATCGAGAACCGTTGCACCGCGCCGCGCAGGCCCGGCACCGAGAGACAGCCTTCCCAGCCCTCCTCCATGTCGTGCCCGTTCGGCGTGATGATCGGGTTGATGAGCACCGTCTCCGGCACCGACGGCGCGTCGGGATAACGCTCGTTGTGCCCGAAGCCGAAGATCACGACCTGCAGATCGACGCCGATCTGCGGCGCGGCGAGCCCCGCGCCGTTGGCGTCGCGCATCGTGTCGAACATGTCCTGCACGAGCGCGTGCAGTTCAGGCGTATCGAAATGTTCGACCGGCTGTGCGATACGCAGCAACCGCGGATCGCCCATCTTCAGGATTTCTCGAATCATGGAGTGACTCCTTCCAAAAGCTTACGCATGCCGTCTTCGTCGAGGACGGGAACCCCGAGTTCCTCCGCTTTCGCGAGCTTGCTGCCCGCTTCCGCGCCCGCCACGACGTAGTCGGTCTTTTTCGATACGGAGCCGGCCACCTTGGCGCCAGCCGACTCCAGCATCTCCTTGGCTTCCTCCCGCGAGAGCGTGGGCAGCGTGCCCGTCAGCACGACCGTCTTGCCGGCGAGCGCGCCCTGCGGCGCCCTTGGCGCGGGCGGGCCTTCCGGCCACGACACCTTCGCGCGCAACTGCTCGATGACGTGCTGGTTGTGCTCTTCGCTGAAGAAATTGTGAATGGCTTCGGCCACTACCGGGCCGACATCGTTGACTTCGAGCAGCTCTTCGACCGAAGCCGACAGGATCGGATCCAACGAGCCGAAATGCTTGGCCAGATCCTTCGCGGTCGATTCGCCGACGTGCCGGATCCCGAGCGCATAAATGAAGCGCGCGAGCGTCGTCGTGCGGGCCTTGTCGAGCGAATCGAGCAGGTTCTGTGCGGACTTGTCGGCAAAACGGTCGAGCGCCGCCAGCGTCGCAAAGCCCAGATTGAAGAGATCGGCGGGCGTGCGCACGAGATTCTCTTCGACCAGTTGGTCGATGATCTTCTCGCCGAGCCCGTCGATATCGAGCGCCCGGCGCTGCGCGAAGTGCCACAGCGCCTGCTTGCGCTGAGCCGGACAGAACAGCCCGCCGGTGCAGCGCGCAATGGCTTCGTCCGGCAGACGTTCGATCTTCGAGCCGCAGACCGGGCATTCCGTCGGCATGACGAACTCGCGCGCGTCGGCCGGACGCCGTTCCAGAATCGCGCCGACGACTTCGGGAATCACGTCGCCCGCGCGCCGCACGGTGACCGTATCGCCGATGCGGATGTCCTTGCGGCGCACTTCGTCCTCGTTGTGCAGCGTGGCGTTCGTGACGGTCGCCCCGCCGACGAATACCGGCGCGAGACGCGCGACCGGCGTGATCGCGCCCGTGCGGCCGACCTGCACGTCGATCGCCAGCAGTTCCGTCAGCGCTTCCTGCGCCGGAAACTTGTGCGCGAGCGCAAAGCGCGGCGCGCGCGACACGAAACCGAGCTGTTCCTGCTCGGTGCGCCTGTTGACCTTGTAGACGACGCCGTCGATGTCGTACGGCAGCTTTTCGCGCTTTTCGCCGGTCTTGCGGAAGAAGTCGAGCAAGCCGTCCGCGCCCTCGACCACCGCGCGCTCTGCATTCACCGGCAAGCCCATTTCCTTGTACCAGTCGAGCAGCGCCGCGTGCGTGGCGGGCATCTCCGCGCCCTCCAGCACGCCGATGCCGTAAGCGAAGAACGACAGCGAACGTTGCGCGGTCATCTTCGGGTCCAGTTGACGCAGGCCGCCCGCCGCCGCGTTGCGGGGATTGGCGAACTCGCGCTGGCCGGCGTCGCGCTGGCGCGCGTTCAGCCGCTCGAAGTCGCGCTTGAACATCAGCACTTCGCCGCGCACGTCGAGTCGTTTGGGCAGGTTCTTGCCTTTCAGCGTCAACGGGATGGAACGGATGGTGCGGACGTTGGCGGTCACGTCTTCGCCTGTCGCGCCGTCGCCGCGCGTGGCGGCCTGCACGAAATGGCCGTCGTCATAACGCAGCGAGATGGCGAGTCCGTCGAACTTCAGCTCGCACGCGTACTCGACGGGTGCATGTCCCAGCGCGTCCGACACGCGCTTGTCGAACGCGGCGATGTCTTCATCCGCGAAACCGTTGTTGAGCGAAAGCATCGGCACGTCGTGAACGACGGGCGTGAAACCGTCTGCCACTTCGCCGCCCACACGCTGTGTCGGCGACTCCGGCGTGATCAGATCCGGATGATCGGCTTCGATACCCTGCAGTTCCTTGAACAGCGTGTCATACGCGGCATCGGGCAGTTGCGGCTGATCCAGCACGTAATAAGCGTAATTCGCGCGCTCCAGTTCCGAGCGCAGCCAAGCCGCGCGCTCGGCCGGACGATCGGCGCTGGGCACGGCGGCTTCCGACTGGCGGGCGGCGGATTCGGCTTTCGTTTTTGCGGACATGCGGCTTCGAATGAATGTGTTGAATCGGTCAATCGATCGTTCGATTGTCTCAGAAGATCGGTAAAACGTGGCATCGGCCGAATGGCCTGAGTGCGGGCGTCGGTGCGGCTGCGCGCATGCAAAGAAAAGCGCCCCGGCGGGGGCGCAATTCTCGATCCTGAAGCGTGCCGCCCGAACACGGCGCGCGCGGCACGCGCAACCGGTGACTACTGGCTGAACAGGCGCCGCGTGGCTGGCGAGCCGGCCGGAATGCCCGCCTGCTCGAGCTTCGCGTACAGCGTCATCAACTGCTTTTCGATGGCGAGCAGCGCGGACTCGGGCAGCGGCCGGCGCTGATCGTCGACCACGCGCGCCCCGATGCGCTCCGACAGCGACTTCGCGTAGTCGCACATCAGCCGGAACGGGAGGATGTCTTCGTCGGCGACGGGCACGTCGAGCACCAGCGTGATCATCTGGCCGCCCTTGTAGGTGAGGTCGTCGCGCAGGAAGTTGGTGTCGCCGAACTGGAGCATGAAGACCGGATTCTGCTTCGCGTCGAGCTTGACGAAGCGCGTGCCGTCGCGCGAGAGCAGCAAGCCGTCCTGCGACGCGACCGCCTGTACGTAGTTCGCCGACCACGGCGCGCCGTCGGAGAGGATGTTGATCGAGAGTTGCGCGTCGCACTGCGCCGCGAATGCGTCCAGCTCGCGCGCCATGCCGACGGTTTCCATCATGTCGGGAAATTCGGGCGCGCCGTCGATGGCGTCCGCGAGACGCTGCACGCCGGTCACGAATTCCGAGAACTCGAGTTCGTTCAGCGGGCCGCTGCGGTTCGCCAGTTGCGCGGCCGCGCGCAGTTCTTCGTAGCGCACGCCGCTGCGCGGCAGTTCCCATGCGCTCTCGCCTTCGGGCTTGCCTTCGATCGTGACGGGCTTCGTGCCCGCGCGGCGCAGGCGCTGGGCGAGCGGCATCACGCGGTCGCCCGCGACGGGTGCGGCCAAGCGGATCGGCACGACGCAGTCGATGCGGCGATCCACGACCGCCGGCGGCGCCGACGAAATGGTGGTCGCGGCCGGCATCACCGGTTCGGTGCGCTCGTCCTCGGCGCTGCTCGCCACTTCTTCCGACACGCCGTTGGCCGAGGTCGCCTCGGCCTGAAGATCGACGGCGGTATCTGCGGGCGCCACCGGCGGCACGGTCGCCGCGCTCGCGCCGCCGAAACTCGGCTCCATGCGCGCGTCGCGCGGCTGCTCGCCGTCGGCGTCGCCCGTCACCGGCTCGCGGCGCGGCTGGCGCACCGGCTCGATGAACGGCTGCTCGTCGTCGGTTTCCTGACGCGCGAGCGCGTCGGCGGCTTCGTCGGGCATCGGCCGCGGCATCCTGCGCCGCACCTTCGCGCTCTGCCACGCGTTGTACACGACCACGCCGCCCACCACCACGGCTCCGGCTCCGATCAAACCGAGTGTCAACTCGTCCATGCAGGCTCCATCATTCTTTTAGGTTTCGAAGCGCCGCGCGATCTGTCGCCCGCACCCGCCGCGTTCCGGCTTCTCGCCGCCGCCTGGCCGATGCGCGCTACTCCGCGCCTGCGCACGTGGCCGGATCACGGTCCGGCCTGCCAATCATTCAAAACTCATTCAAACCCGCCGGCTGCCGACGATGCGTCAGCCGTTCTGCGCAAAACCCGCCGCCGCTTCCATATCGACCGCGACGATGCGCGACACACCCTGCTCCTGCATCGTCACGCCGATCAGTTGCTGCGCCATCTCCATCGCAATCTTGTTGTGCGAGATGAACAGGAACTGCGTCTTGGCCGACATCGCGCGCACGAGATTCGCGAAACGCTCCGTGTTGGCGTCGTCGAGCGGCGCGTCCACTTCGTCGAGCAGACAGAACGGCGCGGGATTCAGCTGGAACATCGCGAACACGAGCGCGGTCGCGGTGAGCGCCTTTTCGCCGCCCGAAAGCAGGTGAATGGTCGAATTCTTCTTGCCGGGCGGCTGCGCCATCACCTGCACGCCGGCGTCGAGGATTTCGTCGCCGGTCATGATGAGCTTCGCCTGGCCGCCGCCGAACAGACGCGGGAACAGTTCGCCGAAATGACGGTTCACTTCGTCGAACGTGCCCTGCAGCAGCGCGCGCGTTTCCTGGTCGATCTTCTGGATCGCGTCTTCCAGCGTGCCGATGGCGTCGTTCAGGTCGGCCGACTGCGCGTCGAGGAAATGCTTGCGCTCGGTCGCCGCCGACAGTTCTTCGAGCGCCGCCATGTTGACCGGCCCGAGCGCGGTGATCGCGTTGTTCAGGCGCGTGACTTCGCCTTGCAGATACGACGGCTTCATGTCCGCCGTGAGCTTCTCCGCGAGCGCGGTTTCGTCGACGCCCGCCGCCTGCAATTGCTCGACGAACTGCTCGCCGCTGATGCGCGCCGCCTGCTCCTTCAACTGCAACTCGTTGATGCGGTCGCGCAACGGCTGCAGCGAGCGCTCCGCCGTGAGGCGCTGCTCGTCGGTCTGACGCAGGCGCGCGGTGAGATCGTCCAGCTCGATGCGCGCCGCATGCAGCGTTTCCTCGCGCGCCGCGCGCACTTCGAGCGCGTCCTGCAGGCCGGTCGTCGCGGTCTGCTCGTTGATGGTTTCGAGTTCGGCGCGCGCGTCTTCCAGCGTGCCCGCGATGCGCTCGCTCTGATCGTGCGCCGTCTCGATGTTGCGCTTGTATTCGTCGATCTTGGCGGCCAGGCCGCGCACCGCGAAACTCGCGTCGCTCGCCGCGCGTTCCAGTTCGCGCAGCGCGTGACGCGCGTTCGTCAATTCCTCGTCGAGCGCTTCGAAGGCAAGCTGGTTGTCCTCGAAACGCGCCTGCAACTGCGCGATTTCGGCATCGTGGCGCTCGAACGCCGCTTCCGATTCCGCGCGCACCGCACGCTGCTCTTCGATCTGCGCGGCGATTTCTTCGAGTTCCTCGCCGATCTGCGTGTTGCGCTGCGTGTAGCGCTCATGCGCCTGCGCGAGCTTCAGCACGTCGAGCTGCAACGCGTGAACGCGCTGCGTCGCACGCTCGGCGGCGGCGCGCGCTTCCGCGAGCGTCTGCGAGGCCTGCGTGTGCGCGGCGTCGGCGCGCACGGCGTTGGCCTTGGCTTCGTCGGAGAGCAGCGCCTGCGCGCGTACCTGCTTGGTAAGGTTCTCGATTTCCTGCGCGCGCGCGAGCATGCCCGACTGCTCGGAGTCCGGCGCATACAACTGCACGCCCACGCGCGTCACGACATGTCCCGCCTTCACGACGAACGCGGCGCCTTCCGGCAACTGATTGCGCGAAGCCAGCGCCTGCGCGAGGTCATCGGCGACGAAAACTGTGGCCAGCCATTCGTTGAGCACGGCGCGCAGGCCCGGATCGTCGATGCGCACGAGCGACAGCAACGAGCGCAAGCCCGGCGGCGTCTCGGCCGGCTTGCCCGCGACGGGCGGCGAATAGAACGCGAGCTTGGCGGGCGGCGCATCGGTGGCGAAGGCCTTGACCCAGTCCAGATTCGATACTTCGAGCGCGGCGAGACGCTCGCGCAGCACGGATTCGAGCGCCGCTTCCCAGCCGGCTTCGACGTGCAGTTTCTTCCACAGGCGCGGCAGCGCGCCGAGTTCGTGCTTCTCGAGCCACGGCTGGATCTTGCCTTCGGTCTGCACGCTTTCCTGCAGCGCCCTGAGCGCGGCGAGGCGCGCTTCGAGCTGATGGATATGCGCGCTTTCCTTCTGCACGCGCTCTTGCGCTTCACGGCGCCCGGCGTCGAGCCGCGGCACGGTTTCCTGCGCGTCGGCGAGCCGCGCCTGCGCGTCGGCGAGAATCTCTTCGTGTTCCGCGAGCTGCATGCGCAGTTCTTCGAGCTGCGCTTCGTCGGGGGCGTCGAGCCCGCTCGCTTCGTTCTTCAGACGTTCCTGACGCTGCTGCAATTGCTGAAGCTGCTGATCCGCGTTGCGCTGATGCGCCGCTTCGAGCTTGAGCGCCTGCTCCGCGCGTGCGATGCCCGCGCGTTCGTCGTTCAGTTCCGCCTGCGCGTCGCGCCAGCGGGCTTCGAGCGCGGGCAGCGCGTCGTGCTTCGCGGCGGCGTTTTCCTGTGCGATCGCGGCTTTTTCTTCGCCTTCGGCGAGTGCGTCGGTGGCGGCCTCGATGTCGTCATGCGCCTTCTGCGCCTGCATCTGCCACTGCTCGCGCTGCGCGGTGAGCGCGGCGATCTGCGCCTGCGCGCGATTGCGCGACTCGACGATGAAGCGAATCTCCGCTTCCAGCCGGCTCACTTCGGCGTTGGCTTCGTACAGCGCGCCTTGCGCGCCCTGCATCGCGTCGCTCGCGCTGTAGTGCGCCACGCGCAACGTTTCCAGTTGCGCTTCGACTTCGCGCAGACGCGCGGTCTGCGCCTCCAGTTCCACTTGCGCCTCGCGGATCGCGCGTTGCTGGCGCTCGGCTTCGTTGCCCGCTTCCCGCTTGCGCAGAAGCCACAGCAAACGCTGCTTTTCTTCGCCTTCGGCCTGCAATTCCTTGTATCGGGTCGCGACCACTGCCTGCGCTTCGAGCTTCTCGAGATTCGCGCCCAGCTCGCGGACGATATCCTCGACGCGCGTCAGGTTCTCGCGCGTGTCGTGCAGGCGGTTTTCCGTTTCGCGGCGACGCTCCTTGTACTTCGACACGCCCGCGGCTTCTTCGAGAAACACGCGCAGTTCTTCCGGCTTCGCCTCGATGATGCGCGAGATCATGCCCTGCCCGATGATCGCGTAGGCGCGCGGGCCGAGACCCGTGCCGAGGAAGATGTCCTGGATGTCGCGGCGGCGCGCGGGCAGATTGTTGATGTAGTAGCTGGAGGTGCCGTCGCGCGTGAGCACGCGCTTCACGGCGATTTCGCCGTAGCTGCTCCACTGGCCCGCGGCGCGGCCGTCCGCGTTGTCGAAAATGAGTTCGACGCTTGCCCGGCTGCCGGGTTTGCGCGCCGTCGATCCGTTGAAGATCACGTCCTGCATCGATTCGCCGCGCAACTCCGACGCGCGCGATTCGCCGAGCACCCAGCGCACGGCATCGATGATGTTGGACTTGCCACAGCCATTCGGCCCGACGACGCCGACCAGCTGGCCCGGGACCTGAAAATGCGTGGGATCGACGAAGGACTTGAAGCCAGCGAGTTTTATCGAGGTCAGACGCACGGCGATATCGCTGTTTGGAATTGATGACGGAGGATATATAGCAGACAGGCCGCAGTGCATCGCGGCGCCGCTCTACAGCACGGCTGACGGCGCCGCTTCGAAGCTACATCAGAGCAACTTCGAAGCACATTCGGCCCGGCGAAGCGGACACCATCATACCATCGCGCGAGTCGATTTCTTTTTGCTTTCCGGCGCATGTTCGACGATGTCGAGCGCGTCGGGTGCGGGAGGCGAGCGCGATGCGCCCTGACGGTGCGCCCAAGCCGACAGCACGCACGCCACGACGATGCATCCGCCGCCCGCCCACTCGCGCGCGCCGGGCACTTCGCCCGCGAAGAGCCACGACGACAACGCGGTCACGACAAGTTCGAACAGCATGATGATCGACGCGCGATTGGCCGGCACCCGCGCAAGCCCGAGCTGCACGATCATGTTGTTGACGGCGAGCACGATGCCGAGCCCGATCACGATGAAGGTCACGGCGGGCAGTTGCGAGGCGGCGGGCGGCGCGGGCATCGGCTCGAACAGCGTGACGACGGACGCCACCAGCGCCGCGCCGCCGAAGATCACCGCCGTGCGCATTTCGGGCTTCATCGCGGGCAGCGTGCGCGTGACCTTGACGACGAGCACGTTGCTCATCGCAAAGCCCATGCCGCCCATGAGCCCCGCCCATTCCGCGAGATCGGCAGGCAGCGGCATGCCCAGTTCGGGCGACCACAGCATCGCGACGGCGCCCGCGAGCGAGAGCAGCGACAGCGCGGCATCGACGCGGGTGAGACGTTCCTTCAGGATGACGTGCGCGAAGATCGCGGTCCACGCGGGCGTCAGATAGAAGAGCAGCAGCACGCGCATGACCTGCCCGTGGATCGCGCCCCAGACGAAGCCGATATTCGTCACGCCCGCCGCCACGCCGAGCGCGACGAGCAGCCAGTGCCAACTGAGCGTGTTGATCGAGCGGCGCCTGAGCAGCAACACGAAGATGCAGGCGGCGGCGCTGGTCGTCGCGCTGGCGGCGGTGCCGGAGAGCCCCATGGCGGCGAGCATGCGCATCGGATACCACACGAGGCCCCAGACCGATGCGCCCAGCATGATTGCGAAAGTGGGCCACGCGTTGCGCGTCATTGCGGCGCTCCCCGCTTCGATGCCCGCGCCGTCGCGCCTCTCTCGTGCATCCGGTATTTCTCGTGCTGCATGCGCTTCGTCATTCGCCCTTCCGTCCTTCGTGGCGCGCCGCCGCTGGCCTGCCGTTGCCGGTTGGCGGGCCAGGGGCGCGCGCTATAATCGTCAGCTTGCTTCGCGTCCGTTCCATGTCATCCGATGCCGCCCTGTCAGGCGCCTCGCGCCCAGCGCGCATCGCTCACTGCTTACCGGTCACGCCGTGAATCCACTTCTCAAGAAACTTCAGCCGTATCCGTTCGAAAAGCTGCGCGCGCTCTTCAAGGGGATCGAACCGCGCGCCGGATTCACGCCGATCAGCTTCGGCATCGGCGAGCCGAAACATCCGACGCCGGCGCTGATCCGCGAGGCGGTGATCGATGCGCTCGACGGCCTCGCTGCGTACCCGGCCACGCTCGGCAGCGAGCCGCTGCGCGCGGCGATCGCGGCGTGGGTGAAACGGCGTTACGGCCTCGAATCGATCGATCCGGCGACCCAGGTTCTGCCCGTCGCCGGCTCGCGGGAAGCGCTCTTCGCGCTCGCGCAGACGGTGATCGACAGCCGCGGCGCGAACGGTGCGGAACCGCCCATCGTACTCTGCCCGAACCCGTTCTATCAAATCTACGAGGGCGCGGCCCTGCTCGCGGGCGCCGAGCCGTATTTCGTCAACAGCGATCCGGCACGCAACTTCGCCTGCGATTATTCCGCCGTGCCCGATCACATCTGGGCGCGCACGCAACTGCTCTACGTGTGCTCGCCGGGCAACCCGACGGGCGCCGTGCTCACGCTCGACAACTGGCGCGAACTCTTCGCGCTGTCGGACCAGCACGGCTTCGTGATCGCATCGGACGAGTGCTATTCGGAGATCTATTTCGACGAAGCCCGACCGCCGCTCGGCGGCCTCGAAGCCGCGCGCCTGCTGGGACGCGGCTTCGACAGGCTCGTCATGCTGTCGAGCCTGTCGAAGCGCTCGAACGTGCCGGGCATGCGCTCGGGCTTCGTCGCCGGCGACGCGGCCGTCCTGAAGGATTTCCTGCTCTACCGCACCTATCATGGCGCGGCGCTGTCGACGGTGTTTCAGCGTGCGAGCATCGCCGCGTGGCAGGATGAAACGCACGTGCGCGACAACCGCGCCCAGTATCTGAAAAAATTCGAGACCGTCACGCCGATGCTCGCCGACGTGCTCGACGTGCGCCTGCCCGACGCTGCGTTCTACCTCTGGGCGAACGTTTCGCGCACGGGCCTCTCGGATACCGAGTTCGCGGCGCGCCTGTACGCCGACTATAATGTGACGGTTCTGCCGGGCTCTTTCCTCGCGCGTTCCGCGCACGGCACGAATCCTGGCGTCGGCTTCGTGCGCATCGCACTGGTCGCCGAAACCGGGGAATGTGTCGAAGGGGCTCGCCGCATCGTCGAATTCTGCCGCACGCTGGCCGCCTGAAGGTTATCTGAAGGCAGCCTGAACGTAGCCGGTCCAATCTCTCCATCCTTGATATCACTATGTCGCAACAACTTCAGAGCATCATCGATACCGCCTGGGAAAACCGCGCCGAGCTCTCGCCCAAGGCCGCGCCCGCCGAAGTCCGCGAAGCCGTCGCGCACGCGATCGAGCAACTCGACAAAGGTCACATGCGCGTCGCCGAGAAGCGCGACGGCGACTGGATCGTGAATCAGTGGCTCAAGAAGGCCGTGTTGCTGTCGTTCCGCCTGGAAGACAACGCGCCCATGCCCGCGGGCGGCTACTCCCAGTTCTACGACAAAGTGCCCTCGAAGTTCGCGAACTACACCGCTGAAGATTTCGCCGCGGGCGGCTTCCGCGTGGTGCCGCCGGCCATCGCGCGCCGCGGCTCGTTCATCGCGAAGAATGTCGTGCTGATGCCCTCGTACACGAACATCGGCGCGTATGTCGACGAAGGCACGATGGTCGATACCTGGGCCACCGTCGGCTCCTGCGCGCAGATCGGCAAGAACGTGCATCTGTCGGGCGGCGTGGGCATCGGCGGCGTGCTGGAGCCGCTGCAGGCGAACCCGGTCATCATCGAGGACAACTGCTTCATCGGCGCGCGCTCGGAAGTCGTGGAAGGCGTGATCGTCGAGGAAAATTCGGTCATTTCGATGGGCGTGTATCTCGGCCAGTCGACCAAGATCTACGACCGCGAAACCGGCGAAGTCACGTATGGCCGCATTCCGGCGGGCTCGGTGGTCGTGGCGGGCAATCTGCCGTCGAAGGACGGCTCGCACAGCCTGTACTGCGCGGTCATCGTCAAGAAGGTCGACGCCAAGACCCGCGCGAAGGTCGGCCTGAACGAACTGCTGCGAGGCGACTGATCGTGGCCCGCGGAACCGCCACGACCGTCGTCTACGGCATTCCGAATTGCGACACCGTGAAGAAGGCCCGCGTGTGGCTGGAAGAGCACGGCGTGCCGTTCGAATTTCACGACTTCAAGAAGGCCGGCGTGTCGAACGCACTGGTTCAGGACTGGCTGAAAGACGTGTCGATCGAGCAGTTGATCAACAAGCGCGGCACGACCTGGCGCGGACTGTCGGACGTGCACAAGGCCGAAGCCGACTCGACCGCCGGCGCGATCGCACTGATGATCCATAAGCCGTCGATCATCAAGCGGCCGGTCGTCGTCGTGAACGGGCGCGTGAAGACGCTCGGGTTTTCCGCCGAGCAGTACGAAACGCTGTTTGCGTGAGCGAACGCGATGACTGTGAACGCAACGGTCATCGCAAGCTTGCTACGAGTGCCGGCCCGCGCGCCGGCATTTTTTATCGCCTTTGAAATGTAAGCGGCCCAGAATCATGTCCGACACGCTCACCCTTACCGAAGCGCTGATCGCGCGCCCATCCGTCACGCCCGACGATCAGGACTGTCAGGCGCTCATGATCGAGCGGCTCGCCGCCATCGGCTTCGACTGCGAAACGATCGAATCGGACGGCGTCACCAATCTGTGGGCCGTCAGGCGCGGCGCCGACGCCCACGGCAAGCTGCTCGCGTTCGCCGGCCACACCGACGTCGTGCCGACCGGCCCGCTCGAACAATGGACTTCGCCGCCGTTTTCGCCCACGCACCGCGACGGCAAGCTCTACGGCCGCGGCGCGGCGGACATGAAGGCGTCGCTCGCGGCGTTCGTCGTGGCGAGCGAGGAGTTCGTCGCCCGGCATCCGGCGCATCGCGGCACGCTCGCGTTTTTGATCACGAGCGACGAAGAAGGCCCCGCCACCGACGGCACGATCAAGGTCGTCGAAGCGCTGAAGGCGCGCGGCACGCGGCTCGATTACTGCATCGTCGGCGAGCCGACCTCGAACGCCACGCTCGGCGACATGGTCAAGAACGGCCGGCGCGGCTCCATGACCGGCAAGCTCACCGTCAAGGGCGTGCAGGGTCACATCGCGTATCCGCATCTCGCGAAGAACCCGGTGCATCTGCTGGCGCCGGCGCTCGCCGAACTCGTCGCCGAGCGCTGGGATGACGGCAACGACTACTTCCCGCCGACGACCTGGCAAGTGTCGAACCTGCATTCCGGCACGGGCGCGACCAATATCATTCCCGGCCACGCCGATCTGATGTTCAACTTCCGCTTCTCGACCGCGAGCACGGTCGAGGATCTGCAAAGCCGCGTGC
Organism: Caballeronia peredens; assembly: GCA_001544595.2. Lineage (GTDB taxonomy): Bacteria > Pseudomonadota > Gammaproteobacteria > Burkholderiales > Burkholderiaceae > Caballeronia > Caballeronia peredens. The sequence goes on along the minus strand of FCOH02000013.1, from coordinate 133,564 downwards.
GCGCCATTCTCGACCGGCACGGCCTCGACTACGATCTGAAATGGATCGTGAGCGGCCTGCCGTTCCTCACGCCGCGCGGCGCACTGTCGGACGCGCTCGATCAGGCGATTTTCGACGAAACCGGCGTGCGCACCGAACTGTCGACCACGGGCGGCACGTCCGACGGGCGCTTCATCGCGCGCATCTGCGATCAGGTGGTGGAGTTCGGACCGCCCAACGGCACCATCCACAAGATCGACGAGCACGTCGAAGTGCGCTTCATCGAGCCGTTGAAGAACGTGTACCGGCGCGTGCTCGAAGCGCTTATCGCCTGAACTCACTGCACATTCAATCCGACAATAAAAAGGAGCCTTCGATGGCGCTACCCTTCACCACCTTGCGCGACCTGCTGCGCTTCGGCGTCTCGCGCTTCACCGAGGCGGGACTGTCTTTCGGCCACGGCTCGACCAACGCCTACGACGAAGCCGCGTACCTGATCCTGCACACGCTGCATCTGCCGCTCGACACGCTCGAACCGTTCCTCGACGCGCGCCTGCTCGACAACGAGATCGACGCCGTCATGAAAGTGATCGAGCGCCGCGCGAAAGAACGCATTCCCGCGGCGTACATCACGCAGGAAGCTTGGATGCACGGCCGCCGTTTCTATGTCGACGAGCGCGTGATCGTGCCGCGTTCGTTCATCGGCGAATTGTTGCAGGACGGCCTGCAGCCGTACGTCGCCGATCCCGATCAGGTCACGCGCGTGCTCGAACTCTGCACCGGCTCGGGCTGCCTCGCGATTCTCGCCGCGCACGCGTTCGAAAACGCCGACGTCGATGCCGTCGACATTTCGCCGGACGCGCTCGCGGTCGCACGCCGCAACGTCGACGATTACGGTCTGAACGAGCGCGTGAGCCTCTACGAAGGCGACCTGTACGCGCCGCTGCCGTCCGCGCGCTACGAGGTGATCATCACGAATCCGCCGTATGTCAACGCTCAGGCGATGCAGGCGCTGCCGGAGGAATACCGGCACGAACCCGAACTCGCGCTCGCGGGCGGCGCGGACGGCATGGACGTGGTGCGGCGCATCGTGCGCGACGCGGGCAAGTGGCTGACCGAGGACGGCGTGCTGGTCGTCGAGATCGGCAACGAGCGGCCCAATGTCGAAGCGGCGTTGGGCGGCCTCGATCTGGTGTGGCTCTCGACCAGCGCCGGCGACGACAACGTGTTCCTGATCCAGGCCGCCGACCTGCCGGCGTAAGCGGTCGCCCGGCGAAAAGTTGCGGTGAAACGTTGCGGCGATGCACGCGCTGCAACGTTCGCCGACACTTTGCGCGGAAGGCTTGGGTAAGATGACGGATCGCCGTTAGCGGCCCGGGACCATGGTTCTTGGATCGCCGCTGACGAAGCACTTCCCACCTTCTGCGTCTATGCAAGCATCGGACTGGCTCCATCTCGGCACGCTGGTGATGGCCGCGCACGCGCTCGGCGTGATCGCCGCAATACACGCCGTCATCAACACGCGCACGTCGCAGGGCGCCGTGGCGTGGGCGGTGTCGCTGGTCGCGATGCCTTACTTCACGCTCATCCCCTATCTCTTTCTCGGCCGCAGCAAGTTCGCGGGTTATATCGACGAACGGCGGCTGGAGATCGACATTCTGCGCAGCCGCTCGAAGCCCGCCGAATGGGATTCGGGCGCCCGCAGCGACGCGCCACAGAGTGTCGACGGCACGCCGCTCGTCGACTCCACCGGCCCGCGCGGCGAAATCGCGCCTGGACCGGCCACCTACCTCGGCAATCCGACCATCCGCACGCTCCAGCGCCTGTCCGGCATGCCGTTCCTGCGCGGCAATTCGGTGCGCGTGCTCATCAACGGCGACGCGACCTTCGCGGCCATTCTCGAGGCCATCGCCGCCGCCGAGCAGTATGTGGTGGTGCAGTTCTTCATCGTGCGCGCCGATGCCCTCGGCGACATGCTCAAGGACGCGCTGATCAAAAAAGCCCAGGCAGGCGTGCGCGTGTACTTTCTCTACGACAGCATCGGCAGCTTCGATTTGCCGCATCGCTATGTGGACGCGCTGCGCGCGGGCGGCGTCGAGGCGCATCCGTTCGCCGCCACGCGCAAGTTCGTGCACCGGTTTCAGATCAACTTCCGCAATCATCGGAAGATCGTGGTCGTGGACGGCAAGCGCGCGTTCATCGGCGGACACAATGTCGGCGTCGAATATCTCGGCGGCAATCCGCGCCTCTCGCCGTGGCGCGACACCCACGTCGAAGTACGCGGGCCGGCCGTGGCCAGCATCCAGTTCGTCTTCACCGAAGACTGGTACTGGGCGACGCAGCGCCTGCCCGAACTCGGTCCCGCGCCGCATTCGGACGAAAACATGCACTGCATGGTGCTCTCGAGCGGTCCAGCCGACAAACAGGAAACCTGCTCGCTGTTCTTCGTCGAGGCGATCAACGCGGCGCGCGAGCGCATCTGGATCACCTCGCCCTATCTGATTCCCGACGAAGCCGTGTTCTCTGCGCTGCGGCTCGCCGTGATGCGCGGCGTCGACGTGCGCATTCTGATTCCGAGCCGGCGCGACCATCACGTGGTGTTCGCCGCCTCCCGGCTCTATGCCTACGACCTGTTCCAGGCAGGCGTGCGCATCTTCCGCTACAGGCCGGGCTTTCTGCACCAGAAGGTCGTGCTCGTCGACGATATCGCCGCATCGATCGGCAGCGCGAATCTCGACAACCGCTCGTTTCGCCTGAACTTCGAGATCACGGTGCTCACCGTCGATCGCGCGTTCGCCGGTGACGTGGAGAGCATGTTGCTCGCGGACTTCGCGCAATCGTTCGAGATCGACGCCAACGACTATCGCGGCGCCGCGTTCTGGCGGCGCATGGCGATGCACGTCGCGCGGCTGTTCTCGCCTATTCTCTGAGCGCGTTCAGAGCAGTTTTTCGATGTCGTCTGCCATTGCCTCGGGCTTGGTCTGCGGCGCGTAACGTTTCACCACGTTGCCCTGGCGGTCGACGAGAAACTTCGTGAAATTCCATTTGATCGCCTCGATGCCGAGCAGCCCCGGCTCCTTGTCCTTCAGGTACCGGTAGAGCGGATGGGCGTTCGCGCCGTTGACCTCGATCTTCGCGAACATGGGGAACGTGACGCCGTAATTCTTCTCGCAAAACGCGCCGATCTGCGCGGCGTCGCCCGGTTCCTGCTTGCCGAACTGATTGCAGGGGAAGCCGAGCACCTCGAAGCCGCGCGCCCCGAACTGCTCGTAGACTTCCTGCAAGCCCTTGTATTGCGGCGTGAAACCGCATTCGCTCGCCGTGTTGACGATCAGCAGCACCTTGCCGCGATATTGCTCCAGGCCGACGGTGGCGCCGTCGAGCGTTTCGGCAGAAAAGCCGTAGACACCTTGGTTCGCTGCGCTCATGGCGTACTCCGTAATCGAATTCGATGAAAGTCCCGCGATGCTACCGCGGCGCGCGTTCGCCCGCCATTGGCCGAACGGCCGATCCCTGCCATGCAATCCGTCCGGTCTAAAATAGCGCTTTCCTTGTCCGCCGCGCCTGTCGCCACCATTCCCACGTGATCCGTTTCAATCAGTTCAGCCTGTCCCGCGGCACCAAGCCGCTTTTCGAAGCGACGAGCTTCACGCTCAATCCGGGCGAGAAAGCCGGTCTCGTCGGCGCGAACGGCGCGGGCAAATCCACGCTCTTTTCCGTACTGCGCGGCGAGCTGCACGCGGACGGCGGCGATTTTTCGATGCCGCCGTCGTGGCGCATCGCCCACGTGGCGCAGGAAACGCCCGCCGTGGACCGCAGCGCGCTCGACTACACGCTCGACGGCGACACGCATCTGCGCGCGATCGAGGCGCGCATCGCGGCGGCCTCCGCGGCGCATGATGGCGCAGCCGAAGGCGAAGCGCACGCCGCTTTCGCGGATGCCGACGGCTACACCGCGCCCGCGCGCGCCGAAACGCTGCTTCTCGGCCTCGGCTTCACGCTCGAACAGACGCGCGAGCCCGTATCGAGCTTTTCGGGCGGCTGGCGCATGCGGCTGAATCTCGCGCAGGCGCTGATGTGCCCGTCCGATCTGCTCCTGCTCGACGAACCGACCAATCACCTGGACCTCGACGCCATCGTCTGGCTGGAAGACTGGCTCGGGCGCTATCCCGGCACGCTCGTCGTCATTTCGCACGATCGCGAGTTTCTCGATTCCGTCTGCAATGTCACGCTGCATCTGGAGAATCGTCAGGTGAAGCGTTACGGCGGCAACTACAGCCAGTTCGAAGTGCTGCGCGCACAGCAGCTCGCGCTGCAGCAGAGCGCCTACGAAAAGCAGCAAAAGACCGTGCAGCATCTGCAGAGCTTCATCGACCGCTTCAAGGCCAAGGCGACCAAGGCGAAGCAGGCGCAAAGCCGCGTGAAGGCGCTGGAGCGAATGGAACTGATCGCGCCCGCGCATGCGAGTTCGCCCTTCACGTTCGAGTTTCGCGAGCCCGACGCCGCGCCCAATCCGATGATGGTCATGGAAGACGTGCGCTGCGGCTATCACAACGACGAAGGCGGCGAGATTCCGATCGTCGAGGGCGTGGCGCTGTCGATCCAGAACGGCCAGCGCATCGGTCTCCTGGGCGCGAACGGCCAGGGCAAATCGACGCTCATCAAGACGCTCGCGCAGACACTCGAACCGCTGTCAGGCAACGTGCGCCAGGGCAAGGGCCTGCAGATCGGTTATTTCGCGCAGCATCAGCTGGAAACCCTGCGCCCCGACGATTCCCCGCTGCAGCATCTCGGCCGGCTCGCGCCCGACACGCGCGAGCAGGAATTGCGCGATTTCCTCGGCAGCTTCAACTTTTCGGGCGACATGGCGACGGCGAAGATCGCCCCCTTCTCCGGCGGCGAGAAGGCGCGGCTCGCGCTCGCGCTGATCATCTGGCAGAAGCCGAATCTGTTGCTGCTCGACGAACCGACCAATCACCTCGACCTCGAAACCCGCCACGCGCTGACCATGGCGCTCGCGCAGTTCGAGGGCACGCTGATTCTGGTGTCGCACGACCGGCATCTGTTGCGCGCGACGACCGACACTTTCATGCTCGTCGCAAAGCATCGCCTGAGTCCGTTCGACGGCGATCTCGACGACTATCGCGACTGGCTGCTGCAACACGCCGCCGAAACGCGCGCCGCCGCGAAGGAAGCAAGCACGGCGGCGTCGGGCGAGCCGCAGGACGGCGGTGTGAATCGCCGCGAGCAGCGTCGTCAGGAAGCGCAGGAACGGCAGAAGCTTGCGCATCTGAAGAAGCCGCTGCAGTCACGCATCGCGAAAATCGAGAAGGAAATGGAAAAACTCAACGCGGAAAAGACGCAGCTCGATGAATTCGTCGCCGATCCGGCGAGCTACGAAGCCGCGCTGAAGCAGAAGCTCACCGAGACGATCCGCCGCCAGGGCGAAGTCAACGCGCGCCTCGAAACCCTCGAAATGGAGTGGCTCGAGGCGCATGAGGAACTGGAGCAGATCGGCTCGTAGAGCGTCCGCACGAACATCGCGCGCACAAAGATCGCGCACACAGGAGACCGCCACTTTGACGCCTTCCCTCACCGGCCTTCGCGTCCTCGATCTGACGCGGCTTCTGCCCGGCCCCGTCGCCACGCTGCGGCTTGCGGAGCTCGGCGCCGACGTGCTCAAGATCGAGCCGCCCGGCGAAGGCGACTACGCCCGCACCATGCTGCAAAGCGAAGCCGAGCGGCAAAGCGGCGCGCCGAGTGCGTTCTATCGCATCGTCAATCGCGGCAAGCGGCTGCTCACGCTGGATCTCAAGTCCGGGGAAGGCCGCGAAAAGCTGATCGACCTCGCGCGCAACGCGGACGTTCTGATTGAAAGTTTCAGGCCGTCGGTGATGGAGCGGCTCGGGGTCGGTTACGAGGTGTTGCGCGAGGCGAATCCGAAGCTCGTCTACTGCGCGATCACCGGTTTCGGCAGCGAGGGCCCGTTCGCGCAGAAGGCGGGGCACGATCTGAACTACATCGCATATGCAGGCGTGCTCGATCAACTCGCGGCGCGCGACGGCACGCCCATCGCGCCGAATTTTCAGCTCGCGGATTTGCTGGGCGGCGCGCTCTCGGCCGTCATGGAAATCCTCGCGGCGGCGTGGCAGGTCGCGCGGGGCGGCGCGGGGCGGCGTATCGAGGTATCGATGACGCATGCCGCGCATGCGCACAACGTGATGGCGCACATCGCGCTCGCCAAGGGCGACGAGGCGAGCACCCGCGCCGGCGCCGGACTGCTCAACGGCGGCGCGCCTTGCTACGACGTGTATCGCACGCGCGACGACCGTTTCATCGCCGTGGGCGCGCTGGAATTGAAGTTCTGGCAGACGTTGTGCGAGGCGCTCGGCCGCCCTGACTGGGCTGCACGGCACTGGAGCCTCGGGCAGGCGATCGGCGGCGCGGACGCCGCGCAATTAACGGCGGAACTGGCCGCGTGCTTTCGCGAGCGCTCGCTCGACGACTGGATGGCGCTGCTCGAGCCGCTCGACTGTTGCGTCGCGCCCGTGCTCACGCCCGCGGAGGCGGCCGCGCACCCGCTCTTTCAAGCCGCTCAGGCCTGACGTCGCGGCAGAACCTGGCGCGGCTGGCGTTCGTCGTCGATCAATACGTGCTTGCGGCCCGTCACATGCTGGCGAATGGTCGCGACGACCTGATCCTCGGTGACGTCCGCCGCGACGGCGCGGCGCGAGATCTGGCCGTGCTCGTCGATCCATTCGACGATCCGGCACCCGCTGCCCCAGGGCTGCTGCAAGGGCGCCGAGACGCGGCATCCGCGCAGATGGAACGCGGATTTGGCCCGGCTTGATTTTGCGTGTTTCAATGCGTGGTCCTCTCGATCCTTCCAGTCACGTCGCTTTCTGTGATGCCGCTTTTGAAAAGCCTTTAGCGAAGTTGGCCGCGAAGTTACCCCAACGAGGTAGCTCTGGAAGCATAAGAAAACCACGGGTCGCTTGGGTTACAGGGTGCAACGCGATTTTTACACCGCGTTACGAGGGGCCTGATCACGCGACGGCGCCGGGCGCATTTTTTTCGCAATCTTCGTCCGCAATCATTCGAGATCGCGGACCCGGTCGATCGCTTCCTCGATGCGGTCCACCGCGATCACCTTCAGCCCGTCGATTGCCTGTTTGGGCGCGTTGGCCTTCGGAATCAGCGCGACGGAGAAACCCAGCTTCGCCGCTTCCTTCAGACGATCCTGCCCGCGCGGCGACGGCCGGATCTCGCCCGCGAGGCCCACTTCCCCGAACGTGATGAGGCCCTTGGGAAGCGGCTTGTTGCGCATCGACGAATGGATCGCGAGCAGCACCGCGAGATCGGCGGCGGGCTCCGTGATCTTCACGCCGCCGACCGCGTTCAGGAACACGTCCTGATCGAAGCACGCAATGCCCGCGTGCCGATGCAGCACGGCGAGCAGCAGCGCGAGCCGGTTCTGCTCGAGACCGACCGCGAGCCGGCGCGGATTGGGCACGTGCGCGGTATCGACGAGCGCCTGAACTTCGACCAGCAGCGGCCGCGAACCTTCCTGCGTCACGAGCACGCACGATCCCGCGACGCTCTGCTCGTGCTGCGACAAGAACAGCGCCGACGGATTGGCCACGCCGCGCAGGCCCTTCTCGGTCATCGCGAACACGCCGAGCTCGTTGACCGCGCCGAAACGGTTCTTGAACGCGCGCACGAGCCGGAACGACGAATGGGTGTCGCCTTCGAAATACAGCACGGTATCGACGATATGTTCAAGCACGCGCGGTCCCGCGAGGCTGCCCTCTTTCGTCACGTGGCCGACCATGATGATGGCCGTGCCCGTCTGCTTGGCAATGCGCGTCAGTTGTGCCGCGCACTCACGCACCTGCGCGACGGAGCCGGGCGCCGAGGTCAGCGCTTCGGAGTAGATCGTCTGGATGGAGTCGATCACCGCGACTTCGGGCCGGTGCTCGTCGATGGTCGCCTGGATCTTTTCGAGCTGGATCTCGGCGAGCAGCGCCAGATCGCCCACCGCGCCCGGCTCCCCGACTAGTCCGAGCCGCTGCGCGCGCAACGCGATCTGCGCGCCGGATTCCTCGCCGCTCACATAGAGCGCGGGCCGCTCGCGTGCGATTTCCGCGAGCGACTGCAACAGCAGAGTGGATTTGCCGATGCCCGGATCGCCGCCGATCAGCACGACGCCGCCCGGCACCAGTCCGCCGCCCAGCACGCGATCGAATTCGCCGACGCCGGTGGTGAAGCGCGGCACGTCCGACGCTTCGATTTCCGCGAGCCGCCGCACCGGCGAGCTCTTCGCGAGCGCCTGGAAGCGATGCGCCGAAGGCGCCTGCTCGACCGTTTCCAGCAAGGTGTTCCACGCGCCGCACGCGGCGCACTGACCCGTCCATTTCGGCGCCTGTCCGCCGCATTCGCTACAGGTGTAAAGCGTTTTTGCCTTCGCTGCTTTTGCCACGTATTACCTTGAATAGCCTTGATTTGAATTCGCTGCGGGCGCGGACGCAAAGTCCTGCATCATTCGGCGCGCACCGGCACGCGCTGGGCGATCGCGCACATGAGTTCGTAGCCGATCGTGCCGGCCGAGCTCGCCACGTCGTCGATCGGCAGATGCGTGCCCCACAGCTCGACGCGCGAACCGATGCCCGCGTTCGGGCATGGCGTGAGGTCGACGGTGAGCATGTCCATCGACACGCGGCCGACGAGCTTCGTGCGCACGCCGTCGACGATCACCGGCGTGCCTTCCGGCGCCACGCGCGGATAGCCGTCCGCGTAGCCGCACGCCACCACGCCGATGCGCATCGGCTTGCCCGCCGTGAAGGTCGAGCCGTAGCCGATGCTGTGTCCCGCCGGCACCGTCTGCACGGCGATCAGTTCGGAATGCAGCGTCATGGCGGGCTTGAGACCGATACCGGCGATGTCGGCGGTCACACCGGACGGCGACGCGCCGTACAGCATGATGCCCGGACGCACCCAGTCGACATGTGAGTCGGGATGCCACAGCACCGCCGCCGAGTTCGCCAGGCTGCGCGCGCCCGCGATGCCCTCCGCGCCGCGCTCGAACGCTTCCAGCTGATGCGCGATGCCGCGCGGGCCGTCGGCATCGGAAAAATGGGTCATGAGCGTGATCTGCCCGACGCCCTGCACGGCGCGCGCCCTCTCCCACGCCGCGCGATAGCGCTCCGGCGTGTAGCCCAGGCGGTTCATGCCGCTGTTCATCTTCAGCTGAATGTTCACCGGTTTCGACAGGCGCGCCATCTCCAGCATGCGCAACTGCTCGTCGCAGTGCACGGCCGTGGTCAGGCTGTAGCGGTCGATTACGTCGATATCGGTCGGACGGAAAAAGCCTTCGAGCAGAAGAATCGGCCCGGCCCAGCCCAATTCACGCAACTTCGCGGCTTCTTCGAGGTCGAGAAGGCCAAAGCCGTCCGTCGCGCGCAATCCGGGGAACGCCCGGGCAAGACCGTGGCCATAAGCATTGGCCTTGACGACGGCCCAGATCTTGGATTTCGGTGCGTACTTGCGCGCAATGGCCAGGTTGTTGGCGAGTGCGGCGGTATGGATTGTTGCAGAAAGGGGGCGCGGCATGAGCGTGTGGTGGAATTGCAGTGAGAGCGTTCGGAACGGCCAGCATACGACAGCGGGAGGCGTCGTGCTGCGGCGAACGGGACGCCTTGTGAATCAGTATCTTATGAGGAATCCCATGGACGAGCGTGCCATTTCGCACGTCATCGAGATTACTGCTAGTCAGAATGTGCCTATTTTCGTGTTATAAAGCCGTGCGCACAACCCATTTCGAAAGGCATAAGCCCGAGTGCACCACGAGTGCCCGGGGCGGATCACCCGCAGTGAGGAAAGCTTCGGATCAGATGAAAAAAGGTTTTTACACCATCATGGCCGCGCAGTTTTTCTCGTCGCTGGCCGATAACGCGCTCCTGATCGCTGCCATTGCACTGCTCAAAGATCTCCACGCCCCGAACTGGATGACGCCGCTGCTCAAGCTGTTCTTCGTCCTCTCCTATGTGATTCTCGCGGCGTTCGTCGGGGCTTTCGCGGATTCCCGGCCCAAAGGTCACGTGATGTTCGTGACCAATTCCATCAAGGTGGTCGGCTGCGTCACCATGCTCTTCGGCGCGCATCCGCTGCTCGCGTACGGCATCGTGGGTTTCGGCGCGGCGGCTTATTCGCCGGCGAAATACGGCATTCTCACCGAACTGCTGCCCGCCGACCGACTGGTCGCGGCGAACGGCTGGATCGAAGGCACCACGGTCGGCTCGATCATTCTCGGCACCGTGATGGGCGGCGCGCTCATCAGCCCGCATATCGCGAGTCATCTGATGTCGCTGCACATTCCGCGCATCAACACGCCCGCGGAAGCCGCAATGCTCGTCATCATGCTGATGTACGTGATCGCCGCAATATTCAACCTGCGCATTCCCGACACCGGCGCGCGCTATCCGAAACAGGAAACGCGGCCGCTCAAGCTCATCACCGATTTCGCCGACTGCTTCCTCGTGCTCTGGCGCGACAAGCTCGGGCAGATCTCGCTCGCCGTCACGACCTTGTTCTGGGGCGCGGGCGCAACGCTGCAGTTCATCGTGCTGAAGTGGGCCGAGGTGTCGCTCGGCATGACGCTTTCGCAGGCCGCCATCCTGCAGGCGGTGATCGCGGTCGGCGTCGCGGCCGGCGCGGTGCTCGCGGCAGCGCGCGTGCCGCTCAAGCGTTCGCTGAGCGTGTTGCCGGTGGGCATCCTCATGGGAATCGCCGTGATGCTGATGGCCTTCTACACGCGCCATCTCTTTCCCGCGCACTGGGGCATCTACTTCGGCAAGATGCACTTTCCCGGCTATCTGCTGATCGCCTATGTGTTCCTGATGGTCGTCGGCGGCCTGTCGGGCTTCTTCGTCGTCCCGATGAACGCGCTGCTCCAGCATCGCGGCCACGTGCTGCTGTCCGCCGGGCATTCCATCGCCGTGCAGAACTTCAACGAGAACCTTTCCGTGCTCGTCATGCTGTGTCTGTACGCGGTGCTCGTGTGGCTCGATGTGCCGATCCAGTTCGTCATCGTGCTGTTCGGCTCCTTCGTCTGCCTGATGATGTACTTCGTGATGCGACGGCATCAGGCCAATCAGCGCGCGTTCGACTCCGTCGCGCTGATCGGCGAAGCGCGGCACTGATCCGCCGCGCGCTCCGCTTCGACCCATACCCATCATGTCCGCCGCCGATCTCTTTTCGTTCGTCACCCGCGTGCGCGAGCGCGCGCCGCTCGTGCACTGCCTGACGAATCTCGTCGTCACCAACTTCACCGCGAACGTGCTGCTCGCCATCGGCGCCGCGCCGGCGATGGTCGTCGCGCGCGAGGAAGTCGGCGAATTCGCGCCGATCGCGAGCGCGCTGTCCGTCAATCTCGGCACGCTCGACGTGCCGCAGACGCGCGCCATCCGCGCCGCGGTCGACGCCGCCAACGGCGCCGGCAAGCCGTGGGTGCTCGATCCGGTCGCGGTCGGGCCGCTCGCGTTCCGCACGGAATTCGCGCTCGAATTGCTCGACGCCAGGCCGGCGGTGATTCGCGGCAACGCGTCGGAGATCATCAGTCTGTCCGGCGGCGCGGCGAGCGCACGGGGCGTCGACAGCACCGCCGCCACCGACGCCGCGCTCGATGCCGCGCAGGTTCTCGCGCTGGAGACGCAGGCCGTGGTCGCGGTGACGGGCGCGACCGATTACGTCACCGACGGCAAACGGGTTGTCGCGCTGTCCAACGGAACGCCGCTGATGACGCGCGTGACCGGCGTCGGCTGCGCGCTGTCCGCAAGCGTCGCGGCGTTCGTCGGCGCGGCGCCGGAGCGCGACGCGTTCTGGTCCGCGACCGTCGCGGCCATCGCGTATTCGACCATCGCGGGCGAACTCGCCGCGCGCGACGCCGCCCTGCCCGGCAGCTTCGCCGTCGCCTATCTCGACAGGCTCGCGTCGCTCGATCACGAAACCTTCGACAAGACGCTCGTGCAGCGCGATGTCGTGTCCGGCTGACCATGCGCGCCTCGTTCGATCTCTCGCTCTATCTCGTGCTCGATCCGGTGCAGTGCGGCGGACATGACGCCGCGCTCGCCGTCGCGCGCGCGGCGCTCGAAGGCGGCGTGACGCTCGTGCAATTGCGCGCGCCCGAATGGCACAAACGCGCGTGGTTCGAACTCGCGCGCGAACTTGTTCCGATCACGCGCGCGCACGGCGTGCCTTTCGTCATCAACGATCATGTGGATGTGGCGCTTGCCGCCGGCGCCGACGGCGTGCACGTCGGCCAGCGCGATCTGCCCGCCGAGGCCGCGCGGCGTTTGCTCGGGCCCGATGCGCTGATCGGGCTGTCGGTGTCGAACCTCGCCGAGACCGCGGACGCCGCCGGGCTCGCGGGCATCGTCGACTATCTCGGCGCGGGCCCGCTCTACGCCACGCCGACCAAAACCGACGCGTCCGCGCCGTGCGGCATCGACGGCTTCGCGGCGATGCGCGCCGCCACGCACTTGCCGACCGTCGCGATCGGCGGCATCCAGGCGCACAACGCCGCCGACGTGATGCGCGCGAAGCCCGCCGGACTCGCCGTCGTATCCGCGATCTGCAAGGCGGCGAATCCGCGCGATGCCGCCGCGGCGCTGCGCGCGACAATCACGCGCGCTCAAACCTGAAAACTCCATGGCCGCCACGAAATCCATTCCCAATGTGCTCACGATCGCCGGTTCCGACTCGGGCGGCGGCGCGGGCATCCAGGCCGACCTCAAGGCCTTTTCCGCGCTCGGCGCATACGGTGCGAGCGTGATCACGGCGCTCACCGCGCAGAACACGCGCGGCGTGACGGCGGTCCATGCGCCGGAGCCGTCGTTCATCACGGCGCAGCTCGACGCCGTATTCGACGACATCCGCATCGACGCGGTGAAGATCGGCATGCTGGCGAACGCCGGCATCGTGCGCGCCGTCGCCGATGCGTTGCGGCGTCATCGGCCGAAGCACGTCGTGCTCGACACCGTGATGATTTCGAAGAGTCATCACGCGCTGCTCGCGCCGGAAGCGGTCGCCGCGCTGCGCGACGAATTGCTGCCGCTCGCGACGCTCGTCACGCCGAATCTGCCCGAAGCGGCGGCGCTGCTCGGCAGCGAATGCGCCGCGGACGAAGACGCGATGGTCCGCCAGGGCGAAGCGTTGCGCGCGCTCGGCGCGCAGGCCGTGCTGATGAAGGGCGGCCATCTCGACTCTTCCGACAGTCCCGACTGGCTCATCGAAGCGGGCGGCTCGCTCAGGCTCGGCGGCGCGCGCGTGCCGGTCAGGAACACGCACGGCACGGGCTGCACGCTGTCGTCGGCGATCGCGGCGCTGATTCCGCAAACTGGCGATCTCGCGTCCGCCACCGCCGAGGCCAAACGCTATCTCACCGGCGCGATCGAGGCGAGCGTGCAACTCGACGTCGGACATGGCGTCGGGCCGGTGCATCACTTCTTCCGCTGGTGGTGAGCGGCGCGGGCTGATCAGACCGGCGGCGCGGACGCCGGGACGGCCGCCGACGCAGCGAACGCGCGCGCCCGCCCGGGCCAGTCGTCCGGGACGATGAAACCGCGCGATTCCTCGATCCACCCGCCCGGCTCGTCGCGCACGTAGGCGGCGATCATCGTCGGCGCGGGGGCGCCTTCCAGACGCGCGCCGATTGCATTCGACTCAGCCACGAGCGATTCCGCGGCCGCCGCATCGAGCCGGCGCGACGCGAGCCAGGCCATGCGCGGCTGCACGACCCACGCGCGCTCGCCGCCGGCGGCGTCGCTGTGCGCCGCGCGCCATTCGGAGGCCGTCAGCCACCATCCGCGCAAGTGGTCGTCGCCGATCTCGGGCGCCGGCGCGACGCGGTCGCCTTGCAGTCCGTGATAGAAAAGCCGGCCTTTGACGTACAACTGCGCCTGCCACGGCCCTTCGAAGCCGAGCCCGGCAAACTCTGCGCGCGAGGTCAGCGCGAGCTGATGCGTGATGAGCCGCACGTGCTTAAGGTCGAAGCGGTCCTGAAGGTTCGGGCCGACGTAGTCCGCGAGGCTCGCCGCGCGCGACAGGCGTGACGCGTCGGCATCGGCATCGGCATCGCCATCGCCATCGCCATCGCCGATATGCAGATAGAACTTCACCGCCAGTTCCCAGTGCAGCCGCTCGCCGTTTGCCGCTTCGAGCAGGAAATCGCATTCGCCGATGGTGCGCCGCTGACGCCGCAACGGCACGTTCGCCGCGATGAGGCGCGCCGCCGGCCCGTGCGCGAGGAAGTATCGAAGCAGGCTTTCGGCGTAGATGCCCAGGCGCGTGAATTTAGGATTGCGCGCGTGATCGTGCAGCGCTTGCGGCGCGGCATCGAGCGATGCCAGCCAGGCGAGCGTCGCATCGCGCTCGGCCGGCGACGCGCACGGACGCGCCAGCGCGACGCCGTCGCTGCCTTCCCGCAACAGATCAGGTGCAAACAGCAGCCAGGCGAGATCGCGGACGGTGGCGTCGCCGAAACGATCGACGAGACGCGCGAGCTCGTTCGCCCGGGCGCTCATCAGTTGCCGCCCTGCTCCGCTCCCTGCTCGACTCCGAGCGCCGCGAGCGCGTCGCGGTAGGTCGTGCGTGCGAGGCTGAGATCGGCCCAGGCCTTCGCCTTGTCCTGCAGGCTGCGCAGCAGGTAAGCCGGGTGATATGTGACGATGACCGGCACGCCGCGATACGCGTGCACGCGGCCGCGCATCGACGCGATGCTGGCTTCGTTCTTGAGCAGGCTTTGCGCGGCGAAGCGGCCCATCGCGACGATCACCTTTGGCTTCACGAGTTCGACCTGTCGTTGCAGATAGGGCTCGCAGCGCGCGACTTCATCGAGTTCGGGATTGCGGTTGCCGGGCGGCCGGCACTTGATCACGTTCGCGATATACACGTTCGATTGCCGCGACAGCGCGAGCGCGCGCAGCATGTTGTCGAGCAGCTTGCCCGCCTGGCCGACGAACGGCTCGCCCTGCTTGTCCTCGTTTTCGCCCGGCGCCTCGCCGATGAGCATCCAGTCGGCTTCGCGGTCGCCGACGCCGAAGACCGTGTTCGTGCGCCGCTCGCACAGGCGGCAGCGCTGGCAATCGGCGACGCGCGCGGCGAGCGCGTCCCAGTCGAGCGTGTGGATGTCGTCCGGCGCTTGCGCGATGGCGGGTTCGGCGTGGACGGGTATGTCGTCGGTCCACGGGAGATCGTCGTAGGCGTCGAGCGGCGGCGCATCGAAATCGGGTGATGCGTCTCGCGCCGCGCCGGGCGGTTCGCGGGACGGTTCCATCGCTTTGACCGTTTCTGCCGCCCTGACCGTTTTCACCCGCGCGGGCGCTTCGGTCACCGGCGCCTCGACCAGAGGCGCCTCTGCAACCGACGCTTCGACGGCCAACGCTTCAACGAGAGGCGCCTCGGCAACCAGCACGCCGGACGGCGCTGTGGACGTTGCCTGCCGCCGCACCCACATCGGCCCGATTCCGAGTTCTTCGATCAGCGATTCATCAAGCGCCATGCGCACTCTCCTTCGAAAACGACAGACGCATGACGATTGCGTCCTCGCGCGAACGATGCCGCGCGGGGTAATAGTTCTTGCGACGCCCGATGGCAACGAAGCCGAAGCGCTCGTAAAGCTGGATGGCGCGCGGATTCGACGGCCGCACTTCGAGCAAGACGCCATCGAGTTTTTCGGCGCGCGTGAGGCGCACCGCTTCGCGCAGCAGCGTGAGACCGGCGCCCGCGCGCTGCGCGGACGGCGCGACACACAGATTGAGCAGATGCATCTCGTCGACGACGGGCATCAGCACGCAATAGCCGATCAACGTGCCGGTCACGTGCCGCAGACAGACGCCGTAGTAGCCGTTGCGCAGCGAATCCTGAAAATTGCCGCGGCTCCAGGGGAATTCGTAGGCGAGCTTTTCGACGGTGGCGACTTCGTCGAGATCGGCTTCGGTCATCGACGTCAGATACCGGTCCGCCAGCAGCACGCCGCTCACCGCAACGCCTCCTCGCGTGCCTGCATGCGCTCCGCCGTGGTCTGGGCGACCTTGTCGCGCACGTAATCGGGCGCCGCGTGCTCGGGTGCGACCGTGCGCCCGGCCCGCCATGCCCGCAGACCGATCAGCGCGACCGGCAGCGCGTGCGGCAGCGCCTCGCGATCGACATGCGCGGCGGCGGCCAGCGCCGGCAGACGCTCGGCGAACGCGGCGGCCGCGTTGCCCGCGAGCGCGAACGGCGCATCGGGCAGCGGCAGCGCGTGGGGCGCATCGAGCGATGCGGGATGCAGCGTGCGCCAGTCGCCGGTGGCGGCATCGAATTCGTAGTCGGCCCAGTAGACCTCGTCCATGCGCGCGTCGAGCGCCGCGAGCACGCGCGGCGGCAACGACGGATCGTGAAGTCGCGCCGCTTCCGCGCAGGCGAGCAGCGTGCTCACCGGAACCACCGGCACGTTCAGGCCGAACGCGAGTCCCTGCGCGACGCCGGTGGCCGTGCGCAGACCGGTGAACGACCCGGGGCCGGCGCCGAATGCGATCGCGGCGCAGTCGGCGAGCGCGAGGCCGGCTTCGTCGAAGAGTTCGCGCACGGCGGGCAAAAGCCGCGTGCTCGAAACCGCGCCGGTCGCCTCGTGGCGGAACCAGACACGCGTGTCGCCGTTCGCGTATTGGGGCGCGGCGGCGGATCGAACGGCCGAAGCGGTATCACCGGCGGGATCGGCAACGGAAACGGGAACGGAAGCGGAATCGGCGAGCAGGAGCGCGACTGAGCAGAACTCCGTCGAGGTGTCGAGGGCGAGCAGAACGGTGCGTGTCATAGCCGGTATTGTAATGCGGGACCTGCGCCGGATTCGCGCCGTCGACGCGCATGGACCGACGCCGTACCGAAGCGACCCGCTTCTGGAAGCCGTCCTCGTTTGGAGGAAAGCCTCGAGCCGCCGCGCGCGGCGCGCTTGCTAAGATCGTCCGCGCCAATATATCCACAAGAACGGAGCACGCATGACCGATATCGATCAGCAATTCGCGCAGGCCCAGGCCGATGTGACCCAACTGCCGGAACGCCCCGGCAACCTCACGCTGCTGCGGCTCTACGCGCTGTTCAAGCAGGCGAGCGCCGGCGACGTGCAGGGCGAGAAGCCCGGCTTCACGGACATCGCCGGGAAATACAAATACGAAGCGTGGGAAGCGCTCAAGGGCACCCCCGCCGACGACGCCAAGGCGCGCTATGTCGAACTCGTCGACACGCTCAAGCGCGGCGAAACCGCCTGAGCGGGCGTGATCGGGGCAGCCGCTCCCCGGCATGAAGCGCACGACGCATTGCCGCGCCCTCCGATGCCCGGAGTTGGCGCGGTCATGCGTCAAAATGTGGCGCGGTGCAGCAAATTCCGATATACTTGCAATTCAGTGCCCGACCGCGAGTTGCGAGCTTTTTCAGCAAAGCCACGCGCAGCAAGGCGCTCAGTAGCGTTTCGCTCCAATCCAGTTTAGAAACTGTCCCCTCCCTGCTAGGCCGTTGCGCTGAAGTTTGCGCGCAGAATGTTCCGCGGCCCGTCATGCATCAGGCTGACGTCAGCGCCCATCGCAACACTGGGCCTGCCGTATCCGATACAGCTTCTAACAAAAATACTCGCCGCACGTTCGCGCGAGTGACCCCCGTTTTTCGATTTGCTCGCTGTTTCTTCGCTCGCTGAATCCAACGACTTGGGTATGCCGATTGGCGCCGACGCCTTATTTCCCGTTTCAAGGATCGACATGACTTCGAGCTTCACCGCCAGCCCGTTGGAAAACCTCGCAGCAGAAATCGGCATCACGCCCACTATCGACACGCCGGCCACCACCAAGCCCGCCGGCCCCACTTTCGAATCGCTCGGCCTGTCCGACGACATCGTGTCCGCGTTGACCGCCGCGGGCTACGAAGCCCCGACGCCCGTGCAGCAGCGCGCGATTCCCGCCGCGCTCGCCGGCCGCGATCTGCTCGTCTCGAGCCCGACCGGTTCGGGCAAGACGGCGGCGTTCATGCTGCCCGCCATCGAAAAATTCTCGCAATTGCAGAAGCTGGAAGCGCAGCAGCCGCGCCCGCCGCGTGATGCGAACGCCGCCCGCGGCCGCCGCCCGCAGCCGGTTGCGCGCCCGCTCCTGCTGGTGCTCACGCCGACGCGCGAACTCGCGATGCAGGTTTCCACCGCCGCGACCACGTACGGCAAGCATCTGCGCCGCCTGCGCACCGTCAGCATTCTCGGCGGTGTCGCATATGGCCAGCAGTTGATGCTGCTCGCGAAGAATCCGGAGATTCTCGTCGCGACGCCGGGCCGTCTGATCGATCACCTCGAGCGCGGCCGCATTGATCTGTCGAACCTGAACATGCTCGTGCTCGACGAAGCCGACCGCATGCTGGACATGGGCTTCATCGACGACATCGAAAAGATCGTCGACGCGACGCCCGCCTCGCGCCAGACGCTGCTGTTCTCCGCAACCATCGACGGCAAGATCGCGTCGCTGACCGGCCGCCTGCTGAAGGATCCGGAACGCATCGAGATCGTGCAGAAGCTGGAAGCGAGCGGCAACATCGCGCAGACCGTGCATTACGTCGACGACCGCGATCACAAGGACCGTCTGCTCGATCACCTGCTGCGCGACTCCGGTCTGGATCAGGCGATCGTCTTCACCGCGACGAAGAGCGACGCGGACCTCATCGCCAATCGTCTCGCCGACGCGGGCTTCGAATCCGCCGCACTGCACGGCGATTTGCCGCAAGGCGCGCGCAATCGCACCATCCGCGCACTGCGCGAGCGCCGTGTGCGCGTGCTCGTGGCCACCGACGTCGCTGCGCGCGGTATCGATATTCCGGGCATCACGCACGTCTTCAACTACGACCTGCCGAAGTTCGCGGAAGACTACGTGCACCGCATCGGCCGTACGGGCCGCGCGGGCCGCAGCGGCACCGCCGTGAGCCTCGTGCACTACGCCGAGATGGGCGCACTCAAGCGTATCGAGCGCTTCGTGCGCAATCCGCTGCCGGTGAACGTCGTCGCGGGCTTCGAGCCGCGCAAGTCGCCGCCCAAGGGCGGTTTCGGCGGCGGCCGTGGCCGTCCGGGCAACGGCGGCAGCGGCGGCCGTCGCTTCGGCGGTAACGGCGGCGGCAGCAGCAGCGGTCGCGGCTACGGCGCGGGCAACGGCAGCGGCAGCGGCTTCGGCAACAAGTCGAACGCCGGCTCGCGCGAAGGCGGCTATCGTGGCGGCAACAGCGAAGGCGGCTATCGCGGCGGCAACCGCAGCGAAGGCGGCTTCGGCCAGCGCGACGGTTACAGCGCACGCCGTAACGACGGCCCGCGCGCACCGCGCCGCGGCAGCTAAGCGCAGCAGTCAGGCGCAGCAGAAAGCGGTTTCAAACACCGCTTTCGCACTCGCTTCAGAAAAACCGATGCCTCGCGCATCGGTTTTTTTTCGCCCGCCGTCAGAATTTCACGATGTGCAACGCTCTTTTGCGTCGCAAAAGATGTGCTGCGCGGCACAAACAAACCCGTTGCAAGATGAAGAAAGTCATTCCACAATACGGAATAAACCATCTATTGCATTGAATAATAACGATAAAATTAATCCATAAAAGTACCGCCAAGGGGTGTTTCGCCGAGACTCGTTTGCCTAGACTCTTATATAAGAGTTGAGCAAATGCAGGCAGCCGAAATCCGGCGCGCATCGGAGCTCGAGTCATCGAAGATCGATTCACGATTCGTCGTTCAGTCCAGTCTCCAGGAGAAACGCCATGACCTCACGTCAGGAACAAGCACAGCAACTCCAGCAGCAATGGGAAACGGATCCGCGCTGGAAGGGCGTGAAGCGCAGCTATTCGGCGGACGATGTCGTGCGTCTGCGCGGCTCGGTGGCGGTCGAGCATTCGCTCGCGCGACGCGGCGCACAGCGGCTGTGGGCGTCGATTCATGAAGAGCCGTTCGTCAACGCGCTCGGCGCGCTGACCGGCAATCAGGCGATGCAACAGGTCAAGGCCGGTCTCAAGGCAATCTATCTGTCGGGCTGGCAGGTGGCCGGCGACGCGAACGTCGCGGGCGAAATGTATCCGGATCAGTCGCTGTATCCGGCGAACTCGGTGCCGCTCGTCGTGAAGCGCATCAACAACACGCTCACGCGCGCCGATCAGATTCAATGGTCGGAAGGCAAGAATCCGGGCGACGAAGGCTACATCGACTATTTCGCGCCGATCGTCGCCGATGCCGAAGCAGGCTTCGGCGGCGTGCTCAACGCCTTCGAACTGATGAAGTCGATGATCGAAGCCGGCGCCGCGGGCGTGCACTTCGAGGATCAGCTGGCATCGGTGAAGAAGTGCGGCCACATGGGCGGCAAGGTTCTCGTGCCGACGCGCGAGAACATCGCGAAACTCACGGCCGCGCGCCTGGCGGCCGACGTCTGCGGCACGCCGACGCTCGTCATCGCGCGCACGGACGCCGAAGCCGCCGATCTCGTGACGTCCGACATCGACGACAACGACCGCCCGTTCCTCACTGGCGAGCGCACCGTGGAAGGCTTCTTCCGCACGCGTCCGGGACTCGAGCAGGCGGTGTCGCGCGGGCTCGCCTACGCGCCTTACGCCGATCTCGTGTGGTGCGAAACCGGCAAGCCGGATCTGGAATACGCGAAGAAATTCGCCGAGGCGATCCACAAGCAGTTCCCGGACAAGATGCTGTCGTACAACTGCTCGCCGTCGTTCAACTGGAAGAAGAATCTCGACGACGCGACCATCGCCAAATTCCAGCGCGAGCTGGGCGCGATGGGCTACAAGTTCCAGTTCATCACGCTCGCGGGCTTCCACGCGCTGAACTACTCGATGTTCAACCTCGCGCACGGCTACGCCCGTTCGCAGATGAGCGCGTTCGTCGAGTTGCAGCAGGCCGAGTTCGCCGCCGCCGACAAGGGCTTCACGGCGGTCAAGCATCAGCGCGAAGTGGGCACGGGTTATTTCGACGCGGTCACGCAAACCGTCGAGCGCGATGCATCGACGACGGCGCTGCACGGCTCGACCGAAGACGAGCAGTTCTTCGACAAGAAAGTGGCCTGACGACAGGCCCGGCAGGTTGAATCAGGGAGAGCGGTAAAAGCGGCGGCCGTGGCGCGTTTCGCGAGAAGCGCGTCGCGGCTGCCGCTCAGACGAAAGCGCATCGCGCAAGCAGGCGGCGCGCTTCCGTTTGACTTCAGCGATACACGATGACGGGAATCTTGGTGTGCGTGAGCACGCGCTGCGTTTCGCTGCCGATAAGCAGGCTGCCGAGTCCGCGACGCCCGTGCGAGGCCATCAGGATGACGTCGCAGCCGTTCTGCTCCGCCGCTTCGATGATCCCGATGTACGGCGCGGCGTCGATGCTCGTCACGCTGTCGCACGGCACGCCGGCGTTCTGCGCGGCGCGTTCGACCGCGCGCAGATGCTCGCGCGCTTCGTTTTCGGCGCGGGCGTGGAAGTCGTCGGGCGGCTCGACGGCGACATCGGCGAAAGGTGAATACGGGTATTGCGGCAGGCACGCGTAAGCCGTGATGCGCGCGCAAACGGATTGCGCGAGATCGATCGCGCCGTCGATGGCCTTCTGCGACAGCTCGGAGCCGTCGGTCGGCACCAGGATGTGCTTGAACATGGCGTCCTCTCCGTTACGTGGATGCGTGCTTCCATTGTAGTAAGGGGATCGGAACGCAGGGAATTTCCGTGTGCCGGTGTGCGCGCCGCCCGCTCGCCGGGTTTGATCACGCCTTTGCATAGGACTCCGCATTTTTTCGATCCCGCTAGTCTCCCCAATATCCCGGAGCGTCGTACGTATGCTTGAGCAGATCGAGAAACAATCGCACGCGCAACGGCAAATGTCTTCGCTGCGGAAACACCGCGTGAATGCCGATCGGCGGCGCGGCGAATGCGTCCAGCACGCTCACGAGCCGGCCCGCGCCGATATCCTCGCCGACTTCCCACCACGAGCGCCACGCGAGGCCGCGCCCTTCCAGGCACCACTCGTGCAGCACGGCGCCGTCCGAGCATTCCATCGTGCCCGCGACCTTGATCGTCACGACCTTGCCGTCCTGCTGAAACATCCAGCCGCGCTGCTGATTCGCCGACGCACCGAGCGCCAGGCAATTGTGATGCGCGAGCGCCGCGAGATCGGCGGGCTCGCCGCGTCTCGCGAGATAGTCGGGCGACGCGACGCACACGCGCCGGTTCTCGCCGAGCTTGAGCGAGACGAGCGACGAGTCGGGCAATTCGCCCAGCCGCACGGCGCAATCGAAGCCTTCGTTGACGAGATCGACCATGCGGTCGGTCAGATCGAGGCTCACGGACACATCCGGGTGCTGCGCGGTGAATCTCGGCACGAGCGAGGCGACGTGACGCCGCCCGAAGCCGGCCGGCGCCGACACGCGCAAATGCCCGCTCGCCTTCACGCCGCCCGCCGACACGCTCGCCTCGGCGTTCTGCATGTCGTTGATGATGCGCTGACAGTCCTCGAGAAACGCCGAGCCCTCGAACGTGAGCGTGATCCTGCGCGTCGTGCGCACGAGCAGCTTCACGCCGAGGCGCTCCTCCAGCGCATCGAGCCTGCGCCCGATCACCGCAGGCGCAATGCCTTCCGCCTGCGCCGCCGCCGACAAGCTGCCCTTCGCGGCGACCGCGGCGAACGTTTCTATCTGCTTGAATCGATCCATGCGTGTTCGTCGTCAGTCGAGGAGTTTGTGCACAGATTAGGTATTAAAAAGTAAAAG
The DNA here is from genome assembly GCA_001544595.2 of Caballeronia peredens. Taxonomy (GTDB): domain Bacteria; phylum Pseudomonadota; class Gammaproteobacteria; order Burkholderiales; family Burkholderiaceae; genus Caballeronia; species Caballeronia peredens. The sequence continues at coordinate 110,804 of FCOH02000013.1, read as the reverse complement.
ATCAAGTGATGCTGCAGTGCTTTTTCCATCACTCTGATCACGAATACAATCGATCCCGACCTCTAAACGGAGTGCACGGCTATGTCGGCCATAACGACACACGCATCGTCCATCGAATTGTCCAGACCTCCTCGCGCAGTCATTTTCGACGCCTACGGCACGCTCTTCGACGTCCACTCGGTCGTCGCGGCGGCCGAGCAGCTTTTTCCCGGACGCGGCGACGCGCTCTCGAAGCTCTGGCGTCGCAAGCAGATCGAGTACACGCAGCTGCGCACGCTCGCCGATCCGGCGGGCGCGCATTACGTGCCGTTCTGGAACATCACGATCGATGCGCTGCGTCATGCCGCCGCGCGCCTGAAACTCGCCGACGCGCTGAGCGCGAGCGCCGAAAAGCGGCTGATGGACGAATACGCGTGCCTCTCCGCCTTCCCCGACACCGTTCCCGCGCTGAAGTCCTTGCGCGACGGCCAGGGCCTTCCGCTGGCGATTCTGTCGAACGGCACGCCGCCGATGCTCGACATCGCCGTGAAAAGCGCCGGCATGAGCGGCCTGTTCGATCACGTTCTGTCGGTCGATGCCGTGCGCGCCTATCAGCCCGCACGCGCCGCCTACGAACTCGGCACGCGCGCATTCGGCGCGGCGGCGCGCGACATCGTGTTCGTCTCGGCGAACGGCTGGAACATCGCCGGCGCGACATGGTTCGGCTACACGACTTTCTGGATCGACCGCGCCGCGCTGCCCATGGAAGAACTCGGCGTCGCGCCGCACGGCCGCGGGCGCGGCATGGCCGAACTCATCGCTTTCGTCGAAAGCCGCGGCGCGCAAGCGGCCGGCGTTTCGCGCAGCCGCAAGGCAAGCAAAACCACTAGCAAAACCGTCTGACCGACCAAGGAGAAAAAACATGACGCAATCGTCAAATGCGCTCTCGCTTCCGCAAGGCATGGCCATCGCCGCCGCGATCAAACCCGGCTACGACGCCATCCTCTGCCCCGAGGCGCTCGAACTCGTCGCGAAACTGCATCGCCAGTTCGAGCCGCGCCGCCAGGAACTGCTCGCCGCGCGCGTGGAGCGCACGAAGCGCCTCGACGCGGGCGAGCGTCCGACGTTCCTCGACGCGACGAAGTCGATCCGCGAAGGCGACTGGAAAGTCGCGCCGCTGCCGAAGGATCTGCAGTGCCGACGCGTCGAGATCACGGGTCCGGTCGAGCGCAAGATGATCATCAACGCGCTCAACTCCGGCGCGGATTCGTACATGACCGATTTCGAGGATTCGAACGCGCCGAACTGGGACAACCAGATCGTCGGCCAGATCAATCTCAAGGAAGCGGTGCGCCGCACGATTTCGCTCGAACAGAACGGCAAGTCGTACAGGCTCAACGACAAGACCGCGACGCTGATCGTGCGTCCGCGCGGCTGGCATCTGGACGAGAAGCACGTCACCGTGGACGGCCAGCGCGTGTCGGGCGGCATTTTCGATTTCGCGCTCTTTCTCTTCCACAACGCGAAGGAACTGATCGCGCGCGGCAGCGGCCCGTACTTTTATCTGCCGAAGATGGAAAGCCATCTCGAAGCGCGCCTGTGGAACGACATCTTCATCGCGGCGCAGGAAGGCGTCGGCATTGCGCGCGGCACGATTCGCGCGACGGTGCTCGTCGAGACGATTCTCGCCGCATTCGAGATGGACGAAATCCTGTATGAGCTGCGCGAGCACAGTTCCGGCCTCAACGCGGGCCGCTGGGACTACATCTTCTCGGCTATCAAAAAGTTCAAGAACGATCCGGACTTCTGTCTCGCCGACCGCTCGCAGATCACGATGACCGTGCCGTTCATGCGCGCCTACGCGCTCGAACTGTTGAAGACGTGCCACAAGCGTCATGCGCCGGCGATCGGCGGCATGGCCGCGCTGATCCCGATCAAGAACGATCCGGCCGCGAACGACCGCGCGATGGCCGGCGTGCGCTCCGACAAGGCGCGCGACGCCACCGACGGCTACGACGGCGGCTGGGTCGCGCATCCGGGCCTCGTACCGCTCGCGATGGAAGAGTTCGTCAAGGTGCTGGGCGAGCGTCCGAACCAGATCGACAAGCAGCGTCCCGACGTGCAGGTGACCGCGCACGACCTGCTCGACTTCCGCCCGGAAGCGCCGATCACCGAGGCGGGCCTGCGCAACAATATCAACGTCGGCATCCACTACCTCGGCTCGTGGCTCGCGGGCAATGGCTGCGTGCCGATCCACAATCTGATGGAAGACGCCGCGACCGCGGAAATCTCGCGCTCGCAAGTGTGGCAATGGATCCGCTCGCCGAAGGGCACGCTCGACGACGGCCGCAAGGTCACGGCGGCAATGGCGCGCGAGATCACCATCGACGAACTGGAAAAGGTCAGGCAGGCCGTCAGTGCGGCGGGCGCCGACACGAAACCGTATGAACGCGCGGCGAAGATTTTCGAGGAAATGTCGACGTCGGCGCAGTTCACCGAGTTTCTGACGCTGCCGCTTTACGAGGAAATCTGAGCGCGTCGCGCGCAGCGGGAGAAACGGCCTTCGGGCCGTTTTTTCATGGGAGGCGCATCATGGATCGAGCATGGCGTGTGCTACATTGCGCATCGTCTTTTTAACGATTCAACCGTGGAGCGCACTCACCGTGCGAACGACAGCATGAGCAACATCCAGCTCGATATCGAATGGACCGAAGCGGCATCGCGCAAAATCGAAAAACTGATGCCGCGCAATGCGAACAAGGACGAGTATCTGGCGCTGCCGCCGGTCGAGTGCCTGCCGATGGAAGGCGACGTGCTCTTTCTCGGGCCGGCGGGCAAGCAGCAGCCGTTCATCGTGGCGGAGCGCCAGTATCATCACGACGGCGACGCCGACTGGACCATCATCCTGATCCTCGACGTCCCGCACGAGACGCACTGACGCGCTTAGCTTCAGAGGATCTTGCCCGCGCGATGCACCTCGGCGTGCTCGCAGAGTTCCGGCGACTTCGCGCGGAACGCCTGAATATGCGCGGACCGGCCGTGCTCGTCGAGCGCGGCTTCACTTTCCCAGCGCTCGAAGAAGATGAAGCGGCGCGGCTCTTTGATGTCGCGGTGCAGGTCGTACTGCAGCGCGCCCGCCTCCTTTCTCGTCGGCGCGACGTTGGCTTCGAGCACTTGCCTCAGCTCTTCTTCCCGGCCCGGCTTGGCCACCAAGATAGCGACGACCGCAACTTCCGACATGAGCGTTCTCCTGTATTCGATGAAAAGACGAAAGCAGGAGCATAACCGCCCGCGCCGCGCGGCGCCGAAATTGCAGCGTTTCGCGCGCACAAGAAAAAGCCCGCGTTTCGGTGGAAACGCGGGCAAAAACCGTCGCCCTACGAGGATAGGCGACGGGGCCATCGGGGTTCGCATGAAGCGAACCAATCGTCAGTGTGTTCCGTGCAACGCGCCCGATCAGCCGCGCTCGAATTTATCGACTGCCGTGCATCGCGCCATTGATGCAATGTACTGTCCACGCGACCGTTTCCTATAAGCTTTTGCGCACATTTCGCGATAAAAAGAATTGTCTGCGCAATTCGATTGCGAGAGTCGCATTAGCGTGCGTGGCAAAAGCGATCGTTTGCGCGCAAGGCATTCGCCGCGAACGGGCAATAAAAAACCGCCTCGCGAAGGAGGCGGTTTGTACGGAACTGCGCCGCGAAAAAGACGCGTTCAGCTGATCTGATCGGCGAGCAGCGCCATGATCTGACGGGCCTGCGGCGAGGCATCGACCTGGCCTTTGTCGTCGACGATCGCCACGCGCGTCTGCTGTTCGGTCAGCGCGCGCACGTTGATCTGATACTGCTTCGCCTTCATTTCCTTGCGGCCGTGGAACACCTGGCTCCAGAAGCCCTGCTGCGCCGATGTCTTGTCGGTCGGATCCACGTAGCGCACGTAGTACACGCCCTTCGCGCGGTCGCGGTCGTCCACCGTGAAGTTCGCGCGATCGAGCGCGATGCCCACGCGCAGCCACGCGCGATCGTAGGCTTCCGGCAAGGTCAGTTGCGACGACTCGGCCTCGGGCACGACTTCGTTTCTGATCGGCGTGTTGCCCGAGTTCGCGACGTTCTGCGCGGCAACCGCGGCGGCCTTCGCATCGCCGCCCTTGGGCGCGGCGCCAGGCGCGGTGCGCGCGGCGCCGGCCACGGCCGGCGTGTCGAGCGACGTCGCGCCGCCCGAAGCCTGCCGCTGATCCGCCAGTGACAGCGATGACATCAGGCGCTTCAGATATTCGTTCTCGAGCGCCGGATCGTTCGGACGCGCCTGCCACTGGCTCGAATCGTTGTTCACGCCGGTAAGCGCTTCGCGCATGCCCTTCTGGCTGATGAACACGTACGTGCCGCCGTCGGGCGCCTGCTCCAGCCGCGTGCGGTACTTGTTGCGCTCGGCCGTGACATACGCGTTGCCGGTCGCCTTGGCGAGCGTGTCGCGAATCAGGCCGTCGGAAATCTGCGGATGGGTTTCGTTCCAGTCGGTTTCCATCACGCCCTTGTCGCGCTGGTCCACGACGAGCAGAAAGCCCTGCTCCTGCCAGAAGCGGCGGATCTGCGGCCACACCTGATCGGGCGTCTTGCCGTCGACGACGAGCCAGCGCTCGGCGCCGTCGCGCTGAATGCGCATGCCCGACACCGGCGGAACCACCGTGGGTGCGTTCGGGGCGACTTTCTGAATCTGCTGCAGATCGGACAGCGACGCCTGCCCGCCCTGCGGCGGAAGCGAACGCTGGTCGGCCGCCTCGTCGAGCAGATTCGGCGGAACGGCGAGAGACACCTGTTTCGAACGCTGATCGCTCTTGTAGTTGAACGCATTGGGATTCGACGAACCGCATCCCGCAACGATTCCGGCCACCACGAAAAGCGCAGCCATCCGCTTGGTTACACGAAAATCTGTCATGTCTGGAAAGTCCTTCCGCTACGCCACGGGCGTTCTTCCGTGGATCAACCCAGTATTTTACCGGTCCGGCGACGTGCCGTGCAAAAAGAGAAGAACGCGCCCCGCCGTCTTTTGCGATCGTTCACCTGAACACTGCTTTTCGTTCTAAAAAACAGCCTTCACGCAATCAATCGCGCGCCAGAAAATCTTTCGTCTGTTGAAAGCTCGATTTTGACAAATTGTGACATTCTTGAAAATACGGAATTCAGCCTTGCGCAGCTTCCAACTCGTTGATTCATAGGAGATTGTCGCCACTTCTCGCTATTTTCAACGCACTTTCTCAGCACACTGATCGCCCTATCGCTTTGCTCATTCTTCACCATAAAATTCATCTCAAAAATATACGAATGATCCTAAATAACGGAGAGATAGGCGATGAAATCAATCAGTCATCCTTATTACATAGCGAGTCTGCTGGCCACAGTTTCGCTCGTCGCAGCGATGCCTGCCCACGCGCAACTCGGCGCCGCGCGCGACGCGGACAGCGCGGCCGGCGACGTGATACATCGGGCGCAGAGCGGTCTCGTCGAGTATCACGAGACGACCGATCCGAGCGGCATCGTCGTGCGTGAATACGTGGATTCGAGCGGCAAGGTCTACGCGGTGTCCTGGCGCGGGCCCGCGATGCCGAATGTCCAGTCGCTTCTCGGCGCCTATTTCGACACGTTCAAGGAGGGCGCGAATGCGACGATCGGCGCGGCCGGCCTGCACACGGCGCGCGTCGCGCAGGGCGATCTCGTCGTCGAAAACCGCATGCGGCTGCGCGAGTTCAGCGGCCGCGCATGGCTCGCGAGCGCGCTGCCGCCGGGCGTCAGTGCGACTGACATCGAATAGGAGCCGACATGCAATCCCGCGCCCTTCCCTTTTCCTTCTCGCCCGCGCTTCTGCTCTGCATGCTGCTATGCGCGCTCCTGGTCGCCTGCGGTGGCGGTGGCGGCGGCGGTGGCAGCGACTCCGGCGGCAACGCGCCCGCAAGTCCCGCGCAGACGAGCGCGCCCGCGACGGCCAGCGCTCCGGCGAACACCAGTGCGCCCGCGGCCCCGAGCCCCGCCAGCACGAGCGTCACGCAATCGACGACGCCCAACGTCCAGCCGATCACCGTCACGCGCACGCCCACCAGCACGCGCAACATGCTGCAAACGAGCGTGACGATCTGCGTGCCCGGCACGAACGCGTGCCAGACCGTCGACAACATTCAGGTCGATACCGGCTCGCACGGATTGCGCGTGCTGGCGTCCGCGCTTGCTCCGGCCGTCGCGCTTCCGCTCGTTGCCGGTGGCGCGCCGAACTCGGTCGTCGCCGAATGCGCCGTGTTCGGCTCGGGCTATACGTGGGGCGCGGTGCGTCAGGCCGACGTGAAGCTCGCCGGTCAGGTCGCGGCCTCGACCTCCGTGCAGGTCATCGCCGACAGCGCGGTGCCCGGCGCCGCGACGGACTGCAGCCAGTCCGGCCTGCCGATGCTGAGCGCGTCGTCGTTGCGCGGCAACGGCATTCTCGGCGTCGGCCCGTTCGTCGCCGATTGCGGCAGCAACTGCTCCAACTCGGCGATGCCGCGCTGGTATTACGACTGCGGCGCCGACGGTTGCGCGGCGAGCGCGGTGGCGGTGGCGCGGCAGGTGACCAATCCGGTCGCCAACTTCGCCACCGACAACAACGGCGTGCTGATCGAGCTGCCGGACGTGCCGGACAGCGGCGCATCGTCGGTGACGGGCACGCTGACCTTCGGCATCGGCTCGCAGTCGAACAATCTGCTCGGCTCGGCGACCGTGCTTCCGTCGAATTCGGCCACGGGCTACGTCACGACGGATTTTGGCGGCAGCCAGTACGGCTCGAGTTTCATCGACAGCGGATCGAACGCCGTCTTCTTTCCGTCGACGACGCTCGCCAAGTGCGGCGTGTGGTATTGCCCGGCCACGCCGCAAACTTTCTCCGCGACGATCCGTTCGCCGGTCGGCACGCAAGGCGCGGTCAGTTTCACGGTCACCGCGTCGACGACGCTGTTCGGCACGGGCAACTTCGCCTTCGACAATCTCGCCGGCGCGGCGAGCGGCTTCTTCGACTGGGGCTTGCCGTTCTTCTACGGCCGGCGTGTCTTCACCGCGATCCAGGGCCGCGCGACGCCCGCGGGCGCCGGCCCGTACTACGCGTTCTGAAGCATGAAAGCAAAAAGCCGTCTTCCGGATTTCCCGAAAGACGGCTTTGCGCGAACCGCACGGCGCATCGGCGAGATTTACGCTTTTTGCTCTTCGTCGAAGATCTTCTGCGCGAGATGGAACGCCGAATTGGCCGCCGGCACGCCGCAATAGATGGCCGTCTGCATCAGCACTTCCTTGATCTCGTCCTGCGTCACGCCGTTGTTCTTCGCGGCGCGCAAATGCAGCGCGAGTTCCTCGCCGCGGTTGAGCGCGACCATCATCGCGATGGTGAGAAGGCTGCGCGTATGACGCGGCAAACCCTCGCGCGTCCAGATCTCGCCCCACGCGTAACGGGTGATGAAATTCTGGAATTCGGTCGTGAGCTCGGTGCGGTTTTCGAGCGAGCGGTCGACGTGCGCGTCGGACAGCACCGCGCGGCGCACCCGCATGCCGGCTTCGTAGCGTTCGTCGTCGGTCATTGTTGTTCTCCGAGAAAGTCGAGGACGGCGCGCGTGTAGTCGTCGCGCTTTTCGATGTTCGACAGATGCGCCGCGTCGAGTTCGACGTAGCGCGAACCACCGATATAACCCGCCAGTTCGCGGCCCTGCTCGGCCGTGGTCGACAGATCGTGCGTGCCCGCGATCACGAGCACCGGCAACGTGATCGTTCGGGCTTCGCCGCGCAGGTCGGCGTCGCGGATCGCCTCGCAGTTCGACGCGTAGCCGTCGCCCGAAGTGTGGCGGAACACGTCGCGGATATTCGCGAGTTCGAGCTGCTCGCGCTCGATGAACGGCGCGGTGAACCAGCGCGCGATCACGGCGTCGGTGAGCGCGGGCATGCCGCCCGGCTCGCGTGCCTTCGCGGCGCGCGGCGTCCACACGGCGTCGGAGCCGATCAGCGCGGCCGTGTTCGAGAGCACGACGCGCGCGAAACGCGCAGGATGACGCGCGGCGAGACCGATGCCGGTCAGCCCGCCCATCGACAGGCCGCAGTAGTTCGCGCGCTCGATCTTCAGATGATCCATCAGTCCGATCACATCGCCGATCAGTTGATCGATCGTGTACGGCCCGGGCGGCACATCCGAATGACCGTGGCCGCGGGTGTCGTAGCGCACGACGCGATAGCGCTGCGCGAACGCCTCGATGTTCGGCGTCCACATCGAGACATCGGCGCCGAGCGAATTCGACAGCACGAGCCACGGGGCGTCGTCGCCCGCCGTGACATCGACGCGATAGTGAATCCGGGTTCCGTTTACTTCGGCGAGAGGCATGTTTTTGCGGCTCCTATTCTTTCGAGTTTGCGCTTGCGATCGATGCATCCACGAACGCCTGCGCCTGACCGACGTAGTTCGCCGGATCGAGCAATTGCTTCAGTTGATCGTGCGACAGATGGCGCGTGACGGTTTCGTCGGCGGCGAGTTCGTCGAACAGCGACGTGCCGTTCGCCACCGACGCCTTCGATGCGCCCTCGACCAGCTTGTGCGCGTCGAGGCGGCCGATCTTGTCGCCGAGCGCGAGCATCACCGCTTCACCGAGCACGAGGCCGTTGGTCACGTTGAGGTTGTGCGCGAGCCGTTCGACGTTGATTTCCAACGCCGGCACGATGCCCAGCATGCTCGCAAGCGCGCCCGACGCGAGCCGCGCGAGGTCGGGCAGCGCTTCCCATTCGGCCTGCCAGCCGCCGAGCGCGCGCTCGTGTTCCTGCACCATGCCCGCGAAGATCGTCGCGACGAGGTTCGGCGCGCGCGTCGCGGCCGTCAGCACCGCCGCGCAGCCGACGGGATTGCGCTTGTGCGGCATCGTCGACGAACCGCCCTTGCCTGCCGCGGCCGGTTCGGCGACTTCGCCGAGTTCGGTCTGCATCATCAGCGAAATGTCGCGTGCGATCTTGCCGAGCGTGCCCGTCAGCATGCCGAGAAACGACGCGCTTTCAGCGATGCGATCGCGCTGCGTGTGCCATGGCAAGGCGGGCAGCTTCAGCTTCAGGTCGTCCGCGAGCGCTTGCGCGACCGGCAGTGCCTTGTCGCGCAGACTGGCGAGCGTGCCCGCCGCGCCGCCGAATTGCAGCACGAGCGCGCGGTCGCGCAACTCGCCGAGACGCGCGCGATGACGCGTGAGGGCGTCGAGCCATTGCGCGAATTTCAGACCGAGCGTGATCGGCAGCGCCTGCTGCAGCCACGTGCGGCCGATCATCGGCGTCGCGCGATGCGCCTGCGCCTTTGTCACCAGCGCGTCGGACAGGGCGCGCAAGTCGGCATCGAGCAGATCGAGCGCCGCGCGCAGTTGCAGCACGACGCCGGTATCGATGATGTCCTGACTCGTCGCGCCCCAGTGCACGTACTTGGCGGCTTCGGCATCGTTCGCCTTGACCGCCGCCGTCAGTTGCTTGACGAGCGGAATCGCGAGATTGCCGCCCGCGTGCGCGCCGGCCATCAACGCGTCGGCGTCGATGTTGTCGGCCCGGCACGCGGCGACGATCGCGTCCACCGCGCCCGGCGGAATCACGCCGTGCAGCGCCGACGCGCGCGCGAGCGCGGCTTCGACGTCGAGCATCGCCTGCACGGTCGCACGCGGCGACCAGAGCGCGTTCGCCGCCTCGGTGCCGCAGATCAGATCGGTGAGACGTCCCGTGGATGCGAACATGTAATCAGACGCGCTCGATGATCATCGCGATGCCCTGGCCCACGCCGATGCACATCGTGCACAGCGCGAAGCGGCCGCCGGTGCGCTGCAGCTGATAGCTCGCGGTCGTCACGAGCCGCGCGCCGGACGCGCCGAGCGGATGGCCGAGCGCGATCGCGCCGCCGTTCGGATTGACGCGGGAATCGTCGTCGGCGACACCGAGCATGCGCAGCGTGGCGAGACCTTGCGACGCAAACGCTTCGTTGAGCTCGATCACATCCATCTGGTCGATGGTCATGCCAAGACGCGCAAGCAGCTTCTGCGACGCCGGACCGGGCCCGATGCCCATCACGCGCGGCGGCACGCCTGCGGTCGCGATGCCGAGAATGCGCGCGCGCGGCGTGAGGCCATGGCGCTTCGCGCTTTCCTCGTCGGCGATCAGCATGGCGACCGCGCCGTCGTTCACGCCCGACGCGTTGCCCGCCGTCACCGAACCGTCCGGGCGCACGACGCCCTTCAGCTTCGCGAGCGCTTCGAGGCTGGTTTCGCGCGGATGCTCGTCGTGATCGACGATGAGCGCGTCGCCCTTTTTCTGCGGAATCGTCACGGCGACGATTTCCTGTGCGAGCGTGCCGTCCTTCTGCGCGCGCGATGCCTTCTGCTGGCTGCGCAGCGCGAACGCGTCCTGATCGGCGCGGCTCACTTTATAGTCGTCCGCGACGTTTTCGGCGGTTTCGGGCATCGAATCGACGCCGTACTGCTTCTTCATCAGCGGATTGATGAAACGCCAGCCGATGGTCGTGTCGTGGATCTCGGCGGAACGCGAAAATGCGCTCGTCGCCTTGCCCATCACGAACGGCGCGCGGCTCATGCTTTCCATGCCGCCCGCGATCATCAGGCTCGTTTCGCCCGACTTGATCGCGCGCGCCGCAATGCCGATCGCGTCCATGCCCGAGCCGCACAGGCGGTTGACCGTCGTGCCCGGCGTGCCGACCGGCAAGCCCGCCAGCAGCGCCGACATGCGCGCGACGTTACGGTTGTCTTCGCCCGCCTGATTCGCGCAGCCGAAGATCACTTCCTCGACGGCTTCCCAGTCCACTTCCTTGTTGCGCTCGACGAGCGCGCGCAGCGGCACCGCGCCGAGATCGTCGGCGCGCACGGAGGACAGCGATCCGCCGTAACGGCCGATCGGCGTGCGGATGGCATCACATACGAAAGCTTCTTTCATCAGTTGCTCCAGTTCTCTTTTATCTCTCAGGTCTCAGGCAGCTTCGGTCAGCGGCGCGTATTGAAGCGGCACTTGCGCCAGCTTCTGCAATTCGTCGAACGACAGGCCTTCCACGATTTCGCGCACGACGAAGCCTTCCGGCGTCACGTCGAACACCGCGAGATCCGTGTACACGCGGTCGACGCACTGCACGCCCGTCACCGGATACGAACACTGTGCGACCAGCTTGCTTTCGCCTTGCTTCGTGAGCAGTTCCATCATCACGTAGACCTGTTTCGCGCCGATCGCGAGGTCCATTGCGCCGCCGACGGCCGGAATCGCGTCGGGCGCGCCGGTGTGCCAGTTCGCGAGATCGCCGGTCGCCGACACCTGGAACGCGCCGAGCACGCAGAAGTCGAGGTGACCGCCGCGCATCATCGCGAACGAATCCGCGTGATGGAAATACGCGCCGCCCGTGAGCAGCGTCACATGCTGTTTGCCGGCGTTGATGAGTTCGTCGTCTTCGGCACCCTTCGCGGGCGCCGGGCCCATGCCGAGCAGACCGTTTTCGCTGTGCAGGAAAATTTCGCGATCCGCCGCGAGGTGATTGGCGACGAGCGTCGGCACGCCGATGCCCAGGTTCACATACGCGCCTTCGGGAATATCGGCGGCCACGCGCTTGGCCATTTCGTCACGAGTGAGTTTCTTCATGGCTTTTCTTCCTTAAGCTGCGAGTTCCGCTGCGAGTTCTGCCTGATGCACGGCTTGCGGCACTTCCACGACGCGCTGCACGAAGATGCCCGGCGTCACGATGTTTTCGGGGTCCAGCTCGCCGAGCGGCACGACCTTCGACACCTGCACGATCGCCGTTTTGGCGGCGCTCGCCATGATCGGGCCGAAGTTGCGCGCAGTCTTACGATAGACCAGATTGCCCCAGCGGTCGCCCTTATATGCCTTCACGAGCGCGAAATCCGCGTGCAGCGGCGCTTCCAGCACGTAGTGCTTGCCGTCGATCACGCGCGTTTCCTTGCCTTCCGCGAGCTTCGTGCCGTAACCGGTCGGCGTGAAGAAGCCGCCAATGCCCGCGCCCGCCGCACGAATGCGCTCCGCGAGATTGCCCTGCGGCACGAGTTCGAGTTCGATTTCGCCCGCGCGATAGAGCGCGTCGAAGACATGCGAGTCCGTCTGACGCGGAAACGAGCAGAGGATCTTGCGCACGCGCTTCGCCTTGAGCAAGGCGGCGAGGCCCGTGTCGCCGTTGCCGGCATTGTTGTTGACGATCGTCAGCTCGCGCGCGCCCTGCTCGATGAGCGCGTCGATCAGCTCGGACGGCATGCCCGCCGTGCCGAAACCGCCGATCATGATGGTCGCTCCGTCGTTGACGTCGGCCACGGCCGAGGCGAGCGAATCGAAAATCTTGTTGATCATTGCCGTTCTTCTCCAGTCTGGACGCCGCTTTGGCTAGCGCGTCCGTCCCGAACTCGGGGTTTACCTGCTCGAAATCAGACTTGCTTCAAAATGTTCGTCATGCGAACATGGATTCGTTTAGCGAACATCGGCATGGTAGTCCCGCGTTCGTTGCCGTGTCAACGAAGCATGCGCAAACTGCGGGTTTTCACGGAGTCGGTTCGTTCCGGTCGCCGGTTCGCGCTTTTCCCTTTTAGCCCTATGACGAATTCAGCCATGCTCAATCAGGACGCCGAGCCCCAGGATGCCCAGTCGCGTCCCGGCGATGCCTACGTGCAGTCGTTCGCGCGCGGGCTCGCGGTGATCCGCTCGTTCGATGCGAACCGCCCCGCGCAGACGCTGACGGACGTCGCCGGCGCGACCGGCCTCACGCGCGCGGGCGCGCGCCGCATCCTGCTGACGTTGCAGTCGCTCGGCTATGTGGAAGCGGACGGGCGGCTCTTTCAGCTGACGCCGAAGATCCTCGACCTCGGGTTCGCGTATCTGACCTCGATGCCCTTCTGGAATCTCGCCGAGCCGGTGATGGAAGATCTTGTCGAGCAGGTGCACGAGAGTTGCTCGGCGGCCGTGCTGAACGGCGCTGAGATCGTCTACGTGCTGCGCGTGCCGACGCACAAGATCATCACGCAGAATCTGTCGATCGGCAGCCGGCTGCCTGCGTTCTGCACGTCGATGGGCCGCGTGCTGCTCGCCGCCCTCGACGACGCGCGCCTCGACGAAGCGCTCGACGCGAGCTCGCTCGTCGCGCGCACGCCGCGCACCATCGTCGATCGAGACACGCTCAAGGAAGCGATCGCCGTCGTGCGCCGCCAGGGCTGGGCGATCGTCGATCAGGAACTGGAAGAAGGCCTGATTTCGATGTCCGCGCCGATCCGCGACCGGCAAGGCCGCGTGATCGCGGCGCTGAACATCAGCGGCAACGCGCAGCGAAAGAACGCGAAGCAGATGGTGAAGGCCTTTCTGGAACCGCTTCAGGAAGCGGCGCAGCGCGTGTCGGAGATGGTCGCGCGGCGCGGCTGAACGTGACGCCGTCCTGCGTTGACGGACGCCGATGCGCGCGCGACCATCGATAACAAAGCCCTTCGCCACGGTTCCATGAACGACCTCGATCTGAATCTGATCCCGTACCTCGTCGCCATCGAGGAAACGCGCAACGTGAGCCGCGCCGCCGAGCGTCTCGGCGTGAGCCAGCCGCGCGTGTCGACGGCGCTCGCGCGGCTGCGCGAGTACTTCAACGACCCGCTCTTCGTGCGCACGTCGCGCGGCATGGAACCGACGCCGCGCACGCTCGCGCTCGTGCCCGCCGCACGCGAGGCGCTCGCGCGCATCGAGCGCGGCCTGCTCGACCGGCAGCACTTCGACCCGTCCGCGAGCGCCGAGACTTTTTCGATCGCGCTATCCGATGTCGGTGAAATCGTGTTCCTGCCGCGTCTGTTGCAGGCGTTCGCGAAGGAAGCGCCGAATGCGAATCTGCGTTCCGTGTCGGCGTCGCACGGCGATGTGGAGCGCGGCCTCGAAGCCGGCGAGATCGATCTCGCCGTCGGCTATTTCCCCGATCTGCGCGGCAACAACTTCTTTCAGCAGCGGCTCTTTTCGCACCGCTTCATCTGCCTGATGCGCCGCGATCATCCGTTCGCCAACCAGCCGCTCACGCTCGAACACTTTCTCGCATGCGGCCACGCGGTCGTGCGCGCCGAAGGCCGCAGCCAGGAAGTGCTGGAAAATTATCTCGACCGCGAACGCGTGCGGCGCCGCGCGGTGCTGGAAACGCCGCACTTCATGAGCCTGCCGTTCATCCTGTCGCGCACCGATCTCATCGCGACGGTGCCGCACGCGATCGGCTTTGCGTACGTCGCGGAACATGCGTCGATCACGCTCGCCGAGCCGCCGCTCGCGCTGCCGCGCTTCGATCTGAAGCAGCACTGGCATCGCAAGTTTCATAACGATGCGCGCACGGTTTGGCTGCGCGGCATCGTCGCGTCGCTCTTCAATGACGAACTCGATGAGTGGCCGAAGTAATTCAGCGGCGCGCGTCGAGACTCCACGCGCCCGGCCCCGCCGCCGCGATGAACAGATAAACGAACGACAGCAGCACGGCCGGCTCGCCCTGATTCAGCAGCGGCAGGAAGAAGTGTCCCTGTGATGCGTGGCCGATGAAATACGCGAACGCCAGTTCCCCCGACAGCACGAACGCCGCGGCGCGCGCGAAGAAGCCCACGAGCACGAGCACGCCGCCGACGAGTTCGATGATCCCCGCCGCGCCGAGCAGCGAGAACAACGGCAGGCCATCGAACATGGCGATGTGCGGCACATGAAACAGCTTCGCGCACGCGTGCGTCAGCAGCAGATACGACGCGACGATGCGCAGCAGCGCATGCGCGTAAGGCGCCAGCGCGGGCGTGACGTGCGCGGCAGGCGCTGCCGGACGGATTTGAGCGGACATCGCGAACTCCTTCGAAAGTGGATTGCGATGAGTCTATGCAGACATCGTCTGTCGATAAATCCGGCTAATATTGGCGTTTTGTTTCCCGACAGGAAATGATCGATGGACGCACTGACCAGCCTGCGCGTGTTTCGCGAGGTCGTCGAAGCCGGCAGCTTCGTCAAGGCCGCCGAGCGGCTCGACATCTCGACCGCGATGACGAGCAAACATGTCGCCAATCTCGAACGCCAGCTGGGCGTACGGCTCCTGAACCGGACGACGCGCCATCTGAGCCTGACCGAAGCCGGCAGCGTGTACTACGAGCAGTGCAGCGAGGCACTCGACATTCTTCAGGCGGCCGAATCCGCCGTCGGCGTGCAGACCGCGCAGCCGCAGGGCGTGCTCAAGGTGACCGCGCCCGGCTGGTTCGCGAACCGCAAGTTCGCGGATCTGCTCGTCGCGTATCAGGCCCGTTATCCGGGCGTGCTGGTCGATCTGCGGCTGGAAAACCGCTTCGTCGATCTGGTCGAGGAAGGCTACGACATGGCGTTGCGCGCGACGTCCGAGCCGTCGCCTTCGCTGATCGTGCGGCCGCTGTGCAAGATGCCGTTCGTGCTCGCGGGATCGCGCGCGTATCTGGAGCTGCACGGCAACCTGCGACATCCGGACGACGTCGCGCGGCATCGCATGGTGCTGCCGACTTACACCAACATCGAGTCGGTCACACTGACGGGTCCGGACGGCGTCTTCACCGTGAAGAACCGCGCCGTCCTGAAAACCAACGATACGTCGATGGCGCTGCAACTCGTGCGCGCCGGGCTCGGCCTTGCGTACTTTCCGGCGTGGATCGTCGAACCGGAACTCGCGTCGGGCGCGCTCGTGCGCGTGCTGCCGGACTACACGGCCTTCGCGCCGTCCGTGTACGCGGTCTACACGAGCCGCAAATACATGACGACCAAGGTGCGCACCTTCATCGATTTCCTGTCCGAGGCGCTGTCGGACGCGTAGCCGGAGTCCTCGTGGGCCCGTAGCTGCATCGGCCAATACGATTAGGAATACTCTTATTCTTGCATGATCTGCCGCATGCAATCATCGCGTCCGCTCCCGGCTCGGGCGCTCGCGATGCGACAGATTGTCACCTTGCGCGCCGCCGGGAACATTCCCGTCATTCGCACGCGAGGGTTGCGCGATATGGATTTTCCCTGGCTTCCGCTGGCATTCAGTCTGACTTTGCTCGGCCTGATGCTGTTCATTTGCCGCACGATCAACGCAACTCATCGAACGTTGCGGTGGAACGGCGCGCTGCTCTTCTTCGCCCTCTGCTTCATGGCGATGCTGCTCGACTTCACGTTGACGATGATCTTCGCGTCGGCCAACTTCAACGACCACACGCCGTATGACCATCTTGCCTCGCGCACGGCCTGGAGCGCGCGCGTCCTGACTTATCTGATTCCGTGCACCGTGTCCTTGCTGCTGGCGTGGCGATTTCGCAGGCGTCAGCGTCTGGCGCTCGACGGCGAACGCAGACCGCGCGGCGGCCACGATTCCCTGCAGATTCAGACGTCGCCGTACTCGCAATCGGAGTTGCCGCTTTGAGGCCGCGGCGAGTGAATTTGCTGAGCGGAGTCGCGAAATTCATCGCAGCAGTTCTACTATTCGTTTCTCTTTGATATACTTTCGTTCTTTCGGGGCGTAGCGCAGCCTGGTAGCGTACCTGCATGGGGTGCAGGTGGTCGGAGGTTCAAATCCTCTCGCCCCGACCAAAATCAAAAAGGCTCTCCGGCTTCTGGCCCGAGAGCCTTTTTCTTTTGTCCTTCAGAGAACGTCACGCAAGACGGCGAGCCAAAACGATGGCCTATAACAAGCTCAATAATCCGCGCGCATTTCCAGGCAACAGCAACTACGGCATGTCGCTGCGAGATTACTTCGCCGGACAAGCCCTCGCCGGCGACATGGCAAACGATGCGTTGCCGCACAACGCGTCGCCCGCTCTGCTCGAAGAACGCGCCCAGTTGTACTACCGATTGGCCGACGCCATGCTCAGGATTCGCGCCGAAGAAGAAGCGCTGTCGAGCACGACCGCAATGATGGGTTTGAGCATGTAGTGCGTCGATTTTTTCAACGCACAGCGGCCGCGTCGCCGGAACGGTTTATTCAGACGTAAAACTCAAAAAAACACTTGTGTGTCAGTGATTTAAGCTCTAGTCTTAACGTGACACATCAGAATCGGCGCCCAATGCCATTGACCGTCACCGCGCCCGCGCAGCCGAGGCGCATCTGCTCCGATCGAATCTGCTCCCCCTTGCGCGCGGAAGTTGCAAGATGGTTCGAAGCGACGAGCCGCGCGCGCGTCACGCGCTTCGGGCGCATCTATCCCGGTGGCAGCCGCTATGTCTGCGTGAGCGCGTCGAAGCCGGGCGCCAGGTTCGCGCTGTACTTCTTCCATCACGGCGCCGGCGACTGGCGCATCTATCCGCCCTGGGGCGTCGGGCCGAGCATCGTCTACTGGTCGGTCGACGTAAAAGCGGCGGGCAGCACCGCAGCCGTCCGCCCGAAGCGGCGCCTGGGCGCTGCAATCAAGTCTTAGCCGCGGGCAGCGTCTGTCCGGTGATCGGCTCGTCGATCGCGCGCTTATAGACTCGGGCGACGTCCGCCGCCGCAATGCCTCGCGACGGGTCCTGGCCCATCGACGCCAGCGTCTCCGAGACCCAGCCTGGACTCACCACGTTCACGCGCAGCTTGCCTTCGAGTTCCAGCGCGGCCGCGCGCGCGAATCCTTCGACGCCCGCATTCACGATACTCACCGCCGCGCCGCCCACCGTCGGCTGCTGGGCCAGTGTGCCGCTCGTCAACGTGACGGACCCGCCTTCATCGACGTGACCGATTGCGCAGCGCACGAGATTCACTTGCCCCATGAGCTTGTTCGCGAGGCTGAACGCGTAGTCATCGTCGCCGAGGGCATCGAGCGGCGCGAACTTCGCCGCCCCGCCGACGCACACGACCGCGCCGATCCGGCCCGCCGCGCCGAACATCGCGACGATGCTCGCCTTGTCCGACAGATCGACCGACACATCCGAGCCCTTGCGGCTCGCGGTGATCACTTCATGCTGCGGTTCGAGAATGCGTCTGATCTCCGTGCCCAGCAAACCGGTTGCGCCAACGAGCAGCACTCGCATAAGCCCTCCTGAATCGACGTGACCTGACCGCGTCCGACATGACCGACGCGATGACGAGAAAGAGCAAGCCGTTATCGTACTGCCGCCGCGCGCACCATGCAGCGCGGGCGTTGAGCGGTCAAAAAAAATGCCGCGATGAATCGCGGCATAGTGGGATGCGTGCTCGGATGGACGGACGGCGTTCAGCCGCCGAGCAGATCGATCACCTGAAGAATGTCCTTGCGCAGCTGATCGACATCGACGCCCGGCTGACCTTGCGGCGCGGCCTGCATGTCGGCGGTCTCGGCTTCGTCGGCGCTTGCGCGTCCTTGCGAGTCGAGCCGGTTGCGCGCGCCGTTGATCGTGAAGCCCTGCTCGTACAGCAACTCGCGGATACGCCGGATCAGCAGGACTTCATGATGCTGATAGTAGCGACGATTGCCCCGCCGCTTCACCGGCCTCAGTTGCGTGAACTCCTGTTCCCAATAGCGCAGCACGTGAGGCTTGACGCCGCACAGTTCGCTGACTTCGCCAATCGTGAAATAACGTTTGGCCGGGATCGGAGGCAAGACGACTTTTTCCATCGTCGATCAACCATCGTGGTTATTGATGTCGATTGAAGCGCGGTGGTCAGGAGCGGCAAGCGCGACGATGCCGCGCCGTTGCAGATCAGCGGATCGACTGATCAGCGTGCGAGATCTGTTTCCGCTCCCGTTTCGACCAGCGCCTTCAGCTTCTGACTTGCATGAAACGTGACGACCCGCCGCGCGGCAATGGGAATGGCCTCGCCCGTCTTCGGGTTGCGGCCCGGACGCTGAGGCTTGTCGCGCAATTGAAAATTGCCGAAACCGGATAGCTTGACGCTCTCGCCGCTCTCCAGCGCGTCGCGAATGACTTCGAAGAAAGCTTCGACCATGTCTTTCGCCTCACGCTTGTTCAGACCGACATGGTCGAACAGCATCTCGGCCAGTTCGGCCTTGGTGAGCGTCGGCGTGTCACCGGACGCGCCGCCGTTCGAAGTCGTGGTATCTCGGGTCATGGCGCTGCGCTGCGCCGAAAGAAGGGCTTCGAAATCACTCGAGTTCATTTGGTTCATATCAGTAAAACGGCGCCAACACGTTTAAGACTTGGCGATTAAGCCGGACGGGCCAATTGCAGGCTATCCGCGCAACCGCGCGCCGTGTACTCGAGCCAGGCGATCCACCAGCGTTTTGATGGCCGTATCGACCGTTTCGTCCTGAAGCGTGCCGCCAGTATCTTGCAACGTTACACGGAAGGCAAGACTTTTCTCGTGCGCCCCCAACCCACCGGAAGTAGTTGATTTTGGACGAAATTCATCGAAAAGCGCAACCCTTGTGACGTGCTTGCAGGCCGGTTCCGAGCGGGCGTTTTCGAGCTCGTCGAGCAGTGCCTGAACCGGCACGTCTTGATCTACGACAACTGCGATATCGCGTCGCACCGGCGGGAATTTCGACACTTCGGCAGGCGTCGGCAATGCGCGTTCCATCAGCGCATCGGCTTCGATTTCGAATAGAATCGGCGCGTTCGGCAAGTCGTATTTCTGCAGCCAGCGCGGATGCAGTTCGCCGATCCAGCCGACCGCGCGTCCCGCCACTTCGATGCGCGCGCTGCGTCCCGGATGCAGCGCCGGATGCCCGGCCTTCACGAAGCGCGGCACCACCGGCGCGAAGAGCGCCTCGACGTCACCCTTCACGTCGAAGAAGTCGACGCTGCGCGACGCGGCGCCCCATTGCTCTTCGATTGCCGGCCCGTACGCGAGGCCGCCGATCATTTTCGGCTGCGCGAAGCCCTCGACCGTCAGTTCGCCCGCCTTCACCGATGAATCGCGATGAAACACGCGGCCCGCCTCGAACACGCGAATGCGATCGGCGCGGCGATTCAGGTTGTAGCGCAGCACTTCGATCAGGCTGCCGAAAGTGGTCGAGCGCATCACCGACAACTGGCTCGCGATCGGGTTGAGCAGGCGGATCGGGTTGTCGTTGCCGGCGAGATCCTGCTCCCATTCGGCATCGACGAAACTGAAGTTCACCGTTTCCGAGTAGTCGCGCGCGGCCACCGCGTGGCGCAACGTATGGATCGAGCGCTGCGTTTCGTTCGTGATCCGCATTTCGCTGCGCGCGACCGGCGGACGCGCCGGAATCTTCTCGAAGCCGTAGATGCGCGCGACTTCCTCGATCAGATCTTCCTCGATCTCGATATCGAAGCGATACGCGGGCGGCGTGACCTTGAAGATGTCGCCGTCGCGTTCGAACGCGAGGTTCAGGCGCGTGAAGATCTGCGCGATCTCTTCCGCGCCGATGTCCACGCCGATGATCCGATGCGCGCGCGACACGCGCATGGACACAGGCTTGCGCTCGGGCACATTGACGATCTGATCGTCGACCGGGCCGGCCTCGCCGCCGCAGATATCGAGGATCAGGCGCGAGATGCGTTCGACGTGCTCGACGGTCGTCGAGAAGTCGACGCCGCGCTCGAAGCGATGCGCCGCATCGGTCGAGAAGTTGTACTTGCGCGCGCGGCCGCGAATGGCGTCCGGCCACCAGAAGGCGGCTTCGAGATAGATGTTGGTGGTATCGAGCGACACGGCCGTGCTGTCGCCGCCCATGATGCCGGCGAGACTTTCGACATGGCGGTCATCGGCGATCACGCCGACGGTTTCGTCCAGTTCAACGGTGTTGCCGTTCAGAAGCTTGAGCGACTCGCCCTTCCTGCCCCAGCGCACTTCGATCGCGCCGTGAATCTTGTCGAGATCGAACACGTGCGACGGACGGCCCAGTTCGAGCATCACGTAATTCGAGATGTCGACGAGCGCGGAAATGCTGCGCTGGCCCGCGCGCTCGAGCCGCTCGACCATCCACTGCGGCGTCTTCGCGTGCGCGTTCACGCCGCGAATCACGCGGCCCGAGAAGCGGCCGCACAGGTCGGGCGAGAGAATCTTCACGGGCAGCTTTTCGTCGAGCTTCGCAACCACTGCCGGCATCTCGGGCGTCTTGAGCGGCGCGCCGGTGATCGCCGCGGTTTCGCGCGCGACGCCGAACACCGACAGGCAATCCGCCTTGTTCGGCGTGAGCTTGATCTCGAACACGGTGTCGTCGAGATTGAGCGCCTCGCGGATGTCCTGCCCGATCTGCGCGTCCGGCGACAGGATCAGAAGACCGCTGTGATCTTCCGAGAGCTTCAGCTCACGCGCCGAGCACAGCATGCCCTGGCTGTCGATGCCGCGCAGTTTGGTCGGCTTGATCGCGAACGGCTCGCCGCCCGCTTCGGCCGGCGGCAGCACCGCGCCGATCAGCGCGACCGGCACCTTGATGCCCGGCGCCACGTTCGGCGCGCCGCACACGATGTTCAGCTGCTCGCCCGTGCCGGCATCGACCTGACAGACGTTGAGCTTGTCGGCGTTGGGATGGCGCGTGACTTCGAGCACCTGCCCGACCACGATCTTCGCAGTCGGCGGGGCGACCGGGCGCAGGTCTTCGACTTCGAGGCCGGCCATCGTCAATGCGTGCGCGAGCTCGTCCGTGGAGAGCTTGGGATCGACGAAGCTGCGCAGCCAGGATTCAGGGAATTGCATGTGTGTCTACGTTCGAAATGTTTGGAGTCTCTCGTCCGGCTTTTTGCTGCAGCGGGACGATGCGGGCGCTCATGGTTTCAGGCGAACTGGCGCAGGAAACGCAGATCGTTCTCGAAGAACAGACGCAGATCCTGCACGCCGTAGCGCAGCATCGTCAGGCGCTCGAGGCCGCTGCCGAACGCGAAGCCGATATAGCGCTCCGGATCGAGACCCATGTTGCGGATGACGGTCGGATGCACCTGACCCGAGCCGGAGATTTCCAGCCATTTGCCCGCGTTCTTGCCGTGCTCGAACATCATGTCGATCTCGGCCGACGGCTCCGTGAACGGAAAGTACGACGGACGGAAGCGCACGAGAATGTCGTCGCGCTCGAAAAACTTCTTCAGAAAGTCGGTGTAGACGCCCTTCAGATCCGCGAAGCTGATGTTCTCTTCGATCCACAGGCCTTCGACCTGATTGAACATCGGCGAATGGGTGGCGTCGCTGTCCACGCGATACGTCCGGCCCGGCACGATCACCTTGATCGGCGGCTTGTTCATGCGCGCGTAGCGCACCTGCATCGGGCTCGTGTGCGTGCGCAGCAGCAGCGGACGGCCGTCGGCGTCGCGGCCGTCGACGTAGAACGTGTCCTGCATCGAGCGCGCCGGATGGTTCTCCGGGCTGTTCAACGCGGTGAAGTTGTACCAGTCGGTTTCGATTTCGGGACCGTCGGCGACGTCGAACCCGATGGTGCGGAACACCTGCTCGACGCGCTCCCACGTGCGCATCACCGGATGCAGCGTACCCGCGCCGGCGCCACGGCCGGGCAGCGTCACGTCGATGGCCTCGGCCGCGAGACGCTGGTTCAGCAACGCATCCGCGAGCGCCTGACGGCGCGCGTTCAGCGCGGCTTCGACTTGCTGCTTCGCCTGATTGATGCGCGCGCCTTCCGTTTTCTTCGCGTCCGGGTCGAGCTTGCCCAAACCCTTCAGCAACTCGGTCAGCGCGCCCGACTTGCCGAGAAACCGCGCTTTCTCGTTTTCGAGCGTGGTGGCATCGGTGGCGTGTTCAAAGGCGCTTTTCGCGTCGGCGACAATCTGGTCCAGATCCATTGATCCCATCTTCTCTACGTCGAAATTCAAACTGAGGTTCGGTTTTGCTCATCCACGCCAGGCGACGCGCATGGGATGTGCAAAACCGTCCGACCAACAAAAACGGGGCTCGGTGAGAGCCCCGTTTTCTGCCTTCCCGCCGCCGTCAACGACCCGGCGACGCGAAGGCAAACCACGCAGTACTAATTTCGCAATTAGGCTGCAACGGCGGCTTTCACCTGCTTCACGATCGCAGCAAAAGCAGCCTTGTCGAACACAGCCATGTCAGCCAGCACCTTGCGGTCGAGTTCGATCGAAGCCTTCTTCAGGCCGTTGATGAACACGCTGTAGGTCATGTCGTGCTGACGCACCGCCGCGTTGATACGCGTGATCCACAGTGCGCGGAACACACGCTTCTTGTTGCGGCGATCGCGGTAGGCGTACTGCCCTGCGCGCATGACCGCCTGCTTGGCGATGCGATAGACGTTATTGCGACGGCCGCGGTAACCCTTGGCCAGACGAATGATCTTCTTGTGACGGGCCCGTGCGGTAACCCCACGTTTTACTCGAGGCATGTTGCGCTCCTTGGAGTGTTAGTTGAGGTTAGGCGAACGGCAGCATTGCGCGGACGGAGTTCAGATCGGAATCATGAACGGCCGTAGCGCCACGCAGATGGCGTTTGTTCTTGGTGGTTTTCTTGGTAAGAATGTGGCGCTTGAACGCTTGACCGCGCTTGACGGTACCGCCCGGACGCACCACGAAGCGCTTCGCAGCGCTCTTCTTGGTCTTCATCTTCGGCATGAAACTACTCCAGTTTATTAGATGGTCATGGGTGTGCGGCTGATCCTCTGATACCACCCCGGATCCCTGCCCGCCCTTCGAAACCCACGCTCCACTTGTGTGCAAACGGCTCAGTGAAGAACCGCCGCTTTTCATGAGCGGCGCCGCCGAAGCGGCACCACCCCGAAACTTCCGACAGTACCGCGCCGGCCGCCTTGCGACGGCGCGCGATCCACTGTCTCTGCTACCGATGCTTACTTACCCTTTTTCTTGGGCGCGAGCACCATGATCATCTGACGCCCTTCCATCTTCGGCATCTGCTCGACCTGGCCGTATTCGTCCAGATCCGTCTTCAGACGTTCGAGCATGCGCATGCCGATTTCCTGGTGCGCCATTTCGCGACCGCGGAAACGCAACGTGATTTTCGTCTTGTCGCCGTCTTCGAGGAAGCGCGTGAGGTTGCGCAGCTTGACGTTGTAGTCACCGTCATCCGTGCCGGGGCGGAATTTGACTTCCTTCACCTGCACGATCTTCTGCTTGAGCTTCGCCTCGTGTTGCTTCTTCGCTTCCGAGTACTTGAACTTGCCGTAGTCCATCAGACGGCAGACAGGCGGAACCGCCTGCGGCGCGATTTCGACTAGATCGACGTCGTTCTGCTCCGACAGGCGGAACGCCTCGGCCAGTTTCACGATTCCGAGCGGTTCGTTGTCCACTCCGACCAAGCGCACTTCCGGTGCAGTAATTTCACCGTTGATGCGATGTGACGACTTATCAGTAGCGATGTTACGTTTCCTCTAAAAATGAAAAAACAAGCCGCGCTGCGAGTAGCTTACTTGAACGCCCGCACTTCCTGCTGCAGACGCTCGAGAAATGCGTCGACCGGCATCACGCCGAGATCGACACCGCCACGAGCACGCACGGCCACGGTTTGTGCATCACGCTCTTTGTCGCCGACGACCAGCAAATACGGCACCTTTTGCAGCGTGTGCTCGCGTATTTTATAGCTAATCTTCTCGTTGCGCAAATCACACTCGACTCTAAGCCCTTGTTTTTGCAACGATTGGGCCAAATTCGCCGCGTATTCTGCCTGACTCTCGGCAATATTGAGCACCACAGCCTGAGTCGGCGCGAGCCACGGCGGCATTGCACCGGCATGGTGCTCGATCAGAATGCCGAGAAAACGCTCCATCGAGCCGACGATCGCGCGGTGAAGCATCACCGGACGGCGGCGGCCGTTGTCCTCGGCGACATATTCCGCGCCAAGACGTTCCGGCAGCACCATGTCGAGCTGCAAGGTGCCGCATTGCCACGACCGGCCGAGCGCGTCCTTGATGTGGTACTCGATCTTCGGGCCGTAAAACGCGCCTTCGCCCGCGAGTTCTTCCCACTGCAGCCCGCAAGCGGTCAGCGCTTCGCGCAAGCCCTGTTCCGCGCGATCCCAGGTTTCGTCGGTGCCTGCACGCTGCTCCGGGCGCAGCGACAGCTTGATGTCGATATGATCGAACCCGAAATCCTTGTACACGCTCATCGCGAGCGTATTGAACGCGATCGATTCCGCGATGAACTGGTCTTCGGTGCAGAAAATGTGCGCATCGTCCTGGACGAAGCCGCGCACGCGCATCAGCCCGTGCAGCGCGCCCGACGGCTCGTTGCGATGGCACGAACCGAATTCCGCGTAGCGCAGCGGCAGATCGCGGTACGAACGCAGGCCGTGGTTGAACACCTGAACGTGACCGGGGCAGTTCATCGGCTTGATCGCGTAGTCGCGCTTTTCCGACTCGGTCGTGAACATGTTTTCACGATAATTCTGCCAGTGGCCCGACGCCTCCCACAGCGAGCGGTCCATGACCATCGGGGTCTTGATCTCGAGATAACCGGCCTCGTTCACGCGGCGGCGCATGTACTGCTCGACCTGCTGCCACAGCGACCAGCCCTTCGGATGCCAGAACACCATACCCGGCGCTTCGTCCTGCAGGTGGAACAGATCGAGCTGCTTGCCGAGCTTGCGGTGATCGCGCTTCTCCGCTTCCTCCAGCATGTGCAGGTACGCGTCCTGATCTTCCTTCTTGGTCCAGGCAGTGCCGTAGATGCGCTGAAGCTGTTCGTTCTTCGAGTCGCCGCGCCAGTACGCGCCCGCGACCTTCATCAGCTTGAAGACCTTCAGCTTGCCGGTGGACGGCACGTGCGGGCCGCGGCACAGATCGATGAAATTGCCGTGGCCGTAGAGCCTGATTTCGTCGCTGTCCGGAATCGACGAGATGATTTCGGCCTTGTACTTCTCGCCGATGCTATTGAAATACTCGACGGCTTCGTCGCGCGACACCACCCGGCGCGACACCGGCTCGTCTTTCTTCGCGAGCTCCTGCATGCGCTTTTCGATCTTCTCGAGATCTTCGGGAGTGAACGGACGGCTGTAAGAGAAATCGTAGTAGAACCCGTTGTCGATGACCGGTCCGATGGTCACCTGCGCCTCGGGGAAAAGATCCTTCACCGCGTAGGCCAGCAAGTGCGCGGTCGAGTGGCGCACGACATCGACGCCCTCCGGATCCTTGTCGGTGACGATGGCCAGCGACGAATCGCGCTCGATCACAAACGAGGTGTCGACGAGTTCGCCGTTGAGCTTGCCGGCGAGCGCCGCCTTGGCAAGGCCCGCGCCGATCGATGCCGCGACTTCCGCGACGGTCACCGGGTG
Source organism: Caballeronia peredens (assembly GCA_001544595.2). Lineage (GTDB taxonomy): Bacteria > Pseudomonadota > Gammaproteobacteria > Burkholderiales > Burkholderiaceae > Caballeronia > Caballeronia peredens. The sequence goes on along the minus strand of FCOH02000013.1, from coordinate 84,710 downwards.
GTCGTATTGACGGACCGACCCATCAGGCAAACGTACCGAAACCATATCGTTCTCCAGGACGCCGGCGCATGCCGGGCGAATTCGATTAAGCACTGCCCCGCTATTTCGATTTGTGAAAATCGAGCGGACAAAAAAAATGCGGCCCCGCTATCGAGGGGCCGCATTCACTTTTCACACATACCGCGAAACAATTTGGCAGAAGGCGAATATGGTCCTCGACTAGCGTCGCTCCGAAGTTGTTTCGGTCAACGTTCGACGGGCCATTTTCTGTGCCTTTTGCGCTGAGCGCTTGTTGCGGTTGAAATTCGCGAACCAAGATTCGCTGAATTTCGTTTTCGTTGGTAGGCTCGATTGGACTCGAACCAACGACCCCCACCATGTCAAGGTGGTGCTCTAACCAGCTGAGCTACGAGCCTGAAAGAAGTGAGATTATATGGAGCGTTTCGAAACTTGGCAAGTGTTTGTCTGCGGAAAATTCAAATTTATTCGCCAATCCGATCAACTTCACGCCAAATCCGCTTCGCCATCAAGGCGTTAGACGGGCTTAACGGATGGTAGCGGATGGTGTCAGGTTCGCCGCGACGCGCGGATCACGCCCTGCACTTCACCGAGCAGCGTGCAAGCGCGCTGAATTTGCGCGGCATTCGACACTTCCACGGTGAACTGCATATACGCGATGTTCCTGCGGCTCTGACTTTTCACGCCGACCACGTTGATCTTTTCGCGCGCGAAGACTTCGGAAATATCGCGCAGCAAACCCTGCCGGTCCGCCGATTCCACCGAAAGATCCACCGGATACACCGACGAACCGCGCCCGTTCATCACTTCCGCGGACCAGGTCGTGTGCAGCACGCGCTCGGGCGAGCGCTGCGCCATGCGCTTGAACGTCGCGCAATCGGTTCGGTGCACCGACATGCCTTTGCCGCGCGTGACGAATCCGGCGATCGCGTCGGGCGGCGCGGGACGGCAGCAGCGCGCGAGTTGCGTGAGCAGCGCATCGACGCCGACGACCAGCACGCCCGTCGATGCGCCATGCGCGACGCTCTGTCCGCTGCTGCGCTTTTCGAACTGCTCGGGCGCTTCGGGTTCGGGTTCGGGCGGCGGCGTGTCGGAGAGTGCCTGTTCGATGTTGCGCAGGCTGAACTCCTCCTTCGCGACGACCGCGTAAAGATCTTCGGGCGTCTTGAAGCCGAGCTTCAGCGCGAGCTGCTCCAGGCTGACTGAAGTCTTGCCTTCTCGCTGCAAGGTTTTTTCGACGAGCGCCCGGCCTGCCGCGATATTCTCGGCCGCGTCCGCGGCGAGGAACCACGAGCGTACCTTCTGCCGCGCCCGCGCGCTGTGCAGATAACCGAGTTGCGGATTGAGCCAGTCGCGCGACGGCCCGCCCTCCTTCACCGCGACGATCTCGACCGTCTGGCCGTTCTGCAGCGGCGTGTTGAGCGGCACCATCGCGCCGTCGACGCGCGCGCCGCGGCAACGGTGCCCGAGTTCGCTGTGCAGGTGATACGCGAAATCGACCGCGGTCGCGCCCTGCGGCAACGCGATCACGCGCGCCTGCGGCGTGAGCACGTAGATGTGGTCGTCGTCGAGCGTGGCGTCGCGCAGTTGCTGCCAGCCGGGACCCTCGCCCTCGACATCGTCCTTCCAGGCGAGAAGCTGGCGCAGCCACGCGATCTTCTCGTCGTATTTCTCGCTCGCCGTCACCTGGCCCGCGTAGCCGCGCACGCCCGCTTCCTTGTAGCGCCAGTGCGCGGCGACGCCGTATTCGGCGAACTGATGCATCTCCCACGTGCGGATCTGCACTTCGAACGCGCGCCCGTCGTCGCCGATCACGACCGTATGCAGCGACTTGTAGCCGTTGGGCTTGGGGCGCGAAATGTAGTCGTCGAACTCGCGCGGCACCGGCTGCCACAGGTTGTGCACGATGCCGAGCACGGTGTAGCAGTCCTTGATATCGCCGACGATCACGCGAAACGCTCGCACGTCGTTCAGCTCGGAGAAGTCTAGATGCTTGCCGCGCATCTTCTTCCAGATGCTGTAGATGTGCTTCGGGCGCCCGCTCACTTCCGCCTTGATGTGCGCAGTGTCGAGCTCCGTCTGCAGGCGCGCGATCGCCTCCGTGACGTAGGTTTCGCGCTCGACGCGCTTTTCGTCCAGCAGCTTCGCGATGCGCTTGTACGTGACCGGATCTTCGAAGCGGAACGAGAGATCTTCCAGTTCCCACTTCAGTTGCCAGATGCCGAGCCGGTTCGCGAGCGGCGCGTAGATTTCGAGCGTCTCGCGCGGCACGTCCGGCGACGGATCGAGCTTGTGCGCGGCGTGATAGCGCAGCGTCTGCACGCGCGACGCAAGCCGGATCAGCACGACGCGGATGTCCTGCGCAAACGCGAGCAGCATCTTGCGCAGCGATTCGACCTGCGCGCGGCGCGCCGCCTGCGCGTCGCGCGTGTCGGGAAATTCCAGAAGCGTCGCGCGCGAGCTGACGGAACCGAGCCGCAGCAGCTTGCGCACATCGCCGACGAGCCGCTGCACTTCCGGACCGAAGCGCTCGGCGATCACCTTGTCGGGATCGTCCAGATGCGGAGCAAGCGCAAAGAGCGCCGCCGCCGCGATCGCGTGCGAATCGACGTTGAGCGTCTGCATGATGCGCGCCGTGCCCGTGGCATGATCCGCCAGCAGTTCGCCGTTCGAGAGCCGCGCGTCCTTCGCGTGCTCGCGCACGAACGCGAGCGCGTCGTCGATGGACGGCTCGGGCAGGGTTTCGGCGGGAACGACGGTCTCGGTCATGCGGATGATGCGACTGCGCGCGAAGCTGAACTCAACGATGAATCAGCCGCGCTGAGCTGCGATCACCACGATTTCGACGAGACAAGCCGGATTCGCGAGCTTCGACTCGACCGTGGCGCGAGGCGGCGTATTGCCCTGCGCGACCCACGAATCCCACACGGCGTTCATGCCGGCGAAATGCACCATGTCGGAGATGTAGATCTGCACCGACAGCAGATGCGACTTGTCGCTGTTCGCTTCCTCGAGCAAGCGGTCGATGTGGCCGAGCACTTCACGCGTCTGGCCGGTGATGTCCTGGTCCGTGTCTTCGGCGATCTGGCCGGCGAGATACACCGTGCCGTTGTGGATCGCGGTTTCGGACAAGCGCGGGCCGACGTGATGACGAATGACTGCCATTGTGTGTTCCTGATCGATGAACAATGAAAAAACCGGCGAAAGCACCGGGTGCTCAACCGGATATTATGCCTCGCTGCCCTGATTTCCGAGAAAGAAGCCCCGGGCGACGGCGATTTGATCCTCCGCAAGAAACGCCGGCGCGTGGCCCGTGCCCGGAATCTCCGCGCTCGTCACCGCCTGACCCTTTTCGATCATCTGCGCGACCGTCTCGCGGCTCAGCAAGTCGGACGTCTCGCCGCGCACGACCAGCACCGGCGTTCTGATCGACGCCAGCGAATGCCACAGGAACGCTTCTCCGGCGGCGTTCTGCTCGTCGGTTGCCGCCGTGAAAGGCGTCGCGATGCCCGGGTCGTAGCGAAAGCCCCATGCGCCGTCGCGCTCGTGCAGAAGCGGCGTGTTGATGCCCGTCCACTCCTCGTCGGTCAGCGGCCCGAACGACGCCGCGAGCGCCGCCGCGTGGCGCACGCCTTCGTCGAGCGACGCGAAGCGCGCGGGCTTGCCGAGATATTCGCCGATGCGCGTCAGCGCGATCGGTTCGATGTGCGGCCCGACGTCGTTGAGCAGCATCTTGCGGATGGGCGTATTGGGCAGGCCGCCGAGCGCCATGCCGATGAGCCCGCCCATCGACGTGCCGAACCAGTCCACCGTCTCCACGTTCAGGCGCGCGATCAGCGTGACCATGTCGGCGACGTACTGCGGCACGCCGTAGTAGCGCGAATCGGCGAGCCAGTCGGAGAGACCGCGCCCGACCACATCCGGACACACGACGCGATAATCGTGCGCGAACGCCCGCGCGAGCTTGTCGAAGTCGCGGCCCGAGCGCGTCAGACCATGCACGCAGAGCAGCACGCGCGGATTCGCCGGATCGCCCCACTCCGTATAGGCCATGCGATGCAGGCCCGCGGGACTCGCGCATTGCACGAAGCGCTGGTGCGGATCGCTCAGGTCTGACTGGACTGCTTCGACGACGATGGGTGCGGTCATGAGAGGTTCCCTGTGGCAAGAGTCCAGTCGATTGTAAAGCGCCGCGCGCCGGATCGAGCAGGCGTTGGCCGAACGGACGATCCCTTGGCAGTGCGCCGCAGATGCGGCCATGCGCGCAAAAAACAAAGCGGGCGAAGCCCGAAAGCCTCGCCCGCTACTATTTACGTGCGCGCCGCAGACGCGGCGCACGTTTCAATCCAGCGTCACTTCAGTGTCACTTCACGCCGCTGACATCGAGCGGTGCGCCCGTCTTCTGCTGGATTTCCTCGGCCGTCACGCCGTCCGCCAGTTCGACGAGCTTGAGCCCGTTGTCGGTGACGTCGATCACGCCGAGGTCCGTGATGATGCGATCCACGACGCCCACGCCCGTCAGCGGCAGCGTGCACGCTTCGAGAATCTTGTGCTGGTCGCCCTTGGCGACGTGTTCCATCAGCACGACGACCTTCTTCACGCCGGCGACCAGATCCATCGCGCCGCCCATGCCCTTGATCATCTTGCCGGGGATCATCCAGTTCGCGAGGTCGCCCGTCTTGCTGATCTGCATCGCGCCGAGGATCGCCAGGTTGATGTGGCCGCCGCGGATCATCGCGAACGAATCCGCCGACGAAAAGATCGACGAGCCCGGCAACGTGGTCACGGTCTGCTTGCCGGCGTTGATGAGATCGGCGTCCACTTCGTCTTCATACGGCGACGGGCCGATGCCCAACAGACCGTTTTCCGATTGCAGCCACACCTCCATGCCGTCCGGCACATGATTGGCGACGAGCGTCGGCAGGCCGATCCCGAGGTTCACATAGAAGCCGTCCTGCAGTTCCTGCGCCGCGCGCGCGGCCATCTGGTCACGAGTCCAAGCCATGATTACTCTCCTTTCGCGCGGACGATGCGTTGTTCGATACGCTTTTCGGGGTTCGCATTCAGCACGAGGCGCTGCACGAAGATACCGGGCGTGTGGATGTGGTCCGGATCGAGCTCGCCCACTTCGACGATCTCTTCCACTTCGGCGACGGTGATCTTGCCGGCCATTGCGCACATCGGGTTGAAATTGCGCGCCGTGCGGCGATAGATCAGATTGCCGGACTTGTCCGCCTTCCACGCCTTCACGATACCGACGTCCGCCGTCAGCGAATGCTCGAGCACGTAATGGTTCTCGCCGAACTGGCGGGTTTCCTTGCCGTCGGCGATCACCGTGCCGTAGCCGGTATTGGTGAAGAACGCCGGGATGCCCGCGCCGCCCGCGCGCAGCTTCTCGGCGAGCGTGCCTTGCGGCGTGAATTCGAGCTCCAGTTCGCCAGCGAGATATTGCCGTTCGAACTCCTTGTTCTCGCCGACGTACGACGAGATCATCTTCTTGATCTGGCGCGTCTCGAGCAGCAGACCCAGGCCGAAGCCGTCGACGCCCGCGTTGTTGCTGATGCAGGTGATGTCCTTCACGCCCGTGTCGCGCAGCGCGGCGATGAGCGCCTCAGGAATGCCGCACAGCCCGAAACCGCCGACGGCGAACGTCTGCCCGTCCTTGACGATGTCCTCGAGCGCCGCTTTCGCGCTGGGATAGACCTTGTTCATCTATATGTCCCTTCCATGTGATTTATCAACCGAATTCGCAACCGGGAATTGGCTCTTTGAAGCCGCTGCGGCGCTGTCGTGCAGGCGTCGAGCGGGCTTTCGGCGTGGCAAAAGAGTACGCTGTGCAGGCGATCCGGCACAATACGCAAAAATACATAAGTCATAGCCCGCGCATGTTTGGTTCCCGGTGGCGTTCGCCGCGAATCGCTCGGCGCCCGGGCACCCGATCGCTCATGCGTGCACTGGATTATCAAACTGCGTTTCATCTCGCGCCTGTCGGGCTCGTGCTTTCGCGCGAGCGCAGCATAGAGGACTGCAACGAACAGCTCTGCGCGATCTTCGGCTTCGCGCGCGAGGCGCTCATCGGCAAGTCGTTCGAGGTACTGTATCCGTCGCCGGACGAGTTCGCGCGCATCGGCGAGCGCATCGCCGCGCATATCAGCAGGGAAGGCACGTACAGCGACGACCGCATCATGAGGCGCAGTAACGGCGAGCTGTTCTGGTGCCACGTGACCGGCCGCGCCCTGGACCGCGCCACGCCGCACGCGGCGGGCGTCTGGACCTTCGAGGACCTGAGCGCGACGCGGCGCGTGGCGATCGAACTGACGCCGCGCGAGCGCGAAATCGCAGCGCAGCTCGTGACCGGCAAGACGAGCAAGCAAATTGGCCGCGTACTCGACATCAGCCCGCGAACCGTCGATATCTACCGCGCAAGGCTCATGAGGAAGTACGACACGGGCAACGCCACTGAACTGCTGCAGCGCCTGCTCGGCACGTGACGATGCACAGTTACAGTGCGACGGGCGCGCCCGCCTCGATGGTCCGCCGCAGCAAATCCGGAATCTGCACCGACTTGCCGGCCGCGTAGTCGATCCACACGATTTTCGCCGCGCCGCGCGCGTAGAGCACGCCGGGGGCATCCGCGCGAAACAGCTCGAAGCGCGTGTCGAAGCTGCTGCGCCCCGGCCTGGCGACCGACATCCGGCCGATCACGTCGCCGGGATAATGAAGCTGCTTGAGAAACTCCATCGACGCATTCACGATCACCGGACCCTGCCCCTCGCCGTTGCCGCCCGCAATGCCGATTTGCTCGAACCACGAAATCCGCACCTGCTCCATGAAACGGAAATAAACGGTGTTGTTGACGTGGCCGAAGGCGTCCATGTCGCCCCAGCGGATCGGCATGGACAATTCGAAGACGGTGTGAAGGTCGCTGTGGGTGGTCATTTGTTGCGTCTGATTTTGCAGTGGAGGCTTTTGATCAAAGGGAAAATCCGTCGTCCGCCGAGATCACCGAGCCGTTCATGAACTGCGACTCGTCGGCGGCGAGCAGCAGCAGCAGACCGTCGAGATCCTCGGGAGAACCGACGCGGCGGCGCGGCAGCATTGAAACGAGCTTTTGGCCCGGCTCGGTTTTCCAGTGATGGTGATTGATCTCGGTGTCGATATAACCCGGGCAGATCGCGTTGACGTTGATGCCGTGACGGCCCCATTCGAGCGCCATCGCCTTGGTCATCTGCACGACGGAGGCCTTGCTCATCGCATAGAGGCCGATCTGCGGGAACACGCGCAAACCGGCCACCGACGCGATGTTGATGATGCGGTACGCCGGCTTCGCGGCGCTGCTGCCGCGCATGATCATGCGCTTGGCAACTTCCTGCGCGACGAAAAACGCGCCGCGCACGTTCGTGCCGAACACGAATTCGAAGTCGGCCGGCGTGACGTCCGTCAGCTTCTGGGTGGTCGACACGCCCGAATTATTGACGAGGATGTCGATGGTACCGGCTTCCGTTTCGGCATGCGCCACCGCCGACTTCACGCTCTGGTAGTCCGTCACGTCGAGCGCGACCACGTGCGCCGCGCCTCCCGACGACTCGATTTCCGCGCGCAGTTCCTTCAGGCGCTCGGTGCGGCGGCTCGCGAGCACGACCTTGGCGCCCGCCTGCGACAGCACTTGCGCGAAACGCTTGCCGAGTCCACTGGACGCGCCGGTGATCAGCGCGACCTTCCCTTCCAGGTTGATCGAACGGCCCATTGTGCTTCCTTGTTCTGTGGTTGATCCAGCCTCGGATGGCGCACCGGACGCGCCTCGCGCTATCCGCGTTGGCACTGATGGCGCAGGCGCCGACCATATTAGTACGATCGTGCTAAATTGGCGAGCGTCGGTTGCAGCCCGCCTGCCCTTCCCTGACAATACGCGATCCCGAAAGGGCATTCTAACGGTACATAGGAGCATTGATGACCCCGGCGAGCCTCATCGAGCAATACGGTCCCCGCGAATCGATGGAATACGACGTCGTCATCGTCGGCGGCGGACCAGCCGGTTTGTCGGCGGCCATCCGGTTGAAGCAACTGGCGGAGGAAAAAGGCGTCGAAATCGGCGTGTGCGTGCTGGAGAAAGGCTCCGAGATCGGCGCGCACATTCTGTCCGGCGCGGTGATGGACCCGCGCGGGCTGTCGGAACTGATTCCCGACTGGAAGGAAAAAGGCGCGCCGCTCGATGTCGAAGTGACCGAGGACCGCTTCCTGTTCCTCTCGCAGAACGACGCGAAGCAGGTGCCGAACTGGCTGCTTCCCGACAACTTCAAGAATCACGGCAACTACGTCATTTCGCTCGCCAATGTCACGCGCTGGCTCGGCCAGCAGGCCGAAGCGCTGGGCGTCGAAATCTTTCCGGGCTTTCCGGCCGCCGAAGTGCTGTACGCCGACGACGGCTCCGTGCGCGGCGTCGTCACGGGCAACATGGGCGTCGGCAAGGACGGACAACCGACCGAAAACTTCCAGCTCGGCATGGAACTGCACGCGAAATACACGCTCTTCTGCGAAGGCGCGCGCGGGCATCTCGGCCGTCAGCTGATCGACAAATTCAAACTCAACCGGAATTCCGATCCGCAGGTGTACGGCATCGGCATCAAGGAGCTGTGGGAGATCGATCCGGTCAAGCACAAGCCGGGGCTCGTGATCCACACCGCGGGCTGGCCGCTCGAACCCGACACCTACGGCGGCTCGTTCCTCTATCACATGGACAACAACCAGGTGGTGGTCGGCTTCGTCGTCGGGCTGGGGTATTCGAATCCGTATCTGTCGCCGTTCGAGGAGTTCCAGCGCTACAAGACGCATCCGTCGATCCGCCCGTTCCTCGAAGGCGGCAAGCGCATTTCCTACGGCGCGCGCGCGATCACGGCGGGTGGACTGATGTCGTTGCCGAAACTCGCGTTCCCCGGCGGCGCGCTCGCGGGCGACGATGCGGGTTTCCTGAACGCGTCGCGCATCAAGGGCAGCCACGCAGCGATCAAGTCCGGGAAGATGGCCGCCGAAGCCGCGTTCGACGCCGTGCAGGCAGGCCGTCAGAACGACGAACTGAGCGCCTATCCGGAAGCTTTCGATACCTCGTGGCTCAAGACCGAACTGCATCGCGCACGCAACTTCAAGCAGTGGATGAGCAAGGGCCTGTACCTCGGCACGTTCATGGTCGGCCTCGAGCAGAAGGTGATGGGCGGCAACGTGCCTTGGACGCTGCATCATCAGCATTGGGATCACGAGATGTTGAGGCCGGCGTCGCAGTGCAAGCCGATCGTCTATCCGAAGCCCGACGGCAAGCTCACGTTCGACCGTCTCTCGTCGGTGTTCATCTCGAACACGAATCACGAGGAGAACCAGCCCGCGCACCTGACGCTGAAGGATCCGGGCGTGCCGGTCAATGTCAACCTGCGCACTTACGCCGGACCGGAAAGCCGTTATTGCCCGGCGGCCGTGTACGAGTTCGTCAAGTCCGACGACGGCAACGAGCGCCTGCAGATCAACGCGCAGAATTGCGTCCACTGCAAGACCTGCGACATCAAGGATCCGACGCAGAACATCGTGTGGGTGACGCCGGAAGGCGGCGGCGGACCGAATTATCCGAACATGTGATGCGGTAACGCCAATGACGAAGGGCGCCGGGTCGAAAGACCGGCGCCCTTTGTTTTGCCCGAAGCGTTTTGCCGAAGCGCGTTTAGCCGCGCGGCGCCTGCGCCGGGATTTTCGGCGTGCCGACCACCACGTCGCCGCATTGCGCGCGATGACGCAGCGCGTGATCCATCAGCACCAGCGCGAGCAGCGCCTCGGCGATCGGCGTGGCGCGAATGCCCACGCACGGATCGTGACGGCCGAAGGTCTCGACGGTCGCGGGTGCGCCTTCGATGTCGATCGACTGGCGCGGCGTACGGATGCTCGACGTCGGCTTGATCGCGATGGACACCTTGATGTCCTGCCCGCTCGAAATGCCGCCGAGAATGCCGCCCGCGTTGTTCGTGGCGAAACCTTCGGGCGACATTTCGTCACCGTGCTGCGAACCGCGTTGCGCGACGCTCGCGAAGCCCGCGCCGATCTCGACCGCCTTCACCGCGTTGAGGCCCATCATCGCGTGGGCGATGTCGGCGTCGAGCCGGTCGTACAGCGGCTCGCCGAGTCCGACCGGCACGCCGCTCGCGACGATCTCGATGCGCGCGCCGACCGAATCGCCGTCGCGGCGCAGGTTGTCCATGTATTCCTCGAGTTGCGGCACGATTTCCGCGTTCGGCGAGAAGAACGGGTTTTCACGCACATGCCGCCAGTCGACGAACGGAATGCCGATTTCGCCCAGCGCGCTCATGCAGCCGCGCGTTTCCAGCCCGAACTTCTCGCGCAGCCACTTCTTCGCGACCGCGCCCGCCGCGACGGTCGGCGCCGTGAGGCGCGCCGACGAACGGCCGCCGCCGCGATAGTCGCGCACGCCGTACTTTTGCAGGTAGGTGTAGTCCGCGTGGCCGGGCCGAAACGTCTGCGCGATGTTGCCGTAGTCCTTGCTGCGCTGATCCGTGTTGCGGATCAGGAGCGCGATGGGCGTGCCGGTCGTCACGCCTTCGAACACGCCGGAAAGAATCTCGACCTGATCCGCTTCCTGGCGCTGCGTGACGTGCCGCGACGTGCCGGGGCGGCGGCGATCGAGTTCGATCTGGATATCGGCTTCCGTGAGCGCCATGCCCGGCGGGCAGCCGTCGATCACGCAGCCGATCGCCGGGCCATGCGACTCGCCGAAGTTCGTGACGGTGAAGAGCGTGCCAAGGGTATTGCCGGACATGAGCGTCGACCTGAAAAAATGTGTCGGGGAAACCGCTATTATGCCAGCGCCATCGCGTTCACCGCCGGGCGCCGCGCAGCGCCGACACGACCTCCTGCAGATGCTGCGGCGTCGCCTCTTCCGGCGCGATCGGTTCCCCGACGGCGAGCGTCAGCCGGGTCATCGCGCCGCGCTGAAGCGGACGCGGCCATTGCGCATCTTCGTGACGCGAGAACACGCTGCCCCACAGTCCGCGCAACGCCATCGGCACGACGGGCGCCGCCTGCCGTCGCAGAATCTCCGAAATGCCGTGCCGGAACGGATTGATCTCGCCCGTGCGCGTGAGCTTGCCCTCGGGGAAGATGCAGATCAGGTCGCCCTCCTGCAGCGCCCGTGTGCATGCCGCGTAGGCGCGTTCGAGCATCGCGGCGTCCTCGTGCGCGGGCGCGATCGGAATCGCCTTCACGTGCCGGAACATCCAGCCGACGACCGGCGTGCGGAAGATGCGGTGATCCATCACGAAGCGAATCGGCCGCGGGCTCTCGGCCATGATCACGACCGCATCGACGAAACTCACGTGATTGCAGACGAGCACGGCCGCGCCATGCGACGGAATGCGCTCTGCATCGACGAGGCGGATGCGATAGAACGTATGCACCAGCATCCACGCGATAAAGCGCAGCAGAAACTCCGGCACAAGCGAGTAGATGTAGACGGCGACCACGATGTTGAGCAGCGCCGTCGTCAGGAACAGGCCTGGAATGCCGATGCCGAACGACGTGAGCGCGAGCGCCAGCAGCGCCGAGACGATCATGAAGAACGAGTTGAGGATGTTGTTCGCGGCGATGATGCGCGCGCGATGCGTCGGCTGGCTGCGCGCCTGAATGAGCGCGTAGAGCGGCACGCTGTAGAAGCCGCCGAACATCGCGAGCAGAAACAGGTCCGCGAGAATGCGCCAGTGCGGCAGCGCGAGCAGAAATTCCTGCACGCCGAGCAGATGCGGTGCCGGCGCAACGCGGTGACTCGCGAAGAACAGATCGATCGCGAACACGCTGATGCCGATGGAGCCGAGCGGCACGAGCCCGATCTCGACGCGGCGCTTCGACAGCCGCTCGCACAGGAGCGAGCCCGTGCCGATGCCGATGGAGAACGTCGCGAGGAGGATCGTCACGACATCGGGGCTGGCGGACAGCACGTCCTTCGCGAAATTGAAAAACGACGTAAGAAAGGTCGCGCCGACGAACCACAGCCACGAGATGCCGAGCAGGCTCAGGAACACGGTGCGGTCGGCCTTCGCGAGCCGGAGATTGCGCCACGTCTCCGAGAACGGATTCCAGTTGATGCGCAAGTCCGGCTGCGACGCCTCCGACTTCGGCACGAACGCCGACGCGACGCGTCCGATCACCGCGAACGCGAAGCACGCGGCCGCGAGCAGCATCGCGCCGTGTTCGGACGCGCCCGCCGCCGCCCCGCCGATGATCGTGCCGATCAGAATCGCGACGAACGTGCCCATCTCGACGAGCCCGTTGCCGCCAACGAGTTCCGTCGAATCGAGATGCTGCGGCAGATAGGCGTATTTCACCGGCCCGAAGACGGTCGAATGCACGCCCATCAGGAACGTGCACGCGTAGAGCAGCGGTGCGCTGTGCAGCACGAAGCCCGCGCCGCCGATCAGCATCACGACGATCTCGAAACTCTTCACGAGGCGCGCGAGCACGGCTTTGTCGTATTTGTCGGCGATCTGGCCGGAAGTCGCTGAGAACAGCACGAACGGCACGATGAAAATCGCAGAGATGAGAAACGCGGCGGTTTTCGGATCGACGCCGGAGAAACGCGCGGCCTGAAACGTCACCAGCGACGTGAAGCCCACTTTGAAGACGTTGTCGTTCATCGCGCCGAGAAACTGCGTCCAGAAAAAAGGCGCGAAACGGCGCTCGCGCATCAGGCGGAACTGGCTCTCGCCTTCTGCGTGGGCACGTCGGGAAGCGCGCGACTGCGCGCGCGGGGGATTGTCACTCATGTCTTTTCAGGTGTTCGATGTTCGGTGCCGGCCGCAAAACCAGTGCGCGTCTTGCGCGTGCTTCGATCGCAACCGCTGCGACCGCAACCCTTAGGCCGGGCGAAAAAAAACGCGCCGGTCGGGCGCGCTGCGGATGAAGAATCAGAGTCGATTTCGGACGGCGAGCATGATGTCGGCGCTGCCGCGAAGCATCTGGCCTCGCGGCAACCGTTGAATGATCAACGCGCCTCTTCCTGCTGCTCGGGCCAGTCGCGGATATACGCCTTCAACATGCGATTCTCGAAGCCCTGCTCTTCCACGACCGCCTTCGCGACGTCGTAGAACGAGATCACGCCCATCAACTGGCGCTTTTCCATGACCGGCAGATACCGCACGTGATGCTCGAGCATCATGCGGCGCACTTCGTTGACGTCCGTTTCCGGCGTGCAGGTGAGCGGATGGTCGTCCATGATCTTGCGGATGGTCGTGGCGCCGACCGAGCCGCCGTTGTCGCGCAGGGTCACGATGATCTCGCGGAAGGTCAGCATGCCGACCAGGTCGCCGTACTCCATCACGACGAGCGAGCCGATGTCGTGCGCCGCCATCGTGTCGACTGCGTCGGCGAGCGGCGTATCGGGTGTCACGGTGAACAGCGTGTTGCCCTTCACCTTCAGAATGTCGCTGACTCGCATGACTGTCTCCTCGCGAAATGCCTGTGCTGATGCCGAAAGATTGATGATACAAAGGTTGATGAAACCATGGGTCGATGCTATCGGAAAGACCCGCAAAAGGAAAGCCGGACGGACCGGCGATCCGCCCGCATCGGCCGAACGGACAAGGCTTTGCGCGGGTTCCGCGGCCAAGCGTTCGCCCTAAGTTTGGGCGCGCGCCTGCGATGTTACGATGATTGACCCTCATTTCCGCCGCCCGCCGGCGCCGCCGCGCGCGCCGGCCTCCAACGATGCCAGCCAACCGTTTCGACACGCTCGCGCTGCACGCGGGCGCCGCGCCCGATCCCGTCACCGGCGCCCGCGCGACGCCCATTTATCAGACCACGTCGTTCACCTTCCGCGACACGGATCACGCCGCCGCGCTCTTCAACATGGAGCGCTCGGGTCACGTGTACTCGCGCATCTCGAACCCGACCGTCGCGGTGTTCGAGGAGCGCGTGGCCGCGCTCGAAGGCGGCGCCGGCGCGATCGGCACCGCGAGCGGCCAGGCGGCGCTGCATCTCGCGATCGCCACGCTGATGGGCGCGGGCTCGCACATCGTCGCGTCGAGCGCGCTCTACGGCGGTTCGCACAATCTGCTGCATTACACGCTGCGGCGCTTCGGCATCGAGACGACCTTCGTGCCGCCGCACGATCTCGACGCGTGGCGCGCGGCGGCGCGGCCGCAAACGCGGCTGTTTTTCGGCGAAACGCTCGGCAATCCGGGGCTCGACGTGCTCGATATCGCGGGCGTCGCCGAGATCGCGCACGGTCACGGCGTGCCGCTGCTCGTCGATTCCACTTTCACGACGCCCTACCTGCTGCGCCCGTTCGAGCACGGCGCGGACCTCGTGTATCACTCGGCGACCAAGTTCCTCGGCGGCCACGGCACGACGATCGGCGGCGTGCTCGTCGACGGCGGCACGTTCGACTTCGCCGCGAGCGGACATTTTCCCGAGTTCACCGAACCGTACGACGGCTTTCACGGCATGGTGTTCGCCGAAGAAAGCACCGTCGCGCCGTTTCTGTTGCGCGCCCGGCGCGAGGGCCTGCGCGATTTCGGCGCGTGTCTGCATCCGCAGGCCGCGTGGCAGTTGCTGCAAGGCATCGAGACGCTGCCCTTGCGCATGGACCGGCACGTCGCGAATACGCGCAAAGTGATCGATTTCCTGCTCACGTCCGCCGCGGTCGAGGGCGTCGCCTATCCCGAATTGCCGAGCCATCGCGATCACGCGCTCGCCGAACGGCTGCTGCCGCGCGGCGCAGGCGCGGTGTTCAGCTTCGATCTCAAGGGCGGCGTGCCGGCGGCGCGGCGCTTCATCGAGACGCTCACGCTGTTCTCGCATCTGGCGAATGTCGGCGATGCGCGCTCGCTCGTCATCCATCCCGCCTCGACCACGCATTTCCGCATGGATGCCGCCGCGCTCGCCGCCGCGGACATCGGGCCGGGGCGCATTCGCCTGTCGATCGGACTGGAAGACCCCGACGATCTCATCGACGATCTCAAACGCGGACTGAAAGCGGCTCAGAAAGCCGCCGAGAGCCCGGACGCGGGCGCTGCCGCACCGCTCGGGAGCCGCGCATGATGCTCGATCTGAACGGCCGCGCCGCCTATGCCTATACCGGCGGCAAGCCCTTCGACGCCGCGCGGCCCGCCATCGTGTTCATTCACGGCGCCGAGCACGATCACAGTGTCTGGGCGTTGCAGACGCGCTATTTCGCGCATCATGGCTTCGGCGTGCTGGCGCTCGATCTGCCGGGCCACGGACGCAGCGAGGGACCGGCGCTCTCCACGATCGGCGCCCTCGCCGACTGGATGATCGGCGTGCTCGACGCCGCGCCGGTGCCGAATGCCGTCTTCGTCGGTCACAGCATGGGCTCGCTGATCGCGCTCGACGCCGCGGCCCGCCATCCGGCGCGCGCCATGGGACTCGCGCTGCTCGCGACCGCCGCGCCGATGACCGTCTCCGACACGCTCCTCGACGCCGCCCGCGAACACGAACCCGAAGCGATCGCCATGGTGAACCAGTGGTCGCATTCGACCATCGCCGCGAAGCCGTCGAGTCCCGCGCCCGGCTTCTGGCTGCAAGGCATGAACCAGCGGCTGATGGAACGCGTGAGCCTCGTCGGCGAAGCGCAGCTCTTCCATACCGATTTCAGCGCGTGCACCCATTACGCCGATGCACTCGAGCGCGCTGCCGCCGTGCGCTGCCCGGTGTGCGTCGTGAGCGGCACGCGCGACATGATGACGCCGCCGCGCGCCGCCCGGCCAGTCGTCGAGGCCTTGAGGAAAGCCGGGGCGAAAGTGCAGACCGTCGAACTCGATGCGGGCCACGCGCTCATGTCCGAACAGCCGGACGCGACGCTCGATGCGCTGTTCGCTTTTGCGCTCGATTGCGCCCGGACGCACACGCCGCCGCGCTGACTGCGCTCCGACCGCACCGATTGCGCGCGCTTGCACGGCGCGCCGCGCGGTCGCAGAATGAATCTTGCTGGAGAAATCGTCCGCCAGGCGCGTGGCGCATGGCACGACACCAGCGGGCATCGACAGGGAGGCCGTCATGGCGCACACCGCACACGGAGAACATTTCGCGAACTTCGCCGAGTTCTATCCCTACTATCTGGATGAACATCGCAATCTGGTCTCGCGCAGGCTGCATTTCCTGGGCTCGCTCGGCGTGATCGGCTGCCTCGCGATGGCGATCGCGACCGGCGACTGGCTCTGGCTGCCCGCGGCCGTCATCTGCGGCTACGGCTTCGCGTGGGTCGGCCATTTCTTCTTCGAGAAGAATCGTCCGGCCACGTTTCGCCATCCGGTCTACAGCCTGATGGGCGACTGGGTGATGTTCAAGGACATCTGCACCGGCAAGATTTCACTTTGACGCTTAGGCCGTTTGCTGCGGGATCGGCGCGTGCGGCGCCTCGCGCAGGCGCGCATGCGTCAGCGCCGACGCCCGCGCCGCGATCAGCGAACCGAGCGTGATCTCCAGTTTCTCGTTATCGAGCGCATCCATGAGCGCGGCGCAATCCACCTGCGCGACGTCGAGCTTCAACTGATACTCCAGTTCGGCGCGATCGATCACGAACTGCTCGAACAGCATCGTCACCGTGATCTGATTCGGATTGGCGATCAGCACGTAACGCGGCATGCGCGAGTCCTCCAGCCGGCCGATCCAGCCGAGCGCGTCGAGCCGCGCGATCAGACGCGTCGAGGTATCGAGATCGCAACGGGCCATCGTCGAGAGATGCAAGGCCGTGTAGCCGGGCTTGCCCTCGTCGCGCGCCTCGACGAGCCGCGCGAGAATTTCCAGCGCATCCAGCAGGTCGCTGCCCGGAAAATCGCGCCGATGATACTGCCCCGTGCGAATCGCGGGCAGCGCGGACGTGACCATCGCGCCGACGAGCGCGATCATCCAGCACAGATACACCCAGAGCAGGAACACCGGCAGCGCGGCGAACGCGCCGTATACGGCCGTGTATGTGGGAATGCGGCGCACGTAGGAGCCGAAGCCGCGCTTGCCGAGCTCGAACGCGACGGCCGCGATCAGGCCGCCGACCAGCGCGTCGCGCCATTCGACCTTGCAGTTCGGCATGTACACGTAGATGAACGTGAAGGCGAGCACGGTCAGCGGCAGCGACACGCCCGTCAGCGCCCATTCGAGGATCGGCGGCATCAGGTTGTGCGAGCCCGCGAACGCGACCGAATGCGCGAACACGTAGGACGAAATCGACAGGCTGCAGCCGAACAGAATGGGCCCGAGCGTGATGATCGACCAGTAGACGAGCACGCGCTGCGCGAACGGGCGCGCCTTGCGCACGCGCCAGATCACGTTGAACGCGGACTCGACGGTCATCATCGTCATGACGGAAGTCACGAACAGGATGATCATGCCGACGGTCGTGAGCCCTTTCGCCTTCGAGGCGAACTGGTTCAGATATTTGAAGATCTGGTCGTTGATCTGCGGCGGCATTAAATGAACCGCGAGAAAGTCCTGCAACGACGCCTGAAACGAACCGAAGATCGGAAATGCCGTGAAAAGCGCGAACGCGACGGTCGCGAGCGGCACGAGCGACAGCACGCTCGTGAACGTGAGACTGCCGGCCACCTGCGCCACGCGGTCCTCCCCGATGCGCCGCGCGACGAAGCCGGCCAGGCGCCTGACCGCCGCCAGATCGATGGAAATGTGCTGCAAACGCATTCTCCCCGCGTGGCTCACTTCGCTCGCACATTTCGCCCGAGCACGCTCCACGCCACGAAACCCACCCTGATACCTATAATAGCCGTTCACTAAAAAAGCCTTATGAACGACATCCTCGTGCTTTATTACAGCCGCCACGGCGCGACCCGCGAGCTTGCGCTCGCGATCGCCCAGGGCGTCGACAGCGTGCCCGGCATGCAGGCGCGCGTGCGCACGGTGCCGCCGGTTTCGGCCGTCTGCGAAGCGAGCCAGCCCGACATTCCCGCCGACGGCCCGCCTTACGCGGAATTGCGCGATCTCGAAGAATGCGCGGGTCTCGCGCTCGGCTCGCCGACACGTTTCGGCAACATGGCGGCGCCGCTCAAGTATTTCCTCGACGGCACCACGCCGCAGTGGCTGTCGGGCGCGCTCGCCGGGAAGCCCGCGAGCGTGTTCACTTCCACCGGCAGCCTGCACGGCGGCCAGGAAAGCACCCTGCTCTCGATGATGCTGCCGCTCCTGCATCACGGCATGATGATCGTCGGCATTCCGTACACGGAGTCGCGCCTCACGACGACGCAAAGCGGCGGCACGCCCTACGGCGCCTCGCATCACGCGCGCGCGGGCGGCGACGAAAACCAGCGCCACGGCATCTCCGCCGATGAAAAAGCGCTTGCCGTTGCGCTTGGCGCGCGGCTCGCCCGCACCGCGCTCAATCTCGTGCGCGGCGCCCGCTCCGCCTGACCCCGCCGATGAACGCACCCGCCGCTCTCGACTCACGTCCGAACGCAGCGTACGCACGGAGCGCGCTCGTGAGCCTCATTGCGCTGATCGCGCTCTCGCTGCTCTGGGAACTGTGGCTCGCGCCGCTGCGCCCCGGCGCCTGGGCGCTTGCGCTCAAGGCGCTGCCGCTCGCCTGCGCGCTGCCGGGCGTTGCGCGAAAAAGCGTATATACGCTGCAGTGGGCGTCGATGCTCGTGCTGCTCTATCTCGCCGAAGGCGTGGTGCGCGGCATGACCGACGCGCGCCTGTCCGCGACACTCGGCTGGCTCGAAGCGCTGCTCGCGCTCGCATTCTTCGCCTTTGCGCTGGCTTACGTCGCGCCGTTCAAGCGAGCGGCCCGCTTGCACGCGCGTGCGAAAAAACGCTGACTCGTTCGTTTTTCTGAAGCCCGCTTCGCGCCGACGTGACGCTTTGTAGCACGAAAACGCGTCCGGCGCGCGGGCCTATGCCATTCGGACGAGGTTCGCGCGCCGCGTCCCTGCGCGATACTGTCGACTACGCTCCACCGCACTTCTGCCCATGACCGCTTCCCAAGCCTTCGTTCACGCCTGCGCCGATCTGCTCGGCGCGGCACACGTTCTGACCGACGCGCACGATACCGAACCCTATCTCGTCGACTGGCGCCGCCGTTATCGCGGCAGCGCGTGCGCCGTGCTCCTGCCCGCCGACACCGAGCAGGTCGCCGCCATCGTGCGGCTCGCGGGCAAGCACGGAATCGCGATCGTGCCGCAGGGCGGCAATACCGGGCTCGCCGGCGGCGCCACGCCCGACTCCACCGGCGCACAGGCGGTCATCAGCCTGAAACGGCTCAATCGCATTCGCGGCGTCGATCCGCACAACAATACCGTCACCGTCGAAGCGGGCGTCGTTCTGGCGGAAATCCAGAAGCGCGCCGAGCTGGAGCAGCGGCTGTTTCCGCTGAGCCTCGCCGCCGAAGGCAGTTGCACGATCGGCGGCAACCTTTCGACGAACGCCGGCGGCACCGGCGTGCTGCGCTACGGCAACACGCGCGAACTGTGTCTCGGGCTCGAAGTCGTCACGGCACAGGGCGAAATCTGGGACGGCCTGCGCGGGCTGCGCAAGGACAACACGGGCTACGATCTGCGCGATCTTTTCATCGGCGCGGAAGGCACGCTCGGCATCATCACGGCGGCCGTCATGAAGCTGCATCCCGCGCCGGTCGCGAGCGTCACGGCGCTGGCCGGGCTTGCGTCGCCGCATGCCGCGCTCGATTTCCTCTCGATGGCGCAACATCACGCCGGAGCACTGCTCACCGGCTTCGAGCTGATGTCGGATTTTTCGATGCGCCTTGTCGGCCGGCACTTCCCGCAACTGCGCTATCCGTTCGGCGAGCCTCACGCGCAAACCGTGCTGCTCGAACTGTCGGACAGCGAAAGCGACGAGCACGCCCGCGCTCTGTTCGAGCGACTAATGGAAGAAGCGCTGGAAAAAGGCATCGTGGAGAATGCGGTCGTCGCGGAAAGTCTCGCGCAGTCGCAGGCGTTCTGGGATCTGCGGGAACACATCCCGCTCGCACAAGCCGAAGAAGGCCTGAACATCAAACACGACATCGCCGTGCCGATCTCCAGCATCGGCCGCTTCATCGACGAAACCGATGCGATCATCGCGCGCGCCGCGCCCGGTGCGCGCATGGTGACCTTCGGCCATCTCGGCGACGGCAATCTGCACTACAACGTGCAGGCGCCCGAAGGCGTCGATGCAAAGCGATTCCTCGCCGAATTCCAGACGCCGATCAACACGCTCGTGTATGACCAGGTGCACGCGCATCGCGGCAGCATCAGCGCGGAGCACGGCCTCGGCCAGTTGAAGGTGGACGAGGCAATGCACTACAAATCGCCGGTGGAAGTGCGCCTCATGCAGGCGATCAAGGCCGCGCTCGATCCGCACAACCTGATGAATCCCGGCAAGGTCGTGCGCTGGAACGCGACGCCCGCACAGGAGAACAACGCATGAAGATTCGCGTGCTGTCGGACCTCCATCTGGAATGCGACGAGCCGCTGGCCATTCCATACGCGCAAGCGGATCTGGTCGTGCTCGCGGGTGACATCCACAATCACGCCGAAGGCGTGCGGTGGGCCGCCGAGAATTTCGCATCCGACGTGCCCATCGTCTACGTGCCCGGCAATCACGAGTATTACGACGCCGAGTTCGGCGCGATGGAAGCGGCGATGCAGGACGCCGCGCGCAGCGTCGACAACGTGCACTATCTGAACAACGCGGCGCTGGTCGATCGCCGGGGCGCATGGCGCGTGCTCGGCACGACGCTCTGGACCGACTTCGCGCTGTTCGGCTCGAGCGCCGACGCGCTCGCCCAGGCGAAAGCGGCCTGCGCGAAAGCGATGCTCGACTATCGCGGCCTGATCCAGCTTTCCTGGCCGGAACCGGACGGCGAACCGCGCGAATTCGCACCCGACGACTCGCTCGCGCTACATGAGCAGGCGCGCGCGTGGCTCGAAGGCGAACTGGCGAAGCCGTTTGCGGGACAAACGATCGTCGTCACGCATCATGCGCCGCTGCGCGAAAGTCTCGCGCCGCGCTATGCGGAAGATGTCGTGTCGGCGGGCTTCGTCAATCATTTGCCGTCGCTTGCGCGCGCGCCCGCATCGCTGTGGATTCACGGGCATACGCATACGTCGTTCGATTATGTCGTGGATGGCACGCGCGTCGTGTGCAATCCGCGCGGCTACTTCGACCGTCGCAGCGGACGCTGGGAAAACGAGCAGTTCGCGTGGGACAAGGTCGTCGAGATCTAGGCGCCGCGACAAACGAGTCGCGACCAAAGCCCGACGAACCGGCCACGACGAACCAGCAGCACGGAACCGTGTTGGACTTTGCGGAGGAACGCCATGTGCGGCCGAATCAGCCAGTACCGACTGCCGATGCATTACGCGCAACGCCTGCATCTGAGAAACCCGTTCGTGCTCGTGGATGCCGCCGACCGGCGGCCCGGCTACAACCTGTCGCCCGGCACGCATCCGCTCGCTGTCTATCCAGACGAAACCATTCGCGCGGTGCACTGGGGCTACTGCCCGCCGTGGGCCATCCAGAAGAAATTGCCGCAGACGATCAACGCGCGCGTAGAGACCGCGGCGACGAGCGCGTATTTCAAGCATCTGTGGAAAAAGGCGCGCATTCTCGTGCCGGCCGACGGCTGGTTCGAATGGCGCATCGAGCCGCGTCCCGCCGATCCGGCCGCGAAACCCTTCAAGCAGCCGTATTTCATTCAGCGCGCCGACGGCGAGCCGATGTATCTCGCCGCGCTCACAAGCATCATGCGCGATGAAGACGCCGCTGCGCCCGGCGCGGGCTTCGTCATCGTGACGGCGGCGGCGGACGAAGGACTCGTGGACGTGCACGATCGTCGTCCACTCGTGTTCGCGCCCGCCGCCGCGCGCCGCTGGCTCGATCCCGACATGTCGCCGGAAGACCTGGCTGCGTCAATCAGATCGGACGGCGTGCCGGCGTCGCACTTCGTCTGGCATCGCGTATCGAGCGACGTGAATCGCGCGACCAACGACGAACCGCGGCTCATCGAGCCGCTGGAGTCGCTGCTCTGAGCACCCGCCGACGCTGAAACTCAGCGGTCGTACGGATCGCGCATGCGGCGCGCACGCGCGTCGCGTTCGTCGTCGATCCGGATCGGCACGAGGCGCCGCTTCGCGTTGCGCTCCGATTGCGCGCGCATCGCATTGAAGAAATCGCGCGACGCCGGAACGGCGATCAACGTAAGGAGCGCGGCGAGTGCGAGGAGAAGTGGCGTGCTCATGTGGCTGTTCCCGGTAAGAGAGGCAAAGGTTCGAACGCTGACGGTATCAAGCTGCGGACGAACCGTGCGTAAGCAAGTGTTGCGCCGCCGCTTTTTTCGTAACAACGCGCATTCGTCCGTCCGTCAGATGACGACGAATTCCTTCAGCGACTCGGCATCGGCGGCGAGCGTGTCGGGCAGCGCCTCGCGCAGGAATTCGACCCATGTGCGGATTTTCGCGTCGAGATACTGGCGCGACGGATACAGCGCGTAGACGTTCAGTTCCTGCATCGTGTACTGCGGCAGCACGCGCACGAGCGTGCCCGCGCGCAGACCCGGCAGCGCCGAAGATGTCGGCAGCACGCCGATGCCCATGCTCTCGCGAATCGCGACGACCATCGCTTCCGCGACGTTCACCGTGAAGGTCGACGGGCCGAGGCTCACCGTTTCCTGACCGTTCGGGCCGTCGAACACCCAGCGGTCCGGCGGAAACACCGGCGTCATCAGATGCAGGCAGGTGTGGCGCACGAGGTCGGAAAGCACGTGCGGCGCGCCGTGCTTGTCGATATAGGCCGGCGACGCGCACGCGATGCTGAACACCGAGCCGAGCCGCGCCGACACGAGCCCGGAATCGGGCAGATCGGAGGCGAGCACGACCGACACGTCGTAGCCTTCGTCGAGCAGGTCCGGCACGCGCTGCGCGAGCGTCAGGTCCACCTGCACGGAAGGATGGCGCTGCTGATAGCGCGAAATCATCGGCACGATGTAATGCTGGCCGAAGCTCGTCATCGAGTGGACCTTGAGCTTGCCGGACGGACGCGCGTGGGCGTCGCTCGCCTCGGCTTCGGCCTGATCCACATAGGCCAGGATCTGCTCGCAGCGCTGCAGATAGCGCTCGCCCGCTTCGGTGAGCGCGATGCGCCGCGTCGTGCGATTGAGCAGGCGCGTACGCAAATGCGCTTCGAGATCCGAAATGGCCCGCGACGCGTACGCCGTCGTCGTATTGAGATGCTGAGCGGCCGCCGTGAAGCTGCCTGCCTCCACGACGCGCACGAACACACGCATGTTTTGAAGCGTATCCATGACGCTGATCCGACTTTAAGAACCTTTCTTGAACAGAATTGTTGCACGTTCCGCAACAACGATTATCACACTCATTGTAAAAATGCTTTGCATCGTTACTGGTTATTCGACAATCCTCGCAAAAATATAATGGTCTCCTGGTGTCTAATTCGAATCCGGGAGTGAATCGTGCGAGGGCGAGTGTTCAGTAAGACTGCTTCAGCCGCAGCTCTTACAGCAATCTTAACAATTGCGGGGTGCGCGAGCACCGGCAAGATCGCGCCTCAGGATTCGATCAAGGATGCAGCGACGCTCGATGTCGGCAGTGCCATTCGGGCCGCCAACGCCGATGCTCAATGGCCGGCGCAGGAATGGTGGCGCGCCTATCGCGACCCGCAACTCGATCAGTGGATCGCGCGCTCGACCAGCGGCAATCCCACGCTCGCGATGGCGGCGGCGCGCGTGCGCGAGGCGCACGAGCAGGCGGGCATTGCGCGCTCGGAGCTGTATCCGCACCTGGACGCCGCGATGAGCGTCTCGCGCAAGAACTGGCCGAACAACGATTTCTACGGCCCAGGCCCGTTCGCCGACGCGACGACCTGGGACAACACCGCCGGCCTCAACCTGTCCTACAACCTCGACCTCTGGGGCCGCGACGACAACAACGCGGAACGCGCGCTCGATGTGGCCCATGTGCGCGCCGCCGATGCCCGCGCCGCGCAGCTCGAGCTCGAGACGAACGTCGTGCGCGCGTATATCGGCTTTTCGCAGGCGTTCGCGCTGCTCGACATCGCGCAGGACACGCTCGAACAGCAGCAGCGCATCGCTGATCTGGCGCGGCGGCGCCTGAAGGGCGGTCTCGGCACGCAGCTCGAAGTGAGTCAGGCCGAAGCGCCGCTGCCCGAATACGAGCGTCAGGTCGATGTCTACAAGGAAGAAATCCAGCTTGCGCGCCATCAGTTGGCCGCGCTCGCGGGCGAAGGTCCCGGCGCGGGCGAAGCGCTGACCCGTCCGGCCTTGTCGCTCGCGACGCCGCTGCCGCTGCCTTCCGCGCTGCCGGCGGAACTGGTCGGCCATCGGCCCGACATCGTCGCGGCGCGCTGGATGGTGGCGGCCGAGGCGCGCGGCATCGACGTCGCGAAGGCCGGGTTCTATCCGAACATCAATCTCGCCGCCTCGCTCACGCAGGCGTTCGCGGGCGGCGCGCTGCTGAGCTTTCTGACGAGCAAGGCGTCGGGCTACAGCTTCGGTCCGGCGATCTCGCTGCCGATCTTCGAGGGCGGACGCCTGCGTGCGCAGCTCGGCGCGGCATCGGCGCAATACGATCAGGCGGTCGATCATTACAACGCGACGCTCGTCGGCGCGCTGAAGGATATCGCCGATCAGGTCGTGCGCGTGCAGTCGCTCGACACGCAGCTCGACGCCTCCGGCCGGTCCGTCGCCGCCGCGCGCAAGAATTACGATCTCGCCAACGAAGGCTACAAGCGCGGCCTCACCGATTACCTGAACGTGCTCATCGCGCAGACGCAGCTTCTGAAAGCGCAGGACGGTCAGGCGCGCGTGCGGGCGCAACGGCTCGCCGCCTACGCGACGCTCACCTCCGCGCTCGGCGGCGGCATCGACGATCCGTCGAACGGGCCGGAGCAGACGGCGCTCGCGCCGTCGAAGCACATCGGACCGCTCAGCCGGGCACGGAACTGAGCATGTCGACGCCCGCTACGCTCATCGAACGTCCGTCGCTCAAACTGGCTTTGCTCGAATGGGCGCGCACGGACGGCCTCGCGTGGGTCTATATCTTCAAGGCCGTGCTCGCGGCGCTGCTGTCGCTCTGGATCGCGATGCGGCTCGACATGCAGCAGCCGCGCACCGCGATGACCACCGTGTTCGTCGTGATGCAGCCGCAAAGCGGCATGGTGCTCGCGAAGAGCTTCTACCGTTTCTGCGGCACGATGGTCGGCCTCGTCGTAATGATGATCTTCATCAGTCTGTTCTCGCAGCAGCCGGTGCTGTTTCTCTCGGCGACGGCGCTGTGGGTCGGCATCTGTACGGCGGGCGCGGCGCGCAACCGCAACTTCCGCTCGTACGGCTTCGTGCTCGCGGGCTACACGGCCGCGCTGATCGGCATTCCGGCGGCGCAGCATCCGGACGGCGCGTATCTCTCGGCGCTGACCCGCGTCGGCGAAGTGACGCTCGGCATCGTGTGCGCGGGCGCCGTGAGCGCGCTCGTCTTTCCGCAGCATGCGGGCGAACAGGTTCGCAGCACGGTGCGGCGCCGCTTCACGGAGTTCGTCGACTACGTGTGTCGCGCGCTGTCGGGCAATATGGAACGCGCGCAGATCGAGCGGACCAATCTCGCGTTCGTGTCGGACATC
This sequence comes from Caballeronia peredens, assembly GCA_001544595.2. GTDB lineage: Bacteria > Pseudomonadota > Gammaproteobacteria > Burkholderiales > Burkholderiaceae > Caballeronia > Caballeronia peredens. The sequence continues at coordinate 59,030 of FCOH02000013.1, read as the reverse complement.
GTCGGCTTCGAGGCGGCGCGCAGTGTCGCCGTGTTCGAAGATCCCGAGTCGCGCAGGCGCGGCGGACGGCTCGCGCGTCTGAACAGCGAATTCATGAGCGCGTCGACGCGCTTTCACGCGCTGCATCAGTTGATGAACCGGCTGCGCGAGAACGCGTCGTCCACGACGATCGCCGCGCTCGAACCGTTCTTCCGCGAAGTGCCGCCGCTTTTTTCCGTATCGGGCGAACCGGTGAAGAACGCCGCCGACGCCGCACGCGCCGCCGCCCAGTTGCGCGAGTTCAAGGCCGCACTGCCCAAGCGCGTGCGCGCGGCGCGCAGCGCGCTCGAAGCGAATCCGGATTTCGCGCAACTCGAATTCGATACGGCGGCCGAACTGCTGTACCGCTTCGTCGACGACATGCTCGCCTACGCCGACACCTATGCGTCGCTGAGTGCGCCGTCGCATGAACGCGAGCGCTGGATCGCGCGCTACGTGCCGAAGACCAACCTGTTCGCGGCGGGCATATCCGGCCTGCGCGGCGCGGTCGTGATGTTCGTTCTGTCCGCGTTCTGGCTCGAAACCGCGTGGCCGAGCGGCGGCACGATGGTGCTCAACGCGGCGGCGGTCTGCGCGCTCGCGTCGTCGTCGCCGCGTCCGTCGCTCATGTCCGCGCAGATGGCGCTCGGCACGACGCTCGCCACGGTCACCGGGATGATCGTCGTGTTCGGCGTGTTTCCGCACATCGACGGCTTCGTGCTGATGTGCGCCGCGCTCGCGCCCGCGCTTTTGCTCGGCGCGTATCTGAGCACGCGGCGCGCGCTCGCGGGCGTGGGTATCGGCTATTGCATCTTCTTCTGCTTTCTCGCGGGGCCGGACAATCTCGTCCACTACGATCCGACCGGCTTCATGAACGATGCGATCGCGCTGGTGCTGTCGATGATCGTCGCGGCGATCGCCTTCGCCGTGCTCCTGCCGACCGATGCCCCGTGGCTGCGGCATCTGCTGCTCGGCGACCTGCGCCGCGAAGTCGTGAGCGCGCGCCGCGGCCGTCTCGCCACGCTCACGACGCACCTCGAAAGCCGCACGCGCGATCTGCTCGCACAGATCAACGCACTCGCCGCCGGCCGCCCCGATCTGCAACGCGACGCGCTGCAATGGCTTTTCGCGGTGCTCGAATTCGGCAATGCCGTGATCGATCTGCGGCGCGAAATCGCCGGGCTCGCGAACGCGCCGCGCCATGCCGCGCCGATGCCCTGGCGCCGCTCGGTCGACGCGACGCTCGATGCCGTCGCGCGGCTTTTCGACCGGCCGAAGGCCGCGCGCTTTCACGCCGCCCTCGCCGCGGCCGAACGCGCGATCGGCGACACGCAGGCTCTGCTCGCCGCATCCGCCGAACCGCGCGAGGAACGGCACCGGCTGCAGCGCATCGTGAGTCATCTGCATCTGATCCGTACCGCGCTGCTCGATCACGAATCGCCGTTCGCGCCGTTTGCGCCGTCCGCGCCGTTTGCGCCCGCGCGCCAACCCACGTCCGAAGGAGCGCCCCATGCTGCCGCGTAACGTCGCGATCTTCGAAGCCTATGTGCCGACGATCCTTCTGCTCTTCATCGCCGGCGCGATGATCACCTGGGTCGTCGACCGCGTGCTCGCGCTGACCGGCCTCTACCGCGTGGTCTGGCATCCCGCGCTGTTTCGCGCGAGCCTGCTCGTGTGCATCTGCGGGACGCTCGGGCTCATCGCGTATCGCTGAGCGGTTCATCATTCATACAAGCCGAAAAAGAGTTGCATCATGGTTCTCAGGAAAATCATCGGTCTCATACTGACGATCGCCATCTTTGCCGTCGCGCTCGTCATCGGACGCGTGCTGTGGGTGCATTACATGGACGAGCCGTGGACGCGCGATGGCCGCGTGCGCGCGGACGTCGTCAACGTGGCGCCGGACGTGTCGGGCGCAGTCGTGCAGTTGCCGGTGCACGATAATCAGCTCGTGAAAAAAGGCGATCTGCTGATGGAAATCGATCCGTCGCACTATCAGATCGCGGTCGAGCAGGCGCAGGCGAACGTCGCGGCACGCGCGGCCGAGTTGCGCATGCGCCGTGCGGACGCCGTGCGCCGCGCCGACATGGACAGTCTCGTCGTGTCGAAGGAAGCGCGCGAGAACGCGCTGCAGACCGCATCGACCGCCGAAGCTCAGTTGCAGCAGGCGCAAGCGGCGCTCGATGCCGCAAAGCTCAATCTCGAGCGCACGAAGGTGTATTCGCCGGTGGACGGCTACGTGACGAACCTGAACGTGTTCCGCGGCGATTACGCGACGGCGGGCGCGGCGAAACTGGCGATCGTCGACAGTCATTCGTTCTGGGTGTACGGCTACTTCGAGGAAACGAAGCTGCCGCACGTGCGCGTGGGCGACCGTGCGTCGATCCGCCTGATGAGCGGCGGCGAGCTGAAAGGACACGTGGAGAGCATTTCGCGCGGCATCTACGATCGCGACAATCCGCAGAGCCGCGAACTGCTCGCGGACGTGAACCCGACCTTCAACTGGGTGCGGCTCGCGCAACGCGTGCCGGTGCGGGTGCATATCGATGACGTGCCGGCCGGCGTGCTGCTGTCGGCGGGGACGACGGCAACGGTGGTGATCGCGCCTTCGATGTAGAAGAGACTTCGTTTCGCTGTTATAGGTAGAATATCGCTACATTTAGCACGGACGAGTCAAATGAAAGCCAAAACCATTGGCGGGCTACCGAGAGACGCGATTCCTCCCCGCGTCAAGATCTCACCTCGCTCAAAGAACACGGTGGACATGTCCACGCCCGAGGCCCGTGCGCGCGTTTCGGAAGCCATCGGCAAGGTAATCTCTACGCACAACGCCGCAATAAAAGAGCTCGCGAAACGCTGATGCTGCTTGATGTTCACTACGTCATCACCGTTCACGATCGCATTCTCAGTGCAGAAGGCGGTTTGGCAGGCTTCGGTCAGGCGGGCGTCGGGGGCGTCGAAGCAGTATTGGGGCGCGTAGAGAATCATGCGATGTATGCCGGGCTCGACGACGTATTTGGCACGGCAGCAATGTACGCCGTAGCCATCGCACGCGGGCATGTGTTCAACGACGGAAACAAACGGACGGCACTCGTATGCGCGCTCGCCTACTTGAGCCTGGAAGGCTATAACTTGCCTCCGTTGCCGGAGATCGAAAACAAGCTGGTCGAGATCATGGTGGAAGTCGCCGAAGGCCAAGTGGATCACGAAGACCTGGCCGACTATCTGTCCGTCATCTACGGCATTCGATAAACCGCGTCAGGCGCACGTCGGCACGGCCGCTGTCGGAGCCGCTGGAAGCATCCTTCGGCATCGGCTAGCGATCAGCGACAGTCTCGAATTCAATCGGACGAAGCGTGCGTCGGCGTCATCGCTGTCGCACATGTGGTCCAAAAGTCAATGCCATTCGTCAAGGACGAAGTGTTGCCAGACGGTCGGTATGCCTCCCACTGTGCTCGAAGAGTTCGCTCCGGCCTGTGCCGGAGCGAACTCGACATTCGACGCAGCGCGAGCCCTGCCGCCGCCCTACTTCAACACCACCTTCACATCGAAGTACTTCGCCGCGAAGCGCTCGATCGTGCCGTCGTCCTTCAGTTCCTTCAGCGCGCGATTGAGCGATTCCTTCAGCGCCCGGTCGTTCTTGCGCACGCCGAAACCGACGCCCGCGCCGAGCAGCTTGTCGTCGCTGACCGCCGGGCCCGCGAAGGCGAAGCCCGCGCCCTGCGGCTGCTTCAGAAAGCCCTTCGAGGCTGCCTCGGCGTCCTGAAACGCGGCATCCAGACGGCCCGACGCCAGATCCGCGTAAATCTGGTCCTGCGCCTGATACGACTCGACATCGATACCCGCCGGCGCCCACTTCGCCTTCGCGTACGTCTCCTGGATCGAGCCCTGCAGCACGCCCACGCGCTTGCCCGCGAGACCGGCGACCGTCGGCTGGATCGCGCTGCCCTTCTTCGCGATCAACTGATTCGGAATCGTGTAGATCGGATCGGTAAAGTCGATGACGGCGCGGCGCTTGTCGGTGATCGTCATGTCCGAGTTGATGCCGTCGAACTTGCGCGCCTGCAACGCCGGAATCAGGCCGTCGAACGAATTTTCGACCCACACGCACTTCATCTTCAGCTTCGCGCACACCGCATTGCCGATATCGATATCGAAGCCCGTCAGCTCGCCGCCCGGCGTCTTCGACTCGAACGGCGCGTAAGACGCCTCGACGCCAAAGCGCAGTTCCTTCATGTTGTCGGCCGCCTGCGCGCCCAGCGCGGCGAAGCCCATTGTGACCGTCGCGCCGAGTACCGCGAACGCGGCAAGCTTGCGGCTGATCCTATGCGTCTTTCTCAACTTCCCTCTCCTTGCATTGCAGTTCGATATGCATGTTCCGATGCGCCCCGTCGCAGCGACCGAAGCATCGCCGCCACAAAAGATCACACTCGAGCGCGCGACCACGGCTTGACGCGTCGCGTCGAACACCGGGCGCGATTGTAGCGCGCGGGCGCACCGTGACGCGCCCGACGAAGCGGGGATGTGAGGGGGCAAACCGATGTCGCGCTCGCGCAAGTCCGCGACTCGCGGGAGCGAAGAGCGAAGAGCGAAGAGCGAAGGGCGAATCTTCAGCTTAACGAAGCAAGCGTCGAATCGGTGGTGTCGATGACCATCAGGCCGGCGCGCAAGCCCGGCTTCACTTTCGGATTCGGAAACACGATGCGCTCTTCGTCGTGCGACACGCGATAGCGATAATCGCCGTCGTGCGCGAGTTCGGTGCCGGCCGGAAATGCGGTGAAATTCGGCACATCGCTCGCGACGTTCAGCACGAAATGCTCGCTCTGCTTGTCGATCTGCGCGATGACCGTGAACACGCGCAACGGCGTGCGCGCTGCTGTCCCGTTCGCCTCGCTCGCCGCCTCGTCCGCCACGAGACGACGCAGCGCCGCGTCCGACGCCGCGAAACGCGCGAGATCGTTTTCACCGAACGGCCGCACCTTGCCGAGTTCGAGCGTGCACGCGAGCGCGCCCGCTTGCTGGGCCGTGAAATGCGTGAACGTGTTGCCTTTCTCGCGATGCAGCAGCACGGCCTGCAGGCGCGCATCGCGCAGCCAGTCAAACATCGCGCGGGCGAGCGGCGCGCCCGTGTGCGGCAGCAGCGCGAACTGCTCGAACACCGACGCGCGAATCGCCGTGTGCATGTCGATGTGCCATTTCGGATGCGTGGCGCCAGCGAAGAATTGCAGCGCGGCGCGTTCCAGTTCCGCGGCGCGCGGCGCTTCGCGGCTGTCGCGCAGCGCCGCGTGACGGCCGCTGAAAAGCCGGTTGAGATCGTCGTCGATATAGCGCTCGCCCGCGCGCATCGCGCCGATATTGCCGAGGATCACGAGCACGCGCGCGGCAAGCGGCGCGCGGCCACGAGCGATATCCGCGACGAGCCGCGACAGCATTTCGATGGGCGCGGTTTCATCGCCATGAACGCCCGCCGATGCAAGCACGCTCGACGCCGGCGTTCGCGCGGGTTCGAGCAGCAGCACGCCTTCGCCCTGCCACGTCCAGCGCACGCCCGACGGCACGCTGCCGGAGCGCGTCGCCGGACGCTCGCCTGCGAGCGTGTACGCGAGAAAGTCGTCGAGCAGACGCGAATCAGCGCTGGAAGTCATAGACGGCACCGAGTCCGAGAATGGTCGTCAGTTCGTCGAGCGCCGCACGCGATTCGGCGAGCAGCGTCGGATCGGCGAGATCGGCCGGCGCGAGACGATCGCGATAATGCGCATCGATCCACGCGTCGAGTTGCGCGAAAAGCGCATCGTTTATCCAGACGCGCGGGTTGACCGCGGCGCGCTCGGCATCGTTCAGCACGACGCGCAAACGCAGGCACGCGGGACCGCCGCCGTTCTTCATGCTTTCGCGCAGATCGAAGACGAGCACTTCGTCGATCGGCGTTGCGCGCGATGCGAGCGAGTCGAGATACGCCGCCACGCGCGCGTTTTCGCGGCACTCCTGCGGCACGACCAGCAGTTGCCGGCCATCCGCGCTCGACAGCAACTGGCTGTTGAACAGATACGACGACACCGCGTCCTCGACGCTCACCTCGCTTTCCGGCACTTCGAGCGCCGCGAACGGCGTGCCGTGCGCGTCGAGCTTCGCGCGCAGTTCGTCGTAGACCTTGTGCTGATCGACGAACGCGCGCTCGTGACAGAAGAGCGTCGTGCGATTGCCCACCGCGATCACGTCGTTGTGGAACACGCCGGCATCGATCACGTCGGGCAACTGCTGCGCGAACACGGTCGCGTTCTCGGCGAGGCCGTGCAGGCGCGCGACCGCGCGGCTCGCTTCCAGCGTCTGACGCGCGGGATAGCGTTGCGGCTGCGGCCCGTGGCGATATTCGCTGCGGCCATAGACGAAGAACTCGACGCCCTTCTCGCCGTATTCGCGCGCGAAACGCGTGTGGTTGGCCGCGCCTTCGTCGCCGAGCGCGGGCGTGCCGGGCAGCGCATGATGAATGCGAAAGCGCGCTTCGTCGGCGAAGATCGCGGCGAGCGTGCGGCGCGTTTCGCCGTGCTCGATCGCGCGATGCAGCTTGGCCGCGAGGTTCGCCGGCGTGAAATGCACGCGGCCGTCGTCCGTATCCGCCGACGGACTCACGGTCGCGGCGTTCGCCGTCCACATCGACGATGCCGAACTCGCCGCCGCCAGCAATTCCGGCGCTTCGCGCGCGGCGCGTGCGATCACGCTGGCGTCGTCGCCGGAAAAGCCGAGATCGCGCAAGAGTCTGACCGACGGCCGTTCGAGCGGCGGCAGCACGCCCTGATGGAAACCGAGATCCGCGAGCCGCTTCATCTTGCGCAAGCCCTGCTTCGCGGCGGCCTTCGGGTTCGCCACCGATTTCTCGTTGTTGCGCGACGCGACGTTGCCGAACGACAGTCCCGCGTAGTTGTGCGTCGGGCCGACGAGTCCGTCGAAGTTCGCTTCGAATGCTTTCGATGCCTGCATCATGAATCCTTCGTGTTCCGCCAACCGTGTCCTAGAACTGAAGTCCCGGCGATACGCTCGCCGGCATCTGCAATTGCGCGCTTTCCACCGACGCCATCGGGTACGAGCAATAGTCTGCCGCGTAATACGCGCTCGGCCGCTGATTGCCCGAACGACCCACGCCGCCGAATGGCGCCGCCGACGATGCGCCGTTGGTCGGCCGGTTCCAGTTGACGATGCCCGCGCGAATCGTGCGCTGGAAGTGCGTCCACGCGGCTTCGTCGTCGGCGAGCAGGCCCGCGGAAAGACCGTAGGCGGTGTCGTTGGCGCGCTCGATGGCTTCGTCGAACGTCTTGTAGCGCGTGACTTGCACCATCGGGCCGAAATGTTCTTCGTCGGGCACGTCGCGGGCGCGCGTCACGTCGAGAATCGCGGGCGAGACGAAACCGAGGTTCGCCGCGCGCTGCGTCATGGCGAGCAACGGTGCGGCGCCCGCTTCGACCAGACGCGCCTGCGCATCGACGAGACGCGCCGCCGCGCGCGCTGAAATCACCGCGCCCATGTACGGCTGCGGTTCGTCGTCGAACCGGCCGACGCGGATGTTGGCGCTCACTTCGACGAAGCGGCGCAGGAAGCGCTCGCCTTCGGCATCGTCGGGAACGAAGAGCCGTCGCGCGCACGTGCAGCGCTGTCCCGCCGACAGAAACGCCGACTGAATCGTGTGATGCACGGCTGCATCGATGTCTTCCACGTGTGCGACGACCAGCGGATTATTGCCGCCCATCTCCAGCGCGAGCACGATTTCCGGGCGCCCGCCGAATTGCTTGTGCAGCAGCGTGCCGGTGTCCGAACTGCCGGTGAAGAACAGTCCGTCGATCTGGCGGTGATTCGCGAGCGCGACGCCCGTGTCCTTTTCGCCTTGCACGAGATTGAGCACGCCCGCGGGCAGTCCGGCCTCGATCCACAGCGCAACCGTCGCCGCCGCGACGCCGGGCGCGAGTTCGGACGGCTTGAACACGACCGCATTGCCCGCGATCAGCGCCGGCACGATATGGCCGTTCGGCAGATGCCCCGGAAAGTTATACGGCCCGAACACCGCGACGACGCCATGCGGCCGATGCCGCAGCACCGCGACGCCGTCGGCCATCGGCGCGCGCTTCTCGCCGGTGCGCTCGTGATAGGCCTGCACAGAGATGTCGACTTTCGCGGCCATCGATGCCACTTCGGTGCGCGCTTCCCACAGCGGCTTGCCGGTTTCGCGGCCGATCGCGCCCGCGAGCATTTCCTTGTTCTCGGTGAGCAGCGCCGCAAAACGCTTCGCGACGGCGACACGCTCGTCGAACGCGAGCGCCGACCACGACGCGAACGCGCGCCGCGCCGATGCAACCGCGCGGTCCACATCTTCCGCCGATGCGCTCCGGCCTTGCCAGACGGTTTCATCGGTGCCCGGATTGCGCGAGGCGAACGATGCGCCGCCGCCTTCCTGCCAGTCACCGCCGATATACAACTGGTTCTTGATATCCATGTCGTTTCTCAATTATTTCGTGCGCGGATGGGAAGTCAGAACGCGCACGTCGTCGCCTTCCCCGACGCGCAGCGCGGCGGCTTCGTCGGACGTAAGCAGGAACGTGCCGTCTTCGATCGCGCCGGTCGCGGCGCCGCAGCGGAAGTCGTCGAGCAGCGTGTTGGAGACGAGGCTTTTCACGTCGCTCGCCGGCCGCTGCTCCACGATCTTCACGCGCGCGATCGCGCTCTCGCGCACCGTGCGCAAGTCGGCGATATGACATTCGAGCACCGGGCCCGCATCGAAGATATCGACGTGATTCTCATAGCGCAGCCCTTCCGCTTCGAGCATCTTGCGCGCGGGCGCGGTGTCCCGGTGCGTGACGCCGACCGCCTGTTGCGCGCTGTCGGGCAGCAGGTCGAGATACACCGGATAGCGCGGCATCAGCTCGGCGACGAAGGACTTCTTGCCGTGCGAGCTCAGATAATCCGCTTCGTTGAAATCGATCTGGTAGAAATGCGAGCCGACCGCGTTCCAGAATGGCGACTCGCCGTTCTCGTCGAAATGGCCGCGCAGTTCCGCGCACAGCCGCTGCGGAAAGCGCTCCGGAAACTGCGCGATGAACATGAAACGCGAACGCGACAACAGGCCGCCCACGCCCGCCGTGCGATAGCGCGGGCTCAGGAACAGCGAGCACACTTCCGCGTAGCCCGTCAGATCGTGCGAGATGTTGAGCAACGACATGCGCGTCCACACGCCCATGTCCTGGCTCGCATGCACGACCGTCGACACGCGGTAGTTGTAGAACGGCTGCTCGAGCCCGACTTCCGTTTCGATGCCGCATACGCCCGCGACGTCGCCGCTCGCGGTGTCTTCCATCACGAAGAAATAGCCTGCCTCGAAGGGCCGCGCGTCGCCGGTCAGCGTGCGGCGCACGCGTTCGACGCGAGCGGCGAGCGCCGCGCGATCGGGCTTGAACGTGGTGAGGCCCGGCCCCGTTTCCTGGGCGAGCGCGACGAGCGCGTCGACGTCGCCCGGCTGCGTGCAACGCACGACGATCATTGCAATTCTCCCGAAGCCTGATGCAACGGCACGCAGCGCACCGTGTCCTTCTCCTGCACGCCGAGCGCGTCGCACGCGGCGGCGGCGAGCGCGGCGCCATCGGCGCGCGTGCCCGCAAGCGGAGCCACGATGCAGCGGAACGCGTGCGCGCCGCCCGCCGCGACGAGATACGGCGCGCCGCTCGCGGACGCGGCATCGCGCACGGCGCGCAACTCGCCCGAGCCTGCCGCGGCGCTCTTGTTGACGGCGATCGTGAGCACCGGACCGGCATCAAAGATATCGACGAAACGGTCGGGCTCGAAACCTTCTTCGAGATGGATGTCGTAGGCGAGCAGCGTGCTCTCGTTGGGCTCGCCGAGCACGCGTTGCGCCTCGCCGGGCAGGAGCGGCACATAGAGCGGATAGCTCGGCATGACTTCGGCGATGAACGTGCGGCTGCGTCCGCCCGACTCGAGTTCGACCTGCTCGAAGTCGCGGCCGAAGAACTTGCGCCCGACGGCTTCCCAGAACGGCGACACGCCTTGCTCATCGGTGACGCCCAGCATCAGCGAGAACACTTCGCTCGAAAAGCGCTTGCGATTCGCGGCGATATACAGCATGCGCGCACGCGAAAGCAGATGCGCCGCCGCTTCGCCCTCGGCCGTGCGCAGCGACGGATCGATATAAAAGCCCGTCAGGCGGCTCTTGCCCGTCAGTTCGTGCGACATCGTGAGCGCGTGGATCTTGCGGTTCACCTTGAGCTCGCGCGACGCGTGGATCAGCGCATCGTTGCGAAACGCATAGAACGGTTCGGAATAGCCCGCCGACGCGACGATGCTCGATGTGCCGAGCAGCCTGCCGGACTGCGCGTCCTCGAGCACGAAGAGATAGAACTCCTCGCCCGGGAATTCCACTTCGGCGCGAAACGAATCCTCGGAGAGCGCGACGCGCGTTTCCAGCGCATGCCGGTCGCGCGGCAGCGAGTGCAGCACGGGCTGCGCCGCGCGCGCCATGTGTTCGAGCGCGTCGAGATCGGAGAGCCTTGCGGGACGAACGAAGAGCATCGTCGGGTCCTGTTATCGAGTGATCGGCGTGCGATCAGCGGGCGACGGCGGCCGCGCCGACGACCTGTCCGATCGCCTTTTCGATGCGCGCGAAGCCTTCGTCGAGATCGGCCATCGGCATCACGAGCGACGGCGCGAAGCGCAGCACGTTCGGCCCGGCGATCAGCATGATCACGCCGTTGGCCGCCGCCGCGTTCAGCACGTCCTTCGCGCGATCCTTGTAGGCGTCGTTCAGTTCGGCGCCGATCAGCAGGCCGCGGCCGCGAATCTCGCTGAACAGGCCGAAGCGCTCGTTGATGCGCGCGAGATGCGCCTTGATCGCTTCGCTGCGCTGGTTCACGCCTTCTAGCAGCTTCGGATCGCTGATCAGTTCGACGACCTTCTCCGCAATCGACGCGCCCAGCGGATTGCCGCCGTATGTCGTGCCGTGCACGCCGACCTTGAAGTGCGCGGCGATGTCGTCGGTGGTGAGCATCGCGCCGATCGGAAAGCCGTTGCCGAGCGCCTTCGCGCTCGTGAGGATGTCGGGCGTCACGCCGTACTGCATGTACGCGTAGAACGTGCCGGTGCGGCCGACGCCGGTCTGCACTTCGTCGAAGATGAGCAATGCGTCGTGCTGGTCGCACGCTTCGCGCAGGCCCTTGAGGAACGCGGGATCGGCGGGCAGCACGCCGCCTTCGCCCTGCACCGGCTCGACGATCACCGCGCAGGTTTTCGGGCCGATCGCTTCGAGCGCCTTCGGCAGATCGTTGTACGGCAGATGACGGATGCCCTGCGGCTGCGGCCCGAAGCCTTCCGCATACTTCGGCTGGCCGCCGACGCTGACGGTGAAGAACGTGCGCCCGTGGAACGACTGCGTAAACGAGATGATCTCGATCTTGTCCGGGCCGTGATTGTCGATCGCATAGCGGCGTGCGAGCTTGAGCGCCGCTTCGTTCGCCTCCGCGCCCGAGTTCGCGAAGAACGCGCGATCGGCGAAAGTGAGATCGGTCAGGCGTTTCGCGAGGCGCAACACCGGCGCATTCGTGTAGCCGTTGCCGATATGCCAGAGCTTTTCGCCCTGTTCGTGCAGCACTTTCAGCAGTTCGGGATGGCCGTGACCCAGCGCCGTCACCGCGATGCCGCCGGCGAAATCGACATAATCGCGGCCTTCGGTGTCCCAGACGCGCGAGCCGCGGCCCCGGTCGGGCACGAAACTCGCCGGTGCGAACACCGGAACCATCACTTCGTCAAACGTCCCGCGATTCACATTGATGTCGGTCATGAGCCACTCCTTGTCAGGTTCGCACCGGTTCGTGCAATCGGTTCAAGCAATTGGTTCGATATTAGGCAATCGCGCGCGTTCCGTCTTGCGCGTTCGCGACATGCTTCGATGGGCTTTTTCGCCCGCCGTTCACGCGGCGTCCGGCGGCTCGATCAGCGCGCCGCCGCGCGGCTCGTCGATCGCGCCGCCGCGCTGCTTCTCGATCCAGTTGCGGCGTTCCTCGCGCGGCGTCACGCCGAAGCGGTCGCGATACGCGTTCGAAAAATGCGCCGCCGACGAAAATCCGCACGCAAGACTGATCTGCACGACCGATTTGCTCGTGCGCTGCAACTGCGTGCGCGCTTTCGTCAGGCGCAGATTGAGGTAGTACTTCGACGGCATCGCGCCGAGATATTGCCGAAACAGCCGCTCCAGTTGCCGGCGCGAAATGCCGACGAGATTCGCGATTTCGTCGGTGGCGAGCGGATCTTCGATGTTCGCTTCCATCAGTTGCAGCGCGTCGTTCAGGCGCGGATGACGCTCGCCCGGCGCGGTCACGAACGGAATGCGCTGCCGCTCGCTGCCCGCGCGCAACACGCCGATGCCGAGCGAATCCGCGATGCGTTCCGCGAGATCCGGGCCGTGCTCGCGCGCGATCATCGCGAGCATGAAGTCGACGCTCGCCTGGCCGCCCGTGCAGGTCGCGCGGTCGCGGTCGATCTCGAAAATCTGCTGGCTGACGATCGCGCGCTCGAACTGCTCGGTGAACTGCTGATACGTCTCCCAGTTCACCGCGACGCGATATTGCGAAAGCTGCCCGGCCATCGCGAGCCACCACACGCCGTGATGAATGCCGCTGACGAGCGGCGTGCGCGGCGCCACGCGCGCGAGACTCGCGAGAAAGAGCCGGTAGTCCGCGAACTGCTGATAGCGCTCGGAAACGACGATCAGCCAGTCGCATTGCACGGCGTCGTTGAAGGCACCGTCGGCGGGCAATTGCGCGCCGCCCGAAAGCGGCACGGGGCGGCCGTCCCACGAGCACACGCGCCATTCGTAGAGCCGGTGCCCGTCGATTTCATTGGCCAGCAGGAGACTGTCGATGACCGGCGCGATGCCGCTCATCGAAACGGGCGGCAACGCCACGATCACGACCTGCAGCGGCCCGCCCGGGACTCCCACGTTACTTGAGGCTGCCGGACAGGAACTGCTTCAGGCGCTCGCTCTTCGGCGCGCTGAGCACGTCCGAGGGCGCGCCCTCTTCCTCCGTGCGGCCCTGATGCAGAAACATCACGTGATTCGACACGTTGCGCGCAAAGCCCATCTCGTGTGTGACGACGATCATCGTGCGGCCTTCCTCGGCGAGCCTTTGCATCACCTTCAGCACTTCGCCGACGAGTTCGGGATCGAGCGCGGACGTGGGTTCGTCGAAGAGCATGACGTCGGGATGCATCGCGAGCGCGCGCGCGATGGCGACACGCTGCTGCATGCCGCCCGACAAATGCGACGGATACTGTTTCTCGACGCGCGGCGGCAGCCCCACTTTCTCCAGATACGTGCGCGCGCGGTCTTCCGCTTCCTTCTTCGACAGCCCGAGCACGTGGATGGGCGCTTCCATCACGTTTTCGATGGCCGTCATGTGCGACCACAGGTTGAAATGCTGGAAGACCATCGCGAGCTTGGTGCGCACGCGCTGCAGTTGCTTGTGATCGGCGACGTCGAGGTTGCCGGCTTTGTCGGCTTTGGTGCGCACGGCTTCGCCATCGACGATGATTTGCCCCGCGTTGGGCTTTTCCAGAAAGTTGATGCAGCGCAGAAACGTGCTCTTGCCCGAGCCGCTCGCGCCGATGATGCTGATCACGTCGCCCGCTTTCGCGGCGAGCGAGACGCCCTTCAACACTTCGTTGTCGCCGTAGCGTTTATGAATGTCCTCTGCGACGAGCTTGGTCGCGACGTCCTTGGCGGTTGGCTCCAACGCATTCTCCTCGGGTGATGACAGGGTGTGCTTCAGCGTCTGCTGCATGGGTTCGAATTCTACCGCTCACGCGCGCCGTGCCGGGCGCACCGCGCCCGCGGGCCGCAGGTAGGCGAGCCAGTGCTGCTCCGCGCGCCGGAACGCGGCGACGAGCGCGAACGAGATCGCCACATACAGCAGCGCGGCGATGCCGAACGATTCGAACGACTGATAGGTCGCCGAATTGGCGTCGCGCGCGACCTTCAGGATGTCCGGCACGGTCGCCGTGAAGGCGACGGTCGTCGCGTGCAGCATCAGGATCACTTCGTTGCTGTACAAAGGCAAGGCGCGGCGCAGCGCGGACGGCAGGATCACGCGGCGATACATCGTGAACGTGCTCATGCCGTAGGCGCGCGCGGCTTCCACTTCGCCGTGCGGAATGGCGCGGATCGCGCCGGCGAAGATTTCCGTCGTGTAGGCGCAGGTGTTCAGCGCGAAAGCGAGAATCGCGCAATTGAAGCCGCTGCGAAAAAACGCTTCCAGCAGCGACTGCGTGCGCACGAATTCCAGGCTGTACATGCCCGTGTAGAGCAGCAGCAACTGCACGTAGAGCGGCGTGCCGCGGAACACATAGGTGTAGATGCGCACGGGCGTCGAGAGCCAGCGGTTTCTCGACACGCGCGCGCACGCGAGCGGCACGGACGCGCAGAAACCGAGCGCGATCGACGCGGCGAGCAGCCACAGCGTGACGACGAGGCCCGACGCGCGCATGCCGTCGGAGTAGAGAAACGGGCGCCAGTATTCGGCGAAGATCTGGATCATGGCTGTGGCTCGCTAGCAGAAGTCAGAGTTCGGCATGCCGCACGCCGATCGAATAGCGCCGCTCGAGCGCCATCAGCACGAGATTCGACGCGCTCGTGATCGCGAGATAAATGAGCGCCGCGACCATGATGAAGAAGAACATGTTGAACGTGCTCTTGCCCGCGTCCTGCGCGGCCTTCACGACATCGGCGAGACCGATGATCGACACGAGCGCCGTCGCTTTCACGAGCACCTGCCAGTTGTTGCCGATGCCCGGCAGCGCAAAACGCATCATCTGCGGAAAGAGAATGCGGCCGAAGACGCGCATGCCGCTCATGCCATACGCCGTGCCCGCTTCCAGTTGCCCGCGCGGCACGGCGAGAAACGCGCCGCGAAACGTCTCGGTGAAATACGCGCCGTAGATGAAGCCGAGCGTGAGCACGCCGGCGGTGAAAGGATCGATGTCGAACTGGTCCCAGCCGAACGCGTCGGTCAGGTTGTTCACCGCGATCTGGATGCTGTAGAACAGCAGCAGCATCAGGACGAGATCGGGCACCGAGCGGATGAGTGTCGTGTAGAGCGTCGCGACGCCGCGCAACGAGCCGTGACGCGAGAGTTTCGCGGATGCGCCCAGAAGGCCGAGCAGCACCGATACCGCGAGAGACAGCACCGCGAGCGCGAGCGTCTGGCGGGCGCCCGCCCAGAGGAGCGGACCGAAGCCGTGCAGGAACAAGAGCGCCTCCATGTGTCTTTCATCGACCGGAAAGAAACCGGAGCGCTCGAAACAACGATCGCTCCGGTGAATGGCGGCGATCGTCGCAAGCGAAAATCAATCGCTCAAATGCAGGCGTCTTCTATTGTTGCGATGCAGCATGCGACAGGCGGGCGCGGCGTCGACCGCGCGCGCCCGCCGCGCAACGCTGCACGCGCGCGACAGGCAGGAAAACCCGCACGCGCGCGGCGGGCGAAACTTGCGCATTTCAGGTCGCATTTTCGATAGACGGCGGCCGGTCAGCTGCGCGCGATGGTGCGCACGATCTGCGCGACCTGGCCGTTCGCCACCGCGATTTCCGGGCTGTCCTGCAGGAGCGGCAGGAACTGCTCGGCGAAGGCCGGATCGCGCGTGCCGGCGCTGAACATGTCGACGACCGCCTTCGCGTGCCCGATGCGCATCTCGGGCGTGGCTTCGTCGTCGTCGAGGACGTCGTCGATGGCGGCGATCAATGTCGAGAACGGCGACAGCCAGCGATACGCCGAACCGTTGATCACGGCTTGCAGGAATTCGCCCGGCGACGTGGGTCCGAATTCGGCTTCGTGGCGCGCGCGCAGATGCGCGAGCACGCTGCGATGAAGCGCGAGCAGCGGATGACGCACATCGCGCAGAAAGGAGGTGGCGGTCTGATCGGTAACGGTCGTGGCAAAAGCGGTCATGGTCGTGCCTCGTCGGGAAACCAGCTAAGTGAGGCCGATTCGGCCGCGATCAAGCGCCGCGCGTCCTGCCCGCGTAGCGGATGAATTCGGCGGCCGTCAGCGGCGCCGAGAACAGCCAGCCCTGCCCGAACTGCGCGCCGCGCGCATGCAGATAGGCCGCCTGCTCCTCGCGCTCGATGCCCTCGGCGATGACCTGCACGTCGAGCGTCACCGCCATGTCGATGATATGCGAGGCGACGCTGCTCGACGCCGCGTCCTGTCCGACCGTATCGACGAACGACTTGTCGATCTTCAGCCCGTCGATGCGAAAGTTCTGCAGATGCGACAGGCTCGAATAACCGGTGCCGAAATCGTCGAGATAGACGGCGTGGCCCGCGTCCCGGAACGCGCTGATGACTTCCTTGGCCGCGTCGGCGTCGAGAAAACTGCGTTCCGTCGCCTCGATGCGGATCTGCTGCGGGCGCACGCCCTGCCGCGCGATGGCGGGACCGAGCACGTCGAGGAAGCGATGCGTCGTGAGATCGGACGCGGAGAGATTCACCGACACGTAGTACTCGCCATAGCGCCCGAGGAAATCGCCGAGTTCCAGCAGCACGGTGTCGAGCACCTGATCCGTGATCGCCTGAATCAGCCCGCGATGCTCGGCGAGCGGAATGAAATGATCGGGCCGCACGATGCGGTCGTGATACTTCCAGCGCACGAGCGCTTCGGCGCCCACGCAGCGGCGCGTGGCGAGATCGACGATCGGCTGATACGCGACGATGAACTGGTGCCGCCGCACGGCGTCGCTCAGTTGCCCGCGCGGCGACAGCCGGCGCACGATGAAGAACGCGGCCCACCCCGCGAACAGCAGACCCGCCGCGACGCCGCCGAGCAGCCACGCCCACGGCAGCGCTCGCAGGCGCTGCCGCACCGTCTGATGCGGCGCGCTCACGACCACCGCGAGCGGCATCGACACGGAGCGGCGCACGACGTACGGCGAGCAGTCGCGCACCGGCGTCGCGGTGCGATACACCGCGAGGACGGCGGCGGCGTCGGTGGCGGGCGTGGTCGCGATCACGCGGCTCACTTCGGTATTGATGACGGCGACGCCGCTGGCGGGATCGGCGCGCGAATCGGCACCGTCGACGTAGAGCGCCGGGTCGGCCGCGACGTAGAAGCCGTCGCGGCCCATGACGAGCGAGAGCTTGCCGCCCGGCAGGCGGGCGAGGCCGTACCACGCCATGAGACCGTCGCGCGAACGCCAGTCGGGCGCCGGGAGCGTGAGCCCGTCGAGCGTGCCCGCCGCTACCGCACCGAGCAGCGACGAGCATTGCCAACGGCCGTCGCGATCGTACGCGCCCGCGTCGCGCACCTGCTCATGCGTGAGCGCGATGCGCCGCAATTCCCGCAGATACGGCGGCGAGCACGGCGCCGCCGCGACCTTGCCGATCTCGCCGAGCGCGCCCGAGAGCCGCCGCGTGAGCTCCTCGGCGCGCACGAGCGCGGCATCGGCGACAGTGTTCAGGCGCGTCGCCTCTTCCTGCCGCTGATTGCGCTGCGCGAACAAAAAGCCGATCCCCGCCGGCGCGAGCGCCGCAATCACCACGATGACGATCAGAAGCGCCGCCAGCGCCCCACGTTGGAATTTGTTCATTGCGTGTTATGGGTCCGCCGCGCGAGGCGGTGTGCTCGCGTGCGTTTTTTGTTGCCTGCCGGACGTGACCGGTGCGTTTCTCCGTCCGCGTGCAGTCTCGGACAAACGACCTAGTGTAGGGGCCGCGCCCGCCCCGGTTCAACGATTTCTTTGCCCGAAAACGCGTCCTTTTGGTGGGCTTCCGCACGGCCCGCTGGCCCTTTTTTTGCCGTCGCTGCAGCATGCGAAAATTGCCGCTGCGTAATTTCGATTTTTCTTCCTGCCGGATCGCAGAACATGGCCTCAGATCATCCCGTCCGCCCGCTCGTGCGCGACGCCGCGCCCGGCGATTTCGACGCCATCGCGCGCATCTACGCGCACTACGTCGAGAACGCGCTCGCGACATTCGAGGAAACGCCGCCTTCCGCCGACGAGTTGCGCGCCCGGCACGCGACGATCACTGCAGCGGGCCTGCCGTATCTCGTCGCCGAGATCGACGGCGAAGCAGCGGGCTACGCGTATGCGTCGGCGTACCGGCCGCGTTCGGCCTACCGTCATACGATCGAGGATTCGGTGTATGTCGCTGCGGGCATGGGCGGACGCGGCATCGGACTCGCGCTGCTGACGGCGCTCATCGAACGATGCGAGCGCGGGCCGTGGCGCCAGATGATCGCCGTGATCGGCAACAGCGGCAACGCGGGATCGATCGCGCTGCATGCGCGGCTCGGCTTCGATCACGTCGGCGTGCTGCGCGATGTCGGCTTCAAGCACGGCCGATGGGTCGATACCGTGCTGATGCAGCGGGCGCTCGGCGCTTCGTGACGACCGTTCCGGAATGCTCGCCGCGCCCGGCGGCCGAATAGCGACGAAGGCGCGGCAAAACCGCGGATCGGCAGCAGCCACGCAGCGGCTAGAATTCGACATTTGCCTCCCGCGCCTTTCAGCCTTGCCGACCTACACCCTCGCCTCTTCCGTCAGTGCCGAAATCGACGTGCGCAAGAGCCGCTTCATTGCGCTCGCGATTCCCGTCGCGGATCGCGAGGCCGCCATGCACGAGCTCGAACGCCTGCGCGCGGCGCATCCGGGCGCGACGCACGTCTGCTGGGCGCTGCTCGCGGGCGGCCAGTCCGGCATGTCCGACGACGGCGAACCCTCCGGCACCGCCGGCCGGCCAATTCTCGAAGTGCTGCGGCATCACGAAGTCGACGGCGTGCTGGCGGCGGTCGTGCGCTACTACGGCGGCATCAAGCTGGGCGCCGGCGGGCTCGTGCGCGCGTACACGGACGCGATTGCCCGCGCGATGCAGCAGGCCGAGCGCGTCGAGCGCATCGAGCGCGGGGTGATCGACATCGCAATCGACTATGCCGACGAGGCGCGCGTGCGCCGCTGGATCGAGCAGCACGACGCCGAACTCGTGCACACCGAATACGAGATGACCGTGCGTCTCGTCGTGCGCATGCCCGTGGCGGCGCGCGAGCCTGCAGCCGCCGAGTTGCGCGATCTGACGAACGGCCGCGCCGAAATCGGGATGCCGACGTGAGCGACGCGTCGCGCACCTTCGCGATGGTCATCGAGCCGGCGGGATATTTCGTCGCGGTGAAAGAGGGCGTGAGCTTGCTCGACGCCGCGCTGCAGGCGGGCCTATCGCTGCCCAGATCGTGCCGCAACGGCACCTGCCGCGCGTGCATGTGCCGCCTCGTCGACGGCGAGATCGCGTATCGCGTGGAGTGGCCGGGCCTCACTCGCGAGGAGAAGGCCGAAGGCTTCGTTTTGCCGTGCGTGGCGCTCGCGCAATCGGACGTGACGATCGATCAGCCGGACGCGCGCGAAGCCGAACCGGCGCCCCGTCCGGCGCGCTCGCGCGGCTTCTGACCCGGGTATTCCGGGATTGTCGTCTTGAATCAACGACCTACGATGTGAGTCCCGGGCGCGTGCAGAGATGCTTTCGTGCAAAGAGGGTGCAGCGTGGTTCTCAAAAAGTGTACAATTGCGCTTTGCCCCAAATTCTGGCAGGGCCAGATCAACAGAGATTTAAATGACTAAAGTACTGCTGAAAGAGAACGAGCCTTTCGACGTCGCCATGCGTCGTTTTCGCCGTACGGTCGAACGTACGGGCCTGATCCAGGAACTCAAGTCGCGCATGGCTTATGAAAAGCCGACGACCGAGCGCAAGCGCAAGAAAGCTGCTGCTGTCGCTCGTCTGCGCAAGCAGATCCGTCGCGCGCAACTGCCGAAGAAATTCTATTGATCGACCGCTGGGCCCTGCCCGCGTCGTTCGAGCGTTTCGGTAAGGCAACCTGAGCCCGGTCGGGTCGCGGTTTCGCGCGCAAGTGGCGTGAAAGCTCGCGGATTCGCGCATATCGGATGCGCCCCGATCGATGGCAATCGCAAGATCAGGTTGGCAAGATCGCACAAAGCCTGCATGAGTGAATGCTCATGCAGGCTTTTCGTGCTTCTGGGCAAGATTTTTAGACGGCGTTGCGCGCAGGGAGATGTGTGAATTTGCGCGGGAAGGAAACGCAGAGAAAGAAAAAGCGCGCGCAAAAGCAAAGAGCCCGGTCGGAACCGGGCTCTTTGCTTGATAACTTGGTTGCGGGGGTAGGATTTGAACCTACGACCTTCGGGTTATGAGCCCGACGAGCTGCCAGACTGCTCCACCCCGCGTCTGAAGAATTCAATTATAGGGCGAATGCTGCGTGCACGTCAATGGTTCTTTGCGTGCATCGATATATACGTTTTAAATAGCCGGATCAGGCGGCCGGCCGGCGCACGAACGCAAGCATCACGCCGAAGCCAATCATGAGCGCCCCGCTCACGCGATTGAACCACGCAAACCCGCGCGCGCCGCGCGAGAGCGAGCCGAGCCGCGCACCCAAGGCGGCATAAATCACGATCGCGACCAGTTCCAGCAGCAGAAATGTCGCGCCGAGGATCGCGAAACTCGTCGCGTAGGCGCTTCTGTCGACGAACTGCGGAAAGAACGCGGTGAAGACGAGAATCGCTTTCGGATTGCCCGCCGCCACCCAGAACTCCTGCTTCGTGAGCCGCGCGAGACTCACCGGGCCGCGCGCCGCGCCCTCCTCCTTCACGACCAGCGACGGTCCCGAGCGGATCAGCTTCACGCCGATCCAGACGAGATACGCGGCACCCGCGAACTTGATGACGGTGAAGAGCGTCTGCGATGCGAGCAGCAACGCGCCGAGCCCGAGTCCCGCGATGGCGATCATGATCGCGAACGCGACGATCCGCCCGGACGACGCCAGCACCGACGCGCGCACGCCGTCGCGCGCGCCGTTCGAAAGCGACAGGACGTTGTTGGGCCCGAACGCCATGTTGATGGCAAAGCACGCAGGCACGAAGAGCGAGAAAGTTTGCAGTGACATGAGACACCCGCGAACCGGCTTGGACGAGACCGCCAAGTTAGCACGCGCTGCGCGCTTGCAGAAGCCTCGCTCGCGCGTCAGAAGCGGTGCCGGATGCCCGTGCTGAACATCAATTGATTGCGTCCGCTCGACGGGTCGTTGGTGTTGATCACGGCGGGCGCGCCTGAGGAGGCGCGCTGATAGATCGATTCCAGATAGACGTCGGTGCGCTTGGATAGCAGATAGTCGACCTGCAGCGCGCCTTCGTGCCAGTGCGCCCCGCCGCCGTTGGTGTACACGTACATGCCCGCCAGCACGATGGCCGGCGTGAGCTTGTAGATGCCGTTGATCTCGTAATTGTTGAGCGCGAGGGACGGCATCAGGTCGCCGGTATCGGCATCGGTGACGCCGGAATTGATCGCGCGTGAAAATGCGCCGCCCAGCGTGAATTCGCCGAGCTCATAACTCATACCGACGCCGAACGTGTTCTGCTGCTGCACGTTCGCCGTGAAGACGGAATTCGCCGCCGAACCGGGCAGCGTGAGCGAATCGTAGGCGCCGGTCGTCGTGCTGCCGCGCCCGTTGTTGTGCAGGTAGGCCGCGCCCGCGTTGAGCGCGCCCATCGAATAGCTCGCCCCGACGCTGTAGGCGCGGTTATCCGCGAACGCGCCGGCCTGATTGGAGAACGCGTAGAGGCCGCCGAAGCTGAAGCCGCCGTAGCTCGCGCTCGTGTACTTGACCGAATTCGACGCAAGGAACGAATTGTTGGCGTTGTCGTTGTCGAGCAGGTGCGCGAATGCGGTGCCGCCGCTGTTGCCGGTCAGCGTGAAGGTCTGGAAATAATCGTGGATCGAGTCGTACTGGCGGCCGAAAGTTACGGTGCCGAGCTTGTCGCTGCCGATGCCCACGTACATCGGATGATCGTTGATGCCCTCGCCCGTCGCGACGGACAAGCCGCGTTCTAGCCGGAAGATGGCCCGCGCGCCGCCGCCCAGATCCTCCGATCCTTGCAGACCCCAGTAGCTGCCGTCGACGGTGCCGGTCGTAAGCTGATATTGCGAATGGCCGCCGACGTTGTTGACATAGGACAAGCCCGTGTCGAGTTCGCCGTACAAGGTCACCGAACTCTGCGCATATGCCGCCGCGGGCACGCCGGCGAGCAATGTGCAGACGACCGCCGGCATCGCCCGTGAAATCGACCGGGGCGCGATGGCGAGCGCCGGCTCGGACGTCGACGGCGCAGTTCGGAAGGCTTTGCGGCGTAGCGGCATGGACGTCTCCGGTGGTTCTTCGTTCTAAAAATATTGTCAGTTCTGTGACGGCGCTTGTCAGTCGAAAAAACACAGTCGCCCGCTTCTGTGTCCTGGAACCAACGAACGACCGTCTCACACGTTTTTTGTCTTGCCGGAACGGCGCCATTGAGCATATCCGATGCGCCTGCTTGCTTGCGGCTAGAATCGAGACGCCTTCAGCCAATCCGATTCCGCCCCATGCCAAACAAGACTTGCGCCGTCGTCACCGGCCACACCCGCGGGCTCGGCGCCGCGCTTACCGAAATTCTGCTCGCGCAAGGCGCCGACGTGCTCGCGATCTCGCGTAAACGCAACACCGCTCTCGCCGCGCGCCATCCCGGCGCGCTGCACGAAATCGAACTCGATCTCGCCGATCTGTCCGCACTCGCCGGCTGGCTTGCGAGCGGCGCACTGCATCGGTTCGTGTCGGGCGCGCCGCGCGTGCTGCTCGTCAACAATGCGGGCGTGCTCGCGCCGGTCGGCACCCTCGCCGACCAGGACGCGGCGGAGGTTGCGCGCGCGGTCAGCGTGAACGTCGCTGCCCCGTTGATGCTGTCCGCCGCGCTGACGCAGGCGAGCGCGCAAGCCGCGGACACGCGCATCGTGCATATTTCGAGCGGCGCGGCCCGCAATGCCTATCCCGGATGGAGCATCTACTGCGCGACCAAGGCCGCGCTCGATCAGCACGCCCGCGCGGTCGCGCTCGACGACAACCGGGCGCTGCGCATTTGCAGCGTGGCGCCGGGCGTCGTCGACACGGACATGCAGGCGGAAATCCGCGGCATCGGCACCGACCGCTTCCCGTTGCGCGAACGCTTCGATGCGCTGAAGCGCGACGGCCAGCTCGCGACGCCCGAACAATCGGCGCGCAAGCTGATCGATTATTTGCTGAGCGATGGCTTCGGCGACACGCCGACCGCCGATGTCCGCGAATTGCCGTGACTTTGACGCGGCGGCGATTAAGACACGCTTAAGACATGCTTAGGAAACGCTTAGGCCACGCTTAAGCCGTTGTCACGCCGCCGCGATCGTTGCGCGCGCCGAACCGAGCGCCTCGCGCGACAGCGCATCCGCGCGGACGTTGCGCGCACGCGGTATCCATTGCAGGCGGACTGCACCGATCCGTGCGATCAATGCGCGGGCGTGCGCGGCGTGATGCGCGAGCGCGCGGCTTCCTGCGCCTTCCGGCGCGCTCAGATCGTCGATGACGACGCGGCTGTCGCCATGAATCACGATCTCGTGTGCCTTCGCCCGCAATGCCGCTTCCAGCACGGCGATGAGCGCCAGATACTCCGCCGCGCTGCTGTCGCCGTGACCGGCGGCGCGGCTGATTTCGATCGTCTCGCCAGACGGGTCGACCAGCACGCCGCCGATGCCGAGCCGCCCGGGATTCGGCAACGCGGAGCCGTCGAACCAGCCGCGCCAGCCGCGTTCCTCGCCTGGAACCTGCGCCGCGCGCTCCCTCGCGCGCTCGGCGCGTTGTATTTCGCGCGATCGCTGCGCTTCGGCATCCTTGAGTTGCGCGGCGCGCCGGGCATCGACCAAAGCGCGCAACGACTGCGCGCCCGCCGCTTTCTGCAGTGTTCTGAGGAGCGCCTCGTGCTCGGACAGCTCCGCGCCCTTCGACAGCCTGCGGCTTTGCAGGCGCTCTTTCCTGTACGCGACGGCGAGCAGTTCCTCGAGATCGATCATGAGCGAAGCGGCAATGGACGAATGCCGAGCTTAGCAGACGCCGGCGGCCTGGCCGTGTCGGCGGGGCATCGAATGGGTACGGCTGTTGCTGCAACACACAGGCGAATCGTGGTTACGTTGCAACCCTCGGCAAGGAGCAAATCATGAATCAATCGATGGAGTCGTCCCCGGACGGCGCGAAGATCGTCGGCAAGGGCGCGGCGACGGCCGCGGGTCCCGGACCCGATGTCATGGCGGCCAGCACGCTCGACGGCAATTCGGTGATCAGCAGCGACGGACACGACGTCGGCTCGCTCAAGGAGATCATGCTCGACGTGAGCAACGGACGAATCGCGTACGCGGTGTTGTCGAGCGGCGGCTTTCTCGGTATCGGCAACAAGCTGCTCGCCGTGCCGTGGGGCGCGCTCACGCTCGATACCGACAATCGCTGCTTCAGAATCGACGCAACGGCGGATCAGGTGCGCAACTCGCCGGGCTTCGACAAGGACTCGTGGCCCTCGATGGCCGATCATGTCTGGGCCAGCACAGTGCATCAGCACTATGGGCGCGAGCCGTACTGGTCGAACGACCGTGCGCGCGACGTCGGTCCGTCGGGCGCGATCCCGCCCGAAGGCGTGGATGCGCCCGAAGCGGGCGGAGTCAAGCTATAGGAAAAGAGGAATGTTGCCGCCGGCGACCGGCAGCCGACCGGCTCGGCGCGAGCGGCGCGCGGCAGGTCAGTCGCGCGGACGCTCGTTGAGCTGAATGTCGGCGCCTTCGGTTTCGCCCATGAGCGCACGCAGGACGTCGCCCGCGAAATCTTCGATGGCGAAGTGCCATTCGAGCGAACCGACAGCAAAGTCGTTCGGGTTGCACTTGCCCTGAGCCCGGCGGATCGCGCCCACCGAAAGACTCAGCGCGCGTGCGTGCTGAAAGTGGGGATCGTCCGAATCGAGAAACGGTAATTGATCTTTATCCATGACACCTATAACGGAACCGGTCGACGAAACTTTAGGCCTGCGTGAAACACGCAATCGTTTGCGTGAACTCGCGCTTTGAAACACATGCAACCCTATCGAAACCTCGCCGGCAATTCGGGCGTCGAAGCGTTCGACATCCTGACCGAGGGCATCAGGGTGCGCTTCGTCAGCGGCGGCACTTACCTGTATGACTATCGCGAGTCAGGACGCGAGCATGTCGAGCACATGAAAAGGCTCGCCCGCGCAGGACGCGGGCTCAGCACTTATATATCGAGATCCGGCGCGCAGTATGCCGAAAGAATCGATTAACTGCTCGAACGACGCATTCTACGCGATATGCGAAGCATTACTTCGTACGAATGACGGCCGCTCAGCGCTTCTGAGGGAGGTGCGGCAAGGTCTCGCTGACGCTCGCGTTGAGTTGATGAAGCTGGCGCTGAAGCTTGTTCAATTGCACCTGCGACGCCACGCTGCGGCCTTCCAGTTGTGCCAGTTCCTTGCGGACGTCTTGCTGCTTCAGCGCGACTTCCTGACTTTGCGCGTTGCCCCGCTGCAGGTCGGCACGCACGCGTTCGATCTGCGTTTCGGCATCGGCGATGAAGCGCGCGATCTGTTCGTTCTGTGCTTCGACCAGCGCGCGCCGCATCTCGGCGTCGGCGAGGCGTATCGCCTGCTCGACGAAATGCCGGAAAGCGGGTTCGGCCACGTCGATCTCGCTCGCCTTCAACACGCGCCAGACCGCGCCCTCGTGGTAGAGAACCGCGTAGTAAATGAGTTCGCGAGGATGAAACAGCAAACTCGCCGAGTAGGCAAAACTCTGAAAGGTGCGAAACGTGGCGAGCGCCGCCTGCTGAACGAGCCGCTCGACCTCCGCGATCTGCGCGGTATCCAGCGCCTTCGCCCCCGCGTTCATCGCCGATGATGCGGCTGTGCGCAACGGCATTACGCGCGTGGCGCGCTGTGTGCTGTCGATGTCCTCTTCGGGCGGCGCGTCGTTCGAATCCTCGACAGGCGCGGCAAAGGAAATCGCGTTCGACGATTTTTGCCGCACGAGAAACGATGGCGCTGTATCGAGCAAACTTCTCTTTCTGCTCAGCAGGCTTTTCACGATGACTCCCGCAATGCACTCACGACGTTCGGAATAGCCGATGAGCGCCGTTCGAATTTCCTGAATGTACGCAGCGATTATTCTGCATGACGAACGATGATATGCCGCCGCCCATCGAATAAGCTGTTAAATCAGTATAGGTGAGGCGTTCTGCCTTGCAATCGCAGTCAGGCATATGCCGCGATTTGCCGACTGCATTTATTCGAATTCGCGCTTCGTGCGAATCGAATGGCGCGATTCAGAACAATTCGACGCGTTACGCGTGCCGGTATATCGCCTGCGTGCCCTCGATGCGCACCCGCGCCAGTTTCGCGGAACGCGCCTTGGACATCAGCGCGACCACGTGCATGAGCCTGATTCCCTGAACGCCGTACGAGGAGCCCGGCTTACCTGCCACGCGCGATTCCAGCTCTTGCATCCGGTCGTAGAGCTGGCCGAGCGGCACCGTCGATGAAGTCGACGCTTTTGACCCGGTTGCGTAAACGGTAGCCGTCGCGTTCTCGACGAGATTCGCGAGAAACGCCAGCGCTTCGCCATGCGTCAGTCCTTCGCGCCGCGCGTGCAAAAAGGCGTGAATTGCATCGAGAGAAGCAATCGGAGCTTGTTCGACGCTCTGCGAAACGGCGGCGCAGTGCTTCAGCTTCCAGCCTTCTCGCGCGCTGATATTCGCGATCAGATCAGCAATCTGTGCGCGCCGTTCTGATTCGGCTGGCGCAATGGTCGCGTCGCGTCCCGGGTTCTCGCGCGGATAATCGCGCCGTTTGAATAGTTCGTGCAGTGTGCTCGACATGCAATCGTCCGTAGCTTTAAGTTCAGCCGATGCGACTTCGTGCGGGTCACTCACCGCAACGCACCATTTGAAGGATTCGGATTCGAATGCTATCCGCTTTTTGCACGTCCGAAGCATTCTGAGACATAAATCAGGACTGTCCTAACGGCCCTCAGACCCGGCACGCGCGATGCTGAAAGAAATGCAAGCGGCGCACGTTGCGCCGGATTCAAGGAGACGGACATGAAAACCACCACGGCCATTGCCGGCGCACTTCTCGCGATTGCCAGCACCACCGCGTTCGCTCAGGAAATGTCGCGCGATCAGATGATGCAACGCCAGCAGCAGATGCAGCCGGGCCGCACCGACGCGGTTCCGAGCCCGCGCACGGGAGATTCCTCGCAGGGCGGCGTGCCGTCGGGCACATCGGGTAGCGGCACGCTGATGCAGCAGCGCGAACAGGGGATGTCGCCGAATTCGTCGTCGAATTCGCCGCAAGGTTCGCAGTCGACCGGCACGATCAAGCAGTAAGGCTCCGTGCGTGATGCCGGCGCACCGTCGGCATCACGCCGCTTCTGTCGCGCACTTTGATCAGGCAAGAAGCATCGTTTCCCGAGTCACGAAGACGTCACTCGCCGTTCGTAATAATGCGCGGGGACAATTCGAAGCGGACGGGAAGCAAAATGAAGCTTGGTCGACAGCATCGTCATGGCATCGCGGCACACGCCGCGCTCGTCTTTTCTCTGGCGCTCGCAGCCTGTCACGGCGACGGCGGCGATTCATCGGCGGCCCCGGGCCCCGCGCCCGCGGCTTTCTCCACGCTGGATGGCCGCATGCCGCTCGTCGTCGGCCATCGCGGCTTGCCGGGATTGCGTCCGGAGGAAACGCAGCCGTCGTACGAACTCGCGGCCGACAGCGGCGCCGACGCGCTCGAAGAAGACCTGCATCTGTCGAAAGACTGCGTGCTGGTCGCGCGGCACAATCCGTGGCTCTCCGATAACACCAACGTCGCCGACGTGGCGAAGGTCAATCCGGCGGTCGCCGCACGCAAGCGCACGGTGCCCGGCGTGCTCGTCGATGTGAAATGGCCGACCACGCCCGCTACCGGACCGTCGCAATACCTCACGGACCTGACCAATCCCGCTGATCCGAAGTCGGTGCTGAAGTCGCTGATCGTCGATGGCGAGGATCACACCGGCGACTGGTCGATCACGGATTTCACCGCCGCCGAACTCACCACGCTGTTCGGCGGTACGACCTACGACGCCGCGAACGAGCGCCCCGCCGAGTTCAACGGCAAGTATCCGATTCTCACGTTCCAGCAGATCATCGACATCGCGAAGGCGAAGAGCGCGACAACCGGCCGCACGATCGCCGTGTATCCGGAGACCAAGAATCCGACCTGGAACAACGCGCAGGCGATCGCCAACGGCTGCGGTCCGGCGGGCAGCCATCCGCTCGAAGATGCGCTCATCAAGATCCTCGACGCCAATGGACTGAACAGCAAAACTGCCGCCGTGTTCGTGCAGAGCTTCGAGCCGGGCAGTCTTCAGTACATGCGCGCGCACGGCCTCAACACAAAGATCGTGCAGTTGATCGACGGCTACGATGTCGATTACCGCACGGGAGCCGTCATCTACAACGAGATCACCGACAGCCGCCCGTTCGACTGGACCGTCGCCGGCGACCCGCGCTGGTTCGACGCGATGCTCACGCCCGCCGGCCTCGCGCAGATCAAGACGTATGCGGACGGCATCGGGCCGTGGAAGCCGCAGATCGTGCCGCTCAGGATCACGCCTTATCCCGCCACCAACGCCGACGGCACGCCCTTCACCGGATCGACCGCGCAGGCCAGCACGCAGCCGCCGACGAGCGTCATCAGCGATGCGCACAAGGCCGGTCTCTTCGTGCACGTCTTCACGTTCCGCAACGAGAAGAAGTATCTGGCGGCCACCTACAACGGCGATCCGACCGCCGAGTATCTGCAATTCTTCCGGCTGGGCGTGGACGGCGTATTCACCGATTTCGCCAACAGCGGATACGCGGCCCGCGCGACCTATCTGCATGAACTCGGTCGCTAGGCTCCGAGGTTGACGTCGCCGATCACGGTCCGCTGTTCGACGAACGTGATCGCGCGCTTATCCACAGTTTCGGTGGACAAGCGTGTAGATAACTTGCGGAGCGCGCGTCTATCTCGTTGACGGACAAGGCATTCGCGTGGCGCGTCTGCGCAACGCGCCGCGGCCCGCGCGCTCACAAACCGTATATACTGTTTTCTCCACACGACAGGAGAGAACGGATGAGCACAGCGCAAGCCAGAACGCCGGCCGAGAAGAGCCAGGCGCCCGTGAAAACCACGAGCAAGGCCAGCAAGAAGACGCAGGTAAAAGCCGCTACAACGCCGGACATCGAGGTGAAGGCGCCGGCCGCGGAGTCGAAGAACGCGGCCAAGAGCGCATCGAAGAGCACGGCGAAAAAAGCGCCTGCGAAAGCGCCGGCAAAAGCGCCCTCGAAAGCGCCCGCCGCCGAAACCCCGGTAGCGGCGAAGGATGTCGCGAAAAGCCCGGCCAAGCCCGACGCAAAAGCCCGGCGCGTGAAGAAGGAAAGCGCGAAGAAAGAGAAAGTCGTGCGCGACAGCTTCACGATGCCCAGGTCGGACTACGCGAAGATCGCCGCGCTCAAGCAGAAGTGCCTGAACAACGGCGTGCGCGTGAAGAAGAGCGAATTGCTGCGTGCCGCGCTCGCGCTGCTCGACGCGGCGCCGGACAAACGGCTCGTCGAAGCGATCAAGGCGCTGGAAACCGTGAAGACGGGACGTCCGGCCAACGCCTGACCATCAGCCGCTCAGAATACGTTTCGGAATATCCAGTAGAGCCCGGCCGCCAGCGCGATCGACGCGGGAAGCGTCAGCACCCACGCGAGCGCCAGGCTGCGCACGGTGCTCCACTGGAGCCCGGAACCGTTGGCGGCCATCGTCCCGGCGACGCCCGACGACAGCACGTGCGTCGTCGAAACCGGCAGGCCGTAGGCATCGGCGGCGCCGATCGTCACCATCGCGACCAGTTCGGCCGACGCGCCCTGCCCGTAGGTCAGATGCTGCTTGCCGATCTTCTCCCCCACCGTCACGACGATGCGCTTCCAGCCGACCATCGTGCCGAGCCCGAGCGCGATCGCCACGGCGACCTTGACCCACGTCGGAATGAACTTGGTCGCGTGATCGAGCTGCTTGCGGTAGTTGTCGATCACGGCGCGGTCCGCGGGCGCGAACACCGGCGTGTTCGCTTTCTCCATCAGACGGATCGCCTCTGACACGAGGTACATGTTGTTGCGCACGTTATCGACGATATTCGACGGCACCGCCGCGAGCGATCCCGACGAGCCGACCTGATTCGCGATGATATCGGTGAGCTGTTTCACGGCGGGCATGGTCGCCGGCGACAGTTGCCGCGTGCGCACGTAGGCTTGCGTGTCTTCGCGCGGATCGGCGGAAAGCGGCGCGCCGTTCGTGTACCTCGCGAACGTGGCGGAGGCCTCATGCGCGACCGCGACGAAGCTCTGCGTTTCCGCGGGATTCATCGCCTTGTTGAGCGCGTAGGCGGTCGGCACCGTGCCGATCAGGATCAGCATGATGAGGCCCATGCCCTTTTGCCCGTCGTTCGAGCCGTGCGCAAACGACACGCCGGTGCAGGTGAGAATCAGCAGCGCGCGAATCCAGAACGGCGGCGGATGATTCTTCTTCGGCTCCTTGTAGAGCGCGGGTACGTGCACCAGCGCTTTCAGCAGGAGCAGCAACAGCCCGGCGAACACGAAGCCGACGATCGGCGACAACAGCAGCGACTTGCCCACGCCCGCCGCCTGCGACCAGTCGACGCCGCTCGTGCCGTTGGGTCCGCGCATGAGCTGGTTCATCAGCCCGACGCCGATGATCGAGCCGATCAGCGTATGCGAACTCGACGACGGCAAGCCGAAATACCACGTCGCCAGATTCCAGATGATCGCGGCGATGAGCAGTGCGAAGACCATCGCGAAGCCCGCGCTGCTGCCCACTTGCAGGATCAGTTCGACTGGCAGCAGTTGCAGGATGCCGAACGCAACCGCGCCGCTCGACACCAGCACGCCGAGGAAATTCCACGCGCCGGACCAGACCACGGCGACATTCGGCGTCAGCGAGTGCGTGTAAATGACCGTCGCGACGGCATTCGCCGTGTCGTGAAAGCCGTTGACGAACTCGAACCCGAGCGCGATCAACAGCGCGACGCCGAGCAGAACGTAAGGGAGTACAGAACTCAGACGGACGGATTCGAGATCGGACGCGAGCTGCAGCCCGACGTAGCCGATGCCGCCGATGAGGATGAGAAAGAAAACGAGGAGACTGGTGCGGCGGGTGCGCTCGCTCACACCGCCCTGCTGAGGAAATGCGATATCCGGCATGACAGTGCCTCACGCGTTTTTCGTAGCGGAGCCAAGCATACGATCGGCCGATGCGCCCGACTGTGAATATTTTGTGTCAACAGTTCGCGTAATACTTTCGCGATGTGCAGCACGAACAGGCGTGGCGGGCGCGAGAACGATTTCATCGAAAAAGATGCGTGCTGTCACACGGATGACATTCTGCATGCCTATGGTTTCGGCCAGCACCCGCTGGATGACCGGCGCACGACGAGAAATGCAATCAGAACGAAAGTCGTGCGATACACGTGCATACCGAGACGATGACACTGAACTTCGACCCAGCGCCCGCGCGCAAGCTCCTCGGCAGCGCGACCGGCCCGCAGTCCGACGCGGCACGCATACGCGTCTCCGATCTCCTTTCTTTGCGCGACCAGCCTGTCGCCGATGCTTTCGTCATGCTGACGGCGCCGCTTGCGAGCGAAGCCTTCGAGCAGACCGAACTGATGGCCGAACGAATCGATGCGGGTCTGCTCGAGCGGTTGCGTTCGACCTTGCGCCGTCTGCGCGCGCTGTGGTGGGCGTTCGAGCCGCTGCTCGACGAGAAGGAAGCGCGCATCGTGAGGAAGCGTTTCAAGCGGCTCGCCGAAATCGCGGGCGAACCGCATGAGATCGGCGCGGCGTGCGAGCTTCTGGATCGCGCGCGCAAGGACTATGCGTGGCTCGGACCGGTCGTGCGCACGTTGCGACAGGAGCGGCGTTCCGCTTCGGCGGCGAGTTGCGTGACGATCCGCAAGGCGCATGTCGATGTGCTGCTGCGCCGCGCGCTCGCCGATGCGCGCCGCCGCCTCGAAGCGCGCGGCGAGGATCGCACGCTGATGGAGTTCGCGCGCCAGCGTGTCTCACTCGCCGATGATCTGCTCAGCAAGCACGAACTTCGTGCCGCCCGATCGAAGCGTGTCGACGCGAAGACGCTGCGCAGCATCGAGGAAGCGGCGACGAAACTGCAATGCCTGCTCGAACTCTTCGCGCCGGTGCTGGAGCGCGGACATGCGCACGCGATGGCCCATCCGGGCGACGCGCAGGCCGCGCTCGGCAAACTCAACGACGTCCTTGCGAGCGAAGCCGCCGTGCGACGCGTCGCGCCCACGCTCGGCGACAAACACGCGATCGACGAAGCCGTGCGCTGGATCGATAAACAGAAGCGCGGCGAGTCGCGCGCGGCGCTCAAGCGGCTGCGGTCGCTGGCCGAGCGTTGACTGATCGCCGACTGATCGCTGACTGGCGCTGATTGAGCGCTGAGCGAGCGCTGACTGAGCGCCGTCACGCCTGAGACGCACCCTCCTTTCGGCTGGCTCCGCGTGGCGGCGGCGTTCCCTGCTTCGGGTCGTCATCGTCATGCGGGTTTCGCGGACGATGCCGTAGCGGCATTCTGATCACATGGCAGTCGCATCCGGCGACGCCTTCCGTCATCAAGATCCGCAGAGGGAGTTCGCCATGTATTTCGGAACACTCGTCACTCAGCCGCGCAAGGAGCAGGAAAACTGGGAACGCGACAGGGATGCGTCGCAGATCGTCACGCCGGGCCGCTGGCGCGCGTTCTGGCACGGCGTGATGCGGCTGTTCGGTTGATGGGCGTCGCCCTGGCCGGGCAAATAGGATTCGTCCGAAGGCGTTACTGGCTCCGAGCCGCTTTAATGCGGTCCCTTTCGGATAACCAGATCGATCATGCGGACACGAAGTGCCGTCCTGATTCCGGTCGCGTTTGCGCTTTTGAGCGCCGGCGCGCCAGTCAGCGCGAAATACACCGAGCAGTGGATCAGCAGTTCGAATTTCGCGCACGCTCAGCGCGATGAGCATGCTGAGAGTATTCAAGGCGTTGCCGCAGCGCACAAGAAACACGTCGATGCGCGAACGACAGCGAAAGCACAACCTTCCGCGCCTCCAACTGCCGGCACGCCGGCGGAAGACGATCCGATCGCGGCGTTCGCCCGCAGTTCGCCACCGTCCGCGCCGGCAAAGACGCTTCGGCGCTGACACTTTGCTTTCGCTTTCACTTTTGCGTCGATCAAGAGTTGGATGGCGCGCACATCGCGACTATTCCGATTTCTTTTCGATCTGTATCGACTATTCTTGTGAATGTCGTAAGAGGTGGGCCGCACGCGACGCTTCGCCCTGCCATGTGCAAGATTCCATCGAGCATTATTAGAGGCGAAGTCAAACGCGTCGCCCACTGCTCTTACGACACATTCCTTTCTGATTCAGATGTGTGCGCTTCGTCCGCCGCCATAATCCGCGCGGAAATTAATTCGCATATCTGAATATCGTGCGCAGCCGTCTGGTGAGCGCGAAAAAATCGCCGGGCGATTGCGAATAATCGTGTTTCAAAATGGGGCCTGGCGATGCGCGAATGCGAGAGCACCGCGCTTCTGCCGCACGCACTTCTGCCGCGAAAGGCAGATATCGCGTTAATCGCATCGGCGGACGTTTGAGACCAACGCAAAAAAGAAAAGCCCTTGGAGATCAAGGGCTTGTGATTCTGGCGGAGAGAGGGGGATTCGAACCCCCGATAGGTTTTACCCTATACACGCTTTCCAGGCGTGCGACTTAAACCGCTCATCCATCTCTCCGGAAGTCCGCGATTATACCAAGTTCCCGCGCCCGCGCCAGCCCCTACGGATGGCGAATGTAATCAACGAGCGCGCGCGTATACGCATCCGGCTTGCGATCGAAAAGACTCACCACGATCGCCACCGCGAATCCCGCCGGCACGCCGAACACGCCCGAGCTGATCGGCTCGATGCCGAACCAGCGCGGCCCCGCGAAGCCCGTCAGTTGCATGAAGAACGGATACGTCGACACGATGTAATACACGCACACGACCAGCCCCGCGATCATCCCCGCGACGACCCCGCGCTGCGTCGTGCGCTTCCAGAACACGCCGAGCACCAGCGCCGGAAACAAGCTCGATGCCGCCAGCGAAAACGCCGCGCCCACCAGAAACAGAATGTTCCCTGCGTTGAGCGACGCCACATACGACGCCAGCAAAGCCACGCCGAGCAACAGAATCTTCGAGATGGTCACGCGCCGCTGGCTCGTCGCGCGGCGATCGACCATGCAGTAGTAGACGTCGTGCGACAGCGCATTGGCGATCGTCAGGAGCAGCCCGTCGGCCGTCGACAACGCCGCCGCCAGCGCGCCCGCCGCGATCAGACCGGAGATCACGTACGGCAGTCCCGCGATCTCGGGCGCCGCCAGCACTACCATGTCCGGCTGCATCTGGATGCCCGCCCAGCGCACGATGCCGTCGCCGTTCACGTCGCTGATGCGGATCAGATACGGCTCAACGCGCCGCCACTGCATGACCCATTGCGGCAGATCGGCGAAGCGATGGCCGACCAGCCCCGTCAACATCTCGTGCTTGATCAGCACCGCGAGCACCGGCACCGTCAGATAAAACAGCGCGACGAAGAACAGCGTCCAGCCGACCGAGCGCCGCGCCGACGCCACCGAAGTCGTCGTGTTGTAGCGCGTGAGAATGTGCGGCAGGCTCGCCGTGCCGAGCGACAGACACAGCAGCAGCGACAGAAAATTCACCTGATGCACGCGCGGACTCTCCTCGCCTGTCGAGCCCGCCGGGAAGGCCTCGGCCATCGGCACGGGCGCCGCGACGCGCTCGCTCAGCGCATCGCGTTCGCGCGTCCATTTGGCCTGCGCGTCGGCGGGATCGTGCGGGAAGGCCGCGAGTTCGCGCTCGCGTTCGTTGATCTCGCGCAGCGGCCCGTTATGCCGCCGCAACTCGGCGATCTCGGCGACGAGGCGCGCGTGCTCTTCATGAAACGACTGCGGCAGCGCATCGATACGCTGCTGGATGCGCGCGGCCTGACGCTGATAATCGGCGCGCACGCGGGCTTCGTCGGGCGACACCGCCACCGTGCGTTCGAGTGCTTCGACGCGCTCCATCACGCGTCCGTAATTGAGTTGCGGGAACCAGCCGAGCCCTTCGCGATGCGCGATCATCGAGACAGGAATGAGCATCGCGCTGATCAGGATGATGTATTGCGCGACCTGCGTCCACGTGACGGCGCGCATGCCGCCGAGAAACGAGCACACGAGAATGCCTGCAAGCCCGCAGAAGATGCCGATCGAAAATTCGATGCCGATGAAGCGCGACGCGATCAGCCCGATGCCTTGAATCTGCGCGACGAGATAGACGAACGAGCAGAGAATCGCCGCGACGGCCGCGAGCGCGCGCACCGTATTGCTGGAGAAGCGCGTGCCGAGAAAGTCGGGAATCGTGTAGCGCGCGAGCTTGCGCACGTACGGCGCAAGCAAGAACGCGACGAGACAATAGCCGCTCGTCCAGCCCATCACGTAGGCGAGACCGTCGTAGCCGCTCGCGTAGATCGAGCCGGCGAGACCGATGAACGAAGCGGCCGAGAGCCAGTCGGCCGCGGTCGCCATGCCGTTGAACGCGGACGGCACGCGCCGCCCCGCGACATAGTATTCGACGAGATCGGAGGTCCGCGACAAGAGTCCGATCACCGCATACACCGCGATCGGCACGAACAGGAACACATAGCCGATCCACATGCCCGGGCCCGTCGTGCGCTCGATGCGCTCCATCAGGAAGATGAACAACAGGAAGCCGAGCGTGTAAAGCGCGTAATAGACGATGAGCCGGTTCGTGAGCTTCATGCCGCGTCGCCCTGCTCGGATCGCGCGACGCGCAACAGACGCGCATCGGCAAGCTGCATCAGAACGATATAGACGACGATCAGCGCGACATACACGAGAATCGCGCCTTGCGCGCCGAAATAGAACGGCAGCGGAAAGCCCGCGACGCGCACGTGCCCGAGACGCTGTGCAAAGAGCGGCAAGCCGAACGAGACGACGAAGCCGATCGTCATCAGCACGACGATCAGCGCAACGTTGAAGCGCCAGTACGCGCGATGCGCGCACGCCATCGCGGCCGTCACGGGCGGCGCGGAAGCGGGCGTCGGAGCTTGAGTCGGGGAATCGGCGGGAGGAATGGCCATGCGGTTATTTACCAAAACCGCATGGCGTCGGCAATAAGGATCGACCGCGCCGCATTGCAAGCGGCAGCGGCCGAATCTCGGTCAACGCGCTTCGCCGAGCTGATCGAGAATCGCGGGGTTTTCCAGCGTGGAGACGTCCTGCGTGATCTCCTCGCCCTTCGCGAGCGAACGCAAGAGCCGGCGCATGATCTTGCCGGAACGCGTCTTCGGCAGGTTCTCGCCGAAACGGATGTCCTTCGGCTTCGCGATCGGCCCGATCTCCTTGCCGACCCAGTTACGCAGTTCGGTCGCGATCTGCTTCGCTTCGTCGCCTTCCGGACGCGCCCGCTTCAGCACGACGAACGCGACCACGGCTTCACCGGTCGTATCGTCCGGACGGCCGACGACCGCCGCTTCCGCGACCATCGGATTGGCGACCAGCGCCGATTCGATTTCCATCGTGCCGAGGCGGTGGCCGGAGACGTTCAGCACGTCGTCGATGCGGCCCATGATCGTGAAGTAGCCGGTTTCCTTGTCGCGCACCGCGCCGTCGCCGGCGAGATACAGCTTGCCGCCGAGTTCCTCGGGGAAGTAGCTCGTCTGATAGCGCTTCGGATCGCCCCAGACGTTGCGCAGCATCGACGGCCACGGCCGCTTCACGACCAGAATGCCGCCCTGCCCGTTCGGCACGTCCTGGCCGGTTTCATCGACGACCGCGGCCATGATGCCCGGCAGCGGCAGCGTGCAGGAACCCGGCACGAGCGGCGTCGCGCCCGGCAGCGGCGTGATCATGTGGCCGCCGGTTTCGGTCTGCCACCAGGTGTCGACGATCGGGCACTGGCCGCGTCCGACGTTCTCGTGATACCACATCCACGCTTCCGGATTGATCGGCTCGCCGACCGTGCCGAGGATGCGCAGCGTCGACAGGTCGTAGCTCTTCGGATGCACCTTCGCGTCCGCTTCCGACACCTTGATGAGCGAGCGGATCGCCGTGGGCGCCGTGTAGAAGATCGTGACCTTGTGGCGATCGATCATTTCCCAGAAGCGGCCCGCGTGCGGATACGTGGGCACGCCTTCGAACATGACCTGCGTCGCGCCGATCGCAAGCGGCCCGTACGCGATATAACTGTGTCCAGTGATCCAGCCGATGTCCGCCGTGCACCAGAAGACATCGCCCGGCTTCATGTCGAAGGTCCACTTCATGGTCTGCGCGGCCCACAGCAACACGCCCGCCGTACTGTGCTGCACGCCCTTGGGCTTGCCCGTCGAACCCGACGTGTAGAGGATGAACAGCGGATGCTCCGCGCTCACCCATTCCGGCTCGCACTTCGCCGATTCGTTCTCGACGATCTCGTGCAGCCACTCGTCACGGCCTTCGGTCCACGCGACCTTGCCGCCGGTTCGGCGATACACGATGACGTTCTTCACCGCCTCGCAACCGCCCGCGGCGAGCGCTTCGTCGGCGATGCTCTTGAGCGGCAATGCCTTGCCGCCGCGCATCTGTTCGTCGGCGGTGATGAGCGCGACCGCGCCGACATCGACGAGACGTTCATTGAGCGACTTCGACGAGAAGCCGCCGAACACGACCGAGTGCGTCGCGCCGATGCGCACGCACGCCTGCATGGCAACGACGCCTTCCACCGACATCGGCAGATAGATCACGACGCGATCGCCCTTTTTCACGCCGCGTTTTCTGAGCGCGTTGGCGAGGCGGCTGACGCGCTCGAGCAGTTCCTGATAGGTGACATTGGTGACGGTGCCGTCGTCGGCTTCGAAGATGATCGCGTTTTCGTTGCCGCGGCCCGCTTCGACATGACGGTCGAGACAGTTGTACGACGCGTTCAGCTCGCCGTCCTCGAACCACGTGTAGAACGGCGCCTTCGATTCGTCCAGCACCTTGGTGAACGGCTTGTGCCAGGCGAGCGTTTCGCGCGCGAGCCGCGCCCAGAAGCCTTCGTAATCCTTTTCTGCTTCGGCGACGAGCGCCCTGTAGGCATCCATGCCGGAGATTGCCGCTCCCGCCGATGCCTTGGCTGACGGCGGGAACACACGTTTTTCATGCAAAACCGATTCGATCGCAGACATCGACAACCCCTCTGATGGTGATTCCAAATCCGGCGGCGCGCGCATCGCTGAATGGGCTGCGTGCGCCGCATGTTATGAGGTTCGGGAGCGGCAACGCGTGGCGTGTCCGGGCCGAACCTTGTCTCCAGTCTGACCGCGCCGGGCGGCACGGCGGACATCACGGCGCGGTTATCGCGA
Source organism: Caballeronia peredens (assembly GCA_001544595.2). Classification (GTDB taxonomy): domain Bacteria; phylum Pseudomonadota; class Gammaproteobacteria; order Burkholderiales; family Burkholderiaceae; genus Caballeronia; species Caballeronia peredens. The sequence goes on along the minus strand of FCOH02000013.1, from coordinate 20,554 downwards.
CGGACATCCTGCATCGATTTCAAGATAAGCCGCCCAACTTACCCGCTTCTTACGTGAACCGCCCGGCAGGCACGGGGTATACACGGAGTCCGCGCAGCTTCTACAATGCGTCCCCACAATCGTAACTGATCAACCCGCGCGGTATCCAGCTTGAATCGCTACGCCTTTCTTTTGATCGCGGCCATGCTGCTCGTCGGGAGCAACGTCGGCATCGGCAAGTCGATCGTCGCCTTCGTTCCCGTTCCGCTCTTCGCGCTCCTGCGCTTCGTCGTCGCGCTGGCGGTGCTGTGGCCGCTGCTGCGTCCGTCGAAGATGAAACGCGTCGCGCGCGGCGAATGGGTCAATCTCTTCCTGCAGGCGTTCTTCGGCACCTTCGGCTTCACGCTGCTGATGCTGGGCGGCGTCGCGCGCACGAGCGCGGTCGCGGCGGGGGTCATCACGAGCACGATTCCGGCCGTGGTCGCGCTCTTCGCATGGATCTTCCTGAAGGAGAAGCCGAACGGCCGCGCCTTCGCGTCGATCGGGCTGGCGATCGCGGGCGTGCTCGTCATCAACGTGGCGCAAAGCGGGAGCGATGGCAACGGCAGCGCAAGCGGCTCGATTGCCGGCAATCTGATGGTGCTCGGCGCCGTGTGCTGCGAATCGCTCTACGTGATCCTCTCGCGCCGGCTCACAGAGACGCTCTCCGCCATCGATATCTGCGCGTACACGCACGGCATCGGCTTTCTGCTGATGCTGCCGCTCGGCCTGAGCGCGTGCGCGGGTTTCGACTGGCGCAGCGTCGACACGGGCACCTGGGCGCTCGTCGTCTGGTACGGGCTGTCGGCGAGCATCTTCTCGTTCTGGCTGTGGATGAAAGGCATCCGCCGCGTCGACGGCAGTCTCGCCGGCGTGTTCTGCGCCGTGCTGCCGGTCGCCGCCGCGCTCTACGGCATCGCGTTTCTCGGCGAGCGGCCGACGCTCGCGCACGGCATCGCGCTCGCCTGCGTCGTCGCGGGAATCGGGCTCGCGAGTCTCAAGGCGCGCGCCGCCGGCGCGGTTTCGAGCGAGCGCGGCATTTAAGACTTTGTTCAGCACATTCCGACGCCTTCGGGCAGCATCGCGCGACGACGCGCTACAATAGCGGGCTTTTCCAGACCGCGAACGCGCCGCCTCGATGCCTGTGTGCCGACCAGCACAGTTCTGGTCCGCCGCGCAGTTTTGGGTTCGCCGCGCAGTCCTGGTCCGTCATATTCGTCCGTCATCATTTCCGGTCCGATCCGCTTCGACTGAAGAGCCGCCCATGTCCGCTCCCAAGCATTCCCCTGCGCCCGCTCGACCCGCTGCGATGAAAGCGCTGCCGAAGATCATCTTCATGAGCCGCTGGCTGCAGGTGCCGCTGTATCTCGGCCTGATCATCGCGCAGGCCGTGTATGTCGTGCTGTTCCTGAAGGAAGTCTGGCATCTCGTCACGCACGCGATGACGCTCGACGAAACCAACATCATGCTCGTCGTGCTCGGCCTCATCGACGTGGTGATGATCTCGAACCTGCTCATCATGGTGATCGTCGGCGGATACGAGACCTTCGTGTCGCGGCTGGGCGTCGAGGGCCATCCCGACGAGCCCGAATGGCTCGATCACGTCAACGCGGGCGTGCTGAAGGTAAAGCTCTCGATGGCGCTCATCAGCATCTCGTCGATCCATCTGCTGAAGACCTTCATCAACCCGGACCAGCATACGTTCCACACGGTGCTGTGGCAGGTGATCATCCACGTCGCCTTCCTCGTGTCCGCGCTGATCATGGCGTGGGTGGACCGGCTGACCACGCATACGCATCCGAAGCATTTCCACAGCGAAACCATCGCGCCCCGGAGCGCGCTCGACTGAGCACGGCGTCGTCCGAACGCCGACACAGAAAGATTCCCGTCCCCAGAGCCCAAGCCATGACCGTCATCAAACAGGAAGATCTGATCCAGAGCATCGCTGATTCGCTGCAGTACATCAGCTACTACCATCCGCTCGATTACATCCAGGCGCTCGGCCGCGCCTACGAGCTCGAAGAGAGCCCGGCCGCGAAAGACGCGATCGCGCAGATCCTGACCAACAGCCGCATGTGCGCCGAAGGCAAGCGTCCGATCTGCCAGGACACGGGCATCGTCACGGTGTTCGTGAAGGTCGGCATGGACGTGCGCTGGGACGGTGCAACGATGAGCGTCACCGACATGATCAACGAAGGCGTGCGCCGCGGTTATCTGAATCCGGATAACGTGCTGCGCGCGTCGATCGTGAGCCCGCCCGAAGGCGCGCGCAAGAACACGAAGGACAACACGCCGGCCGTCATCCACTACGAGATCGTGCCGGGCGACAAGGTCGACGTGCAGGTCGCGGCCAAGGGCGGCGGCTCGGAGAACAAGTCGAAGTTCGCGATGCTGAATCCGTCGGACTCGATCGTCGACTGGATCCTGAAAACCGTGCCGACGATGGGCGCAGGCTGGTGCCCGCCGGGCATGCTCGGCATCGGCATCGGCGGCACGGCCGAAAAGGCGATGCTGATGGCGAAGGAATCGCTGATGGACCCTATCGACATTCAGGACATCATCGCGCGCGGCCCGCAGGACTGGATCGAAGAACTGCGCGTCGAGCTGCACGAGAAGGTGAATGCGCTCGGCATCGGCGCGCAGGGGCTCGGCGGCCTCGCGACCGTGCTCGACGTCAAGATCATGGCCGCCCCGACGCACGCGGCGAGCAAGCCGATCGCCATCATCCCGAACTGCGCGGCCACGCGCCACGCGCACTTCACGCTCGACGGTTCGGGCGTCGCGAAGCTCGAAGCGCCGTCGCTCGAAGACTGGCCGAAGGTCAACTGGGAGCCGAACACGGAGACGAGCCAGCGCGTCGACCTGAACACGCTCACGCCGGAGCAGGTCGCCGCGTGGAAGCCGGGCCAGACGCTGCTGCTCTCGGGCAAGATGCTCACGGGCCGCGACGCCGCGCACAAGCGCATCGCCGACATGCTCGCGAAGGGCGAAAAGCTGCCGGTCGACTTCACGAACCGCGTGATCTATTACGTCGGTCCGGTCGATCCGGTGCGCGACGAAGCCGTCGGCCCGGCAGGCCCGACCACGGCCACGCGCATGGACAAGTTCACCGAGATGATGCTCGCGCAGACCGGCCTCATCTCGATGATCGGCAAGGCCGAGCGCGGCCCCGTCGCGATCGAGGCGATCAGGAAGCACAACGCGGCGTATCTGATGGCCGTCGGCGGCGCGGCATATCTCGTGTCGAAGGCGATCCGCGAGGCGAAAGTGCTCGCGTTCGAAGACCTCGGCATGGAAGCGATCTACGAGTTCGACGTGCAGGACATGCCGGTCACCGTCGCGGTCGATTCGAACGGCACGTCCGTCCACAAGACGGGTCCCGCCGAGTGGCAGGCGAAGATCGGCAAGATCCCGGTCGCGACCGCTTGAGGCGCGATTAATGGCGGTTTATACCGCTAAAAGTTGAAAGAGCCGGGCGAAACTGCCCGGCTCTTTTCTTTGGAAGTCTCCAATTGATAGAGATTTTCATTCTCAGTTTTGTCTGAAACAAAAAATTTCTCACCAACCTTGGCATTGTCACGCTCAAGGTTTATCTTTGCCACAGAGCCCCACGCTACAAAAAAGGAACAATCATGCAAGGCGACGCAAAAGTCATCGAATATCTGAACGCGCAGCTGAAAAACGAGCTGACCGCGATCAATCAATACTTCCTGCACGCCCGGATGTATCAACACTGGGGTCTGGACAAGCTCAACAAGCATGAGTACGACGAATCGATCGGCGAAATGAAGCACGCCGACTGGCTGATCCAGCGCGTCTTCATGCTCGACGGTCTGCCGAATCTGCAGGACCTGCACAAGCTGCTGATCGGCGAGGAAACCAAGGAAATTCTCGAATGCGATCTGAAGCTCGAACAGATTTCCCAGTCCACCTGCAAGGAAGCCATCGCGTATTGCGAGTCCGTGCGTGATTTCGTTTCGCGCGAGATCTTCGAGAAGATCCTGCACGACACCGAAGAGCACATCGACTGGCTGGAAACGCAACTGGATCTGATCGACAAGGTCGGTATCCAGAATTATCAGCAGACCATGATGGGCGACCACGAATAAGCGGATGTCCTGCGCTGTACCATCCCTGAAGCCGAACGAGCGTGCCGCGTCCGACGCGAGCGCGCCGGTCGGCATTTTCGATTCCGGTCTGGGCGGCCTGTCGGTGCTGCGCGCCGTGCGCGCCACGCTGCCGCGCGAGCGTCTCATCTACGTCGCCGATTCGCTCCACGCGCCGTATGGCGAGCGCGATGACGACTTCATCGTCGATCGCACCATGGCGATCGGCGAATGGCTCGTCGGGCAAGGCGCGAAGGCGCTCGTCGTCGCGTGCAACACGGCCACCGCGCAGTCCATCGCACTCGTGCGCGAACGCCTGTCGATTCCGCTCGTCGGCGTCGAGCCGGGCGTGAAGCCCGCGGCGGCCGTTTCGGCCACACGCGTCGTCGGCGTGCTGGCCACCGCCGTTACCTTGCGCTCGGCGCGTTTCCAGGCGCTGCTGGAACGCCATGCGGGCGACTGCCGCTTCATCTGCCAGCCCGGCCACGGCCTGGTTCAGGCGGTCGAGCGCTGCGACACGTCGTCGCCGGCGCTGATGGCGCTGCTCGAAAGCTACGTCGCCCCGATGCTCGACGCCGGCGCCGACACCCTCGTGCTCGGCTGCACGCACTACCCTTTCCTCGACCGCGCCATCCGCGAGATCGCCGGTGAACGGCTGCATATCGTCGATACGAGCGTCGCCATCGCGCGTCAGCTCGAACGTCTGCTCGACGTTCATGCCCTCAAAAACACCGCCGCCGCGCCCGATTCGCTGCCGCGCTTCTGTTCCACCGCCGACGGCGAATCGCAGCGCCAGCTCGCCGCTTCGCTGCTGCAAATCGACGCCCGCGTCGAGCACGTCAATATCCCTTCGCGCCGCACGCGCCTCGCTGAACCCGACATCGTCTGAGGGTTTCTCTCGCGCCACGCCATTTTCGGCGGGCGCTTTCCCCCGCCGGACAAGGCTCCTAGCAATAAACTCGCTAACTTGCCGCCTCTGTTACAAAAAACACAGAGCCCCGCTTGCAAAGGTGCCCATACTGAATGATAATAATTCGCATTAACGCAAGCTATCGCGAACGATCATGATTGTCTGTGTCTGCAAATCAGTGTCCGACCGCAAGATCCGAGCCGCCATCGCCGATGGAATGGACTCCTTCGACGAGTTGCAGTTCGAGCTCGGCGTCGCGCTGTGCTGCGGCAAGTGTGAAGAAAGCGTTCGCGACGTGATGGAACAAAGCGGTGTCTGCGCATCGCGCTGCGGCGTCGAGAAGCGCGAAGTCGTGGCGCCGCTCACGTTCTACGAGCGCCAGGCTGCCTGAAGCATCCCGCGCGGTCCGCGCCGCGCAGCCGACGGCGCCCGCAAGTCATCCGGCCGCGCCGTTCGGTCGTTTGAGCGCCTCCCGCAAGCCAGGTTACCTTCGAACATCCGGTCACTTTTAGCCAGCCGCGCAACCCCTGATCCCTGGAGGGAATGATGGAATTGCTGATCGGTTTTGTGACCACCCTGTTTATCTCCCTGCTTATTTTCCGAAAATGACGTCTGGTTTCTTCCACGCCGAGCTTGTGCGTTCGTTGGACTTTGGGTTGGACTTCGGGTTGGATGTCGAGTTGAACCTGGAACGCAGCGCCATCGGCAACAGACGCAGCACCGCACGCAACCAATAAGAATGCAGTCCCCAATCACTTCTCCCGCCGTATTCCAGACGGCGCCGGCAACCAGGACGAGTCCGCGCGTGATCGCGGCTTGCGTGGCGGTCGTCGTCATTCATGCCGTGCTTCTGGGCGTCGCCGTGAGCATGCGCAACGAGCCGCTGCCGCGCCCGATCGAAGCGAAGTCGATCACGGCCCAACTCATCAGCGAAACGCCGCAGCCCGCGCCGCAACCCGTTGCGGTCGAAACGCCGCCGCCGCCGAAACCGGTTCCGCAGCCCGTGCCGAAGCCACTGCCCAAGCCCAAGGTCAAACCGAAAATCGAGCCGAAGCCCACGCCGATGCCGGTGACCGAAGCGCCGTCGCAGATCGCCGCGCCCGCACCCGAACCCACGCCGCCCGCGCCGCCGCAACCGGCGCCGGCGCCGGCCGCGCCCGCCATCGGCAAGCCGAGCATGGATCTCGCCGCGCCCAAGAACGTCGCCCATCTGAGCTGTAACATCGCGCAGCCAGACTATCCGGCAATGGCGAAGCGCCGCGGCGAAACCGGCACGGCCACGGTGCGGCTGACCGTCGGGCTCTCCGGCAAGATCGAAAACGTCACGCTGCAAAAGAGCAGCGGCTCGCCGCGTCTCGACGAGGCGGCGCTCGAGGCGGTGCGCGGCAGCGCGTGCAGCCCGTACAAGGAAAATGGCGAAGCGATTCGGGCGAGCGCCACGGTGCCATTCGTATTCAGTCTGAACGACTGACCGGTTCATTTAGATACAAGGAAAGAGAAATGCAAAACTACGGGATTGCGCACGTCTGGGCGCAAGGCGACTTCGTGACGCGGGGCATCGCGCTCGCGCTCGTGATCATGTCGGTGCTTTCGTGGACGGTGATCGTCGTGAAGGCGTGGAATGTGGTGCGCCTGAAGCGCCTCACCAAGAACGCCGAACAGGCTTTCTGGCACTCCGACGATTTCAACGACGGCATCAAGAAGCTCGGCAGCAAGTCGTCGAGCCCGGCGGACAACCCGTATCTCGCGCTCGCGCTCGCCGGCCAGGAAGCGTCCGAGCATCATCATCAGACGCAGCCGCACCTGCATGACCGCATGGACGTGTCGGACTGGATCACGCGCTGCCTGAAGGACGTGATGGACGAAGGCGTCGGCCGCATGCAGTCGGGTCTCGCGGTGCTCGCGTCGATCGGTTCCACGTCGCCTTTCGTGGGCCTGTTCGGCACCGTGTGGGGGATCTATCACGCGCTGCTGACCATCGGCGCGACGGGCCAGACGTCCATCGACCAGGTGGCGGGTCCGGTCGGCGAATCGCTCATCATGACCGCGTTCGGCCTGTTCGTCGCGATTCCGGCGGTGCTCGGCTACAACGCGCTCACCCGCGCGAACAAGGGCATCGTCACGAAGCTCAATCGCTTCGCTCACGGCCTGCATGCCTTCTTCGTGACGGGCGCGAAGCTCTCGTCGACCAAGCGCGCGACCAACGCCTCGGCCGACAGCCTGCGTCTCGCGACGCGCGTCAGTTAAGCGAGGGAGGTTCGCATCATGGCCATGAGCCCTTTCGCCGGCGATGAAGACGACGGCATGATGAGCGAAATCAACATGACGCCGCTCGTCGACGTCATGCTGGTTCTGCTGATCATCTTCCTCGTCACGATTCCCGCGATGCATCACGCGGTCAAGATCGACTTGCCGCACGCGAGCAGCCAGCCGCAGGACGAGAAGCCGGAGCACGTGAATATCGCGATTCAGGCCGACGGCACCACGCTCTGGGACGATCAGCCGGTCGACGAAGCGACGCTCGGCGCGCGCATCGCGCAGGCCGCGCAGCGCAATCCGCAGCCGGAGATCCATCTGCGCGCCGACCGCAAGGTGGCGTACGAAAAGGTCGCCGATCTGATGTCGGCGGCGCAATCGGGCGGACTCACGAAGATCGGCTTCGTCACCGAGCCCAAGAGCGGCAAGTAAGACGGCAAGCAAGCGTTCTGCGCGCCCTCTGCCGGCGCAGCAGTTCGGACGACCCAAAGTAAAAGGCCTTCATCGTCAGATGAAGGCCTTTTTTGTTGCGCGCTCGGCGCATTCGGGCGAGGCGGTCACTTTGGGTTCGTATAGCCAGAACCAGAAGTTCCGTCACATGCAGCAGCCGTGGTCGACACGGACAGTGCAATCAACCCTATCAGGCTAACTATCAAAGCAGCCGTGAGTTTTCGCATAGGAGCTCCGTAGCGAAAGAGCCCTCAATATACCGCCGCGAAAATTGACCTTCAATTGAATCTGCCCATCGCAAGCGCGTGCTTCAATGTCATAAAGCATGAGCGCCGCGCAATGCGTTCAAACTGTTTCGCGTTCCGGCGTTTCGTGAACAGGACATTCTCCGGGGAAGCGCTGGCCGCTGCCGATCGACTCGACGAGAAAATCCACGAAGGCGCGCACCGCGGGGACCATGCCCTGCCGCGACAGGAAAACCGCATAGAGTTGCGGCGCCGGAAAAGTCCAGCCGGGCATCACCGGCGACAGCTGGCCGGATCGCAACGGCGCGCCGTACATCATCTCGGGCAGCGCCGCGATGCCGACGCCGCGCATCACGGCCTCGCGGATCATCGACAGGTCCGCCGTGACGAGCCGCGGCTCGTGCTCGAACTCGTGGCGCGTGCCGTCGGGTGCGATCAGGCGATACACATAGCGGCCGTCGGCCGACGGCATGTCGATGGTGTCGTACTGGGCGAGATCGGCGGGCGTCATCGGCGGCGCGTTCGACTTGAGCAGCGACGGCGCCGCGACCAGCATCTGCTCCGTGCGCCACAGCGGCCGCGCGACGACGTTCGAGCTGGCGGGCGGCTCCGAGCGCACGCGCAACGCGACGTCGATCGCATCCTCGAACAGATCGACCACGCGGTTCGTCACCCGCAGCACGATGCGCACTTCCGGATAGCGGTGCATGAAGTCGGGCATCACGGCGGAGAGAAACGTCTGCGCGACGGTGACCGGCACGCTCACGCGCACCGTGCCGCGCGGCGAATCGCGCAGGCTCTGCACGACGTTGACCGCCGCCTGGGCTTCGGCGAGCATCGCCTGGCAATGCTGATAGAAGAGCTGCCCTGCTTCGGTCAGCGCGAGCTTGCGCGTGGAGCGCTGCAGGAGGCGCACGCCGAGCGACGCCTCGAGTTCGGACACGCGCCGCGACAGGCGCGACTTCGAGATGCCGAGCACGCGTTCCGCGGCCGAGAAACCGCCGTGCTCGACGACGTGCGAAAAATACATCAGATCATTCAGGTCGTGCGAGTCGGCTTTCATGGTTTCGGAGAGAGACCTGGAAGTGCGTGTTGACGCGGTTCGTTATCGCCAGCGGGACAATCCATTGCGCCGCGGCGTCTTTTACGGCGAAATGCGGCCCATATAATAGCTCTGTGTTTCAAATTCATCGCTATTCCCCTATTTCGAGGCGAGACAACATGTCCACCAGCCGCAGCATCGAACGCATCATTCCGGCGACCCGTACCGTCGAGGGCGGCGGATTCGTCGTGCATCGCCCGTTTCCGACCCGTCTTCTGATGGATTTCGACCCGTTCCTTCTGCTCGACGAAATGGGCCCCGCCGATTACGCGCCCGGCGAGGCGAAAGGCGCGCCCGATCATCCGCACCGCGGCTTCGAGACGGTCACCTACATGCTCGAAGGCGAATTCGGCCACAAGGATTCGGCGGGACATTCCGGCACGCTGCGTCCCGGCGACGTGCAGTGGATGACGGCCGGCGCGGGCGTCGTGCACAGCGAGATGCCGGCCGAGGAATTCACGCGCCAGGGCGGCCGCGTGCACGGGCTGCAGTTGTGGGTGAACCTGCCGCAGCGCGACAAGATGATCGCGCCGCATTATCAGGAGATTCCGTCGGCGAAGATTCCGGTCGCGACGAGCGAGGACGGCAAGGTCAGCGTGAAGGTCATCGCGGGCGAGGCGCTCGGCGTGAAGGCCGCGATCGAAACGCGCACGCCGATCCTGTATCAGCATTTCTCGCTCAAGCCCGGCGCAAAGCTCGATTTGAGCGTGCCGCGCGATTTTCGCGTGTTCGCGTACCCGCTCTCGGGCACCGCGCTCTACGGCCCGCAGAATCAGCCGGTGCGCGCGCAGCAAATGATCATCTTCCGCGACGACAGCGACACGATTTCGTTCGCCGCCGGCGATGAGCCCGTCGAGCTGCTGCTGATCGGCGGCGTGCCGCTGAAGGAGCCGGTCGTGCGCTACGGTCCGTTCGTGATGAACACCGAGGACGAGATCCGTCAGGCCGTCGTCGATTATCAAGCGGGACGTATGGGCGCGATCGCGCACTGAGCGCGCCCTGAGCGCGCATGGCGCAACAAACACCCGCGCGCAGGCGGCGTGGTGAAATCGAGAAACGGCGCGGCATGAACGGTCACATTGCGTCACAATGACCGTTTTGACCGCGCCGTTTTCGTCATTCTTGCAGTCAGATCACAACAGGAGCAGCGCATGGCCGGACCTTCCGTGACCGCCACCATCGGCGACGTCGATTTTCAAGTCCGTCTCGCAGACGGCACGCACGAATGGATCGCCGACGAACCCGCCAGTCTCGGCGGCGGCGATACCGGCCCGGAGCCCGCGTCGCTGTTGCTCTCGAGCCTCGGCGCGTGCACCTCCATCACGCTGAAGATGTACGCGAAGCGCAAGGAATGGCCGCTGGAATCGGTGCAGGTCGAGCTGTCGATGCAAAGCACCGCGGAAGGCACGAACATCGACCGGCGCATCGCGCTTCGCGGCGCGCTGTCCGACGAGCAGCGGGAACGGCTTTTGCAAATCGCCAACGCATGCCCGATGCACAAGGTGCTGTCCGGCGCGATTCACATCGCGTCCGGTCTCGCGCCGCAATGAGGCATCGCAGGCACAACGAACGTCCAAGGAAACCGTCGTCTTGAATTTCGAACACCTGATCCAGATCAACGATCCGCTCAACCCGCTTGTCGATACGCTCACGCGCGAACAGCTCTGGGAAGGACTCGTGCTGCGCGCCGAGCAGCCGCAATTGTTCGTGCTGGGGCTGGACAGCTGCAACATCCTCTCGCGCGACGGCGACGTGATGGAGCGCGAACTGCATTACGGACAAGCCGTCGTGCGCGATCGCGTGACGCTCACGCCCGGCTCGAACGTGCGCTACGACATCTTGCCGACCGCCGAATACGTCGGCGGCTCGCTCACGATGACAATCGAAGAACCCGACGAGCTTCAGCTCTTCCTGCGCTTCACCTACAGCACGACGCTGCCCGAGAACGCCAATCCGAGCCCCGACGAGCGTCAGACGCAGGAAATCGTCAAATCGGCGTATCGCGAATCGGATATCGACACCGTGCGGCTCATCCGCCAGTTCGCGCACGGCCGCAAGGACGAAAGCCCCCTGCATTGAGCGTTTTCCCGATGCGGTAGCGAATGCTTCACTGCCGCATCGAGCGCGGCTATCAAAAGTTGCGCTTCAATGCAAAAGTCTAGTTGCAAATAGGAATAGTTATCATTTACTATAGACCCATCGAATCAACGAACGCACACTTCCAGACATGACCGACACGCTGCGATCCTCCACGCTCAGGCTGCGCCGCCCGGCTGTCCGCGACGCCGCGATCACCCGCCCGAAGGCGACGACCATCACGACCGTGCACGTCGCGCATGCGGCGGAAAGCAACGGCGAACGCTCGCTCAAGAGCGACGCGCTGCTGCAGGGGCGCAGTCACGTGAGCATCGTGCATAACGGGGAGACCTATCAGTTGCGCGCAACGCGTCTGGGCAAACTGATCCTGACGAAGTAACGCGCGAGAACGGCAAGAACAGCAGTAACGTACCGGGTATTGTGGGGACCACCTCGCCAAGAGGTGTTTGGCCTTAGCCAGCGAGGACGACTTGCACGCGAGAATTTAGACCCCTTCGTGCAAACACCAGCCAGTCGTCGATAGCAAGCGAAGCCGCTTTTTTTGGTTCCCGCGCCAATGCGGTCTGCCGGCCCGAAGCGTCAAGGCAACGAGCGGCAACGCAATGATGATTCTCAGAACGGCACGTCCTTCTTCAGGAAGGCGTGCCGTTTTTGTTTTACTCAGACGTTCTCGATTCCCAGCGCTGCGATGCCCGCGCGCGCGATCTGCGCATCCTGCTCCGACTTCACGCCCGACACGCCCACCGCGCCGACGATGTCCGTGCCGACGAAAATCGGCACGCCGCCTTCGAGCATCGCGGTCAGCGGCGCGGAGAGAAACGCCGTGCGGCCCTGCTTGATGGTGTCTTCGTAGACCTTGGTTTCGCGACGCCCGAGCACGGCGGTGCGGGCCTTGCCCGTCGCCATTTCGGCCGTGCTCGCGCCCGCCCCTTCCAGGCGATGCAGATGCAGCAGATGCCCGCCGTCGTCGACGATGGCAATCGTCACGTTCCAGTTGTGGTCCCTGGCGTGCGCCTCGGCGGCGGCGGCCATGGCCTTGACGTCGTCGTCGGTCAATACGGGTTTGGTTCTCACTTCGTGCTCTCGTGGATGGTTATCGGTTTATCGGCTGAAGCCCCAGAACATCAGGTACCACGCGCTGTCCGCGACGGCCAGCGCAGCGATAAACCATACCATCGACGCGACGCGGGAACCAAGCGTCGCCGCATAGCGCCCCGTCACGCGCCACGCGAGCCACGCGCTCCACGCATTCGCGACGAACAGCAGACCCAGGCGCAGGTCCGTCACCCACCAGAGCGGCACGTGCTCGGCGCGCAACAGCGACACGGTCGTCGCCGACAGGCCGAGGAACACGCCGCAGCCCGCGAGCGGAATGAGCGAGAGCGTCAGATGATGCAGGCGCGTCGCGCTCATCTTGCCGAGCATGCGCGTGCCCATGGCGAGGAGCGCCAGCAGCGCGGTGCCGTACACGAGTCCCGTCACGACGATATAGCCGATCACCATGGTGCCGTCGAGCCACGAGAAGACGTCGTTCTGCTCCGGGTAATGCGTGAACAGGAACCACGGCGCGTTGGTATCGAGCGGCCAGAGGATGTCGTGATCGATGAGCCACGCGGCGAAGTACTGCTTCAGATCGACGAACCAGGTGCTCACGGTCCAGTGAAACGCGCCGATCGCGATGCCGAGCAGCCCGTACAGAATGAGCGCGGTGTCCCACGGGTTCGCGGCCTTGTCGCCGAGCGAGACGACTTCCTCGGTCGGCGAGCGCCACGTGAGCGCGATCGCATCGCGATGGCCGCTGCATCGGCCGCACATGTGGCAGTCCGCGGCGCCCTTCATGTTGCGCAAGGGAACGAGCGGCGCGCAGTTGATCGGAATCACGCGATGACCGCGCTCGCCCTGCGTGTACGAGCGGCGCCACGCGTCTTCGCTCACCTTGAAGTGGAAAGGCGCGAGGCGCGCGAGCAGCGAGAACACGCCGTTCACCGGGCACAGATATTTGCACCACACGCGCTTTTCGCGGCCGTACAGCACACCGACGATCATCGCGCCGACGGTCGAGCCGCCGAGCACGAGCAGCACGGCTTTCGGATACTGATAGACGCTGACCATCTGTCCGTAGATGGTCGTCAGGCCGAACGCGACGAACGGCCAGCCGCCCCAGCGCATCCAGCGCGGAATCGCCCAGCCGCGGCCGAACTTGCTCGCGAACTCGGACAACGCGCCTTCCGGACACAGCACGCCGCACCAGACGCGGCCGAGCATGACCATCGAGAGCAGCACGAACGGCCACCAGATGCCCCAGAACACGAACTGCGCGGCGAGCGTGAGGTTGTTCCACAGATGCGCGGAGCCGTCCGGCAGCGGCATCACGGCGGGGACGATGATCAGAAACGCATAAACGGCAACCACGACCCACTGAATTCCGCGGATCGTGCTGCCGTGACGCTGCATCCATTGGCCGGCTTGTTGAAGCCGGCCGGGTCTGGGTAGAACGGAACTCATGCTGGCCGGCTTGCCGCCTTTTGTTTTTGCGCCATCCGGTTATTCGAATGACGCAGCAGAAGATAAATGACGATCCAGTAGACCGCGTACGCAACAAGGTTCATGCCCGCCGGATGCGCGCGATAACCCGTGAGCGTCGCGACCAGCGAACCGAAAGTGCTCGAATCGTCGAGAATCGCTGAAGTATTCCACACCTGGTTGACGATGACCGGCAGCACTTCCATGTCGATCAGCTTGTCGACGCCGGTTTCGAACAGACCCGCCGCGAGGAACAGCAGCATGATTTCGGTGACGCGGAAGAACGTGCGCCACGAGAAGATCTTGCCGCCGAGCTGCAGGATGTAGAACGTCAGCAGCGCGAGCCCGAAGCCGAGAATGATGGCGACGTACTGCGACGCGTCGACGTGTCCCGATTGCCCCAGGCCCACGCCATACAGAAACACGGCGGTTTCGCTGCCTTCACGCGCGATCGCCAGCGCGACCAGCAGCGCGATGCCCCACCAGTGGCCGTCCTGCGTGCTCTTCTGCAGCGACGATTCCATGTCGCGCTTGAGCGTGCGGCCATGCCGCTTCATCCACAGCACCATCTGCACGATCAGCACGCACGCGACGAGCACCATCGCCGTCTGAAAGTAGTCCTGCGCATTGCCCGACAGCACTTCGGTGAAACCGATGAGCGCCGCGCCCAGCGCGATCGCCGCGATCAGGCCGGCCGCGACGCCGAACCACAGATAAGGCAGGCCGCGGCGCGCCTCATGATCGCCGTTCTTCAGCCACGCGTAGAGAATGCCGACGACGAGCAACGCCTCGACGCTCTCCCGCCACACGATGAAAAGTACCTGCCCCATACGAAACCTCCAGCAATTCCACTTCAACCGGCCGCGCGACGGCAAGCGTGCGCGGCGCGTCTCTTACGTCCGTTACTTCGCGACGATCACGCCTTGCGCGCTCTGATGAAAGTCGTCGAAGAACTTGTATTCGCCCGGATCCAGCGGCGCGATCACGACGAAGGAATCGGCGCCCGGCGCGAGGACCTTTTCCTTGCGCAACTGCACGCTTTCGAACTCGGCGGCGCCCTTGCCGATGTTGTGCACTTCGATCTTGATGCGCTGTCCGGCCGGCACTTCGATGCGCGTCGGGTTGAGCTTGCCGTCGTTCATTTCGAGCTTGAACGTCGGCAGATCGGCGGCGTGCGCGACGGTGGCGCCTGCCGCCGCGGCGAACAGCGTCAGCGCGAGCGCGACCGCCTGGCTTGTCAGTTTCATGCGGACTTCCTGAGAATGAACGCGCCCGGCGCACTGTGCCGGGCGCTACGGGCGATCAGTAACCGCCCTTCTTGCCAATGCCCGCGAACGGGAAGTCGTATTCGATCGTGAACGGCTTGAACCACGGGCCCACGCCCGTTTCCTTGTCCGTGTGACGGCCGAACGCCATGTGGCCCGTTTCCGTCGGCGGGGAAATGTGCAGCTTCAGGTGATATTTGCCCGGACCGAAGAGCTTCACGTTGTCGCCGTAATGCGGGCCGTCGCTCGCGACCATCGGCATCAGGTCGCCCTTGACGGACTGCGTCGAGCCGACTTTCGTGAGTTCATACGTCACGTTCAGATACGGCATCCAGTCGCCTTCGGCGAAGCCGGTCGGGTTGTTCTTGACCGCGTGGATGTCCGCCTCGAGGTGGATGTCCGAATCCGACGCCTTGCGCATCATGCCTTCCGGCGACATCGTGATCGGCTGGAGGTAGACGGCGCCGGTTTCCATGCCGCCCTCGATATGCTGCTTGCCGATCGGATATTCGGCGGCGGAGGCCGCCATCATCGCCGTCAGACCTGCGGCGGCGACCAGGCCGCGCATCAACGTTGAACCCATCAGAAACTCCTTCTTGTTATCGACTGGCGCGCGACACGCGTGCCTTGCCACGGAATGCCGGACCGGCGCATTACCTCCCGTTGGAACGGTCCGGACCCGCGTCTTCAGAGAGCAGCGCTAGCACAACTCTGTGAACGTTAATACGAACCATTCTCAATGCTTGGCAGTTTATCATCGATCGACCCCCGGAACAATTTGCGCGAGCTTACAAACCCAGATGCCGCAAGGCTTTTCACGTCATCGGCGCGTCTTGTGAAGCGATAAAAAAAGCACGACGAACGCGCTGATTCGTCGTGCTTGCCGGGCCTGCCGCTGCAAATTGCCTACAAACGCCTTACTTTTCGCCGATGCCGCTCACGTGGTCGCCGACGTTCGCGCCGAACACGCGCTGTCGCAGCAGCGCCAATTGGTCGCGGGTCTGCGCCGCCTTCTCGAACTCGAGATTCTTGGCGTGATCCATCATCTGCTTTTCGAGACGCTTGATTTCCTTCGCGATCTGCTTCTCGCTCATGTCCTCGAACTTCGCGCGGACCTGCGCTTCCTTCAGCTCGGCGCGCGCTTCGTCGGCGTTGTAGACGCCATCGATGATGTCCTTGATGCGCTTTTCCACGCCGCGCGGCGTAATGCCCATTTTCTCGTTGTGCGCGATCTGCTTCGCGCGGCGCCGCTCGGTTTCGTCGATGGCGCGCTTCATCGAGTCGGTCATGTTGTCGGCGTAGAGAATCGCCTTGCCGTTCACGTTGCGCGCCGCGCGCCCGATGGTCTGGATCAGCGAGCGCTCGGCGCGCAGGAAGCCTTCCTTGTCGGCGTCGAGAATCGCGACGAGCGAGACCTCCGGAATGTCGAGACCTTCGCGCAGCAGGTTGATGCCGACGAGCACGTCGAACGTGCCGAGCCGCAGATCGCGGATGATTTCGACGCGCTCGACGGTATCGATATCGCTGTGCAGATAACGCACCTTCACGCCGTGATCCGCGAGAAATTCGGTCAGTTGCTCGGCCATGCGCTTGGTGAGCACCGTGACGAGCACGCGCTCGTGCACGGCCACGCGTGCATTGATTTCGGAGAGCACGTCGTCCACCTGCGAGCGCGCGGGCCGCACCTCAATGGCCGGATCGACGAGACCGGTCGGCCGCACGAGCTGCTCGGCCACTTGCCCCGCCTTGCCCTTCTCGTAGTCGGCGGGCGTCGCGGAAACGAAGACCGCCTGGCGCATCTTGCGCTCGAACTCGTTGAACTTGAGCGGCCGGTTGTCGAGCGCGCAAGGCAGACGGAAACCGTAATCGACGAGATTTTCCTTGCGCGCGCGGTCGCCGTTATACATGCCGTTCAACTGGCCGATCAGCACGTGCGACTCGTCGAGCAGCATCAGCGCGTCGGGCGGCAGGTAGTCGACGAGCGTCGGCGGCGGCTCGCCGGGCATCGCGCCGGAAAAATGCCGCGAATAATTCTCGATGCCCTTGCAGAAGCCGAGTTCCTGCAGCATTTCCAGATCGAAGCGCGTGCGCTGCTCGAGGCGCTGAGCCTCGACGAGCTTGCCCTGCGAGTGGAAAAACTCGAGCCGCTCGCGCAGTTCCAGCTTGATTGCCTCGACGGCGCGCATGACGGTGTCGCGCGGCGTCACGTAATGCGACGACGGATAGACGGTGAAGCGCGGAATCTTGTTGCGCACGCGGCCGGTGAGCGGATCGAACAGTTGCATCGCTTCGACTTCGTCGTCGAAGAGTTCGACGCGCACGGCCATTTCCGCGTGCTCCGCCGGGAAGATATCGATGGTGTCGCCGCGCACGCGAAACGTGCCGCGCGAGAAATCGGCTTCGTTGCGCGTGTACTGCATCGCGATCAGGCGCGCGATGATGTCGCGCTGGCCGAGCTTGTCGCCCGTGCGCAGCGTCAGGATCATCTTGTGATACTCGGACGGATTGCCGATCCCGTAAATGGCCGACACCGTCGCGACGATGATCACGTCGCGCCGCTCGAGCAGGCTCTTCGTGGCGGACAGCCGCATCTGCTCGATGTGATCGTTGATCGACGAATCCTTCTCGATGAAGAGATCGCGCTGCGGCACGTACGCTTCCGGCTGGTAGTAGTCGTAGTACGAGACGAAGTACTCGACCGCATTGCGCGGAAAGAACTCGCGGAATTCGGCGTAGAGCTGCGCGGCGAGCGTCTTGTTCGGCGCGAACACGATCGCCGGGCGGCCCATGCGCGCGATCAGGTTGGCCATCGTGAAAGTCTTGCCCGAGCCGGTCACGCCGAGCAGCGTCTGGAACGAGAGGCCGTCCTCGATGCCTTCGACGAGGGTGGCAATGGCTTCGGGCTGATCGCCCGCGGGCAGATACGGCTGATAGAGCTGGAAAGGCGAGCCTTCGAACGTGACGAATTTCGACTCGTCCAGTTCTTCGGGAGATTCGATGAGTGTGTCGGACATGGAGATTCGGATGCGTCGGCGCCGGAGCAAACACCTATTCTAGCGGCTGACGGAAAACGCGCGCGACGTGGGCGCTCGAGGACCGGAACAGATGCTTGACGCCGCGCCTGCCCAGCTGGTTCCGAAGCAGTTTGGGCCTGGCAGACCGATCTCAAGCGCCCGTTTTGTGGCCCTTTTAGCCGATTCTCGCCGCAGCGGCCAAAACTGCTGCTGCACGAAAAACACGCATCTTCAGGCGCGAGGCGGCGAAAAAGCCCGCCCGGATTCGCTACAATGTGCGACTGGGCTCGACGGCGGGCACCGGACGTCCGCAAAAGCGGTGCACACGCGCAGCAAAAACCGCCGAAGACGCCACGCGCGCACTGCCCCGCCTCGCGCCTCCCGCGCTCATCGAGCGCAATCCCGCCGCACCGTCTTTTTCTCACTGCCGATTAGATCATGTCTCTTTTCTCTGCCGTCGAACTCGCTCCCCGCGACCCGATCCTGGGCCTGAACGAAGCCTTCAACGCCGACACGCGCACGACCAAAGTCAATCTGGGCGTGGGTGTCTACACCAACGAAGAAGGCAAGATTCCGCTGCTGCGCGCCGTGCGCGAAGCCGAAAAAGCGCGTGTCGATGCCGCGCTGCCGCGTGGTTATCTGCCGATCGACGGTATCGCCGCGTATGACTCCGCGGTGCAGAAACTCCTGCTCGGCAACGATTCGCCGCTGCTCGCCGCGGGCCGCGTCGTGACGGCGCAGGCGCTGGGCGGCACGGGCGCGCTCAAGATCGGCGCGGACTTCCTGAAGCGCGTGAATCCGAATGCGATCGTCGCGATCAGCGATCCGAGCTGGGAAAATCACCGCGCGCTGTTCGAAAGCGCCGGCTTCGAAGTCGTCAACTATCCGTACTACGAGGCCGCCACGCACGGCGTGAACTTCGACGGCATGCTCGCGGCGCTCAACGGCTACGCGCCGGGCACGATCGTCGTGCTGCACGCGTGCTGCCATAACCCGACGGGCGTCGATCTGTCGAACGATCAATGGAAGCAGATCGTCGAAGTCGTGAAGGCGCGCAATCTGGTGCCGTTCCTCGACATGGCGTATCAGGGCTTCGCGGAAAGCATCGACGCAGACTCCGCCGCCGTGCGCCTGTTCGCGGCGTCCGAACTGAACGTGTTCGTGTCGTCGTCGTTCTCGAAGTCGTTCTCGCTCTACGGCGAGCGCGTCGGCGCGCTGTCGGTCATCACGACGGGCAAGGAAGAGTCCGCCCGCGTGCTGTCGCAACTGAAGCGCGTGATCCGCACCAACTATTCGAATCCGCCGACGCACGGCGGCTCGATCGTCGCGGCCGTGCTGGCGTCGCCGGAACTGCGCGCGACCTGGGAGCAGGAACTGGGCGAAATGCGCGACCGCATCCGCGCGATGCGTAACGGGCTCGTCGAACGCCTGAAGGCGAACGGCGTCGATCGCGACTTCTCGTTCGTCGACAAGCAGCGCGGCATGTTCTCCTACTCGGGCCTGACGGCGCCGCAAGTCGATCGCCTGCGCGAAGAGTTCGGCATCTACGCCGTGAGCACCGGCCGGATCTGCGTGGCCGCGCTCAACACGCGCAACCTCGATGTGGTGGCGAATGCCGTCGCGGCGGTGCTGAAGTAAGCAAGCCCGCGCGCCCGCTTACGCAAGAAAAAATGGCGCCCTGCAAGGGGCGCCATTTTTCGTTGGCGGCAAGCCATGCCGCGCGGCGGTTCGTATCGTGCGCGTGGATCGGTCGATCAGAGCGTCTGCGATACGGCCGGAACCGCGGCGTCGTCGGCATCGACGAAACCGTACGAAATCGCGCGCGCCAGTTCGGCGCTCACGCCTGCAACGCCGGATTGCTCGTGCCGCTCGATGCTCGCGCCGCCCTCGCCCGCGTGCATGCAGAACGCCAGCGCGATCGGCAGCAGGATGACGACAGGCCAGTAGGTCGATATTGTCTTTCTCATTTTGACTACCCCAAATCAATGTCGCAGCGGAACGAAGGCCCACTTAGCGACGCTTCGAATCTTACGGAATAGTCCGCGTCTGAAAAAGACGTTTAAAAGCAAAGGTTTGTTGCGCTGCAAGCAACAGGCTGTTTTATCAGCCGATTTGCGTGCGATGGTCAAGCTTGCACACGGCCGTCATAAAGGCTTACAAAGTTGTCGGGACATTGAAGCGCCGAGGCTGTCTTAATTAGTAACGCTTCAACCAATCACTCCACGATCATGAAATCCGCAGTTGCTGGTCTTTTGCTTGTCTCGTCCGCCGCGTTGCTCGGCGGTTGCGCGGCGTATCCCGACGCGTCGGGCTATTACGGCGGCGGCTATCCGGCCGGCGCCTACGACGATCCCGGCTACGGGTACGGCGGCGGCTATTACGGCGGCCCGGCCGTCGTGCAGCCGGGCGTGGTCGTCGGCGGCGGCTACTACTCGGGCCCTGGCGGCTATTACGGTCCCGGCCCTCGCCGCTACTGGGACGACGGCCCCGGCTGGCGGCGCCCGCCGCCTTCTGGCGGCTGGAACAATCGCCCGCCCAACGGTGATCATGGCGGTCACGGCGGGCCGC
>FCOH02000019.1 GCA_001544595.2 Caballeronia peredens | reverse complement strand
ACGCATCATCTCAAGCTCGAACAGATCAACGAAGGCTTCGACCTGATGAAGAAGGGCGAGTCGATTCGTTCCGTCGTCGTTTATTGAACGAGGAGAACTTCATGCTGGAACTCGTGGAAGAGCATCGTTGTTTCGACGGCGTGCAGCGCATCTATCGGCATGATTCGCAGACGATCGGTCTGCCGATGCGGTTCTCGGTCTTCTTGCCGAAGCAGGCCGCCTCGCAAAAAGTGCCGGCGCTGTTCTATCTCGCCGGGCTTACCTGCACCGAAGAAACGTTTCCGATCAAGGCCGGCGCGCCGCGTTACGCGGCCGAGCACGGCATGGCGCTGATCGCGCCGGATACGAGTCCGCGCGGCGCGGATATTCCCGGCGAGAAAGACGCGTGGGACTTCGGCGCCGGCGCGGGCTTTTATGTCGATGCGACGCGCGAGCCGTGGGCGCAGCGCTATCGCATGTATTCGTACGTGACGCAGGAGTTGCGCGAGACGGTCGCGCACGAGTTGCCGGTGCGCGAGGACCGGCTCGGCATCTTCGGTCACTCGATGGGCGGACACGGCGCGCTCGTGCTTGCGTTGCGCAATCCGGATCTGTACAGGTCGGTGTCGGCGTTTGCGCCGATTTCCGCGCCCTCGCAATGTCCTTGGGGCGTGAAGGCGTTCTCGGGCTACCTCGGCGACGACCGCGAAGCGTGGAAGCAATACGATGCGAGCGAACTCGTCAAAGGCGATGCCGCCGCGGGCTTCGATGGCGGGATTCTGATCGATCAGGGGCTGGCCGATCAGTTTCTTGCCGAGCAGCTTCATCCCGAGGTGTTCGAGCGCAACGCGCGCGAGGCGGGTCATCGCGTTTCGCTGCGCCGTCACGAAGGCTATGACCACGGGTATTTCTTTATCGCGACGTTTGTCGGCGAGCATATCGCGCATCATGCGCGCACGCTCTGCAAGTAGGCGTCGCGCCGTCATCCGGGCGCGCGGCTTTTTCAGCGAACGCGTCCGGGCGACGGGGATGCGGTGATCGGCCAGGTCGAGGACGCGCTGCGAAGCACGCTCGCGGCGTGCTGAAGGCTCAGTTTCCCCGCCGTCCGATCAGACTCGCGCCATAAACGATCGCGGCCAGCATGGTGATCCAGAAACTCGTCGGCCAGTCGGTGTAATAGGCGAGCGTGAGCCCGATCCACGCCTGCCCGAGCGCAAACAGTGCCGCCAGCACCAGTCCCGACGACAAGCGCGTCGTCACGTTCTGCGCCGCGGCCGCCGGCCCGACCATCAGCGCGAACACCAGCAACACGCCGACGATCTGCGTACAGGCCGCAACCGCGAGCGCGGTGATCGCCAGAAACAGCACGGAGACGAGCCGCAGCGACACGCCCTTGGCTTCCGCGAGTTCCGGCTGCAGCGAGGCGAACATCAACGGCCGCATGATGAACGCGAGCGCGGCGAGACTGACAACGGCGAGGCCCGCCAGCACGACGAGCGTTTCATGATTCACGCCGAGCACGTTGCCGAACAGGAGCGCGGTCGCCTGCGTCGCGTAAGCGGTGAAGAAGTGCAGAAACAGCAGGCCGAACCCGAGCGACAACGAAAGAATCACGCCGATCGCCACATCCCGGCCGGACAGACGCTCGCCGAGCGCGCCCATGCCGACGCCCGCCGCGAGCGTGAAGCCGACCATGCCCCAGAGCGGCGACATGCCGAGCAACACCGCGCCGGTCGCGCCGGTGAAGCCGACGTGCGAGAGCGCGTGGCCGGCGAAGGTCTGCCCGCGCATCACGAGAAAATATCCGACGATCCCCGACAGCACCGCGACGATTCCCGACGCCGCGAATGCATTCACCATGAAGTCGTATTCAAACATTGTGCGTGTGCTTTCCCTTCTTGCCGTGGCCGTGCTCATGCGCGTGGCCGTGCTCGTGCTCGTGTGCGTGCCCGTGGTCGTGCTCATGGGCGTGTTCGTCGCCTTCCTCGTGGGCGTGATCGAGCTTGTCGATCTCGACGTCGCCCGACATCACGAAGATGCGGCCGTTCACGCGCATCACGTCGATGGGCGAGCCGTATAGCCGCGACAGCACCGGCTTCGAGATGACTTCGTCGACGGTGCCGAGCGCCGCGCGCCCGCTGCCGAGATAGAGCACGCGGTCGAGCGAGTTCAGCAGCGGATTGAGCTCGTGCGCGGAAAACAGCACGGTGATGTTCAGTTCGCGCTGCACGCGCCGCACGAGTTCGACGACGCCCGTCTGATGCCGCGGATCGAGGCTGATGAGCGGCTCGTCGAGCAGGAGCAGCCGCGGATTGCCGAGCAGGCACTGCGCGAGCAAAAGGCGCTGCCGCTCCCCGCCCGACAACTCCGAGAGCGGACGCGAAGCCAGCTGATGCGCGCCGACGAGTTCGAGCACGCGCTCCACGTCCGCGCGAATGCGCGCGTTGCGATGCGGCAGGCCCCAGTGATGCCCGTCCGCGGCCATCGCGACGAAATCGCGGCCCAGCACGCGCCTGCCCGCGAGCCCGCTGCGGATCTGCGGCATATAGCCGATCGACGGATTGCCGCGCACGACCGCCTCGCCGTTCACGCGGATCGTCCCGCTCTTGAGCGGCACGAGTCCGAGCAGTGCACGCATCAGCGTGGTCTTGCCCGCGCCGTTCGGCCCGAGCACGCCGATGAACTCGCCGTTGCGGACCGTGAAGCTCGTGTCGTTGAGAATCTCGCGGCCGCCGAGTTCGAGCGTCACGCGATCGACTTCGAGCGCGGCTTGCGTCGTGATCATCGTTGCCATCCTTGCAGGGCGCCCGCGAGCGCGTCGAGTTGCGACTGCATCCATTGCTGATACGTCTTCTTCGCAGGCAAGGTCTCCGTCACGCTGATGCTCGGCACATGCGCGTCTTTCGCGACGTTGAGCAGACGCTTCGTCAGCGCGCCCGTCGCCTGGCTGTTGTAGATGAGCACGTGCACGCGGCGCTCGCGCAGATCTTTTTCGAACGCGGCGATATCGGCGGGGCTCGGCTCGGTTTCGTTCATCGACGCCAGCTGGAAACGCTGATTGCGCATCTCGAAGCCGATCGCGTCGGCCATGTAGCCGAACACCGGCTCGGTTGCCGTCACGGGCACGCCCTTGTAGCGCGCCTTCAGTTGCGCGACGCTGGCGTCGATCGGCTTGAGCGAATCGAGGAAAGTGGCGAGCCGCGCGTCGTAGTCGCTCTTGTGCGACGGGTCCGCGCTCGCGAGATACGCGCTCACGGCTTTCGCGACGGCGGGCATCGTCGCCGGGTCGTACCAGAGATGCGGATTGTCGCCGGCCTTCCTGCCGACGAGCTTCGCCGCGACGATCACCGTGCGCTTGTCACTGCTCTTCGACGCGGCGAGCAGCTTGTCCATCCACGGATCGTAGTCTGCGCCGTTATAGACGACGAGCGCCGCATGCTGCAACGCGCGCGCGGTTTTCGGGCTCGCTTCGAAGAGATGCGGGTCTTCGTCCGGATTGCTGAGGATGCTCGTCACCTGCACGTGATCGCCGCCCAACTGACGGATGACGTCGCCGTAAAAGTTTTCCGCCGCGACGACCGGTACGCGCGCGGTCTCGGCGGACGCCGCGTTGCAAAAGCCGAGCGCGACGGCGAAGCAGGTCAGGACGTGCGCGAATTTCATCGGTTTCCTTTCTGGATACGTGGTTCTCGAGATGAAGCGACTCAGGCGCCGCGATGCTTGCGCTGACAGTCCGCGCACAGCCCGCTCAACTCGACGACCTGGTGATGCACCTGGAAGCCATGCGCGGGCGGACTCGCCGACAGCGACGACGCGAGTTCGCGGCCCTGAATTTCGAGCGTCGCGCCGCATTCGTCGCAGATCAGGAACTGGCTTTCGTGCGGTTTTCCGGCATCGCAGCACGCGATGAAAGCGTTTTTCGACTCGATGCGATGCACGAAGCCGTTCTCGACCAGAAAATCCAGCGCGCGGTACACGGTGGTCGGCGGCACGCGCGCGCCGCGCTGCGGCTCCATGGCGTCGATCAGGTCGTAGGCGCCGATCGGCTTGTGTGCCTTCAGCACGAGTTCGTACACCTGGCGGCGCAGCGGCGTGAGCGCGACGCCGCGTTCGACGGCCAGGACTTCGGCGCGCGCCAGCATGGTTTCGACGGATGCGGTCATGTCATGTCGGCCGCGCGGGACGCAGCCGTTGCAAAAAAGGTTGAAGCGCGAGCGGCCGGGGACGCTCGTCGGATAGTTTCGAGATGATATAACGTATCGCGGACGGACGCACGTTTTGCCGTTGAGCGGATGCGGCTCCCGGCCGCTTATCGCTTGCCGGACAGGCTTTCGGCATTCAGATCGATGCCGTTCGCCTTCAGAAATTCCGCCTTCGTGCGCCACTTCAGCGTGCCGCCGGGCGTGCCGAAGGCGAGGTCCGCGTCGGCGGGTTCGTCGTCGGATTCGGGCGATTTCGTGAAGGCGCGTTTGCGCCACGCCAGCGCGACGAGCGTCTGCTTCCCGTCGCGCGATACGTCGAACACGCGAATCCACGCGGGATGCGGGCCCAGCGCGGAAAGATCGGCGTAGTCGTTGTCATTGTTGTCGTCGCGAGCGGACATGTTCGCCCAGCCGACGACCACAAGCTTCGTCGTTCGCCCCGCGTGGTCGAGTCGTTCCTGGCGCTGGACGCGTTTGCCCAGCAACCGGAAGCGCACGGCCGGACTGTGCGAATTCGCGGCGAAGTACTCGGCGACAACCCAGTCGCCGCCCGACGAGACGATCGGCACGTCCCGCCGGCGATCATAACGATAGATGTCCGTCAGGCGTCGCAGCACCGAACTCGGCACGCGCGCATCGGGAAACGAATAGCGCGCGGGTTTGAAGTCGCCGGTTTCGGAGCGGATCGAATTGCGCGCGTTCATGTCGAGCTTCAGCGCTTGCGGCGCGATCGTGATCGCGGTCAACGCATCGCCGGAAATGCTCGCGACATACGGCGGACGGGACGACTGAATCGTAGCGGCGCATACGCCTTGCGCGTTCAGGAGCGCGATCGTCGCAACGACGGTGCCGATTTTTTTAAGCAAGGAAGCAGACTCGGAGCAGTGCGGGCGGACACCGATTCTAGATGTGCGCGCGTACCCGGCGATGCCATCCATCTCGAAAATGAGCCGCGCCTGCGGTACGCGGATTGCTCGCTTGCTCGCCGGACGGGGTATTCCCGAACTCTCCCCGACGTTTGCGCGTCGCAACATCGAAACCTTGTGCCGATGCCTTGACACGATCACGCGCAACGCCGATCATTCGATCAAACACAGAGCAATTGTTCAGTCGCAGAGCGTTCGCTCACATAGCGGGCCGCGAGACAGAAAGCGCGCTGCCGGACAAAGCAAAGAATCGGAGACATCGGTGAGACTGAGAGACAAGGTCGCGATCATCACGGGCGCGGCGAGCGGCATCGGCGAGGCGGTCGCGCGGCGCTATCTGGAAGAGGGAGCGCGGGTTGTCGTCGTCGATCTGAAGGACGAACGCGAACTGGCGCAGCGCTTCGAAGACGTAGCCGCGCGCGTGCTCGCGCTCAGGGCCGACGTCACGCAGCGCGAAGATATCGCGCGCATCGTAGCGCGCACCGTCGAGCATTTCGGCGGCATCGACATTCTGTTCAACAACGCGGCGCTCTTCGACATGCGCCCGATCCTCGACGAATCCTGGGACGTCTACGACCGTCTCTTCGCGGTCAACGTCAAGGGCATGTTCTTCCTGATGCAGGCGGTCGCTCAACGCATGGTCGAGCAGGGCCGCGGCGGCAAGATCATCAATATGTCATCGCAGGCCGGGCGGCGCGGCGAGGCGCTCGTGTCGCACTACTGCGCGACCAAGGCGGCCGTGATCAGCTATACGCAATCGGCGGCGCTCGCGCTCGCCAAAGAGCGCATCAACGTGAACGGCATCGCGCCGGGTGTCGTCGATACGCCGATGTGGGAACAGGTCGATGCATTGTTCGCGCGTTACGAGAACCGTCCGCTCGGCGAGAAGAAGCGGCTCGTCGGCGAGGAAGTGCCGCTCGGGCGCATGGGCGTGCCGGGCGATCTGACCGGCGCGGCGCTCTTTCTGGCATCGGCGGATTCGGACTACATCACGGCGCAGACGATCAACGTCGACGGCGGCAACTGGATGAGTTGATGCGCACTTGCGCCGCATGCGGCTTGAAGCACGGGAAGCACCGTCTATAGTGAAACGGCGTCGCGGCGAATGCGCACGGCGCGACGACATCCCAGCGCTCATGCAAGGTGCGGCACAAAGGCAAGGCACAAGGCAGAACCCCGGCAACCACGCGATCCCGATCGCGCACCCTCAAAAGCAGGCAGCGGCATCCACGGCACTCGCGGTCATGCAACGACACACCGCTATGCCCGTGCCAACAAAAAGGAGACGAACCAACATGAAACGCACACAACGCATCGTTCGGGCCCAACCTCGCTCGCGTCGCAGCCCATTCGTCACCGGGGCGCTGTCGGCGGCGCTGGCCGCCGCCGCGCTCGTGCCGCTGGCGGGACATGCCGCGACCATCACCATCGCCACGCTGAACAACCCGGACATCATCGAGTTGAAGAAGCTCTCGCCGGCGTTCGAGAAGGCCAATCCGGACATCAAGCTGAACTGGGTGATTCTCGAAGAAAACGTGCTGCGCCAGCGCGCCACGACCGATATCACCACCAACAGCGGTCAGTTCGACGTGGTGACCATCGGCACGTATGAGGCACCGCAGTGGGGCAAGCGCGGCTGGCTCTCGCCGATGACCGGCCTGCCCGCCAATTACGATCTCGACGACGTGGTGAAGACCGCGCGCGACGGTCTCTCGTACAACGGCACGCTCTATGCGCTGCCGTTCTACGTCGAAAGCTCGATGACGTATTACCGCAAGGACCTGTTCCAGGCCGCGGGCCTGAAGATGCCCGACCAGCCGACCTACGATCAGATCAAGCAGTTCGCCGACAAGCTCACCGACAAGTCGAAGGGCCAGTACGGCATCTGCCTGCGCGGCAAGGCGGGCTGGGGCGAGAACATGGCCTACGTGTCGACGGTGGTGAACACGTTCGGCGGCGAATGGTTCAACGAGAAGTGGCAGGCGCAGCTCGACACGCCCGAGTGGAAGAAGGCGGTCGGCTTCTACGCCGATCTGCTGAAGAACGACGGCCCGCCGGGAGCGAGCTCGAACGGCTTCAACGAGAACCTCACGCTGATGTCCTCCGGCAAGTGCGCGATGTGGATCGACGCGACCGTCGCCGCGGGCATGCTCTACAACAAGGCGCAGTCGCAGGTGTCGGACAAGATCGGCTTCGCGGCCGCGCCCGTCGCCGTGACGCCGAAGGGCTCGCACTGGCTGTGGTCGTGGTCGCTCGCGATCCCGAAGACGTCGAAGCAGCAGGACGCCGCGAAGAAGTTCGCCGCGTGGGCGACGTCGAAGGAGTACATCGAGATGGTCGGCAAGGATGAAGGCTGGGCGTCGGTGCCGCCGGGCACGCGCAAGTCGACGTATGCGCGTCCCGAGTACAAGCAGGCGGCGCCGTTCGGCGACTTCGTGCTGCAGGCGATCGAGAGCGCGAATCCGAACGACGCGACGCTCAAGAAGGTGCCGTACACGGGCATCCAGTTCGTCGGCATTCCGGAGTTCCAGTCCTTCGGCACGGTGGTCGGGCAGTCGATCGCGGGCGTGGTCGCCGGTCAGACGAACGTCGATACCGCGCTGAAGGCCGCGAATGCAACCGCCGATCGCGCCGTGAAGCAAGCGGGTTATCAGAAGTAAGCAGCAGGATAGGACGCTCGCGGTAACGGGCCGCATTGCGACGATGCGGCCCGCATGCATCATCATCGAGAGGTGACACGATGAGTCAACTGAATCCCCCCATCACCGATCATCATCTGGAGGAGTCCGCGGCCGAGCGTGACAAGCGGCGCGCGAAGTCCGTGCGCTGGCTGATCACGCCTTCGACCGGACTGCTGTTCCTGTGGATGGCCATTCCGCTCGCGATGACGATCTGGTTCTCGTTCTCGCGCTACAACCTGCTCAATCCCGATGTCAAAGGATTCGCGGGCCTCGACAACTTCGAGTTTCTCGTCACCGATCCGGCGTTCGGGCCGTCCATCGGCCACACGCTCACGCTGATCCTGTCGGTGCTCGCCATCACGGTCGTGGGCGGCACGCTGCTCGCCGTGTTGTTCGACCGCAAGTTCTACGGGCAGGGCATTGCGCGTCTGCTCGTGATCGCGCCGTTCTTCGTGATGCCGACGGTCTCCGCGCTCATCTGGAAGAACATGATCCTGCATCCGGTGTACGGCCTGATCGCCGGCCTGATGCGCTCGCTCGGACTGCAGCCGATCGACTGGTTCGCCGACTATCCGCTCTTTGCGGTGATCGTGATCGTCGCGTGGCAGTGGCTGCCGTTCGCGTTCCTGATTCTCTTCACGGCCATTCAGTCGCTCGATCAGGAACAGAAGGAAGCGGCGCGCATCGACGGCGCGGGTCCGTTCTCGATGTTCTTCTTCATCACGCTGCCGCATCTGAAGCGCGCGATCGCGGTCGTCGTGATGATGGAAACCATCTTTCTGCTGTCGATCTTCGCGGAAATCTACACGACGACGGGCGGCGGTCCCGGCACCGCGACGACCAACCTGTCGTACCTGATCTACGCGCTGGGCCTGCAGCAATTCGACGTCGGTCTCGCATCGGCGGGCGGCATTCTCGCGGTCATTCTCGCCAACATCGTCGCGTTCTTCCTCGTGAGAATGCTCTCGAAGAACCTCAAAGGGGAGTACGACTCATGAGCACGCAATCCGTTTCCGCCGCGCAGTCGGGGTCGGGCCTCGATCTCGTCAAGCGGATCGTTCCGGGGATCATCGCGTGGATCGTCTCGATCCTGCTGTTCTTCCCGATCTTCTGGATGACGATCACCGCGTTCAAGACCGAACAGCAGGCGTATTCGTCGTCGCTGTTCTTCACGCCGACGCTCGACAGCTTCCGCGAAGTGTTCGCGCGCAGCAACTACTTCGGCTTCGCGCTGAACTCGGTGCTGATCTCGGTGGGCGTCACGCTGCTGTGCATGATTCTCGCCGTGCCGTGCGCCTACGCCATGGCCTTCTTCCCGACGAAGAAGACGCAGAAAGTGCTGTTGTGGATGCTCTCCACGAAGATGATGCCGTCGGTCGGCGTGCTCGTGCCGATCTATCTGCTGTGGAAGAACACGGGTCTGCTCGACACCGTGTCCGGCCTCATCATCGTGTATACGCTGATCAATCTGCCGATCGCCGTGTGGATGGCCTTCACGTACTTCAACGAAGTGCCGAAGGACATTCTGGAGGCAGGCCGCATCGACGGCGCGACGACGTGGCAGGAAATCGTCTATCTGCTGATGCCGATGGCTTTGCCCGGCCTCGCATCGACGGGCTTGCTGCTCATCATCCTGTCGTGGAACGAGGCGTTCTGGAGCATCAACCTGTCGAGTTCGAACGCGGCGCCGCTCACGGTGTTCATCGCGTCGTATTCGAGTCCGGAGGGTCTGTTCTGGGCGAAGCTCTCGGCGGCTTCGCTGCTCGCGGTCGCGCCGATTCTGATCGTCGGCTGGGTCTCGCAGAAGCAACTGGTGCGCGGTCTCACGTTTGGCGCGGTGAAGTGAGGGCGCGGGCGTGAACCTCACTCCATCCAACGAGGCCAATCTCGAAGATCGCCTGATGATCTGCGATTGCGACGGCGTGCTGATCGACAGCGAAGCGGTGGCGGCGCGCATGCTCGTCACCGAGCTCGAGGCGCTGTGGCCGGGCGTCGATGTCGAGCCGGTCGTGATGCCGCTGCTCGGCCTGCGCATCGAGGCGGTGCTTGCGAGCGCGGCCGATACGGTCGGCCGTACGCTGACGCACGATCAGGTCGTCACGATCCGGCGCGCGGTCGAAGCGGCGGCGATCCAGGCGCCGACGGTGCCGGGCATTGCCGAGGCGCTCGCGGCCGTGCCGTTCACGAAGGCATGCGCGAGCAACAGCTTTTCGTCGTATGTCGATGCCGTGCTGCAACGCACCGGCCTCGTGCGCTTCTTCGGCCAGCGGCGTTTTTGCGCGGACATGGTCGAGAACCCGAAGCCCGCGCCCGACGTGTATCTCGCGGCGGCGCGCGCGATGCGGATCGATCCGCTGCGCTGCATCGTCGTGGAGGACAGCGTGACCGGCGTGACGGCGGCGAAGGCGGCGGGCATGCCGGTGCTCGGCTTCATCGGCGGCGGGCACGCGACCGAAGGACAGATCGGCGCGCTGCAGAAGGCGGGCGCGCAGGTCGTGTTCGACGACATGACGCGGCTGCCCGCGCTCGTCGAGCAATGGCTGCAGAACGCGACGTTCGAAATCAGATAGCGGCGGCGCGAGACGCGTCGGCGAATCGGGAAAGGGAGACACATCATGGCTAGCCTGACACTGCGCAACATCACCAAGCGTTACGAAGAAACCGAGGTGATGCGCAACATCAACCTCGACATCAACGACGGCGAATTTGTCGTGTTCGTGGGCCCTTCGGGCTGCGGCAAGTCGACGCTGATGCGCATGATCGCGGGGCTGGAGGACATCAGCGGCGGCGAACTGATGATCGACAGCGTGCGCGTGAACGAACTGGCGCCGGCGAAACGCGGCATCGCGATGGTGTTCCAGTCGTACGCGCTCTATCCGCACATGACGCTCTACGACAACATGGCGTTCGGCCTGAAGCTCGCGGGCGAGAAGAAGCCCGCGATCGACGCCGCCGTGAAGAACGCCGCGAAGATCCTGCACATCGACCATCTGCTCGATCGCAAGCCGAAACAGCTGTCGGGCGGCCAGCGTCAGCGCGTGGCGATCGGGCGCGCGATCACGCGCAAGCCCAAGGTCTTTCTCTTCGACGAACCGCTCTCGAACCTCGACGCCGCGCTGCGCGTGAAAATGCGCCTCGAATTCGCGCGCCTGCACGACGACCTCAAGACGACGATGATCTACGTGACGCACGATCAGGTCGAGGCGATGACGCTCGCGGACAAGATCGTCGTGTTGTCGGCGGGGAACATCGAGCAGGTGGGCACGCCGAACACGCTTTATCATGCGCCGGCGAACCGCTTCGTCGCGGGCTTCATCGGCTCACCGAAGATGAACTTTCTGTCGGGCACGGTCACGCAGGTCCAGAACGACGGCGTGCTCGTCAAGTACTCGACGGGCGAGACGCAACTCGTGGGCGTGCTGCCGGGCAACGCGAAGCCGGGCGATGCGGTGACGGTCGGCATTCGCCCCGAGCATCTGCAGCCCAATGCGCCGGATGCAGGCGACTACGGCGTCACCGCGACGGCGATGACCGTGGAAACGCTCGGCGATGCGGCCTATCTCTATGCCGAAACCGATGTCGCGCCTGACGGCCTGATCTCGCGCATTCCGCCGCTGGAGAAGCACGCGCGCGGCGAGAAACTCAAGCTCGGGTCGGCGCCTGAACATTGCCATCTGTTCAATGCGGAAGGTCAGGCGTTCACGCGCAAGGTCGTGGATTCGTGGCTGCGGGAGCATGCGACGGCGGCATGAGCGGCCGGAGCGGAGCGAGCGGCGCCGTTCGTCGGGACGGCGCCGTGGTTTTTTCAGGGCCCCGGCGTGCGCGATAATCGGGTTGCGACCGGCCACATTCGATGACCGGCACCGTTCCCCATACGATATCGCCATGCCCGTCATCAACGAACTCTTCGTCTATCCGATCAAGTCCTGCGCGGGGATTTCCCTGACTCGCGCGACGCTCCTCGAAACCGGCCTCGAATACGACCGCCACTGGATGGTCACCAGTCCGGCGGGCCGCATGTTCACGCAGCGCACGCATGCGCGCATGGCGTTGATCAGGACCGCGTTCGACGGCGACGATCTCGTCATCGACGCGCCCGGCATGCCGGCGCTGCGCACGCCCTTGCGCGCCGAAGCGCTCGGAGACGCGCGGGCGCTGCGCGCGACCGTCTGGCGCGATACCGTCGATGCGCTCGACACGGGCGCACAAACTGCCCGCTGGTTCAGCGATTTTCTGGGCACGCCCGCGCTGCTCGTGCGCTTTGCCCCGCAAGCGCGCCGCACGGTCGATGAACAATGGACCGCGCCGCTCGTCACGCACACGCGTTTCGCCGATGGTTTTCCGCTGCTGGTCGTGAGTCAGGCCTCGCTCGACGACCTCAACGCGCGTCTGTCGACGAAAGGCGCGCCGGGCATTCCGGCGAATCGCTTCCGGCCGAATCTCGTGATCGGCGGGCTCGACGCCTACGAGGAAGATTATGTCGGCGACATGCGGATATCGGTGCCGGGACAGGACGTGCAACTGCGCCTCGTGAAACTGTGCACGCGCTGCCCGATGCCGACGATCGATCAGGACACGGGCGCGCCCGATCCGTCTTTTCCGCACGAGCCGCTCGACACGATGAGCGGCTATCGCGCGAGCGAGCAATTCGACGGCGCGCTGACGTTCGGCAAGAACGCGGTGGTCGTGGAAGGCGAGGGCGCGTCGCTCGCGGTCGGACTCGACGTGGAAGCCGAACTCGACTTCTGACGCGCTACGCGTCGAGCGCGGCTTTCGCGCAAAGTTCGTCGGTGACGAGGCCGCTCAGCCATTTTCCCTTCAGCGCGGCGACCAGTGCGTCGCGCTTGCGCTCGCCGCCCGCGAAGCCGATCGTCGGGCGTTTCGGCGGCGTGTCGAGTTTGAGGCTCGTCACGCGCGCGCCGGTCTTCGACTGCACGCGGTGACCCTGGGCGTCGATCGGCAGCCCGAGCCATTCCGCGACCGCGCCCGCGTGCATCATTTCGTCGACTTCGGCGCGCGTGATGAAGCCGTCTTCGTGCAGCGGGCAGTTCTCGCCCACATTGCCGATGCCGACGAACGCCACGTCCGCGCATTGCGCGAGTTCATCGACGATTCGGTACAGCCGGTGATTGACCCACTGCGCGCGTTCGGCTTCGTTGTCGGCCATGAGCGGCGCGGGCAACATGAAGTGCTTGCCGCCGGTCTTCTCCGACAACTGCTGCGCGACGTCGTAGCGATTCGACGATCCGTCCTGCGCGATGGCGCCGACCATCGACACGAAACGATGCTGCGGCCGGTCGATCTGGCCGATCTGCGCGACGCAGGCCTTGAGCGTGCGCCCGCTGCCGATCGACACGACGAGCGGCTTTTCTTCGAGCAGATAACGCTCCATCACCTGCGCGCCCGCGACGGCGAGCTTGCGGTCGACCTGTTCGCGCGCGTCGCCGTCGATGGGCACGACTTCGCACATCGCGAGGCCGTAGCGGTCGCTCAGTTGTTTCGCGAGCGACAGACAATCGGCGATGCGATGATCGACCCGCACGCGGATCAGGTTCTTCTCGACCGCGAACGCGACGAGCCGCTGCGCCACCGGACGCGAGATCTGCAGCTTTTCGGCGATCTCGTTCTGGGTGTTGCCGGCGACGTAGTACAGCCACGCTGCACGCGTCGCGAGATCGAGTTTTTCGGTGGATTTCGGCACTGTGGAAGGGAGTTGTTTTCTGCTTAAGTTTTAGTTCTTATTTTGGATATCGTGGTCCTCGATTTGATGCCACGAATCGAAACACAGGCCGCATGGAACACGAATCTCAGGCCGCTCGCGGCGGCATATGCGTCATGTCGCCTCTTCCTGCGAGCAATCCTTCCACTGAGATATCTTCATCGACCGCTTCCCAGTGGAGGCCGTTGCCGCTGAAGCTGATCTCGCATTGCTGCCGCTGAGCTGGCGTGGCGCGAAGCAAGCGAGGAAACCATGCAAGCGGCACGCCGAGCGTACGGCCGTCCGAAAGTTCGACCCACATCGTGAAATCGTCGAAGCGAACTTGTTTAGCGGAAGTACTCATTCCAGGCCCTCTCGATTTCATCACGACGGTTCTCTACTTCGCGCAGCAGTTCGGAAAGCATGCGGCGGTCGAAGCCGGCGCTGCTTGCCACGTGCACATCGGGATGGAGCCAGAATTTGGCATCGCCGCCGTTGCCGCTTGCGTGAATGTGCACCGCTTCACGCGGGCTTCCTTCATTGGAGAAGAAATGAAATCGTACACCTTTGTATCGAAAAACCGTCGGCATCTGCACCCTCGAGCATGACGTTCAAGCGAGCCGCGGCCGCGCCGGATCGAACAACGGCCTGACGTGCTGATACAGCTCCCTGAAACCCTTCAGGCGCTGCCGCAACGCTTCATGCCGCGCCGCATCCGGCGTGAACTCCTGCTTGATCTCGGGCTTGGCGAGCACGGTCGCCGGATCGCCGCCCGCCGCGAGCCAGCCGAGCCGCGCCGCGCCCAGAGCCGCGCCGGTCTCGCCGCCGCCGTGCGTGCGCGTCGGCGTGTCGAAGGCATCGGCGAACATCTGCGCCCAGTAGGCGCTGCGTGCGCCGCCGCCGAGCATCGACAATGCACGCGCCTGCGTGCCCGCCGATTCCAGCGCGTCGAGCCCGTCGGTCAGCGAGAGCGTCACGCCCTCCAGCACCGAATAGCCGAGCAGCGCACGGTCGGTTGCGTGCGTCATGCCGAAGAACACGCCTTGCGCGTAAGGATCGTTGTGCGGCGTGCGCTCGCCGCTCAGATACGGCAGAAACAGCGGCGCTGCGGGCAGCAGGTCGGCGGGCAGCGCTTCGATTTCCGCGAGCAATGTAGGCTCGTCGGTCGAAGTCAGCTTGCACACCCAGCGCAGGCAGCTCGCCGCCGAGAGCACCACGCTCATCTGGTGCCAGCGATCCGGAATCGCATGGCAGAACGCGTGCACGGCGGACGCGGGATTCGGCCGGAAGCGATCGCCGATCACGCACAGCACGCCCGACGTGCCGAGCGAGAGGAAGCCGTCGCCCGGATCGGTCGCCCCGATGCCCACCGCGCTCGCGGCATTGTCGCCGCCGCCCGCCGCGACGATCACGCCGTCGCCCAAGCCGAACTCGCGTGCGAGCTCGGGCCGCAGCGTGCCCGAAGGCTCGCTGCCCTCGGCAAGCGCGGGCATTTGTTGGCGCGACATGCTGCACGCGGCGAGCAGCTCGTCGGACCAGTCGCGGCGCGCGACGTCGAGCCAGAGCGTGCCGGCGGCGTCGGACGGATCGGACACTTTCGTGCCCGTCAGATGCATGCGCAGATAATCCTTCGGCAAGAGCACGCACGCGGTCTGCTTGAAGATTTCGGGCTCGTTGTGCGCGACCCAGAGAAGTTTCGGCGCGGTGAAGCCGGGCATCGCCAGATTGCCGGCGATCTCGTGCAGGTTCGGCGCGCGCTCGTAGAGTTCGGCGCATTCCTTGTCGCTGCGCATGTCGTTCCAGAGGATCGCGGGGCGCAGTACGTTGTCGTGCGAATCGAGCAGCACGGCGCCGTGCATCTGTCCCGACAGGCCGATGCCGCGCACTTGCGCAAACTCATCCGGAAATTTCTCGCGCAGCTTGAAGAGCGCGGCGCGCGTGCCTTCCCACCAGTCGAGCGGATTCTGCTCCGACCAGCGCGGCTTCGGTCGCGATACGGTGAAGGGCGTGCCCGCCGTGCCGATCACGCCGCCGTCTGATGCGAGCAGCAGAACTTTCACTTCGGAGGTGCCGAGGTCGATGCCTAAGTACATGAACGGACCCTTGGTCGTTGCCGGGATCGTAGCCGGCGAAAAACGGGGAGTGCAGCCAGTGCAGCGGGAGGCGCTAATTTAACGCCGTGCGCGGCGCCGCGCCATGGGCACAATACCCGAGCGGCGCGGTGCGCGGGTCGCTCCGCGATGACAGTGGCGATAACGCCGCGCTTATGGACGGTTCTTGAGCCACGCGTCGACTTTGGCGATCGCGTTGCGCATCACGCGTTCGAGGCCTTCGGTTTGCGCCATCTTGCCCCACAGGAGCTTGTCGCCGACGAACGCCTTCACCGGATCGGGCGCCGTGAAGAAGCCATGCGCGACGGCCGGATCCATCACGCCGTCCTGATAGGTATAAGGCAGCTTGCCTTCGTGCCAGCGTTCGAGAAAGCGGAAGAAAAGCGCGGGCAGGATGGCGGTCGCTTCGGGATCGGCGTGGCGCGCGAAGCATTCGGACATGGTCGGCGCGATGAAGCCCGGCAGCTTCGAGAAGCCGTCAGCCGCGACGCGCTGGTTCGTGTCCTTGATGTACGGATTGCTGAAACGGTCGAGCACGACGTCGCGATATCTGGCGAGATCGATCGGGCTCGGCGTGAGGCAGGGAATGACGTCGTCGGTGACGTAGGCTTCGGCGAGCGCGCGGATCTCGAGATCCTGCGTGCCTTCGTGAATGTACTGCAGGCCGACGAGCGTTCCCGCCCACGCGATACAGCTATGACTCGCGTTGAGGATGCGGATTTTCGCTTCCTCGTAGGGATGGACCGATTCGACCATTTCCGCGCCGACCTTTTCCCACGCGGGCCGCCCGGCGATGAAGTCGTCCTCGATCACCCACTGGATGAATTTCTCGCCCATCACGGGCGCGCGGTCGTCGACGCCGGTTGCGGCCTTTACGCGCTCGGCCACGTCGGGTGTGGGGCGCGGCGTGATGCGATCGACCATTGAGTTCGGACACGACGTGTTGGCGATCATCCAGTCGCGCAATGCGGTTTCGCCGCGCAGTTGCAGGAATTCGAGCATGCCTTTCTTGAAGCGGTCGCCGTTGCTGCGCAGGTTGTCGCAGTTCTGCAGCGTCACCTTGCCCGCGCTGTTTTTCATGCGTGCGTCGAGGATGGCGGCGAGTGCGCCGTAGATGGTCGTCTTCGCGCCTTTCAGGTCGGCGGCGAGATCCGGGTTCGCGGTGTCGAGCCTGTCGTGATCGTCGAGGTAATAGCCGCCTTCGGTGACCGTGAACGACACGATCTTGCACGCGGGGTTCGCGCCCGTGGCGATGAGTTCGTCGAGTCCGGCGGACCACGGCACGACCTTTTTGATCGCGCGCACGGTTTCGTATTCGCGCTCGCCCTTCGGCGTCACGGTTTCGAGCGTGTATTCGCCGTGCTGGGCGGCGAGTGCGTCGAGCACGGCGTTCATGTCGCCGCGGATGTTGCCGACGGCGAGCGACCAGCGCGTGTCGCCGGACTCGATGAGCTTGCTCAGGTACCACGCCTGATGCGCGCGATGAAAGGACCCGGCGCCGATGTGCAGGATCACGTCGCCGGTCGCGTTGCTGGATTCGCTGGTCATGTCGTCTCTTCCTCTGATTTGGCTGTGCGCCCGTTCTTCGCGGACGGCCGTTCGCAACGACGCAGGCGGGCGATCATTGCGGGTAAGTGAACATTTGCTCGTTCGATGATCGAATGATCGTATTCGCTTGGTTGAAAGTCAAGGCGCCATGCGTCGTGCAATGCGGCGCAAAATGTGCGCCTTCTTGTGATAGGTGTGTTTGCTGCTTTTTGCTCTCGTTTGCGCGGGGCTTGTTGCGGTGCATCATTGGCTAATGTCGAATCGGAGTGGGAAGTACCCCTGCGGCTGTGTGATCGTCTCCGTTCCGCAGCCCTGTTAAGTGCATTTAACGATAGGCGAGTTTTTTTGATCGTTCGTGGAATCCTGAATTCGTGTCGGTCTATTTGTGTTGCCCCTGTGCGGGGCGGCAGTCACTTTCTTTGCTGCTGCAAAGAAAGTAACCAAAGAAACAGCTTGTCCCATCCAAAGTACTTCACGCCGGCCGCGGCACAGGCGAATTGCCGGTGGCACGCGCTAGCAAGTGCCCTCAAAGGTCAACGGCCTTGGATCGCGCGCGATCCGACAAGCCAGACGTTTCAGGGCACTGGTTCAGCACCAAAGAGTTCCGGCACAGCGCTGCGCGCTGCCGCCGGGTCTGCAAGGGAAACCAGCAGTAAGCGAATGCGGCGAGATGGAAGCATTAGCAAGGAAGCACGCGCGGACCCGATTGACCGGTCGGCCGCGAAGCGGGCCGGAGCGATTTTGTGCTGTGCCAATTCGCGGAACGGCGCGATGTCACGGTGGTCGCGAGCCAAGATCCGTTGCCCTGTGACGGCACTCGCTACTGCCGTGCCATTGGCGCTTCGCCTGTGCCGGGGCCGGCGTGAAGTACTTTGGATGGGGAAAGCTGCTTTCTTTGGTTACTTTCTTTGCAGCAGCAAAGAAAGTGACTGCCGCCCCGCACAGGGGCAGTGCCAATAGACCGACGCGAAAACAGGATTCCACGAAAAAGGCCCAAGCAACCCGATAGAAACAACCGCAGAAAAGCCCAAGCCAGGCGTTTCAGGGCACTGGTTCAGCACCAAAGAGTTCCGGCACAGCGCTACGCGCTACCCCTGGGTATGCAAGGGAAACCAACGTGCCGCATGGACGGCGAGATGGAAGCGTTAGCAAGGGAGCGCGCGCCGACCCGATTGACCGGTCGGCCGCGAAGCGGGCCGGAGCGATTTTGTGCTGTGCCAATCCGCGGAACGGCGCGATGTCAAAGTGGTCGCGAGCCAAGAGCCGTTGTCCTGTGACGGCACTTGCTACGGCCGTGCCATTGGCGCTTCGCCTATGCCGGGGCCGGCGTGAAGTACTTTGGATGGGGAAAGCTGCTTTCTTTGGTTACTTTCTTTGCAGCAGCAAAGAAAGTGACTGCCGCCCCGCACAGGGGCAACACAAATAGACCGACGCGAATTCAGGATTCCACGAAAAAAGCCCAAGCAACCCGATAGAAACAACCGCAGAAAAGCCCAATCAAAAAGCAGAGAAATCCCATGCTAGAAGTCGAAGCGCTGAATCAATACTATGGCGGCAGCCACATCCTCCGCGATGTGAAAATGACCGTCCCCGACGGCAAGCTCACCGTTCTGCTCGGCCGCAACGGCGTAGGCAAGACGACGCTCCTGCGCTGCCTGATGGGCGTCGTGCCGACCCGAAGCGGCACCGTCACCTGGCGCGGCAACAAGATTTCGTCAATGCCCACGCATGCGCGCGTCGCGAACGGCCTCGCCTATGTGCCGCAAGGACGCGACATCTTCGGGCGTCTCACCGTCGAGGAAAATCTGCTCGTCGGCGCAGCAAGCCGCAAAGCGCCTTCGAAAATCCCCGACCGCATCTACGACCTGTTCCCCGTCCTGCGCGACATGAAGAACCGCAGAGGCGGCGATCTCTCCGGCGGCCAGCAGCAACAACTGGCCATCGGCCGCGCGCTGATGAGCGAGCCGCAACTCCTGATCCTCGACGAACCGACCGAAGGCATCCAGCCATCGATCATTCGCGATATCGGCCGCACGCTGCGCCAGCTCGTCGATGAAATGGGCATGACCGTGCTGCTCGTCGAGCAGTACTACGACTTCGCGCGCGAACTCGCGGACCGCTACTGGGTGATGAGCCGCGGCGAAATCGTCGCGGGCGGCGCAGGCTCGGAAATGGACGCGCATGGCGTGCGGGAATTGATCGCCGTATGATGGCGCCTCACTCCTGAACGCACGCCCATGCACCACGAATCGCACGCGACGCTCGCCGATCCGAACACCTGGCGCGGCCGGCTCGAACTCGGCTTCGCCCATCAGCACGGGCGCACAGCGTTTGCACATCGCAAGCACGAAGGACCGCTGCGCCTGCAACGCCCGCTCTATCCCGAAGGCGATATCTGTCACGCCGTGATCGTGCATCCGCCGGGCGGCGTCGCGGGCGGCGATCGCCTGTCCATCGACGTTCGTCTGCAAGAACACGCGCACGCCGTCATCACGACACCCGGCGCGACCAAGTGGTACAAGGCCAACGGCCGGCTCGCGACGCAGCGCATCGACATCGATCTCGCGGCGCACGCGAAACTCGACTGGCTGCCGCAGAACAACATCGTCTTCGAATCGTCGAACATCGAACTCGACATGCATCTCACGCTCGATGAAAGCGCAACCGCCATCGGCTGGGACGCCATGCTCCTCGGCCGCGCCGCCGCGGGCGAGAAATGGACGCACGGCCATATCAGGGCGATATCGCGTATCGCGCGACGCAACGGCGAGACGCTCTGGTTCGAACGCATGCTGCTCGATGCAAACGATCCGCTGCGCGGCGCCGCGCAAGGACTCGCGGGCTTTCCGGCTTACGGCACGCTCTGGGCAATCGGCCCCGCCTGCGACGACGCGCTCGCCGAAACGCTCACCGCGCAACTGCCCTTCGACGGCGAACTGCGCGCGGGCGCATCGTGCGTCGCGCCGGGCGTGCTCATCGTGCGGGCGATCAGCCGGTCGATGGAACCGCTGCAGCGCGCGCTCATCGACTGCTGGACGCATCTGCGGCCGGTCGTGCACGGCGTCGACGCAAGACCGTTGCGGCTCTGGACCACCTGAAGGCACGCTGACGAAGCGCGGAGCGCGCACCACGGAAGCGCATCGGCATGCACATCGCCTGTGCGCGCCGTGCCGCGCGGAGCCGCCGGACGCAGACGGCACAACGAACCGGCATCGATGGCACGACTCTCGCTTTAGACCTCGGCTCAGGAACCGCGCTTTTCGACGCGGCCGTTCAAGACCGAAGGATCATCGATGCTCACCACGTTCTCCCGCACGCGACGCACCGCATTCGTCGCGCTGCTTCTCGCTTTCGCTCCCTTCGCCGCGCACGCCGACGCGCTCGACACCATCGCGAAGAACGGCACGCTGCGCGTGGCCGTGCCCGAAGACTATCCGCCGTTCGGCTTCGTCGGCGCGGACATGAAGCCGCAAGGCTACGACGTCGACATGGCCGCGCTGCTCGCGAAGTCGATGAACGTGAAGCTCGAACTCGTGCCCGTCAACAGCGCGAACCGCATTCCCTATCTGACGACCAACAAGGTCGATCTCGTGATCTCGTCGCTCGGCAAGACACCCGAGCGCGAGAAGGTGCTCGATTTTTCGACCGCTTATGCGCCCTACTTCCAGGGCGTGTTCGGCCCGTCCGACATCAAGGTGAGCGGTCCCGCCGATCTCACCGGCAAGACCGTCGGCGCGACGCGCGGCGCGCTCGAAGAAATCGCGCTCTCGCAGATGGCGCCGAACGCGACCATCAAGCGCTTCGAGGACAACAACGCGACCATCTCGGCGTTTCTGTCGGGACAAGTTCAGTTGATCGCGGCGGGCAACATCGTCGCGGCCGCGATCCTCGCGAAGAACCCGCCGCGCCGCCCCGAGGCGAAGTTCATCATCAAGGATTCGCCGTGCTATGTCGGCATGAACAAGAGCGAGCCGCGGCTCGTCGCCAAGGTCGACGACGCCATCGCGCAGGCGAAGAAGGACGGCACGCTCAACACGATGTCGAAGAAGTGGTTCGGCCAGCCGCTGCCCGCCAGCCTCTGATCGACGGGTGCCGCATCGTATGGCCTACGAACTCCAATTCGGCGATCTCGCGCAATACGCGGGCATGTTCGCGAGCGGCGCCGCGACGACGCTTGCGCTCACCGCCGTCTCGACGGCGCTGGGCGTGTCGGTCGGCGTGCTCGGCGCCGCCGCCCGCGACAGCCGGCATGCGTGGTTGCGCACGCTCGTCGGCGGCTATGTCGAGGCGATCCGCAACACGCCGTTCATCGTGCAGCTGTTCTTCGTGTTCTTCGGACTGCCCGCGCTCGGCATCCATCTGAGCGAGTACGTGGCAGCGATTCTCGCGATGACGCTCAACTTAGGCGCGTATTCGATCGAGATCATCCGCTCGGGCGTCGCGGCGGTGCCGAAGGGGCATCACGAAGCGGCTTCATCGCTCGCGATGTCGCGCGCCGAGACGTTCCGCCATGTCGTGCTGCCGCAGGCGCTCGCGAAGGTGTTTCCCGCGCTGACGAGCCAGATCGTCATCACGATGCTCGGCTCAGCCGTCGTGTCGCAGATCTCCGTGCCCGATCTGACTTATGCGGCGAGCTACATCCAGTCGCGCAACTTCCGCGCGTTCGAAACGTGCTTCTTCATCACGGCCGCGTATCTCGTGATGGCGCTCGTCGTGCGCACGGCGCTGAACGCGGCGGGCAAGCGCTTCCTGATGAACCACCGGAGCACCGCGCGATGATCGAATTCACGCTCGCGCAGATCTTCGAGAACCTGCTGCTCGCCGCGCGCTGGACCGTCGTGCTCTCGGTCGTATCGTTCGTGCTGGGCGGCGTCGTCGGCTTTGCGCTGCTCGTGATGCGCGTGTCGAAGTCGCACGTGCTGCGTACGCTCGTCAAGGGCTACATCCAGGTGTTTCAGGGCACGCCCTTGCTGATGCAGCTCTTCCTCGTGTTCTTCGGCCTGCCCTTGCTCGGCATCGAAGTATCGCCGTGGCTCGCGGCGACGGTCGGCCTCACGCTGTTCACGAGCGCCTATCTCGCGGAGATCTGGCGCGGCGCGGTCGAAGCGGTGCCGAAAGGCCAGTGGGAAGCATCGTCGAGTCTCGCGATGAGCTACTTGGAGCAGCTTCGCCACGTGATCCTGCCGCAGGCGACGCGTCTGTCCGTCGGTCCGACGGTCGGCTTCGCCGTGCAGGCGGTGAAGGATACGGCGCTCGTGTCGATCATCGGCTTCACCGAACTCACGAAAGCCGGCACGATGATTTCGAACGCGACGTTCCGGCCGTTTCTCGTGTACGGACTCGTCGCCGTGATTTATTTCGTGCTGTGTTATCCGCTCACGCGCTATGCACGCACGCTTGAAAGGAAATGGAATGCCGCTCGTTGAAACCCGCAATCTACAGAAGCAGTTCGGCGCGAATCAGGTGCTCAAGGGAATCGATTTCGCCGTCGAGCGCGGACAGGTCGTCGCGATCATCGGGCGCAGCGGCTCGGGCAAGAGCACGCTGCTGCGCACGTTGAACGGACTGGAGAGCATCGACGAAGGTTCGATCGAGATCGACGGGGAACATATCGACGCACGCCGCGCAGATCTGCGCGCGCTGCGCCTGAAGGTCGGCATGGTGTTCCAGCAATACAACCTCTTTCCGCATCTCACCGCCGGGCAGAACGTGATGCTTGCGCAGACGGTCGTCAAGAAGATTCACAAGGCTAAGGCGCGCGCGACCGCGCATTCGGTGCTCGAGCGCGTGGGTCTCGGCGACAAGTTCGACGCCTATCCCGAGCAGCTTTCCGGCGGTCAGCAGCAACGCGTGGCGATTGCGCGCGCACTGGCGATGAAGCCGACCGTGCTGCTGTGCGACGAGATCACCTCGGCGCTCGATCCCGAACTCGTCGGCGAAGTGCTGGCCGTGGTCGAGGATCTCGCGCGCGACGGCATGACGCTCATCATGGTCACGCACGAAATGCGCTTCGCGCGCCGCGTGAGCGACAAGGTCGTGTTCATGCATCAGGGACGCGTGTGGGAATCGGGCGCACCCGAGGCGATCTTCGAGCGGCCTTCGACCGTCGAGCTGCAGCGCTTCATCCAGTAAGCGGGAGGGCGCCGCCGAGTGCATCGAAAGCCCTTGAAAACAGGCCTTCCGATGCTAGCATTGCACCGCCCGAAGTCCCGCGTCTTTAACCAAAGAGCCCATGAAACTCACGCCTCGCGAAAAGGACAAGCTGCTGATCTTCACCGCAGCCTTGCTCGCCGAACGCCGCCGCGCGCGCGGCCTGAAGC
This sequence comes from Caballeronia peredens, assembly GCA_001544595.2. GTDB lineage: Bacteria > Pseudomonadota > Gammaproteobacteria > Burkholderiales > Burkholderiaceae > Caballeronia > Caballeronia peredens. The sequence continues at coordinate 96,750 of FCOH02000019.1, read as the reverse complement.
TCAACTATCCGGAAGCCGTCGCTTTCATTTCGGCCGCATTGATGGAAGCGGCGCGCGACGGCAAGACGGTCGCCGAAGTCATGCATTACGGCACCACGATCCTCACGCGCGACGACGTGATGGAAGGCGTGCCCGAGATGATCCCCGACATCCAGATCGAAGCGACCTTCCCCGACGGCACGAAGCTCGTGACGGTTCATCATCCGATCCCCTGACACCATGATCCCCGGCGAAACCTTCATCGAAGACGGCGAACTCGAACTCAACGCGGGCCGCGAGACCGTGACCGTCCTCGTCGCGAATCACGGCGACCGGCCCGTGCAGGTCGGCTCGCATTTCCACTTCTACGAAGTCAACGCGGCGCTCAAGTTCGAGCGCGAGCGTGCGCGCGGCTTTCGCCTGAACATCGCGGCGGGCACCGCCGTGCGCTTCGAGCCGGGACAGGAACGCACGGTCGAGCTCGTCGCGCTCGCGGGCGATCGTCATGTCTACGGCTTCAACGGCCTCGTAATGGGCCCACTCTGAACAGGACATCGAAAACATGACGCTACGCATCGGCCGCCGCGCTTATGCGGAAATGTTCGGCCCGACCACCGGCGACCGCGTGCGCCTCGCCGACACCGAACTCATCATCGAAGTCGAGCGCGACTTCACCACCTACGGCGAAGAAGTGAAGTTCGGCGGCGGCAAGGTGATTCGCGACGGCATGGGCCAGTCGCAGCGCACCGCCGCCGACGTCGTCGATACCGTCGTGACCAACGCGCTGATCCTCGACCACTGGGGCATCGTGAAGGCCGACATCGGCATCAAGGGCGGACGCATCTTCGCGATCGGCAAGGCGGGTAATCCGGATATCCAGCCGAACGTGAACATCGCGATCGGCGCGGCGACGGAAGTGATCGCGGGCGAAGGCATGATCGTCACGGCGGGCGGCGTGGATACGCACATCCACTTCATCAGTCCGCAGCAGATCGACGAAGCGCTCGCGAGCGGCGTCACGACGATGCTCGGCGGCGGCACCGGTCCCGCGACCGGCACCAACGCGACGACCTGCACGCCGGGCCCGTGGCACATGGAACGCATGCTGCAGGCCGCCGACGGCTGGCCGGTCAATCTCGGCTTTCTCGGCAAGGGCAACGCGAGCCTGCCGGAACCGTTGATGGAACAGGTGAAGGCCGGCGCGATCGGCCTCAAGCTGCACGAGGACTGGGGCACGACGCCCGCCGCGATCGACAACTGCCTCAGTGTCGCCGACGACACCGACACGCAGGTCGCCATTCACACGGACACGCTCAACGAAGCGGGCTTCGTCGAGACGACCATCGCCGCGTTCAAGGGCCGCACGATCCACACGTATCACACGGAAGGCGCGGGCGGCGGCCACGCGCCGGACATCATCAAGGTGGCGGGCGAATCCAACGTGCTGCCCTCGTCCACCAATCCGACGCGCCCCTACACCATCAACACGCTCGACGAACATCTCGACATGCTGATGGTGTGCCATCACCTCGATCCGTCGATTGCGGAAGATATCGCGTTTGCGGAGTCGCGCATTCGCCGCGAGACCATCGCGGCCGAAGACATCCTGCACGATCTGGGCGCCTTGTCGATGCTGTCGTCCGATTCGCAGGCGATGGGCCGCGTCGGCGAAGTCATCATCCGCACGTGGCAGACCGCGCACAAGATGAAGGTGCAGCGCGGTGCGCTGGCCGAAGACAACGCGCGCAACGACAACTTTCGCGCGAAGCGCTATGTCGCGAAGTACACGATCAATCCGGCGATCACGCACGGCATCGCGCATGAAGTCGGTTCGATCGAGCCGGGCAAGTGGGCCGATCTCGTGTTCTGGGAGCCGGCGTTCTTCGGCGTCAAACCCGCGATGATCGTCAAGGGCGGCATGATCGCGCTGGCGCAGATGGGCGACCCGAACGCATCGATTCCGACGCCGCAGCCGGTGCATTACCGCGAAATGTTCGCCACGCGCGGCGGCGCGCTCGGCAAGACATCGCTGACGTTCGTGTCGCAACTGGCGGCGGAGTCGCGCATCGCGGATCGCTATGAACTGAAGAAACAGGTCGTCGCGGTGAAGAACTGCCGCAATGTGACGAAGGCCGACATGATTCACAATGCGTGGCAGCCGTCCATCAGCGTCGATCCGCAGACCTATCAGGTGATCGCCGATGGGCAATTGCTCACCTGCGATCCCGCCACCGTGCTGCCGATGGCGCAACGCTATTTCCTGTTCTGACACTTCATGCGCACCATCGACAAACGACTGACCGCGAAACTCGCCCCCGTGCTCGTCAAGCGCGCGCCGACCCTCACGCTGGCCTTCGACGCGCGCTGCAAGAGCCGTCTCGCCGCCACGCTCGACAACGGCGAGGAAGTGGCCCTCGTGATGCCGCGCGGCACCGTGCTCGCGGACGGCGACATGCTCGTCGCGGATGACGGCGGCTTCGTGCGCGTCGTCGCGGCGGCGGAGGATGTGCTCGTTGTGCGCGCGCCGAGCGTGCGGCTATTGACGCGCGCTGCATATCATCTCGGCAATCGCCATACGCCCGTCGAAGTCGGCGCGGACTACCTGAAACTCGAAGCCGATTCCGTGCTCGAAGACATGCTGAAGCGCCTGGGCGTGCTGGTCGCGCACGAATCGCAGCCGTTCCAGCCGGAAACGGGTGCGTACGGCGGCGGCCACAAGCACGGCCACGACGAAACCTTCAGCGAAGACTATGCGCTCGCGCAGAAGGTGTTCGACGAGCATCACGGGCACGATCACTCGCACGATCACTCGCACGGCCACGATCACGCATCGTGCGGGCACGATCACAGCCACGATCACGATCACGACCACGGCCACGGCCACGGCCACGGCCATGATCACGCTCATCACCACGGCCATGGACATCGCTGAACTCACGGCGCTTTTGCATCTCGCGTCGCCGGCGCTGCCGATCGGCGCGTTCAGCTATTCGCAAGGCCTCGAGGCAGCGATCGAGCACGGCCTGATCCACGACGGCGACAGCGCGCGCGCCTGGATCGAAAGCGGTCTCGCCGACGTGCTCGCGCGCGGCGAGTTGCCGATGCTCGCGCATCAGCTCGAACACTGGCGTCTGCACGACGAAGACGCGCTGCGCGCCGCCAACGACGAATACCTCGCGAGCCGCGAATCGGCGGAACTGCGTCGCGAAACCGAACAGATGGGCTGGTCGCTCGCGCAGTTGTGCGCATCGCTCGAATGGGGCGAGCCCGCACGGCGCGCCACGCTCGCCGCGCTCAAACCCATCGCGCAGCCGACGGCCTTCGCCTTCGCCGCCTTCGCGCACGACGCCGCGCCCGAAGCGGTGCTCGCCGCCTATGCGTTCAGCTGGGTCGAGAATCAGGCGGCCGCCGCGCTCAAAGCCGTGCCGCTCGGACAGCTCGCGGGGCAGCGCATCATCGTCGCATTGCGCGAGCCGATCCATGCCGCCGTGCGCCGCGCACTCGGCACATCGCCGGGACAGATCAACACGTTCGCGCCGCAGCTCGGCATTCTGTCGGCGCGGCACGAATCGCAATATTCGCGGCTGTTCCGCTCCTGAATCACACCTGACCACAGAACATGAACGCTCCCGCTTATTCCGCCGCCGCCCGCCGAACCAAGAAACTGCCGCCGTTGCGCGTCGGCGTGGGCGGGCCGGTCGGCTCCGGCAAGACCACGCTGCTCGAAATGCTCTGCAAGGCGATGCGCGAGCAATACGATCTCGTCGCCATCACCAACGACATTTATACGAAGGAAGATCAGCGCCTGCTGACCGTCGCGGGCGCGCTGCCCGCCGAGCGCATCATGGGCGTCGAGACGGGCGGCTGCCCGCACACGGCGATCCGCGAGGATGCGTCGATCAATCTCGAAGCCGTCGATCGCATGGTGTCGAAGTTTCCGGACGCGGATATCGTGTTCATCGAATCCGGCGGCGACAATCTCGCGGCCACGTTCAGCCCCGAATTGTCCGACCTGACGATCTACGTGATCGATGTCGCGGGCGGCGAGAAAATTCCGCGCAAGGGCGGGCCGGGCATCACGAAATCGGATCTGCTGGTGATCAACAAGACGGACCTCGCGCCTTACGTCGGCGCGAATCTCGACATCATGGCGAGCGACGCCAAAAAGATGCGCGGCGAACGGCCGTTCGTCATGTGCAATCTGAAGGCGCTCGACGGGCTGGCTCAGGTGATTTCGTTCATCGAGAAGAAGGGTTTGCTGATTTCGTAACTTGATGTCCCGGCGCGGATCGCATTCTGCGTCGCGCAGCACGCATGCGGTAGCATTACAGCTTCACATTTTTCGGCGGCCGCTTCACGAAAGCGGCCGCGCTGTACGGTGCTCACTGCTGCTCAACTTTCGCGAAACGCCTCCGCCGCATCGGCAGCACGTCAGGGTGATCGCATCCCCGTTCTCTTTCACATCGTCGATTTCGGCGATGGCGGCATCGAATCGTCGCTGATCCAGTGGCTGCGCATCTTCGATCGCGAGCGCTTCGTCGTGACGCTCTCGGTCATGCATCCGTCGCCCGCGTTTCATCAGCGCTTTCGCGCGCTCGTCCCGGAGGACGTCAGGATCGAAATTCTCGCGGATCGCGACTGGCTCAATTACTTCCAGTCGCGCCGTTACGCGAATCGTCTGAGCAAGCTCGGCCGCATCGGGCGCGATGTGTTCAACACGCTCGCCGTGCGTCCCTACGTGAAGCGGCGCGTCGCGGAACTCGCGCGCCAGCACGCGCTGATCGTCGATTACGACATGTCGCTGCGCCGTCTCGCGGGCCGCTTCGGCCCCGCGTGGCTCGGCGTGAATCACTTCAGCTTCGACGCGCGCCTCGCCAATCGCGAGCGCAGAAAGCGCCGCCTCACCGCGCAGTTCGCGCGCTACGACGGCGTCGCGGCGCTCAACGAACACATGGCCGAGGAAGCGCGCAAGATGTTCGGCGGCGCGCTCAGGCGTCTGTTCGTGCTGCCGAATGCCATCGACATCGAGCGCATCCGCGACAACGCGAGCGCGCAGGAAGCGCCGCCGTGCGACGCGCCGTATATCGTGTCGGTCGCGCGGCTCGACGAGATCCAGAAGGACCATCGCACGCTGTTGCGCGCCTTTGCCGAGCTCGTGCGCGGCGGGCAGATCGCGGAGCATCTCGTGATCGTCGGCGACGGCGCGTTTCGCGGCGAACTCGAAGCCCTCGCGAAAGATTTCGGCATTGCCGCGCGCGTGCATTTCGCGGGCTATCGCAACAATCCGCATGCGCTCGTCGCGGGCGCGCGGCTGCAGGTGCTGAGCTCGCGCTACGAAGGCATGCCGATGGTGCTGCTCGAAGCGCTCGCGCTCGGCAAGCCGGTGATCGCGAGCGACTGTCCGACCGGCCCGCGCGAAATTCTCGGCGATGGCCGCTTCGGCATTCTGTTCGATGTAGGCGCGGCCGATCAGCTCGCCGCTGCATTGCGCCGCGTGCTCACCGACGAATCGCTGCGCACGCATCTGGAAACGCGCGCGCTGGAACGCGCGGAGGAATACGGCATCACCGCGAGCAACGAACGGTTCGCGCGTTGCGCGGCGGCGTTGCTCGAAGCCGAACCGCTAATCGGTTAAACCGGACGCCTGCTTCGCCGCTTCGCTTTCTTCCAGCAACGCGCTCAGCACGCTCACCGTGCGCGCGGTCGCGCCGCGATGCGCCGCTGCGAACGCCGAAGCCGCCGCGCTCATCGAAAGACGTCTCGCCTTGTCGGTGAAGATTTCGCGCAGGCCGCGCGCCAGGTCCTGCGGATCCTGCACACGCAGCGCGGCGCCGGCGGCGATCGCATCGTTGGTCGCCTGCGTGAAATTGAAGGTGTGCGGTCCGATCAGCACCGGCACGCCGGCCGCGCACGCTTCGATCAGATTCTGTCCGCCGAGCGGCAACAGGCTCCCGCCGATGAACGCCAGATCCGCCGCCGCGTAGTACGCGCCGAGCTCACCCATCGAATCGCCGAGCAGGACCTGCACGCCCGCCGGCAACGGCTCCGGCACATCCGCGCCCGAGCCCGCCGCGACCGGTTTCGGCGCCCACACCGAGCGGCGCGCGCTCGTCAGCCCGAGACTTGCAATCAGCGCCGACACTTCATCGAAACGCTGCGGATGGCGCGGCACCAGAATCAGCAACGCATGCGGCACGTTGAGCGCGGCGAACGCGCGCAGCACCAGCGTTTCCTCGCCTTCACGCGTGCTCGCCGCGACCCACACGGGCCGCTCGCCGATCGCCGCGCGCCACGCATGACCCCGCGCGACCAGTTCGGGCGGCGCGCTCATGTCGAACTTCAGGTTGCCGAGCACCGCGACGTTGCGCGCGCCGAGCGCGGTAAGCCGCTCGGCGTCGGACGGCGTCTGCGCGAGCACGCGCGTGAAACCGCCGAACACTTCGCGCACCGCGCGGCCGAAGCGCGCCGCACGCCGGTACGAGCGTGCCGACATGCGCGCGTTGGTCAGCACCAGCGGCACGTCGGCGCGCTTGCATTCGTCGATGAGCGTCGGCCAGACTTCCGTCTCCATCACGATGCCGAGCGACGGCCGCCACGCGCGCAGAAAACGGCGCACGAGAATCGGCAGATCGTAGGGAAGATAGCTGCGCAGCACGCGCTCGCCGAACAGTTCGACGCCGGTCGCGCGGCCGCTCGGCGTCATGTGCGTGAGCAGGATGCGCGCGTCGGGATGCGCCTTCTGCAACGCGAGGATCAGCGGCTGCGCGGCGCGCGTCTCGCCGACCGACACCGCATGCACCCAGATGAGCGGCGCGAGATCGTCGGCGCTTCGTGCGCCATGCGCGGGAACGCCGCCGAAGCGCTCGCCGATATGCTCGCGATAACCGCGCTCCTTGCGCGAGCGGATGAACAGCCGCAGCACGGCGAGCGGCGCGACGATCCACCAGAGCGCCCGGTAGACGGCCCGCAGCACGGCGGCCGATGCGCTCGGGGCAGCGGCGCCGCTCAAACGAGCGCCCTGCCCTTCAGGCGCTCGAGAATGCCGAGCGGCGCGCACTCGGGGCGTGCCATCGCGCGCACGGGCAGGAAGAACGTCTGCTCCATCATGAACTGGCCGGACATCACGGCGTGCGAGGTCTGATCGGAGAAGCAGACCCACACCGAACCGGGCGGGAACGGCATGGTTTCCTGCGGCGACGCTTTCTGATAATCGAGATCGGCTTTCATCGCGTCATGCAGGTGCAGCATCAGATGGTCATACTCCGAGCGCTTCGATTTGGTGATGTGCAGCAGGTTCATGAGCCACGCGGAACCGGGCGCGGGCGCCTTGATGCCCGGCAGGAAGCGCTTCGCCATGTCCTCGAACGGCTCGCCCACGCGCCACACGCGCGGCGAGCCCTGCGGATTCACATTGGTGAACACGCGCAGAATGCGCTCGCCGTAGTTCGGGCGCGACGGGAAGGCATCGACGTGCAGGCGGCTGTCGTCCTTGCGCCACGACGTCTCGCGGGTTTCGACCTGATGCAGCCGCAGACTCGTGGGCGCGACGCGCAGCCGGCCGTCGTATTCGGGAAAGAGCCCGTCGACGAGCGAGCGCGCATTGTCCTGATAGCGCTTGATGAGCGAGCGCACCGCCGACTGCGTCACGGGGTCGCCGAGCACGCCGTTCAGCGCGCCGCCGTTGGGCGCGAGGCTGATGTTCTTGCGCTTCGGGTCCGCGATGCGCGGATCGAGCAGCGCGAGTTCGCCGCCTTCGACCGGAAACCGCAGATTGGGGAAATACAGCACCTTGCCGTTTTCGACGCCGGCGAGCAGCGTTTCGCGCGGCACGGACAGGTTCTTGCCGTGCCAGTCGCCCGATACGACTTCGATGATTTGAGATTGCGTCATGTGACTTCGACCTTCGACCTTGGATTGCCCGGAAGGGGCGCTGCCCGCGACGGACGCGATGGACGCGCTACAGCAGGCCGAAGCCCGCGAGCGCCGTCTTGACTTCGGCAAGCGTCGGATGGCGGCTCGCGTCGCCCAGGTTCACGACCTGCGGCGACCAGTAGCCGCCGGTGCGCCAGGCGGTCGAGAAATTGTACAACTCGACGGTCGGCCGCTTCAGCGCCGCGGCAATATGCACCAGACCGGTATCGACGCCCACGGTCGCCGCGGCGCCGTCGATCAGGCCGACCACCGCGGGCAGCGAGAGCTTCGGCGGCACGATCGCGGCCGCGCCGAATTCCTTCGCGAGCTTTTCGCTCGTCGCGCGCTCGGCGTCGCTGCCCCACGGCAGCACGATCGACGCGCCGCGCGTGACCAGCGCCTGCCCGAGTTCGATCCACGCGGCGTCGGGCCATTGCTTGTCGGCGCGGGACGTGGCGTGCACAAACACGACATAAGGCACCGGCAGATTCAGGCCGAGCCCGGAGACGGCGAGCGTCGCGCGGCGGGTGTCGATGCCGAAGTCGATGTCGTCGGTCATGTGCGGCTTCGGCAGCCCGAGCGCTGCCGCCACGAGTTGCCGCGTGCGCTCGACCACATGCGTGCGCGGCTCGATGGGCACGCGCCGGTCGTAGAAGAAGCGCACGGGCCATTCGAAACCGGCGCCGTCGGTGCGGTTCGCGAGCCCGACGAGCGGCCCGCGCGCCCAGCTCGCGACCCACGCGGTCTTGATGAGGCCCTGGCAGTCGATCACGAGATCGTATTTTTCGGCGGCGAGTGCGCGCCTGAACTTGCCGATTTCGCGCCAGTTGGCGGGCGACGCGAACGCGCGGCGCCAGCGCCTGAGCGAAAACGGAATCGCGCGGCGCACGCCCTGAACCAGTTCGACGAGACTCGTGAAACTTTCTTCGACGAGCCAGTCGATTTGCGCATCCGGATAGCGGCGGCGGATGTCGGCGATGACCGGCATGTTGTGAACGACGTCGCCGAGCGACGACACACGGACGATCAGGATCTTTTGCACGCTGGGAATGAGAGGCGCGGACGGCGCGAGGCTGAGCAGGAAAACGGCGATTTTAGCGCGGCGCGCGCAACGGAAAAGCAAAAAGCGGCGCAATCTCGTCGACGGCGCCGCTTTTCATCGGGCATCGGGCAACGCCCGCACGGATCAGAACGGCAACTTCGCGTCCGGCTTCTCCGCCAGGATCACGCGGCGAAAATCCTCCTGAATGCGCTTGAGCGCCGCGTCGCTGTCCGCCTCGAAACGCATCACGACGACCGGCGTCGTGTTCGACGAGCGCGCGAGCCCGAAGCCGTCCGGATACTCGACGCGCAGGCCGTCGATCGTCAGCACGTCGTCCGCGCCGGTGAATTTGGCGTTCGCCTGCAGCTTCGAGATCAGCGCGAAGTTCTCGCCCTCTTCCAGCTTCAGTTGCAGCTCGGGCGTGGACAGCGAGTTCGGCAGATCGTTGAGCAGCTTGCTCGGATCGGCCACGCGCGAGAGGATTTCCAGCATGCGCGCGCCGGTGTACAGGCCGTCGTCGAAACCGTACCAGCGGTCCTTGAAGAACACGTGACCGCTCATTTCGCCCGCGAGCGGCGCGCCCGTCTCGCGCAGCTTCGCCTTCACGAGCGAGTGGCCCGTCTTCCACATGACCGGCTCGCCGCCCTGCTCGCGCACCCACTTCGCGAGATTGCGCGTGCACTTCACGTCATAGATGATCTGGCCGCCCTTGTTGCGCGACAGCACTTCCTGCGCGAACAGCATCAGCTGGCGGTCCGGATAGATGACCTGCCCGTCCTTCGTGACGACGCCGAGACGATCGCCGTCGCCGTCGAACGCGAAGCCGACTTCGGCGTCGGTTTCCTTCAGCGCGCGGATCACGTCCTGCAGGTTTTCCGGATGCGCCGGATCCGGATGATGGTTCGGGAACGTGCCGTCGATTTCCGTGAACAGCTCGACCAGCTCGCAGCCGAGCGCCTTGAACAGCCGCGGCGCGAGACCGCCCGCGACGCCGTTGCCTGTGTCGACCACGATCTTCATCGGGCGCACCGGCTTCACGTCGGACACGATGCGGTCCAGATACATCTGCTGCACGTCGAACTCGGTGTAGCTGCCGGCGCCCGTCGTGAAGTCGTTATCGACGATGCGCTTGTACAAGCCCTGAATCTGCTCGCCGTAGATGGCCGCGCCGCGCAGCACCATCTTGAAGCCGTTGTAGTCCGGCGGATTGTGGCTGCCGGTCACGACCATGCACGAATCCACGCGCCGCTCGCCCGCGGGCAAGGGCAGCGGCACGCTCGCGGCGTAATAGCCGACCGGCGTCGGCACCATGCCGACGTCGATCACGTCGACGCCCGCCGCGCGCAGGCCGTCCGCGAGCGCGCCGACGAGTTCGGGGCCGGACAGGCGGCCGTCGCGCGCGACCACGACGGAGTCGCCGCCCTGGCTTTTGATCTCGCTGCCGAACGCCTGACCGATGCTGCGCGCTACGTCGCGATCGACCGTCTTGCCGACGATGCCGCGAATGTCGTAGGCCTTGAAGATGGACTGGGATACTTGGCTCATGAGATGGCTACCTCTTGTCTATTAATTGATGGATTCTCGGCGATGCAGCCATGAGGGCATGCAGGTCGTGACGGTTGGCGCGCCGGTGCGTGACGAAGGCGCACGAACGACTGCCAGACGACGTTTCGAATTCTGCCTATGCGTCTGTTAAAGCAATACGAATGAAACAAATGGAAGCAAATCGAAGCAAAAAGCCAAAGCAGCGGGCGCGCCCCGGATCGCACTTATAATCGCTGTCTTTCGGCGCTCTCGTGGCTGCGCGCGCTGCAAACGCGCCCGTTCAGGCTTGCGCGTTCATTCTAATCCAATGCTCAGACGCTCTTTCGCCTCGATGACTTCTAATGAGGCGCCTTCGCGCGCAAACACACAAAAGTTCACGTCGATGACGCAAGATCGCACGCATTCCCGAATCCATCAGGCTCGCGTAGCAGGCGCCGTGCCCGGCAGCGGCGCGGAACCGGCCGCATGAAAGCCCTGTTGCGCTCCGGCAATCCGGATGTCGCCCGCGCGCTCGCCAATATCGTCTGGCTCGGGCTCGAACGGCTCACGCAGATCGCGGTGGCCATCGTCATTTCCGGGCTGCTCGCGCGCTATCTCGGTCCCGGCGATTTCGGCAAGTGGCAATACGCGAACACGCTGCTGCTCGTGATCGCGCCGATCACCTGGGTCTGCGGCGCGGAGATTCTCGTGCCGACCATCGTCAACCGCCCGCCCGCCGACACCGGCGCGGTGCTCGGCAGCGCCTTCGTGCTGCGCATGGGCGTGTCGGTCGCGGCGCTCGCGCTGACGTGGCTCTGGATCGCCGCGGGCGGCACCGATCCGCTGGTCGGGCTGATGCTCGCCGGCCTCGCCGTCACGATGCTGTTTCGCGAGCCGTTCATCGGCGTCATCAATTCGTGGCTGCAGAGTCTCACGTTCAGCAAACCGCAACTGGTCGCGAGCATGGCGGCCGCCATCGTCAAGGCGGCGCTCGTCTATGCGCTCGTGCGTCTCGCCGCGGGAGCAGCGAGCTTCGGCTGGCTCTGGGCGCTGGAGGCGGCGGCGATCGGCGGCGCGCTCGTGCTGTATTACATGCGCCGTCATGGCGGCCGGCTCGGCTGGCGCTTCGATCGCGCGCTGTTTTCGCATTTCATGCGCGCGGGCACGGTGTTCTGGCTCGGGCTCATCTGCATGTATCTGTTTCTGAAGCTCGACCGGCTGATGCTCGCGCAGCGCGTGTCGTTCGCCGAACTCGGGCTTTATTCCGCCGCGCAGCAGTTGAACGAGAACTGGATCGCGCTTGCGCTGATGCTCGCGCAGACCATCGCGCCGGCGTTCGTGTACCGCGTGCAGGAGATCGCCGCGCTCAGGCGCAATCTCGTGCGTCTCTTCGCGATGACCGCCGTCCTCATGATCGCGGGCGCCGCCGTGCTGGATGCGCTCGCGGGCTTCATCATCGCGCGCGTGTTCGGGCCGAATTACGCCGATGCAGCCGGCATTTTTCGCTGGGCGGTGTGGCTTTCGGTGCCGGCGGGCATCGAGGCGATCGGCAATCTCATCGTGCTGAAATATCAGGCGAAGTACGTGCTGCTGTCGAAATGGCTGCTGGCGCTCGCGGTCGCGTTCGCCGTGAATCTGATCGCGATTCCGCGCTTCGAGGGCTATGGCGCGCTCGTCGGGCTCGCGGCCGGTTATCTGGCGGCGGCGGCGGTGAACTTTTACTACATCCGTTTCCGGTTGCGCGCATGAACGCTCTTTCCGATGTCGCCATCCTGATGCCCGCCTTCAACGGTCAGGCCGAGGTCGAGCGCACGCTCGCGTCGTTCCGCGAAACGTCGCCGGTGCACGTGCTGATCGTCGATGACGGCAGCACGCCGCCGATCGTCGCGCCCGTCATCGACGGAATGCGCATCGAGATTCTGCGGATGCCGAAAAACGGCGGCATCGAGCGCGCGCTGCAGGCGGGCGTCGAGGCGCTCGCCGCGCGCGGCGTGCGTTACGCGGCGCGCATCGACACCGGCGATCTCGCGACGCCCGGCCGGCTCGCGAAGCAGCGCGCGTATATGGAAGCGCATCCGCGCGTGGCGGTGCTCGGCATGTGGACGCATGTCGTCTCGACCGACGGCGCGCCGCTCTTCGATCTGACGCCGCCCGCCGAACCCGCCGCGATCCGCCGCGCAATGCTCGCGCGCACGTGCTTCACGCATCCGTCGCTGATGTTGCGCGTCGATGCGGTCATCGAGGCGGGCAATTATCGGGCGCACTACCGCGCCGCCGAGGATCTCGATCTGATCCTGCGTCTCCTGCAACGCCACGACGGCGCGAATCTGCCGGAATTCGGCCTGTTCTACGAGTCGAACGAAAGCGGCATCAGCGCCACGAAGCGGCGCGTGCAGGTGCTCTCGACGCTGCGCCTGCAACTGCGCCATTTGCGCGCGACGAATCCGCTCGACTGGATCGGCATCGCGAAAAGCATCGCGCATCTGGTGTTACCGTACCGCGTGCTGCGCGGCCTGAAGGCGAGGCTCATGAAACCCACGCCTTCCGCGTAAGCATATTTTTGTCGAATTGTTTTCGTTTTGTTTTGCGCTAGGTTGAGCGCATGGCCGATCCGTGCGGAAGCACGCTGCGCGATCCAGGCCGCCACCATGACTTCCGGATGACGAAAGAAAAGTCGAGTCTTCGCATCGCCCTTGTCTGCAACACCGCATGGGCGATCTATACGTACCGGCGCGGCGTGCTGCGCATGCTGACCGCGCGCGGCGCGCAGGTGACGATCATCGCGCCGCGCGACCGCACCTTCGAGCCGCTCACGGAAATGGGCTGCCGCTGCGTCGAGTTGCCGGTGGCGTCGAAGGGAACCGATCCGCGCGACGACCTGAAAACGCTCGCCGCGCTGTATCGCGAATATCGCGCGACGCGTCCGCACATCGTGTTTCATTACACGATCAAGCCGAACATCTACGGCTCGCTCGCCGCGATGCTCGCGCGCGTGCCCTCGATCGCGGTCACCACGGGTCTCGGCTACGTCTTCATCCAGAAAAGCCGCACGGCGCAGGTCGCCAAGCGGCTGTACCGTTTCGCGTTTCGCTTTCCGCGCGAAATCTGGTTCCTGAATCAGGACGATCACGCGGCGTTCGTGCACGAGAATCTGCTCGCGCATCCGGATCGCGCGCGCCGTCTGCACGGCGAAGGCGTCGATCTCGACGAATTCGCGTTCACGCCGCTGCCCGTGCGCGAGGATTTCGTCTTCATCCTGATCGGGCGGCTCTTGTGGGACAAGGGCGTGGCGGAATATGTCGAAGCCGCGCGGCGCCTGAAGGCGCGCTTTCCGCACGCGCGCTTCCAGCTGCTCGGGCCGGTCGGCGTCGACAATCCGAGCGCGATCAGCCGCACGGACGTCGCGCAATGGGAAGCCGAGAATATCGTCGAATATCTGGGCGAAGCGCACGACGTGCGCCCGCTCGTGGCCGCGGCGGACTGCGTGGTGCTGCCCTCGTATCGCGAAGGCGTGCCGCGCACGCTGATGGAAGCCTCGGCGATGGGCCGCCCGATCGTCGCCACCGATGTGCCCGGCTGCCGCGAAGTGGTCGCGCACGGCGAAAACGGCCTGCTCTGCGAAGTCAGGAGCGCGGACAGTCTCGCCGCGGCGCTCGAACGCATGATGACGCTGCCCGCCGAAGAACGCGCCGCGATGGCGCAGCGCGGCCGCGAAAAGGTGGCCCGCGAATTCGACGAAAAAAATGTCGTCGAACGCTACAAAGGCACAATACACGCCATTACCGGCATTTCACTCTGATTCGAGTCTTCTGGAGAACGCACAATGAATGGCAATCAGTCGCCGGATAACCGGGCGCAGGGCACGATCCTCGTGACGGGCGGCGCGGGATTCATCGGCTCGCATACCTGCGTCGAACTGCTGGACGCGGGTTACGGCGTCGTCGTCGTCGACAATCTCGTGAACAGCCGCGCCGAGTCGCTCGCGCGCGTCGAGCGCATTACGGGCAAGCGCGTCGCGTTCTATCAGGAAGACGCGCGCGACGAAGCCGCGCTGAACCGCATCTTCGACGCGCACGCGATCACCGGCGCGATTCATTTCGCCGCGCTCAAGGCCGTCGGCGAATCGGTCGCAATGCCGATCGAGTACTACAGCAACAACATCGGCAGCCTGCTCGCCGTGCTGAAGGTGATGAAGGAGCGCGGCGTGCGCAACTTCGTGTTCAGCTCGTCCGCGACGGTGTACGGCGTGCCGCAGAGCGTGCCGATCGACGAGTCGTTTCCGCTTTCGGCGACCAATCCGTACGGGCAGTCAAAGCTCATCGCCGAGCAGGTCTTGCGCGATCTCGAAGTCTCCGATCCGTCATGGCGCATCGCGACGCTGCGCTACTTCAACCCGGTCGGCGCGCACGAGAGCGGGCTGATCGGCGAGGATCCGGCGGGCGTGCCGAACAACCTGATGCCGTATGTGGCGCAGGTGGCCGTCGGCAAGCTGGAGCGGCTGCGCGTGTTCGGCAGCGATTACGAGACGCACGACGGCACCGGCGTGCGCGACTACATTCACGTCGTGGATCTGGCGCGCGGGCACATCGCGGCCATCGACGCACTGCGCCGGCTCGATCGCAGCTTCGTGGTCAATCTCGGCACGGGGCAAGGCTACAGCGTGCTCGACGTCGTGAAGGCGTTCGAGGCCGCGTCGGGCAAGCCGGTGCCTTATGAACTCGTGCCGCGCCGCCCGGGCGACGTCGCCGCCTGCTACGCCGATCCGGCCGCCGCCGCCGAACTGATCGGCTGGCGCGCGGAGCACGGCATCGAGCGCATGTGCGCCGATCACTGGCGCTGGCAGTCGCAGAATCCGCGAGGGTTCGCTTAAGCGTTCGTGTCAAGCCGCCGCGCCGCGCCCGGGCCGTTTGCCGTACGGTACGATGCGCGGCGGCATTTCTTCATCGGTCCACGTTCATGCTTAGTTTCGCGCTTGCTTTTCTGGTCTCGCTGCTGGTGACCTTGTTCATCGTGCGCTTCGCACACTTGCAGGAAGGCGTGCTCGGCGACACCGATCTCGCCGGCGTGCAGAAGTTTCACGCGCGGCCGGTGCCGCGCATCGGCGGAGTCGGCATCCTGTGCGGGCTGACCGCGTCCGCCGTGCAGTTGCGATGGGGCTATCCGGCCGTATCGGGCGGCATTCTCGGCATCATCGCGTGCGGCATGCCGGCGTTTCTCGCCGGGCTCGTCGAAGACCTGACCAAGCGCGTGACGCCGCTCGTGCGCCTCGTCTGCACGATGGCCGCCGCCGGTCTGGCGTACGCGTTCCTGAACATCGCGGTGACGCGCATCAGCGTGCCGCCGCTCGATTTCCTGCTGTCTTACGCGCTCATTTCATGCGCGGTGACGGTGCTCGCCGTCGCGGCGCTCGCGAACGCGGTCAACATCATCGACGGCTTCAACGGCCTCGCCTCGATGGTCGGTTTCATGATGTTCGCCTCGCTCGCCTACGTGGCGTTCCAGGTGCACGATCCGATCGTGCTGTCGGGCTCGCTCATCATGATGGGCGCGGTGATGGGCTTCTTCATCTGGAACTTTCCGGCGGGCCTGATCTTTCTCGGCGACGGCGGCGCGTACTTCGTCGGCTTCATGCTGGCGGAACTCGCGATCATGCTCGTGATGCGCAACCGCGACGTCTCCGCGTGGTATCCGGTGCTGCTTTTCATGTACCCGATCTTCGAGACGTGCTTCTCGATCTATCGCAAGAAGTTCATTCGCGGCATGTCGCCGGGCATTCCGGACGGCGTGCATCTGCACATGCTCGTCTACAAGCGTCTGATGCGCTGGGCCGTCGGCGCGAAGAACGCGCACGAACTCACGCGCCGCAATTCGCTGACGTCGCCGTATCTGTGGCTGCTGTGCCTGATCGCCGTGATTCCCGCGACGCTCTTCTGGCGGCACACGCTGCATCTGTTCTGCTTCGTCGTCGTGTTCGCGGCGACTTACGTGTGGCTCTATATCAGCATCGTGCGCTTCAAGGCGCCGCGCTGGCTGGTGTTCCGCCGCCCGCATGCCGCAAAGAAGTGAGCGAGCGCCGCCCTGCATCGGGCGGCGTCTTTTTTTCCGGCACGCCTACTTCAGATGCTTGCGGAAAAATTCCGCGGTGCGGCCGTTGGCGAGTTGCGCGGCCGCTGCGTCGTAATGCGCGCCCTGATTGCGCGCGAACGCATGATGGCAGCCGGGATACGTGAAAGCCTCGACATTCGCGTGGCCTTTCACCGCGGCCAGCACGCGATTGCGCGCCTCGGCGTTGATGAATTCGTCTTCTTCCGCGAGATGCAGCATGAGCGGCACCTTGATCTTCGGCAGTTCGCCGAGATACTGGTCGGTGCCGCCGCCGTAATAGGCGACCGATGCATCGACATCCGTGCGCGCCGCCGTCAGGAACGACAGCAAGCCGCCGAGGCAAAAGCCGACCGAGCCGATCTTGCCCTGCACTTCCGACCGCCCGCGCGCGAATCCGATGGTCGCCGCGATGTCCTCGACGCCGGTGTTCACATCGAACGCGTTGTAGTACTTCAAGGCCTGCTGCCATTCGGCTTCGGTGCGATCGGTGAGATTGACGTTCGGTTCGAGACGCCAGAACAGGTCGGGGCACAGCGCGACGTAGCCCTGGCGCGCGTACTCGTCGCAGGTTTCGCGCATGTCGCCGTTGATGCCGAATATCTCCTGGATGACGACCACCGCCGGCGCGGGCGTTTGCGCGGGATAGGCGACGTAGGCGTCGAAATTGCCGTCGGGCGTGGAAATGCCGAGCATGTCGGACATGGGTGTCTCCTCCGAAAATAGGACCGATGTTTCGTTATCCTTGGCTTTTGTGCGACGAAATCCATCGGCGAACGAAGTCGCGGCGGCCCGCCCGCCACACTCGCAGCGAGCCGCCCGTCGCGCTACGACTCGATGAACGCCAGCAGATCCGCATTCACCTTGTCCGCCTCGACCGTGCACATGCCGTGCGCGCCGCCCGGATAAACCTTGAGCGTCGCGTTCTTCACGATCTTCACCGCCTTCTGCGCCGCCGCGCCGATCGGCACGATCTGGTCGTCGTCGCCGTGCAGGAACAGCGTCGGCACGTCGAACTTCTCGAGATCGGCGGTGTAGTCCACTTCCGAGAACTGCTTGATGCACTCGTAGTGTCCCTTGATCCCGCCGCGCATGCCTTCGAGCCAGAACAGGTCGATCACGCCCTGCGAAATCTTCGCGCCTTCGCGGTTGTAGCCATAGAACGGCAGCGTCAGATCCTTGTAGAACTGCGAGCGGTCGGCGGCGACGCCCTTTCTGATGCCGTCGAACACGTCGATCGGCAAGCCGTCCGGATTCGCTTCCGTCTTCAGCATGAGCGGCGGCACCGCGCCGATCAGCACTGCCTTCGCGACGCGCTTCGTGCCGTGACGGCCGATGTAATGCGCCACTTCGCCGCCGCCCGTCGAATGGCCGACGAGCGTTGCGCCCGTCACGTCGAGCGCGTCGAGAAGCGCGGCGAGATCGTCGGCGTAGGTGTCCATGTCGTTGCCTTCGGACGGCTGATCCGAGCGCCCGTGGCCGCGCCGGTCGTGCGCGATCACGCGGTATCCGTGGCCCAGGAGGAACAGCATCTGCGCGTCCCACGCGTCGGCGTCGAGCGGCCAGCCATGCGAGAACACCACCGGCTTGCCGCTGCCCCAGTCCTTGTAATAGATCGACGTGCCGTCCTTCGTCTTGATCGTGCTCATCGTGTGTGATGTCCTCGGCTGTCCAGCAGTTGGGAAAACGACTCGTCCGGGCCGACGCGATGACGCGCAACGCCCGCGCGCGGCCGGTAGTCGAAGTGTGAAACATCTGTGTGACGGTGAGACGTGGGCTCTCGGCGAGCCCCGCGCGTCCGGGGATGAAGCGATCCAGGGCATGCGATACGCTCGCGGCGCGCCTTGCCTGAAACCTGGAAATGGCGTGAAGCGTGGCTATTCGAAGCGGCAAGAACCTATTTGATACGCGAAAAACGACGCGCGCGCCAGTATTGAATCGCCTGGCGCGGCCAACGGATCTCGAACGGAATCGCGCAAACGTCGCGCGCGGGCGCTCAGGCAGCCCTCAGGTAGCGCTTCATACGGGCGCGGCGCGCGGCATCGGCCGCGTCACCTCGCGCGCGACGGCCAGATAGCGCGCGGCCGTATCGGCGAGCGTGAGGCCGCCGAGCGGACGATGCGAGCGCGGCTCCGACAGCGCGAGCACGAGCGCATCGGCATAGGCTTTCGTGTCGTCGGGATCGCAGAGATGCACGCCGGGGAAATCGGCGGCGAAGCTGAACGGGCGAATCGTGCTCGCAACCACCGGCACGCCCGAGGCGAGCGCCTCCAGAAACGCGATGCTGTGCCCTTCCGAGCGCGACGGCATCGCGAATACGTTCGACGAGAACAGCAGTTCCGCGACATCCGCGCGCGGCCCATGCAGGCTCACGCGTCCGGCAAGTCCGAGCTTCTCGACGAGATCGCGCACCGCCGCGTGATACGCCGGATCCTCGATCACGCCGCACAGCAGGAGCCGCGCATCCGAGACGCGCTCGACGACCTGCTGGAACGCGTGCACCGTCGAAAGTTGATTCTTCACCGACGTGTAGCGGCCGATCTGCACGATCTGCGCGCCGTCCGCCGCGTGCGCGCGCGTGCGCATGCCGAAGCGCGACATGTCGACGCCGTTGGGGATCAGCGTCATCGCCGGATGACGACCGACGGCGCCCACGTAATCGTCGATATTGCTCGGCGACACCGCGATCACCGCGCGCGCCCGGCGCGACAGCAGCCGCTCGACGCGCCGGAACAGCGAGCGCTCGAAGTCGTTGGTGGCCGAGTGCATCACGTAGACGACGGGCACCGCGAGCGGCATCGTGCGCGCGTAGAACGCCGGAATCGTCGCGTGCGCGAACAGCACGTCCGCGCGAAAGCCGTGGATGGTCCGGTACAGATTCCACAGCTTGCCGAAGCGGCCGTACATTCGCTCGGGAAAGAGACACTGCACGCCGTTCGCGACGAGTTCCGCCTTCAGCGCCATGAAGTCGTCATGCGCGGGCGTGAGCGACGCGACGGCCACGGTTTCGCCGCCCTTTTGCTGATGGATCGCCAGGTCTTTCGCCAGCACTTCCGCGCCCGACAAACGCGGCGCCAGCACGAGGTGAACTATGCGCATTCACGCCTCCCTCACGATGCGAAACAGCATCCAGCCTGCCGCCGAGCCGAGGCCCACCGTCATCGCCCAGGCGATGCCCGTGACGCCCCAAAGATGCATCGCGACCGGCACGGTCACGCACAGCACGATGGCCTGAATGATCGACGCGTGCGTCGCGACCTTCGGCATGCCGGCCGCGCGCAGCCACGACACCAGCACGGCGATGATCGCGCCGATCGCCATGTTGATGACGAAGATCTTGAAGAGCGGCACGGCGCTGAGCCACGCCGGCCCGAGCACGAAATTGAAGAGCGGTTCGGCCGCGAAGCGCAGCACGATCACGAACAGCGCGAGCCCGACGGCGGCGAGCAGCAGATAGCGGCGAAACAGCTTGCGCGCCCCCTGCACGTCGCGGCGATGATGCTCGGCGAACGTCGGAAAGAGGTATTGCGACATCGCGATGGCGGCGTCCGCGAGCAGCATCTGCGCGAGCTTCGACGACATCTGATACGCGCCGAGCTGCAGCGGCCCGAGCAGTTTCGCGACGACCACCTTGTCGAACTGATTCAGCAGAAGATTGACGACGCTGCCCGCCCAGATCCAGCGGCTGAAGTTCACGTAATGGCCGATGCCCGAGATCCGCAGACGCAGCGGCGGGCGCGGCGACATCGTGGTCCAGGTGAGCGCGGTCTTGAGCAGTTCGCCCGCGACGAGGCCGATCAGCACGGAATACGCGCCCGCGCCCGACAGCGCGCACACGAGTCCGACGGCGCAATCCGTGAACGCGGCGGAGGTCTCGACGCCGGCGAGTTTCTGGAAGCCGCGCTGGCGCGTGACGATGAAATAAGCGGGCGATGCGACGCCGCGCAGAACCGGCAGCACCGCGGCGAGCAGGATCAGGCCGACGGCGCCGTTCAGGTGGAACTGGCTGCTCATGAACGGCGCGAGCACGGCGAGCAGCAAGCCGATCAGGAGCCCGCGCATCGCGAGGGTGGCGAGGACCGCGCCGAGTTCGTCGTGCGTGGGCGCGTCGTGTCCCTGGACGACGGCTTGCGCGAGCCCGGTGTCCGACAGCGATTCGGCGATGGCGACCGCGAGCAGCGCGATGCTCACCGCGCCGATGGCTTCGGGCCCGAGAATCCGGCCGATCGCGAGAAACTTGACGGCGACGAAGCCGCGCACGACCACTTGTTGCAGGAGCACCCAGAACGCTGCATCGTGCTCGAATCGCGCGCGCGCCGGTAGAAAAGGAAGCCGGACCGATCTCACTCAAATTCCCCGCGCAACTGATATTTCCATTCGTGGTGCGGCGATATGTCGGTATCGCGCGCGGACCACCTTGCGGGCCGTTTCGCTGCCATGTCCGGACGACTGGCGCGAGCGCGGCCACGCTTCTTTTCAGGCGACTGTGGCAAAAGTATCGTGGGTCGGGGTGCGGCGGACGCCAACGCGTAGTCGAAATCGGCCCGAAATGGGTATCAATGCGGGTTGACGCGCGCGGATTCGTGCGGTTGCGCACGGCGCACGCACGTTCGCGACGCGGATAAACGCTCAAAAATGGCGTTCGGATGCGCGTGCGCGATGCTAGTGTTCATTCGTCGGCACAATCGGCCGTGTCATGCGTGCGCCTGCCATGCGCTTGTCGCTTGTCGCGCGCGAAATCACCCAGCGAATGCAAAGGCCCAACCCGCGATGAACGATAGCGTCCTCATCATCGAACCCGACTTCAGCGGGCACCGCTGGCGCTATGCCGAATGGGCGGCGAACGCGTACATGGAAGCGGGCTACCGCTGCGTGATCGTCACCGAACCGCGCAACGAAGGGCATCCGCTCGCGAAAAAGATTCATGAGCAAGGCGCGGCGAATCTCGAGATCGCGTTCGTGGCGCCGGCGGCGGCGGGCGGCGGCATTGCGTCGAAAGTGAGCTATGCGCGCATGCACCGGCAGTTCCGCCATGCGTATGAAAGCGCGAAGCAGGGTCGCGCGGTGGCGCTCGTCGTCGTGCCTTATGCCGATTACTTCCTGCTCGCGCTGCCGTTCCTGCGCTCGCCGTTCGGCGCGACGCCGTGGGTCGGCATCACGATGCGCTCGAACTTTCATCATCATCTCGTGGGCGTGCGCGCGCCGCGCCGTCCGCTCGTCAATGCGGTGAAAGCGCAGCTTTTTACGCGGGCGATTCGGGCGGGCGGCATGAAGACGCTGCTGACCATCGATCCGACCTTGCCGGACTGGTGGAAGAACAACGCGGCTTCTTCCGGCCCGACGATCGAGTATCTCGCCGATCCGTTCCCCGATGCGCGCGCCGCAGAACCTGCCGCGGCCAAAGCGCGGCTGGGATTGTCGGACGGCACGCATGTGCTCGTGTATGGCGCGATCAACGATCGCAAGGGCGTATTCGAACTGATCGATGCGCTCAGCCAGCGCGCGGGCGCGGCTTATGGGCCGACGCTCGTCATCGCGGGGGCTCAGGATGCGGATGTGCGGGAGCGGCTGAGCATCGCTGCGGCGAAACTGACGCCTGCGCCCGTGATCCTCGATCGCTTCATTTCAAGCGAGGACGAACTCGATCTCTTCTCCGCCTGCGACGTGGTGTGGCTCGGCTACAAGGGACACTACGGGATGAGCGGCGTGCTGGTGCAGGCTTACCGCTTCGGCAAGCCGGTGGTCGCGACGGCGGATGGATTGATCGGATGGTTCTGTCGCACGGGAGAACTGGGGCCGGTTCTCGATGAACTTTCGGCTGGGCCGATCAATCGCGCACTCGACGACGTGCTCGCGAGGCGTTCACGGCCCGCGGTTGCAGGGCATCTGCTCGAGCGCAATACGCTGAGTCAGTTCAAGGAAACGCTAAGGCAAGTGGGCGGGTGATTTGTCGCGGCTTTTCTACTTGCGTGGTCGGGCTTTTTGAGCTTTCGTGAAATCGGGTGCTCGCGTTGGCTTATTTCCGCTGCCTCCCGGCTGGAGAATCAGTCACTCTCTTAGGCTTGAGCAAAGTCAGAGCAAATATAAGAGCGTTCACGCCAAGAATCCTGTTAGACGTCAGTAAAAAAATCAGAAACATCTCCAAATAAAATACTTCAAATGTGAAGTATTCTTGCCCTCCAAGTTATGTCTAACGATCGCAATCGAACACCATAGGAATGCCTATATAGGAGAGCTACGGGTGAGAAGACTAGAACGAACCGCGTTCGACCCGCCGAAGTCACTCGGGGAAATGACGGAAGAGCGCCTGAGACAAACCATCGTCAGCGGAGATCTGGAATTCGGCGAACAGGTCACGGAAGCCAAGCTCTCTGAACTGTTTGGAATGAGCAAGACGCCCGTTCGCGAAGCGCTGATAAAACTGAGTATCCGCGAACGTCTGGTAGAAATAAGGCCGCGCTCCGGAACGTTCGTCTTTTCGTTGAAAGAGGAAGACATCGACGACATCAGCGCGCTACGCATCACACTGGAGCAGGCCGCCATTCGCGCCGCCATGAGCGGAAGCCGTGGAAGCCTCATCGACGAGCTCAATAAGAACGTCGAGGCATCGAAAGTTCATGGGGAGACGCCGGACCTTGCAGCCTACCGCGCACTCGATCACGAATTTCACGCTACCCTTCTGAGGCACTCCGATAACCCGTATCTCATCGATTGCTACACGATGATCAGTGCGAAGGTCCTGGCGATGCGCAACCGTCTTACGTTCTCGCGAGAATACGTGAGCAAATCCATCGACGAGCATATTGCAATGACTCATGCACTGAGCGCCGGCGATGTCGACGGCGCGTGTCGCATGGTCGCCGCGCATATCAATTGCGGCTTCACGGAGCGGACCAAACGCCTGCTGACCAACATCGCGCCCGCTGAGTGAACCCGCATTCGTCGTTTAATTGATCGTGTAGGCGTGGTAGCGCTTCACCACGTCATCGTTCAACTCCTGGCCGAGCCCGGGAAGGTCCGGCACCGAGAACGTGCCGCGTTCGGGCTGGTAGTCATGCACGCACAGTTCGCGCACGCAGTCCTTGAGACTGTGAGTGTGGTGCTCGTGAATGTTGAAGTTCGGCACGGCCGCTTCCAGATGCAGTGCAGCGGCCGTGGACACCGGGCCGCCGCAGATATGCGCCTGCATCGTTGCGTCGTAGAGGTTGGCGTAGTCGCATATTTTCTTGGCCTCGGTCAGTCCGCCGCACAGGCACACGTCCGGCTGTATGACCGCCACCGCCTGCTTTTCCAGCAAATCGCGATAACCCCAACGGGTATAACAGCGCTCGCCCGTGGCAATCGGAATCGACGTGCTGCGCGCAACCAGCGCCATGTTGTCCATGTTGAGCGGATGAACCGGCTCTTCATAGAAGAGGATGTTATACGGCTCGACCACGCGCGCGAACTGAATGGCCGCGTTCACGCCAAGAAGCGAGTGAGCTTCGATGATGATATCGACGTCCGGTCCCACTGCTTCGCGCATGGCCGCGATACGTTCCTCGCCCATGCGCAGCTGGTCCGTGCGAAGCAAGCCGAAGTAGTTCTGATTCACCTCCCAGTCGAGCGGAGGGCCGCCGTTGCGATCGACCTGAAGCGGATCGACCTTGATCGCCGTATATCCCTGTCCCACTGCCTTCAGCGCGGCCTCGGCGTACTGCTCGGGACGAGTCAGCATCTGGTGCGTGTCGCCCCAGCCGAACTGGAGCTGGCTTGCGTAGGCGCGCAATCGTTCGTTGGTCTTGCCGCCGAGCAACTGATAGCACGGTGCGTTCAACGCTTTGCCGCGAATGTCCCACAAGGCAATATCGATTGCGCTCATGCCGGCATAGAAAACGTTCCCACCGCCCATGCCCCAGAAGGTGGCGCGAAACAGGTTCTCCCAGATCGCCTCGACCTTCATCGGGTCTTTGCCGATGATGCGCGGCGCCAGATCGCGCACGATGCCCACGCCGGCTTTCGCGCCCGCGCCGTACGCCAGACCGACTTCGCCGATGCCGCTGATTCCTTCGTCGGTATTGATCCGGATCAGGACCGGATTGAAGCGCGCCATTCTCGGGTCGCTACGGCTGACTTCACAATCAAACAATTCGACGTTCGTTATTTTCATAGCGCATTTTTCTCGAAGTGACAGGGACAACTCAGGCGTTTGCCGGTTCGGTCGACGTTTCGGCCCTCGGCGCCTGACGCGGAATTTGCATCGTCACGAGCACACAGAATGCTGCGACGCATAGCGCGGCTTCGACCATGAAAACGCCGTAGGAGCCGAAACGTTGGGAGACATGTCCGAGCGCCTGATTCGCGAGGAAGCCGCCGAGGCTCGAACATGAATTGATGAAGGCGATACTCAGCGCGAGCCCGGCCGGCGAGAGCAGCGCAGGAGGAATCGCCCAGTAAGGTCCGTAAAAACTCAGGATGCCGACGCCGAACACGGCCATGCCGGCGAGTCTGAGCGGCAACGACGGAACGCTCGCAATGACGAAGAAGCCGACGCCCGCGAGCAGCATCGGCAACGCTGCGTGCCATTTGCGCTCGCCGGTCCGGTCCGAATGCGCGCCCCACAGCGGCATGGTCACCATCGCGCAAACGAACGGAAGCGCCATGATCAGGCCGGTCTGAGTGTCGCTCAGGGACGCGGCGAACCCCTTCACCTGACCCGGCAGCCAATAGTTCGACGCCTGAGAAGCGGCCTGAACCAGCATGTACGACAAGGCCAGTTTCCAGATCGTCGCGTTCCCCAGCACCATTTTCAGTGTCGGCCGCTCGGCGAGCGACTGCGCGCCTCGTTCCTGACGAAGCTCCGTTTCGAGCCAGGTCCGCTGCTGCGACGTCAGCCACTTCGCATCCGCGGGCGTATCGACGAGGATGAAGAACGCCAGACACCCGAGCAGGATGGTCGGCACGCCTTCGATCGCGAAGAGCCATCGCCAGCCGTTGAACCCCGCGATGTGCACGTGCTCGACGATCCATCCGGACATCGGACCGGCGACGACCGATGAAAAGGCGATCGCCAGCATGAACAGCGACGTCACCCTGGCCCGTTCGCGCGCCGGAAACCAGCACGCGAGATAAAAGATCATGCCGGGGAAAAAGCCCGCTTCGAAAATCCCTAACGCAAAGCGCGCGATCACGATATGCGTCACGTTCTGCGCGAAGAAAGTCAGAGCGGTAATCGCGCCCCACACCACGATGATGAAGCTGATCCAGCGGCGCGCGCCCAGGCGCTGAAGCGCGTAATTAGCGGGAATCTGAAAGAACAGATACGACACGAAGAACACGGATGCGATCGTGCCGAACTGGGTCGGCGATATGCTCAGCTCGCGATTCATTTGCAAGGCGGCGAAGCCGACATTGACGCGATCGAGATAGTTGAAGAAGTACAGAACGAACGCAAACGGCACGATTTTCCACTTCACAGTCGCAATGACTTCGCGGCCGAATTCCTGACGATCCAAGATGCCTCCAAAGATAATTAATTTGTAATGCTTATCGAAATCTGCAGAACAGTATCTTTGTCCCGGTGTCCCGTCAACAGAATGGCGCGACTGATGTATCAGATATCAGTTTGAGGCAGGCGCTGTGGCAGTATCGGACTGTTCGCGCAACTTGGTCGGCCGTGAAGATCGGCGCGCTTAATAGTCGCAGTCCTAATCATTCAGATAAGACAATCTCTAAGAGAGAAATACACCCATGCAGGTCAGTGAAGTTCATGACTCCAGGCAGCGTCCTTTCCGCGCGCACAGCACGCCGACGGCACTCGCTGCGCGTAGCGCAGCCACGCGCGTGCTGTTCGACACGCTTCAACGGACAGTGGACGCAGTTCGGGATTACAAGGTGCAGATTTGCTATCTGCGCGGCGCGAGTTCCGCCGATATCAAGTTGACGATGGGCGAATTGCGCAGGCATGTCGGCGCGCATGTGACTGCGTATCACGCCATCACTGCGGGCGAGCGCGCGCGAGAAACCGCGGCGGTCGAGGCCGAGCGTCTGCGCCAGGCCTATGTGGAAGGCGAGAAACAGCTTTATCAGACGGTCAGCGATCTGCTCGAGAAAATCGACATCGCGCTGGTGGAAGAGAACGCGGTCAGGCTGCGCTCCTGCCTCAAGGCGATAGAGACCTCGCTGATGCATGTGATGGGGCGTGCAATCCAGCTTCGCAGGCGCGTGCGCAATTTCCGGCCGGGGTCGGCATGAGCGGACAACCGGACATCATCGAGCGCCTGCATCAGGCGCATGGCTATCTGGCGCGCGCGGAAGTCGATCAGTTGCGCCTGTATGTCGCGCTGCTGGCGCTGCAACGGCTCTCGCTCGACGCTGCTGCATCGACAAGTCTTGCGGCCGTGCTCGAACGCCTGACGGGCAACATAGAGCGCACGACCGGCAATCGCTTTCGACTCGCGCGCGATGCGGAACGATGCGGCGTCGACGTGCAGTTCTTCAATGTCGAGCACTTCGATACTTATTCGCGGGCTCACAAGGCCTGACCGTCACACTCCTTCGGTCACGTACGCAGAGCGCCGCGCCCGGTCTTTCACGTCCGGGCGCGGCGCTCTCGCAAAACCGCGAAACATCAAGCCTGCGGCTCCGCCACCGAGACAGGCACTTCCCTCTTCCGCTTGGCGGGAAACAACGCATCCCGAATGCGCAGGAAAGGAAACTCGACAGCGCGCGTCGTCACATATCCCACGATGATCGCGATCGCGAACTGCGCCGCCATGATGGCGCACCATGCGGGAATGGCCGGCAGATGCATCGCCGCGGCCTTGCGGATCAGCATGTCGCCCGGCGCGAGTGCCAGCGAATGCCAGAGATAAATGCCATACGAATAAACGCCGATCCATCCGATCGCGCGATACCACCTCGATGCGCGAATGGAACCCGAGTACTCCAGCGTCAGCACGATGAGCGCGCAGAACCCGATCGCCTGAATCGTATAGCCGATGCTCTGATCGAGCGCCACGCTGCGCGTCCCGAGCACGAGCCATAACACGACGCCCACGACCATCGCGATCAGCACGCGCTTGCGCTGCGCGATCGCGCGATAGACGGCGGGCTTCATCCAGTACAACGCGGCCAGCATCACGCCGAAAAGCAGGCTGTCGATGCGGTATTGCGTATAGAAGAACGTTCCCTGCAAATCGCCGCGATAAACCGCGACGCTGCGCGCGATCAGCACGACGAGACAGATCGAGCCGAGCACGCAAAGAATCGCATCGACGCGCGTGCGCCAGCGCGCCAGAACGATCAGCAGAAGCGGCAGAAACAGATAGAAGTGCTCCTCGACGGCCAGGCTCCAGGTCTGCGCGATCGACGACCCGAAATAGTTCTGCATGTGCGTGAGGTTCTGCACGAGAAACGTATTCGTCGCATGTCGCCCGACGATCACATGAAACAGGATCAGCACGTAATACGCGGGCCAGATCTTGAAGATCCGCCGGACGATGAAACGCCCTGCATCGATGCGCCCGTCCTGCGCGTACTGCTTCAGCAACAATCCGCCGACGAGAAAGCCCGAAAGCGTGAAGAACAGATTCACGCCCTCGTGCCCGAAGCTCTTCAGCGGATACTCGATGGCCGCAATGATCGCGCTGCCCGTCGGATACGAATGGAAATGAAAGCCCATCACGGCGATGATCGCCAGTCCCCGGATGAAATCGAGTTCGATCGATCGATTGGGTACTTGCATCCGTGTCGCGCCGAACAAGCCCATTCCTTTCCCCTTCTGCGAAGGTCGTTTGTTGTGGTCCGGTTTCGCGCGGCCGAAGCCGCGCGTCCTCGTAGACTTGTTCCCCGCTGCTGCGGGTTTCCTCGAATCGGCGCGCGCACGCGCATCGCGCATATTTGAGCGGTCTCCGTACTGCCAGTCGTTCCCGGCTATCCAATCTTCGGTCTAGAAATTCGGGACGATCCGCCAGAATCACGCCGTTTGCGGCCATCGGCAAGGCACGGGTGCCGTATTTGCAACACGTGCGGCAGCTTCGCGCCACTCGTCACTGAAACGCTTCACACGAAGCGTGGTACGGCGCACATGGGCATCCGTCGTTTCGCGCCGAACGCTAGTCGCTATACGCCGCCGCGACGGCGCGCCCTGAGGCCCGCTGATATATTCGACCCACAAATACGGGGTTCCCGGGGACGTCGCCTGCATCGGGCGCAGCGCTCGCGCGCCGCGGCAATCGTGCGACGAAGGCTTCCCGGGTACGCATCGGCATCGACGCCGCGACGAAGACTCGAATGAGCTCCGCGATTCTTAAGAGAACGCCATGCGCAACAAATTCGCCGTCGTCTGGATGTGGCTTTTTCTGCTTCCGCTCGCGTTCGACTTCAAGGGCGCCGAGACGGCCAGCAAGGCCATTCAGATTCTGCTCACCGTGCCGTCGATCGGCGCAGGCTGCTTTCTGCTGCTGATTGCGCCGCGCTTCGCGCGCCGCTCGCGCATGCGCACGATCATCACGTCGCTGTTCCTCCTCACGATGATCGGCAGCGTCGCCACGCAAGTGCTGCAAGGCAACGACTCGGGCAACTACATGCGCGTGATCCTGCCATTCGTGCTGATGCTGCTCGGCTATTTCGTCGGCTGCCGTCCGTGGGATTCGCAGCGCCTGGAACAACTCGAACGCGCGATGTACTGGTCGATGATCGCATCGCTCGTCTTCAGCTTCGGCTTCGGCATGGCGACGGGCGGCGGCCTCGACAGCGTGCGCTTTCGCATCGTCTCGGTCACGTTCCTCTGTCTGCAGGCGCTGTTGCTGCACGAATTCGTCGTCGCCAAGCGCATCACGAAATTCACCGTGCTGCTGTTTCTCGCGACCATCGTCATCGAGCTGTTGAGCGTGACGCGCAGCCTGCTCGTCGGCACAGTGCTGCTTTTCGCGTACGCGACCTGGCTCGCCGCGCCCTCGATCAAGCATCTGTTCACCGCGGGACTGCGCGCCATCTTGATCCTGTCGCTGCTCGGCGCGATGGCCGCCGCCTCCGCCGCGTTCTTCCCGACCGTGGCGGAACACTGGGTGCAGCGCATGTCGTTCGCGAAGGACACCGAATCCGGCCGCGACCCGACCACCATCACGCGTCTCGCGGAAATGAAGGATCAGTACGATCAGACGACAGCCTCGGCGTTCTCGACCATCGTGGGCATGGGCTACGGGCACGACTACCGCTATTCGCCGACTTACTTGCCCGATCTCGCCGGCCAGTTCAGCAAGAAGGATTTCTACGCCATCAAGGAATGGGCGGCCGGGCACAACTTCTGGGTCTATCAGTTCTTCGCGGGCGGCCTGCTGTTCGGTCTCGCGCTGCCGATCGCGGTGTTGTGGGCGCTCTGGCGCGGCTCGATGGCCTATCGATCGTGGCGGCACCGGGCCGCCGACGCGCTCTATCTGCCCGTGCTCGGCCGCGCGCTGCTCGTGGTCGCGGCGCTGCCCGCGACGTCGATCGGCGGCAATCCGCTCGGCAACCGCTTCTCGGGCGTCGTGTTCGGCGTCGCGCTCGGGCTGCTGGTCGCGTCGTATGCGCGCATCGCCCATGCCATGCGCGTGCGCGCCGCCGAAACCGCCGCGCAGCAGGCTCGCGGCAGACGGCCCTATACGCACGCGCCGAACGCGCCCGGCGCCGTGCCGCCCGACCTGCGTCCGCACGAGGAGCCCTTGCCGGAAATCCTGCCGACGCACGCATCGTCCGCGCCGGGTCTCTCGCACGGCCAGGGCCGTCACGAGCCGCCGCCGGGCGCCAGCACGTTCGCGCCCAACGCCTGAGCGGGTCGTCTCGATTCAGGCGCACTTCACGGAATCGGCCATCACGTCATGAAGATTCTGCATCTGCTCTCCACCGTCGATCCGCGCGCGGGCGGCCCCACCGAAGGCGTGCTGCAAAGCGGGCTCAGCATGCGGGCGATGGGGCACGAAGTCGAAGTCGTCTCGCTCGATGCACCCGATGCGCCGCATGTCGCCGCATTCGGGCTGCGCCTGCATGCGCTCGGGCCGTCGCGCGGTTTCTACGGCCTGTGTCCCGCGCTCGTGCCGTGGCTGAAGGAGAACGCGGCGCGCTTCGACGCCGTGATCGTCAACGGGCTCTGGCAATACCACAGCTTCGGCGCATGGAAGGCGCTGCATGGCGGCGGTGTGCCCTACTACGTGTTTCCGCACGGCATGCTGGATCCGTGGTTCAAGCGCACGTATCCGCTCAAGCATCTGAAGAAAAGCCTTTACTGGCCGTGGGCCGAATATCGCGTGCTGCGCGACGCCCGCCGCGTGCTCTTCACGACCGAAGAGGAACGCCTGCTCGCGCGCCAGTCTTTCCGGCTCTATCGTGCGAACGAGGAAGTCGTCGCGTTCGGCACACGCCCGCCGCCCGACGATTCGAGCGCGCTGCGCGAGGCGTTTCTCGCGAAATTTCCGCAGCTCGCGGGCAAGCGCGCAATTCTCTTTCTCGGCCGCATCCATGAGAAGAAGGGTTGCGATCTGCTGTTGAAAGCATTCGCGCAAGTACGCGACATCGATCCGCAGGCGCATCTCGCGTTGGCCGGCCCCGACGACAGCGAATACGCCGCGCACATGCGCACGCTCGCGAGCACGCTCGGCATCGACGATCGCGTGACGTGGACCGGCATGCTCACCGGCGATCTGAAGTGGGGCGCGTATCAGTCGAGCGATGTGTTCGCGCTGCCCTCGCATCAGGAAAACTTCGGCATCGCGGTGGCGGAAGCGCTCGGCTCGCGCCTGCCCGTCCTGATCTCGGACAAGGTGAATATCTGGCGCGAAGTGAAGGCGGATGGCGCGGGGATCGTGACGACGGACACCGTCGAAGGAACGGTCGCGGCGCTGTCAGCGTGGCTGAAGATGGACGCACGCGCATGCGAGGCGATGCGCGCCCAGGCGCTCGCGACCTTCACGAAGCGCTTTCACGTCGAGGCGATGTCGAAGGATCTGTTGCGCGTGCTGCGCGAAGGCGCGGGCCCGCAAGATGGAAGCTTCGCGCGCGGGACATTGCCCGCGCAATGAAGTCACGCGCTTATTGCGCCGGCAGATGCGCCCGCAAATAAGGCGCGAATCCGTTCTGCACGGAGATGATCTTGTTGGCGCAGTCGTCGAAGTCGGAGCCGCGTGCGCGTTCGTCCTCGAACATGCCCTTGCATTGCGCGAAGAGCGAGACGGTCGCGCCGTTGCCGTTGCTGTTGGCGACGCGCGTCGCTGAAAACACCGGCTTGCCCGAGCCGGAAGGCACTTCGGTTTCGATCGCGGCGGCGTCGGCGCGGGTCAGACGTTCCTTCGAATTCTGTTCGACGTAAGTCTTCGTGAGCGTCCAGACCGCATCGCATTGCGCGGCGTCGCGGCATGCGATGGTCGCATTGCGCTGCGCCGTGTCGAGCGACTGTTGCGACAAAAGAAAGGTGCGTTCCTTCTGTTGCTCCTTCTCCACCGACGAGCAGGCGGCAAGGAAAATCGAGGCGAGAGCGAGTGCAGTGAGCGTTTTCACGAGCGAGACACCAAAAATCCAGGTCGGACGGCGATTATAGCGATGCACGCCCGACCCGCGCGAATTCCGCCTTTCATCAAGGAAAACGCCGCCGGTGCCGGCACCGGCGGCGTTTCGCTTTCACTGCGCGTACGCGTTACTTTTTCGCCATCTGCAATGCGACGCCCGGCATGTGCATCGTCGAGGCGGCGATCGGCAGCGTCTCCGCCGGCGCGTCGTTCATCGCGGGCAAGCCGTGCGACGTGACGAGCGTCGTCGATGTTTCATCGCCCTTGATGACGCGCCCGAGATGACTCGCGAGCCGCAAGGTCAGCGCCGCGATGGTGATGGTCGGAAAGTTGGCGCCCACGGTCGGAAACACCGAGCTGCCCGCCACATAGAGGTTGCTCATGCCGTGGATCTTGAGATTGCGGTCCACCACGCCCTGCTTCTCCGAATCGTGCATGCGCGTCGTGCCCATGTGATGCCAGGTGCCTTCCAGTTGCGCGGGCCACGGCTTGCCTTCGAGCGGCTCGTCGAGCGTCACGTCCGCCACGCCGCCGCGCTTGAGCTCCGCGGCGATATGCGCAACGGTGCGGTCGAACGTGCGTTTCACGAGCTCCGTCACCTGCCAGTTCACCTGCACGCGATTCATGCCGAGAAAGTCTTTCTGCGCCGACAGCGTCACGCGGCTGTCGCGATTCGGCTCGGCCTCGACGATCGTCTGAATCTTCACCTCGGTGATGAGCGGACGCGGCTGCAACAGACGCGCGAGTCCGAAGCACGCGGTATCGACCGGGTTCGTCATCATCGCGGCGAGATCCGCCGCCATGCTGAAGCCCGGCTCGTCCTTCTTCAGAAGCCGCTGCTTCATGCGGATCAGCGCTTCCGAACCCTTGGTGTTCTCGCCGCGAAACACCGAATAGAACCACGCACGCGCGTTGAGCAGCTTCTCGCGTTCGAGCACCTGCTGCGTCAACGCGAACTGCGACGAGATGAACGTGCCGTGCGCGGAGACCGCGCGGTTCTGATAGTGATACTTGATGTCGTAGAGCTTGTTGCGCCGCCACGCCTTCGTGAAGTGCACGTTCGCCGACATGATGCGCGGATGATCCATGAAATAGCGCCCGACGAGATCCTGCCCGTTGCCGAGACCCGCCGCCTGAACCTTGTTCGACGCAAGCAGGAGCCGCGCATTCTCGATGCCGCCCGTCGCCAGCACGAAGACTTTCGCGCGCATCGCGAAGCGCCGGCCCGACAGCGTGCCGACATCGATCTTCGTGACCGAGCGCGCGTCGGCGTCGGTGTCGATGTTGAGCGCGTTGGCGAAGAGAAACACGCGCACGTGCTGCGCGTCGAGCAGATGCTTGCGATACACCTTGCCGAAGCGCACCGGCGCGCTGAACTGCGAGATCGTGTCGCGCACGGTGCCGCTCGGATACGGATGACGCTTCACGTCGTCGCGATGAATCGCCGCTTCCCAGTACGCGGGCTCGAAGTTGTTCTCGCCCAGTTGCAGAAGCTGATGCGTGCGCGCGTAGTACGGGCGCAGTTCGTCGATGCCGAAGGGCCAGCCGCTGTCGGCCACCCAGTCGCGCTTCTCGAAGTCCCACGGATCCAGCGGACGGCACCAGCCGCCCCAGCAATTGCTGCTGCCGCCGAGATAGCGGCTGCGGCAGCCATCGGCGAATTCATACGGCACGCCGACGTTCTCGCCGCGGTACAGATCGCGCGTTTCGTCGTCGGGGCGATATCCGCCGCTTTCCAGCATGCAGGCGTCGATGCCCTGCCTTTCCAGTTCGAGCGCGAGCGTGATGCCCGCCACGCCCGCGCCGATGATGCAAACCGTGGTCTCTATCACTGCGCCTTCTTCGACACTTCGGCTGTCAATGAACATGCCCCGTGCTCCCTCTTATTCCGTGCTTAGAGCGGTGTCGCGTGCTGCCCGAATCGCCACCGCGCTTCTGACCCATTGTCCAAAACGCCGCATCCGCGCACGACACCCGCGCGCACGATACGGACGATCTCGACGGTGCCCCTTCCACGCGATCGAACTGCGCGCCTGTCGCGCGATCGCGTGCCCTCGGAACTCCGGTTCAGCTTCACTGCCTCCTTCGCAATTCGGTTCACGAAATCCCGGCGCGGGCGGGTGGCTCTTCGTCGAGCTCTTCGGTCCGTCGCGCCGGGCGCGCTGTATCTCTCGCCGTCTCCGGCGTCGTGCAACGTTGCAACGTTTCGACGCCACGTCGCGATGAAGCGCACAGCAACACGCTTCTCGCGGCTTGATGATTTACACGGGAAAACGCTTTCTGATGAAGCGCACGGGATTGCCGCCGTACACGCCTTCCGCGTCGAGCGAGCGATGCACCACGGAAAGCGGCGTGACGACCGCCGAACGTCCGATGGTGACGCCCATCTGCACCACGCACTTGGATGTGATCCAGACGCCGTCCTCGATCACGATCGGTGCGACCTGCAGGTCCATGTTGCCGGCCACGTCGTGCGAACCCGTCGTCAGGAATACGCCCTGCGAGATGCAGACGTTGTTGCCGATGCGAATGTCCGTCTGGTTATAGATCCATGCGTCGACGCCGAACCAGCAGTTGTCGCCGACTTCGAGATTCCACGGCGCCTTCACGCGGATCGGATGCGGCATGCGGCAGTTCGCGCCGATACGCGCGCCGAACGCGCGCAGCAGCGCGACGCGCAAGAACGACACCGGGATCAGCTTGTTGTTGATGAAGCAGGCTTCGATGAAGAACCACACGAGCTCGATGAAGAATCCGCGTCTGGCTTCGTAGTTGCCCGGCCCGGCGCGCGACAGGTCGATCACCTTGCCGGGCGCTGTCGTGCCGCGCGCAGCGAGTGCGTCGCCGTTGTCGGGCTTGCCGACGCGACGCTCCCCGATCGCTCTGTCCATATGACCCCCGCCATAACACCGCTCTTGCGCCAGGGCCGCCTTGCGGCGCGCCACGCCTGTCATGCCATGCCCGCGACTTCTATTTCGATTCTCGTCATACGAACCGGCATGCTGCTCGTCCTGCACCGCATGATCACGCGATCGAGGCCGTCTTGTCGTCCACCCATTCGGGGGGAACACGCGCCCTCACATCGTCCGTACGCGGCGTTTGGTAAGTCGATTATCGGCGAAGGGTGCGATGCGACGCATGCTCCCCGATTCGAATGGCCGCTTCGGCATGGCTTTTGGCGGTAGCCGGCGGTGGCGCGCAGTATCGTGTTTGCATGCGCGCGGGGCTCGTCGCAGGACGCTTCTCGACGCGCCCCGAAACGATGCGCGATGCCGCTTTTCGATGCGCGGCGATACACGGCAACACGCCTGGAGGCTTCGATGAAACATGAGCTACGCACGGCGCTCTTCTCTCTCTTCATGAGCGCGCTGGCGCCGTGCGCGCTGGTCGCAGCGTCGGCGGCGCATGCGGGCAATTTCGCCGACGCGGCCATCACCAAGGGACAGGCGGGCGGCGGCGCACCGGCCGAAATGGATCTGCTCGGCAGTCCGGGCACGTACTCGGACCCGTACGGCGCGCCGACCAACGGACGCGGCGGCCAGCGCGGTCCGATCACCAACGCGCAGACCGCGCAGGGCGTCTCGCCGACGGACAAGCTGCTCGCACAGCAGAACGGTTATGTGGGCAACCCGGCGGCAGGCGCACAGTTGCGCGCGACGGCACGCAAGAACGACGGGAAGATGATGATGCAGCCGCAAGGCGCGGCCGCGACGCTCTATCCGACGCCCGCGGGTCTCAAGCCGCCGGCCGCGAACGCGGCGCGCGCGCGGGACATTTACAAGTCGCCGTACTAGGTCGCGCTACTAAGCATTTGGGCCTCGCGCGAACGAACGTTCACGCGAGGCCCGCCGGCAAGACAAACAACCCTCACGCCCTACTCGATCTTCTCGATCTGCGGCAGGATCGGCGCGCGTTCCGCGATGCGCGTGAGCGCGACGTCCGCGACATCGGCGGGCCGCGGCTGCGAACCGGCTTCCTGCAGACGCACTTCCGCCGCATTCGGCAGACGCGAGCCCGCCAGCTCGAAGAGCCGTTCCTGCATCCGTGCGAACACGGCCGCCGGCGCGAGCCGCTCCTGCGCGAAGCGCCGCCCTTCGTCGCCATGACGCGCTCGCAATGCGGGATCGGCTACGAGCATCTCGATCGCGCCGATCAGCGCCTGCGCGTTCTCCGGCTCGATCACTTCGCCGCGTCCGTTCACCGCCTCGTGCAGCTCGGTGCCCGGATGCGCCATCGCGATGACGGCGCGCGCGCTCGCGAACATGCCGGTCAGCTTCGACGGCATGACGAGATCGGCGACGTCGCCGCGCTGCGGCAGCACGTGGATGTCGGCGAGATTGAGCAGCTCGTTCAGACGCTCGACGGGTTGCAGGCTCAGAAAACGCGTGTTGGACAGATCGGCGCAGCGCTTCTGCAACTGCGTCCGCGTCGCGCCGTTGCCGCAGAACACGAAGACGATGTCCTCGCGCGACCCGAGCGCGGCGGCCGCGTCGGCGAGCACGTCGAGCCCCTGCTTCGCGCCCATGTTGCCCGAATAGAGCACGACGGCCGTATGCTCGCCGATGTCCAGTTCGCGGCGCAATTCGCTTGGCCGGTCGAGCGGGAAGATCGCGGCGGTATCGACCCAGTTCGGCAGATGAAAGACGTTGGCGAGCGCCACGCCCTTGTTCACGGCGCGGTCGACCATCTTGTCGGAGATCGACGACACCACGTCGAAGCGCTTCATGAGCCAGCGTTCGAAGGCGAGCGCCATGCGGCCCGCGCGAGGATTCTTGAGCAGGCCCAAGTCGAACGCGGCATCGACTTCGAAGTCCTGGATATGCAGCCACGAACGCGCACCCGTCATGCGCGCGAGCATGAGCGCGCCGGGCGCATTGAGCAGGCTCGGTGCGATGGTCATCACGACGTGCGGGCGCCACAGCGCATGCACGGCGAGCGCAGGCAGCGAGGCGCACGCGAACGACGCGAGATGCAGCATGCGCTTCGCGCCGCTCGGCTTCGCAGGCACCCACAGCGGCGCGCGCCACAGACGCACGCCGCGGCGCGTCTCGATCCGGTGCATCCAGCTCCTGTAGCCCTCCCCCACCTTCCATTCCGGGTAATACGGCGGCGCGCAGACGACGCGCACGTCGTGGCCCGACTCGGCCAGCGCCTCGGCCATCTCCGCCGTGTACTTTCCGGTACCCGTCAACTCGGGCGCATAGTTCAGCCCGTAGATCAGTATTCTCATGTGGTCCCTCGCCCGACATTCGCGCCCGCATCCCCGGGCGTGTCCTCGCCGCCCGGGCAAAGCGCCGGCCGCCGGGTACGCAGGACCGCGTATCCGGCGGCGCCGAAAAGCCGCGTGTGAATCCTCCCTTCGTTCAGTTCATCAGCAGAAGCGCGCAACCGCGTGCGATGTTCGCCGCCGCGGACGGCGGATCGAAGCGCTGGATCACATCCGTGCAGCGCCTCGCGACGCCCGCCGTATCGGCGAACGCTTCGAGCGACTTCAGCATCGTGCGATGCAGCGCCGGCACATCGCCCGCGGGAAACGAATAACCTGACACGCCATCGACGACGAGTTCCGGCACGCAGCCGCAGCTCTCGCTGACGATGACCGGACAGCCGTGGCTCAGCGCCTCGTTCGTCACGAGGCCCCAGGGCTCGCGCACGCTCGGCAGCACCATGCACGTAGCGCCGAAATATTCGCGCGAGAGCGGCTCGTCCTGCAGGCTGCCCAGAAACTTCACGGAGTCTTGCAGACCGGTATCGGCGGCTTGCTGCTTAAGCTGATTGCCGAGCGGCCCGGTGCCGACGATGCGCAACTCCGCATCCGGCACACGCTCCTTCAACATCCTGAACGCTTCTACGAGCGTATTAATTCCCTTCTCCGCCGACAAACGGCCGACGAACAGAAACACCGGCTTGTTGCCCTCGCGATACGCGACCCTGTCGGGCACCACCGCGTCCGGCGTGAACGAACGCGGCAGCGCCGCGGCCTGGCACGGACTGAAGATCGTGTCCTGCTTCGCGCCGAGCGACATCAGATACTCGCGGCTGCGCAGGCCGAACGCGAAGTAGCCGTCGCACAGCGCGAAGAACAGGCGCTTCGGAATCGAGGTGACCATGCGGCGCGGATTGTCGCGCGCCGTCGAATCGCAAAATACCGCGCGCCGCTTGCCCGTCACGATGCATGCCGCAAGCATCGCCCAATATTCGGGACGATGATAGCCCGGCAAAACCACGAGATCCGCTTTCGTCTTCAGGACTTCCCAGGTGAGACGCATCGTCATGCGCCAGGTCGGCACATCCTCGTAGCAGCCGTTGAAGAGCTTCTTCATCGGATAGCGATGGAACGAATAGTCGACGTCCGAGAAGCCGATGCGATCGTGCTCGGTGTCGGCGATCTGCACCATCGAGTAGCGGATCGAGCCCGAGCCCGAGATGCTGTGCAGTTCGGACAGCACTTCACCCTTGTGCCGCGACCACACGACGTTATGAAAGATGGTCACTGTTGCAGACATTGTTGTTTTGTCCCTGGGAGTATCGTTATCGTCGTAGTCGATGCGCGTTCAGGCCGCGACCGGCGCCTGCTGCATCGATGCATAGCGCGCGAGAAAGTCCGCATACGTCGCGCGAATCCCGTCTTCAAGCGCAATCGACGCACGCCATCCCATGTCTCCGAGCTTCGAGACATCGAGCAGCTTGCGCGGCGTGCCGTCCGGCTTGAGCGGATCGAACACGAGTTCGCCGTGAAAGCCGACCACGCGGCAGACCGTCTGCGCCAGTTCGCGGATGGTCAGATCCTCGCCCACGCCGACGTTGAACACGCCCTCGCTCACGTCGCGCTCCATCAGGAAGGCCGCGGCGTCGGCGAGATCGTCGACATGCAGGAACTCGCGGCGCGGCGTGCCCGAGCCCCACACGGGCAGCGTCGCGTCGCCGCGCAGCTTGGCCTCGTGCGCCTTGCGGATCAGCGCGGGCAGCACGTGGCTGCTCTTCAGGTCGTAGTTGTCGTTCGGGCCGTAGAGGTTCGTCGGCATCAGCGAAACGAACTTCGTGCCGTACTGGCGGTTGTAGGCTTCGCACATCTTGAGGCCGGCGATCTTCGCGATCGCGTAGGCTTCGTTGGTCGGCTCCAGCGCGGATTGCAGGAGGTATTCCTCCTTGATCGGCTGCGGGCACGCCTTCGGATAGATGCACGACGAACCGAAGAAGATCAGCTTCGACACGTTCCAGCGGCACGCCGCGTGGATCACGTTCGTTTCGATCGCGAGGTTCTCGTAGATGAACGAGGCGGGCATCGTCGAATTTGCGAGGATGCCGCCTACGCGCGCCGCCGCGAGAAACACCACGTCGATCTTCTCTTCCTCGAAAAACAGGTTCACGCCGCCCTGGTCGATGAGATCGAGATGCGTCTTCGTGCGTGTGACGATGTTGCGATAGCCGGCGTCCGTCAAGCGGCGCACGAGCGCCGAGCCGACCATCCCGCGATGTCCTGCAACGAAGATACGTGCGTGCTTATCCATGCGCTTCACTCGTGATGTTCGAGGGCTTTGAAACCGGCGAGCGTGACAAGCGCGTCGCGCCGGGCGATTTGATAGTCGGCGCGCACCATTTCCTTGACGAGCGCCTGGAACGGCGTGACGGGACGCCAGCCGAGCTTCGCGTGCGCCTTCGAGGGGTCGCCGAGCAGCGTCTCGACTTCGGTCGGGCGGAAGTAGCGCGGATCGACGCGCACGATCACCCGTCCCGGCGCGAGCTTGGTCTCGCGGCTCTCGACGCGATCCACGATGCCGACTTCATCGGCGCCCTCGCCCTCGAAGCGCACATGAATGCCGAGCTCGGCCGCCGCCTGCTGCACGAACTCGCGCACGCTGTACTGCACGCCCGTCGCGATCACGAAGTCCTCGGGCTTTTCCTGCTGCAGCATCATCCATTGCATCTCGACGTAATCGCGCGCATGGCCCCAGTCGCGCAACGCGGAGAGATTGCCGAGATAGAGATCGTCCTGCAGGCCCACGGCGATGCGCGCGATCGCTCGCGTGATCTTGCGGGTCACGAAGGTTTCGCCGCGCACCGGAGATTCGTGGTTGAACAGAATGCCGTTGCACGCGTACATGCCGTACGCCTCGCGATAATTCACCGTGATCCAGTACGCATAGAGCTTCGCGACCGCATACGGGCTGCGCGGATAGAACGGCGTGCTCTCGCGCTGCGGAATCTCCTGAACCAGACCATATAGTTCGGATGTCGAAGCTTGATAGAAACGCGTCTTCTTTTCCAGGCCCAGAATACGTATCGCCTCCAGGATGCGCAGCGCGCCGAGGCCATCGGCGTTGGCCGTGTACTCGGGCTCCTCGAACGACACCGCGACATGGCTCTGCGCGGCGAGGTTGTAGATCTCGTCGGGCATCACCCGCTGGATGATGCGCACGAGGCTCGTCGAATCGGTCAGGTCGCCGTGATGCAGGAACAGGCGCTGGTCCGCTTCGTGCGGGTCGCGGTACAGGTGATCGATGCGGTCTGTGTTGAAGAGCGAACTACGGCGCTTGATGCCGTGCACCTCGTAACCCTTGCTCAGCAACAGTTCGGCAAGATACGACCCGTCTTGCCCGGTGATGCCGGTGATCAAAGCGACTTTGCGGTCCATGCGTAACCTCTCCATCTTCGGTCTCTAGATGCGGCGCGCGGGGACGCGCCGACATTGTTGTACCGGGCACTA
Organism: Caballeronia peredens; assembly: GCA_001544595.2. GTDB lineage: Bacteria > Pseudomonadota > Gammaproteobacteria > Burkholderiales > Burkholderiaceae > Caballeronia > Caballeronia peredens. The sequence continues at coordinate 55,964 of FCOH02000019.1, read as the reverse complement.
CCGAGCTTTTTTCCGCGATGCCCTACTCCGCGATGCTTTCGTAGCCGTAATACCCGGCGTATGTACTACCCATCAACATCTTCGACTGCGGAACGTCCGTGAGCAGCACACCCTTCATGTTCACGCCGCCATGGTGCAGGCGCTTCATCGTCTCGCCGATTTCCTGCACCTGGTTCTTGCCGTGCCGCACGACGAGCAGGCTCGTGCCCGCGTGCTTGCCGATGACCGTTGCATCGGTGACCGCGAGCACGGGCGGCGTGTCGATGATCACGAGGTCGTAGAGTTGCTTGAGTTCGCCCAGCACGTCGCCCAGACGATCGCTCGCGAGGAGTTCCGACGGATGCGAAGGCAGCGAACCCTTGGTGATGAGATCGACGCCCGGCAGCACGTCGTGCAGGATCGCGCTCGACACGTCGGCGCCCATCAGCACGTCGGAGAGGCCCGGCGAATGACGCACGCCGAAGTGCGAGTGGATGTCGCCGCGGCGCATGTCGCCGTCGATCAGAAGAACGCGCTTGCGTGTCGAGGCGACGAGCGTCGCGAGATTCACCGAAAGGAACGACTTGCCCGCTTCCGGACGCGAGCCGGTGAGCATCACGACGTTGTTGCGCGCATCGGCGAGTTGCAGTTGCAGCGACGTGCGCAGGCCGCGAATACCTTCGACAGCGGCATCTTCCGGCGCCTGCGCGGCGAGCACGTGCAGCCCTTCGCGGCGCATGCCGACCTTGCGTTGCAGACGCAGTTGCTGCGTGCTGCGCGGCACGATCGCGAAGACGCGCACGCCCAGTTGCTTTTCGATCTCTTCCGGACGCTCCACGCCGCCGTACAGCGACTTGCGGATGAACGCGAGGATGATGCCGAGCACGAGGCCCACGCCCGCCGAGATGGCGATGATGAGCACGCGCTTCGGACGCACGGGATCGTCCGGCGCCTGCGCGAAGTCGACCACGCGCACGTTGCCGATCTGGCCTGCCTTCGCGATGCGCAGTTGCTGCGCGCTGTTCAGCAGGTTCGTGTAGAGCTCGGTGTTCACGCGCACGTCGCGCAGATAGCGCAGCGCGGTCTGCTCGGTATCGGGCAGTGTCGACACGTTCTTCGCCATGCGCGACTGCGCGCCGGTGAGTGCGCCGATCTGCGCATCGAGCGCCTGCACCGACGGGTGATTCGCCGTGAAGCGCAACGACAGTTCGGCGCGCTGCTGTTGCAGGTCCGTGAGCTTGGTCTTGTTGTCGACGATCTGCTGCAGCAGCAGACGGCTTTCCTCGGAGAGATCGACCGTGCCCTGCTTGTTGCGGAACGAGTTGTACTTCTGCTCCGATTCGTCGAGTTGCTTCTTCAGAATCGGCAGTTGCTGATCGAGGAAGGCGAGCGTGTGCTCCGCTTCCGCCGAGCGCTTGTTGGCATCCTGCGCGACATAGCGGTTCGCGATGTTATTGACGATCTGCGCGACTTCCTTCGGGTTGCCGCCTTCGAGGCTCACGCCGATGATGCCCGACTGCAGCGCCGTTTCGGCCACCGTCAGACGCTTCTGCAGACTGTCGATGGTGGTGAGCGTCGAGAAGCGCTGCAACTCGAACTGCACGCCCGGGTTGCCGACGAGCTTGTCGACCTTGAGCTTCACCGGCCCTTGCGGCGTCACGCCCGATGCTTCCTCGCCGACCCGGCCCGTCAGAATCGCGACGCCGTCCGGATCGTTCAGCACGTAGCTGCCGTTCTCGCCCGCGACGAGCGTGAACTTCTTGTCGTAGAGATCCTTCGGCGTGTCGAAGAGCGGCACGTCGATCTGCTCGCCGCCCCATGCGAAGCGCGACAGATAGCCCGACGGAACCGGCGTGTTGAACATCGAGAAGACGCTGCCGATCACGCCGCCGACCACGGGAAAGCCGTGCGGCACCGCGCTGATGTCGAGATGCAGGCGCCGCACCGTGTCGTCGACGACGAGACGCGAGCGCAGCAGTTCGATCTGCGCGGCGGTCGTGGACTTCGCGTCGAACATCTGCGAGACCGCCTGCACCGCGTTGGCGTTCGCGTTCGGGTTGTTGTTGGCGTTCGTCTCTTCGACCTGGATCAGCGCGTCCGCCTTGTAGGTCGGCGTCGCGATGAACGCGTACGCCGTTCCCAGCGCGACCACGGCGAGCATCACGACCGTGACGAGTTTCCAGTTGCCCAGTACGGCCGCCAGATAATCGGACAGACGTAACTCGTCGCCCGTCGATACGTCGGAGTATCGTGAATCAAAGTTCATCGCCATGGTCTCGCTCGCTCAATCTTGAAGTCGAACAATGTTTGCCGGCGCGCCCCCGCGCGCCGGTTACAGCCTTACTTCGTCAGCACCGCCGCGGTCAGGCCCGCGTTGATCGCCGGCAGGAGCAGATTCAGCACACGCGAGAAACGGACGAGTCCGTTGTTGTCCACGTACACCACGTCGTTCGGCTGCAGCTGGAAGCCGTTCGCGAGCAGCATCGACACCGGCGAACGCGCGTCGAGGTGATACACCTCGGGGTTGTCCGTCTTGCCGTTGCGGATCACGTACAGCTGCTTCGGATCCGAAGTCTCGGCGTTGAAGCTGCCGGCCTGCGAAATCGCATCCGAGAGCGTCAGCTTGCCGTTGCGCATCGGGATCACGGTGGCGGGCTTGGACACTTCGCCCATCACGTAGACGCCGTTCTCGTCGCGCGAATCGATGCGCAGCGCATCACCCGGCTTGAGCATGATGTCCGACGGGCTGCGGCCCTTCGCCGTCATGCCCGCCATGTTGATGTGGTAAGTCACGCCGTCGCGGATCAGCGTGACGCGGCTTTGATCCGCGGTCGGTGCGAATCCGCCCGCGCGGCCGATGGCTTCCGTCAGCGTCATCGGAATGTCGTTGATCTGCTGCGCGCCGGGCGTGCGCACGTCGCCGTCGATATACACCTGCGAAGCGCGGAACGACGCGACGCGCACCGTCACCTGCGGCTTCACGAAGACTTTCGACAGCTCGTTGTAGAGCTCGCGCTGAACCTGCGTCTCGGTCTTGCCGACGACATGCAGCGGACGATTCACGTACGGGAACTGCACGTTGCCGTCGGCGTCCACGACGAAGCCGGGCGCGGCATCGGACAAGCGCGTCTGCTGCTGCGGCTGGCCGAGCGCGGCGACGAGTTCGGGGTGATCCCACACGGTGATCTGCAGCACGTCGCCGATCCCGAGCTTGTAGGGCGTGGCCTTGCCGTACAGCGACGCGTTCGGATCGTTGGTCGCCGACGGCTGCTCGGCCTTCATCTTGCGGATGAGCGAGAGGTCGATGTTGGTGATCGGAATGTTCTGCGCAGTCGCAGGCTCGCCCTGATCGTTGGAGGTCTCCACGAGTTGCGGCGGCGACTCGAAGTGCATGCCCGGCGCGAGTCCGCAGCCCGCGAAGAGTACTGTGAAGGAAGCTGCCGCAGCCAGGCTCGTGAGGCGGAAGATGCCCGACACGTTGCTATTGGCGGCCATGGAGGTGGTGCCCGGTTGTTGTTGATTGTGCATGATGGTCGTCCCCTGCATCAGTAAGCGTTGGTGTGGCGTAATCCCTTGAAGATCGTCGCGGCGATGATTCTCATATCGAGTCCGAACGACCAATTACCCAGGTAGTACAAATCGTGAGCGACGCGTCCTTCCATCTTTTCGATCCGATCCGTTTCTCCACGAAAGCCGTTGACCTGGGCCCAGCCGGTGATGCCTGGCTTGATCCGGTAACGATGGATGTACCCCGATACGACCTTCTGATACAGATCGTCATGCTCCAGTGCGTGTGGACGCGGGCCCACGACCGACATGTCGCCGCGCAGAACGTTGAAGAACTGCGGCAGCTCATCGAGGCTGGTACGACGCAGAAATGCTCCGATACGGGTCACGCGCGGATCGTTGCGCGTGGCCTGCTGCAGCACTCCGGCCTGTTCCGTGTGCAGGCGCATCGAACGGAACTTGTAGATGGTGAAGACGCGGCCGTCCGCGCCCTTGCGGCGTTGCGTGAAGAACACCGGGCCGCGCGAAGTCAGCTTGATCGCGAGCGCGATGCCGATCAGCAAGGGCGCGACGGCGACGATCGCGGCCAGCGCGAACACGCGGTCGAACAGCTCCTTCTGCAGCATCGCGGAGGGCGACAGCGGCGAGGCGACGAGGTTGATCGCGGGCACGCCCAGCAGATCGGTCATGCCGCTTTCGAACAGCGCGAGGCTGCGCACGTCGGGAATGAAGCGCACGTTGACGAGGTCGTTGCGGAACTCGTTCACGAAGCGCAGGATCATGCGCTCCTGCGACAGCGGCAGCGCGAGCCACACCTCGTGCACGTTCTGCGTGCGCACGTAGTTCACGAAGGCGTCGTAATCCTCGAACACCGGCACACGCGTGTTGAGACGCGTCGTTTCGGGCGACGCATTGAACGCGGCGCTTGCGCGGAAACCGGAATCCGCCGAGCGGTCGATCTTGCGGACCATCGAATCGCAATGTCTGCCGCAACCGACGATCGCCACCTGATGCAGGTTCAGGCCTTTGTGGCGCATGTGCGCGAGCACGGCGTGCGTGACGAGGCGCCCGGCGATCATGAGGCCGCCGGACATCGCGCTCCAGTAGGCGAACCAGAGGCGCGACACGTAGTCGAGGCGATGCAGGGAGAACATCAGCGCAAGCGCGCAGCCCTGCACGACGAGCCAGCCGAGCGATACCTGGCAGGCGAGCTGCAGCTTGCTGCGGCCGCGCCAGGACTGATAGACGCCGAAGCCCGGAAAGAGCGCGAGCGAGAACGCCGCCGCGAACGCGACGAACGCGATCGAATAGGCGTGCGCCTCGATGTACTCGAACCTGATTTGCGACGCCACGGCCGCGCCCCCGACGATCATCACGACGTCGAACAGACGAGCCAGCAATCCCTGTAAATCGCGCATGTCATTCCCCCGAACGCAATCGCCCTGTACCGCCCTCTTCTCGTGTCCTCCCTCGCTCGTGTCCAGCCGCTGCAAAGAAGTCTTTCGCCCTGCCGTGTTCCCCGCGTTCCGTCTCTTACGAGCAGCGGCCGTAGGTGTCGTCGAAGCGCACGATGTCGTCTTCGCCGAGATAGCTGCCCGACTGCACCTCGATGATTTCGAGCGGCACCTTGCCCGGGTTCTCCAGACGATGCCGCACGCCGAGCGGAATGAACGTCGATTCGTTTTCGCTCAGCAGGAACTGCTCTTCGCCGCGCGTGACGAGCGCCGTGCCGCACACCACGATCCAGTGTTCCGCGCGGTGATGGTGCATTTGCAGCGACAGCTTCGAACCCGGCGACACCACGATGCGCTTCACCTGGAAACGCTCGCCGTGCTCGATCGAGTCGTAGAAGCCCCACGGACGGCGCACCTTGCGATGCGCGTCGGCTTCGGGCGCATGCTGCTCGCGGATGCGCGCGACCAGCCCCTTGATGTCCTGCACGCGCGAACGGTCCGCGACGAGCACGGCGTCGTCCGTCTCCACGACGATGATGTTGGTCGTGCCCACGCACGCGACGAGGCGTCCGCCTTCGGAGCGCGCATAGCTCGAGGTCGCGCCTTCGAACACCACGCGGCCGCTCGCGACGTTGCCGGAGTCGTCCTTGTCCATCGCGTCCCACACGGCGTCCCACGAGCCGAGATCGGACCAGCCCGCGACCAGCGGCACGACCACGCCGTCGCACGGCCTGCTCGTCGTGCCGATGTGCTCCATCACCGCGTAGTCGATCGAATCGGACGGCGCGCGGCCGAATTGCGCGGCGGCCGGACGGAAGAACTTGCCGTCGTCGTGACCTTCCGCGAGCGCCGCGCAGCAGGCCGCGTGCATCTCGCCGTTGAGCTTCTGCAACGCCGCCAGCCACACGCTTGCGCGCACGACGAAGATGCCGCTGTTCCACCAGTACGTGCCGGCGGCGACGTACTGCGCCGCGAGTTCGGCGGCCGGCTTCTCGACGAAACGGTCGATCTGGTGCGCGCCGTCCTCCAGCGCCTCGCCCAGACGGATGTAGCCGAAGCCGGTGTCGGGGCGCGTCGGCGGAATGCCGAGCGTCGCGATCACGCCGCGCTCTGCGTGCTCCGCCGCGATCGCGATCGCGCGATGCAGCGCGGGAATGTCGGCGATGGAGTGATCGGCGGGCATCGCGACCATGATCGCGTCCTCGCCGCCCTTCATCGCGGCCAGCGCGGCAAGCGTCAGCGCGGGCGCCGTGTCGCGGCGCGCGGGCTCGACGATGATGCGCGCGTTGACGCCCGCTTCGCGCGTCTGCTCCTCGGTCGTGAAGCGATGCTCCTCGCCGCACACGATGATCGGCTCGGCGGCCACCTTGAAGTCGCCCGGGAAGCCTTTCAGGCGCGCCACGGTCGCCTGCAGGAGCGAATCCCGCCCGACGATGCCGATCAGTTGCTTCGGAAACTGCTCACGCGACATCGGCCACAGGCGCGTGCCCGAGCCGCCCGCCAGAATCACGGGCACGAGCCGGCGGCAGGACGCCCCCGCGTGCTCGCCTTGCGTTGCTTCCATCACCCGACCTTCCGTGCGTGCCTCGTTCGTCATATAGGACTCCTGCCTGCCTGTTCGTCCGGTGCGGTGCATGCCGCCCGAGAATGATTAAGTGCCGAACCGTTCAGGTCCGGCCAAATGTTCGACGCTTTACGCCATAGTTGTTTCGGCGATCCGCACGAGCGCGATCAGACGTTCGCCTCGCGCCTGCTCTGCGTCCGGTATTCGGTCGGAGAAATCAGGAGGCGCTTGCGGAAAATCTTGGCGAGCCGGTCGCCGTTGCCCATGCCGCTTCTGCGCGCGATCTTGTCGACCGGCAGTTCCGAATCCGTCAGAAGCGCGCAGGTCACGGCCAGACGCGCCTGCAGCAGGTAATCGGACGGCGTGATGCCCATCTCGATCTTGAAGCGGCGCAGGAAGTTGCGCTCGCTCATCGCGGCCACCTGCGCCGCATCGACAACCGAAATCGGCCGTTCGCAGTTGTCCTGCAGCCAGCGCGCCGCCGCGCGGATCTTGTCGCCGGCCGAGGCTGCGCCGCTGTCGCCGAGAATCGACACGAGCTTCGCGGCCGAGCCGGGCATCAGGCGCTCGGCGACGCTGCGCGACACGTCGATGCCGAGATCGCGCTTCACAATCAGCAGCGCGCCCTTCATCGATTCGTAACGGTCGCCCGCATCGCCCGACTGTTCCTCGCGCACGAGATGGATCATCGCCGTGCCGTAGCGCGCCTGAGACTCCTGCGCCTGGCCGATGCCGGCGGCGTCGAGCACCTTGCGGCCCTCGGAGATGGCGCGCACGACCGTCGTCTTGGTCTGCACGCGGCGCACCCATTCGATGATGCGGTCGTCCTTCGCGGCGTCTTCCGCGCCGCGGCCGCCGGCGACGAAGAGCGCGTCGAAGCCGCCGTAATGGCGCGCGTCGAGCCCGTCGGTCCACACGCGCACCGACGACGAGCAGGCGACATTGCCGCCTTCGACGGACAGAAAGCGCACGTCGTAGGTGCAGTCCGCACGGGACTTCGCCGACGACAGCTCGTTCGCCATATGGAAGACCTCCGCGACGATCCCTGCCCCGAGCAGGGAAAAACCGTCGAACAGCAGAATCGCGATGCGGCGGACCTCGGTCTGAGAGGCTCTCGTCGCGGGGGGCATCCAACCCATGACTGCGGGTTCGAGATTGGCGTAAGGCATGGTCATCCTCTGCAGCTTTGTTTCCAAGGAGGTGCGGAAGAGTTCTCGGCCATTGCGGCGCATCAATGAGTTTCCCGAACTTCGCCGGGTTGCCATGACCGATTGGAACGATGTGATGGCGGAATCCATCCGCTGGCTTGAATAATAAGCAGACAAACTTTTTTGTGCTCTAGATTTTCGCGCTTAAACCACAAATTCTGTTCCGCTATGAGGGTGAGCGCACATTGATATCCTTCCCCAAATTCTTACCCGCCGGTTTTCAAAGAACGGAGAAACAAAAAGGGTAGATTTGTCATACAAACTTTTATGTCCCGGCTTAGTTGAAATCGAATCGCGCTCTGCCCCATCGGACACCCGCACGGCCGCAGAGCCCCGAGCCACGGCCCTGTTTGGCTTGCGGGATGCCGCGGCGCGCCGGTCAGATCAAAAAAACTGATTCAACTTTGAAACATCGGGCACTGTGCGGGGGATCGCGCGTTTCACGGGAATCGGAAAATTTTGGTTGTTGCCCGCCGCAAATGCGCGTCGTCTAATACATACTCCGCATACCGATTTAAAACCGCAATTAGTCCGCTTGTTAATCCGGACGGATATTCTTTTTAGCGGATTTTATTAAAGCAGCGGATTCAGGATTAATCGTCGAGCTATTTATCCAGCGACATAATCAAGGTGTTTTCATATGAGGTATCGTGCTGCGCCGCACGAGACGTCCGATGCCCTTGCGGCTGCGTGCGCGCCGCGTCCGGGCTGCGGACGCGTCCGCCATCGACTAGCGTTTTGCGGCGGCGCACGCTTTGACGCTTTATTTCGGCCGCGCAATTGAAAGGTTTTGTAATAGTCGGTTGAATGCGGCCGAATTGCCGCGATTGCGCTTCGATCGGCCGACGTAAGTTTCGCGCGTCGCCGCCGCTTGCGGATCGGTCAGGATTTCCGCCGGCAGGCACTCACGCCGGCCGCGATGCCCGGGGCGCACGTGTTTCACTCTTGATATTCCATGTGCGCCCGCGAACGCCGCGTGCGCCGAAAGCGTTCAGATTCGCAACGCGCGTCGCCGCGTATCGCAATGATCCGACGAAGCATGTCCGCGCGTGCGCGCGCGCACGGTCGCGCGCGTGCGCAGGCATCATCGTGTGCGCTTGGCGTCCGCAGCGGCGCCCTTCACCGCACTCAGCACAGCGCGCTCGCGTCTTTACACGATGAACCGAACCTCCGCTTCGCGTTCCACCGCCGCTCGCCGAACGCTTCGCATGCGCCGCGTCACCGTGGCCGTCGCTGCGTTGCTCGCGATGTCCGGCTGCGACAAGGCCACCTCCGACGAAACCACGAACACGCGCGCCGCCGCGGGCGCGGGATCGCAAGGCGCCTCGGGCGCGTTCGCGAGCGGCGGCGTCAACTGGATACCGTGCGCGGCGGAGTACGGCACCTGCACCTTCAGCGGCAGCACCCGCGTGCTGTACGGTACGCCCACGCAGCACGCGGTCAAGACCTTCGCCAATCAGGCGCGCTGCGACAACAGCGTGTTCGACGATCCGGCGCCGGGCGTCGAGAAGCATTGCTGGTATGCGAGCACGGGCGCGGTCAGGATTCCGTCGGGCGCACAGGACGATGCACGTTCGAACGCGACACCGGGAGCGGCATCCGGCGCAAAACCGGGAGCCAAGCGCGCGGCGCTCGCGAGCGTGTCCGAGCCCGATCCGGCCGACACGCCGCCCATGCGTTGCAGCGCGCCGGCGCCGGCGGTTGCGGCGAAAGAAGCCGGCGACGTCATCGAAGCCGACACGCCCGGCAGCGACGGCACGCGCATGTTCGCGCTCGACGTCCCGGTGCGCGTCGCGATCACGACGCGCGCGAAAGCCGCCGACACCGTCGAGTGGCAGATCCGCGACGCGTGGAACACGGTGAAGGCGAGCGGCAGCTTTCCGGTTCAGGCGCGGCCGGGCACCTACACGCTCGCGTGCACGTCGGGGGCGGCGGGTTACTTCTCGGTCGGCGCGTCGCTCGTCTCGGCAAAGACCGCGCTTCCCATGCGCGGCACGCGGCCTGCGGGCATCGCGACTTTCGGCGTGCTGCCGGATGTCGCCCCGGCGCTGCCGCCCGTCACGTACGCGCATCCGGATCAGCATCGCTTCGGCGGACAGGGCGCCGCGTATCTGAAGCCGGGCGAAGAATGCTGCTCCGGCGACGGCTATCGTCCGCTCTATACGGATCTCGGCCTCACCTGGGTCAACGACAACCGCAACTGGTACATGACCGAGGAGAAAGGTCCGAACACCTTCAACGCCTCCGCCGACAACCTGTCGGCGTTCTTCAAGCCGGGCGATCTGCTGCGCCTCATCCAGCTCGACGGCATTCCCGCATGGGCGAGCCCGACGAAAGAACGCACGCACAGCTGGGCGCCCGTTTCGCTCGACGCCTACAGCGCCTATATGAAGCGCGTCGGCGAAGAATCGAACACGGTGCGCAAGACCTGGTTCCCGCGGCAAACGCATAACTACTATCAGGTCACGTGGGAGCCGGACTACGAAGGCGGCCTGCCGTGGAAGGATTCGGATGCGAATCTCGTCGCGCTGTACAAGGCGACCCACGACGCGATTCACGCGGGCGATCCGAACGCCGTCGTGATGGGGCTCACGCTCTCGAATCTCGCATCGAACGCGAAATGGCTGCGGCGTCTCGCGCCGCTCGGCATCGGCAAGTATCTGGATGGCGTGAGCGCGCACGGCTATTACGATGTCGGCACTTCGCCGTCGCATCCGCCGGAGCGCTTCGACGCCGATCCGTCGACGTCCGCGAAAGCGATGCCCGCGATGATGCGCGACCTGCGCCGCGCGATGACGGAAAGCGTCAAGCCCGGCGCGAAGCTCTTCGTCACGGAGACGGGCGTGAGCTACGACATCGGCAGCAAGTACGGGCCGAACTCGCCGAACTGGAACGTGCTCTATGCGCAAGGCGCGGTGGTGTCGCGCGCGCATCTGATTCTGCTCGGCGAAGGCGCGGACGTGAGCTTCGTGTTTTATTCCGCCGATATCCCCAACGAGACCGGCTACGGCGTCTTCTTCGATCTCGTCAATCCGCAAGGCGGCTTCGGGCAGAAGCAGATCAGCCCGAAGCCCGCCGCGATGGCGGTCGCCGCGCTCACGCGCATCGTCGACGGCACGACGACGATGGGCTACGTCAACGACACGCCCAAAGGCGTCTACGCCTATGCGTTCCAGCGTCTGAACGGCGGCAAGGTCGTGACCGCGCTGTGGACGCACGACAACGCGTCGTGGCCCGGCGCGAACGGCTTCGATGCGACGCGTGCGGTGAACTACAGCCTGGCCGTCGATGCGCCGACCAGGTCCGGCACGGTCACCGTGTTCGACATGATGGGCAACGCGTCGGCGGTGCAGTACAGCGACGGCCGCGTGCCGCTCGTGCTGACCTCGGCGCCGGTCTACGTCGTGTCCGACAACGCGGACGCGATGCGCGCCAACGTGACGAAACCCGCGGGCTACACGGGCCAGTGACGTCGCGCGGCACATGGCCTGCGCAGACGATCTTTAGGCGTATTTCGCCAGTGCCTCGCGTGCCTGCCGCCTGTCTGCGCGCGCTACACTCGACTCGCGCTGAACGTGTCGAGCGGGAGCGCAATCTACGGAGCGAAGATGCTGAGCGAGGCGGATTTTCTGACGGTGGTGCGGCTCACGCCGCTCGTGTCGATCGACCTGATCGTCACCGACGGCAACCGGCGGATCCTGCTCGGCCATCGGCGCAACCGGCCGGCGCGCGGAACCTGGTTCGTGCCGGGCGGACGCATCGCGAAGAACGAATCGCTCGATGCGGCGTTCAAGCGCATCGTCAATAACGAACTCGGCGTCGCGGGCATGGAACGGTCGGCGTCGCGTTTCTTCGGCGTGTTCGAGCATCACTACGACGACAACTTCGCCGGCACGGACGACGCCGGCACGCATTACATCGTGCTCGCCTACGCGATGACCCTGAGCGGCACGGTGCCCATCGGCCGATTCGATCAGCACAGCGAATATCAATGGCTGCTGCCCGACGAACTGCTCGCGCGCGACGACGTGCACGACAACACCAAGGCCTACTTCAGATAAACCGGCGCCGCAAAGGCAAACGGCGCACATCGCTGCGCGCCGCCCGCCCTCCCGCCAAGAAACCTTTTGGCCCGATCTTATGCCGCGAGTGTCGGGCACTCGCTTGCATCGCCGGCATCCGCTGCCTGAATCGCATCCACCGCGTGCGCGGGCAGCGGCGCGTCATCTTTCACGCCGAAGTGCGCGCGCAGATAGCGCTCGAACTCGCCGCGCACTTCCGGATGACGCAGCGCGAATTCGACCGTCGCCTTCAGATAGCCGAGCTTGCTGCCGCAATCGAAGCGCTTGCCGCGATAACGGAACGCCAGCACCTGTTCCTGCGCGAGCAGCGCGGCGATCGCGTCGGTCAGCTGAATTTCGCCGCCCGCGCCGGGCTTCTGCGTGCGCAGGAAATCGAAGACGCGCGGCATCAGCACATAGCGGCCGACGACGCCGAAGTTCGACGGCGCGAGCGCGGGTTCGGGCTTCTCCACCACGCGCGAAAGCTTGAAGAGACCGTCGTCCCACGGCTTGCCTTCGATCACGCCGTACGAACGCGAATCCTGCCGGTCGATCTCCTCCACGCCGATCACCGACGAATGGTAGTGATCGAAAACGCTCACCATCTGCGACAGCACGGGCGGCTCGCCATCGAGCAGATCGTCGGCGAGCACCACGGCAAACGGCTCGCTGCCGACGAGCTTCTCCGCGCACAGCACCGCGTGTCCGAGTCCGAGCGCTTCGGCCTGGCGCACATAGATGCAGTTGACGTGGCTCGGCTTGATGCTGCGCACGAGATCGAGCAGCTTCTGTTTGCCGCGCGCTTCGAGCTCAGCTTCGATTTCGTAGGACTTGTCGAAATGATCTTCGATCGCGCGCTTGCTGCGGCCGGTGACGAAGATCATCTCGGTGATGCCCGCGGCCATCGCTTCTTCGACCGCATATTGAATCAGCGGCTTGTCCACGACGGGCAGCATCTCCTTCGGGCTGGCCTTGGTCGCCGGAAGGAATCGCGTGCCGAGACCCGCGACCGGAAACACCGCCTTGCGTACTTTTAGCATCGGCTCACCTCGTTGGAAGTTGGCGAGGCACGCACGACGCGTCGTGGAGCGTTCGTGGCACGCCTCTTCTTGTGGGTTCACGTCGCCGTTTTGTCAGACGACAGGAATAGGGTGAGCTTATTCCTCGAATATCGAAATCATCTGCCAACAGTTCGTCATTTTCAGACTCGCCGCGCGGCGAATGTTGGCTGCCGCGTATAGTGCGACGCATGTGAGTCACTTTCCCGCCAATGATGTTCCTTCGCGGAGTCTGGCAACTTCGTTGCATGGACCGGTGCAAGCGCTGATGCGCCCGCGCCGGTCGACAGGGAGAAGTCGATGGTATATGCCAATGGGATGGGCCGGCTTCAGGTCGTGCGAGGAATCGCGCCTGACGCGACGCCCGCCGACGTGGCCGGCACGGCAAGGCGGATCGGCATTCTGATCTTCGAGGACTTTTCGCTCGTCGAAGTCAGTTCGATCTCCGAGGTCTTTGCGCTCGCCAATCAGGTTCGTCTGCCCGCGGATGCTGGTCAGCGCACTGAAGCGCCCAACTATTCGCTGCTATTTTTGTCGAGTGAAGGCGGCAGCGTGGCGAGCAGTTGCTCGATGCGCATCTGGACCGAGAGCCTGGAAACGCGCTGGATGAACGAGTGCGATGCGCTGTTCATCGCGGGCGGCGACGGCGCGCGGCGCGCACGTCACGACGTGATACTGAGAAAGCGGCTCGGACGTGTGGCGCCGAAGATTCCGTTCATCAAGGCGATCGGCGAAGGCGCGCAGATTCTTGCCGCGGCGAATCTGAGCGTGCAGAACCGCTCGCTCGATTTCGCCGAGGAGCCCGCGACGCCCGCGCTGTTTTCGGCTCATGCGGCGGCGCATCTGCCGAATCACCTGCCGGCGGTGTCGAACCCGCTTTTCATCGCCGAGCAGACGTTGACGCTCGACGATCCGAAAGGGCCGATCGCGGCGGCGCTGTCGATCGTCAAGCGCGATCACGGCGCGGCGGTGGCGCGCGAAGTGTCGGAGCGCTCGATTCCGGGCGCGTGGCAGAAACTCGCCACCGTGCTCGACGATACGGAAAGCGGCGGCGTGCGTCAGAAGATCGAAACGGCGGCGCGCTGGATTCGCGAAAATTACGTGCGCCCGATCTCGATCACGGATGCGGCGCGCGTCGCCGCGATGAGCGAACGCAATTTCCTGCGCCGCTTCAAGGCGCAGATCGGGCTCACGCCGTCGGAATATTTATTGCGTGCCCGGCTCGATGCAAGCTGCATGCTGCTCGCCGCGACCGACCTGCCGGTGGACAAGATCGCGCGCCGCTGCGGTGCGGGCAGCGGCGACGGCCTCGCGAAGATCTTTCGCAAGCGGCTGTCGATTTCGCCGACCGAGTACCGGATGGCCGGCCGCCGCAAGCAGGACGACAGTTCGTAAGCGGGTTCGCCCGCAAGACTGCCTATAACGGATACGTATGGAAACAAGGGTACTCTGGACACTTTCGAATCTCGGCGACGCGGCGCTCCTGCTGCCGCTCGCGCTCGTCTGCGCGCTCTGGCTACGCTCGGTCGACATGCGGCTCGCCGTACGCTGGGCCGTGCTGCTGACGGCGGGCATGGGGCTCGTCGGCCTCTCGAAAATTCTCTACGCCGGCTGCGGCCTCGAAATTCCCGCCATCCAGTTCCGCATGATCAGCGGCCACACCATGCTCGCCGCGTCCATCTATACAGTGGCGGGCGGACTGCTGTTCGGCGGCTTCGGCGGCGGCTGGTACCGGCTGGGCGCGCTGGGCGGCCTCGCGCTCGCGGCGGCGATCGGCGCGAGCCGCATCATGCAGGACGCGCACACGCCCGCGGAAGTGGTCGCCGGTTGGCTGCTCGGCGCGATTATCGCCGCCCTGCTGCTGCTGCGCGTCTTCGACAAGCCGCGCAAGATGCCGCGCGCGCTCATGGCGGGCGTCGGGCTGCTCGCCGTCTCCTCGATCGCCTACGGCCATCACGCGCCGTTCCAACGCATGATCGAGCACTATTCCTGGTGGCTCTGCCAGGGACTCGGACTCTGAAACGCGGCTGAACTTCGCTTTTTCCGCAGCGCCGCGCGCGTTCCAGCGCGTGCGCGGGCGATCTTAAGTATGATCGTCGCTTGAAAAAGCAGGCTCAACCATCGCGCGCGCCCATGCAGCCGCGCATCACGTTTCCGGACCCCGAGCATGGATCGCTTCCTTGCAATGAAAGTCTTCGCGCGGGTCGTCGAGGCGGGCAGTTTCTCCAAAGCCGCCGACGCCCTGCGCCTGCCTCCCGCCAGCGTCTCGCGCACGCTTCAGGCGCTCGAAGCACATCTCGGCGCGCGTCTCATCAACCGCACGACGCGCAGCATCAGCATCACCGAGGACGGCGAGGCCTATTACGACCGCTGCGTGCGCGTGCTCGGCGAAGTGGACGACATGGAAGCTTCGCTGTCGCACTCGAAGCTGAGTCCGAAAGGCAACGTCAAGGTCAGCCTGCCGCAGGTGATGGCGAAAAACACGATCATTCCCGCGCTGCCCGAATTCTTCGCGGCGTATCCGGACATCGGCGTCGAACTGGTGCTGACGGACCGGCAAGTGGATCTCGTCGAGGAAGCGGTCGATTGCGTCGTGCGCGTGGGCGCGGTCGGCGACGTCGGGCTGGTGGCCAAGCGCATCGGCGCGTACACGCAGATCACGTGCGCGTCGCCGGGATATATCGAGCAGCACGGCGAACCGCGGACGCTCGACGATCTCGACCGGCATCTCGCCGTCGGTTACGTGCTGAACAAGTCGGGACGCGTGCGCAACTGGGAATTCGTCATCGACGGCGAAACGCGCGTCATCGCGATGAAGCACAAGATCGCGGTCAACGACGGCGACTCGTATATCGCCGCCGGCGTCTCGGGGCTCGGCCTGATCCAGAGTTCGAGCTACACGCTCGATCCGCTCGTCAAAAGCGGCGCGCTCAGGGAAGTGCTGATGGAATATCCGTCGTATCCGCGCGTGGTGTCGGTGCTGTATGCGGCCAATCGGCATCAGCCGCGCCGCGTGCGCGTGTTCATCGACTGGGTCGCGGAACTCTACTCGCGGCTGCCGACATTTCAGGTGAGCGGCAGCGGCAGGCCGAAGTGAAGCGTCAGACGAAGTGCGACGCGCCGCGCGGAAGCGGCATCGCGCGCCAGTCGTAAGCGCGGTACGCGCGTTCCAGCGCGTCCAGATCCGCGGCCCGCGCGCTCGCGTGAATGCCGCGCAAGTGCGGCAATCCCATGTCGATCGCGACGCAGTTCGCGTAATCGCGCGCGCGAAGCGGTGCGGGAATCGTCGTGAAGAAGGCGGTCGTCGGCACGTCGAAACCCGCCGCGACGTGCAACGCCGCCGTATCCGCCGTCACGAGACAGCGTGCGTGCTTGATCCACGCGAGGAAATCGTCGGTATCGGCGCAAAGCGGCGCGATATCGCGATAACGCGGATGATCGACCGCGCCGAAACCATAGACGTCGAGCCCGGTTTCATTCGTGAGCCGCGCGACGATGTCCGCGCGCACCGACGCCGGAATGCTGCGCACCGGCGTGCTCGCGTCCGGGCAGAGCAGCGCGTAGGGCGCGCGCGCCGGCTGCGGCAAGGCCACGTCCGCGAGCCAGCGATTACGCTTGTCGGCGTCAGCGACGCTCGCCGGCGCGACGCCCAGCGCCCACAGGAAAAAATCGATCATCGGCATGGACGCGAAACGCGGCCAGAAAAGCTGATTGCCGATATCGATCTTGAGTTCATCGTCGGGAAGACTCGCGCGCGGCACCGGAAGATCCACGCTCTCGCCGAACAGCGGCGCGGCGAGTTCATAGAGACGCTGCACGTAGCGCGGCGCGCGCGCCGGGCGATACACGGTGAACGCGAGATGCGGATGACGGCGCTTCACCGCAAACAGCGCCGACAGACCGATGATCGAATCGCCGAGCGTGACGCCGAACGCGTTGACGAGATGGACGCGGCGCGCGAGCGCGTAGTGTGCGTCGAAGGGCGCGCGGCCCGCGTTGAAGATGCCGTCGTCGAGGGGGGCGAAGCCGGAGGCGTCGGCGTGCAAGACTTCGAGATCGTAAGGCGCGACGATCTCGCCGTCGCGCGACAGAAGCGAACCGGCATGGGTCAGCGCATGAACGTCATCGAGCGTCGTCATGCATGACCCCGGCGCTCAGCGCGCCGCGCCGCGCTCGTTGACCGCTTTCGCCACCTGCACGCTTTGCAGCACGGGCAGCGTCGCGGTCTGATACTCCGGCACCCAGCGGCGCAGGTCGCGGCGCACTTCCTCGTCGGAGAGCACGCGATGCTGCATGAGCCAGGGCAACAATTCGTCGATGAAATTGTCCGGCACGCCGCGCGCCTGCGCGATGCGCAGCTTCGGATGCGGCGTGCGCGTGGTGGTTTCGTCGTCGGCGAGGAGTTCTTCGTAGAGTTTTTCGCCCGGCCGCAAACCGGTGAACGTGATGCGGATCTGCTCTTCCGAATAGCCGTAGAGACGAATCAGGTCTCGCGCGAGATCGACGATCTTCACCGGCTGGCCCATGTCGAGAATGAAAATCTCGCCGCCGCGGCCCATGCTCGATGCCTGCAGCACGAGCTGCGCGGCCTCGGGAATGGTCATGAAAAAGCGCGTGATCTCCGGATGCGTGACCGTGACCGGCCCGCCCTTCGCAATCTGCTGCTGGAACTTCGGAATCACGCTGCCCGCGCTGCCGAGCACGTTGCCGAAGCGCACCGTCTCGAACTGCGTGTGCGGCGCCGATTGCTGCAGCGCCTGACACGCCATCTCCGCGAGGCGCTTGGACGCGCCCATCACGTTGGTCGGGTTGACGGCCTTGTCGGTGGAAATCAGCACGAAGTGACGCACGTCGTGGCGGATCGCCGCGCGCGCGACGCGCAGCGTGCCGAGCACGTTGTTGCGCACCGCCTGCCACGCGTTCTGCTCTTCCATCAGCGGAACGTGCTTGTAGGCGGCCGCGTGGAAGACGATGTGCGGCGTGAAGCGCATCATGGTCTGATCGAGCAGAAGCGAATCCTTCGCGTCGCCGACCACGGGAATGACCGAGCACTCCGGAAACTTCTCGTGCAATTCCTCGATGAGGCGATACATCGCGTATTCGGAAAGATCGTAGGCGATCAGTTGTGCGGGCGAAAAACGCAGGATCTGGCGGCACAATTCCGAACCGATCGATCCGCCCGCGCCCGTCACCATCACGACGCGCTCGTGCAGCAACCGCTCGACGTGCGGCATGTCGATCTTCACCGGCTCGCGGCCGAGCAGATCTTCGAGATCGATCTGGCGCACGCGCGACAGGAAGCCGCCCTCGCCCGCCGTCAGTTGGCTGAGCGCGGGCAGCACCATCACCTTGACGCCGGCGCGCACGCACAGCGTGGCGACGCGCCGCTGCTCCTCGACCGACGCCGAAGGAATCGCGATGATCACGTAGTCCGTCTTGAGCTGTTCCGCGAAGCGCGGCAGATCGCCAAACGAGCCGAGCACCTTGTGGCCGAGCACTTCGCGGCCTTGTTTGGCGGGATCGTCATCGAGCAGGCCGACGAGGCGCCACTCGCTGGAACGCGACAGTTCGCGCGCGAGCATCGCGCCCGCAGTACCCGCGCCGAGCACGATCACGGGCTTGCCCTGGCCCACCAGGCCGCCGTACAGATAGAACTCCTTGCCCGCGCGGTAGAGCGCGCGCGCGCCGCCCATCGCGAGGAACAGCAGCAGCGGCGAGACGATCAGCACGGAGCGCGGAATGACGGGCGACGGCTGCGACATCACCGCGCCGATCATGACGACGAGCGCGCCCACGACGATGGACTTGGAGATGCGCATGAGGTCGGGCAGGCTCGCGAACACCCACATGCCGCGATACAGCCCGAACACCCGGAAGACGATGCCGTAGACCGGCAGCACCCAGATGAGGGCGGCGAGCGCGCCCTCGCGGAAGTCGTGCGGGATGGTTCCGTTGAAGCGAATGACGTAGGCGGTGAGCCAGGATCCGACGACGGCGACCAGATCGAAGAAGAACGCCCCCGCCGATAGCCATGATGCTTTTATTCGATTCATCAGCACGGACCCTCAAGATTGTTCGGAATGGCGCGCTTCATGCCGCCGCCAGCGCGCGTCGACTACGGCGCCCGCTGTCACAACCACGACTGCCCAGCTTGCGACCGCGCCCCACTGACCTATGAAGGAAAACCGCAATGCCCAGTTGGCGAGGATTATGCCCGCCAGCATCAGCAAATACCACACGAGTGCGGTGCGCGCATGCCCGATTCCGAGGCGCACCATTCGCTGATAATAGTGCTCGCGATGAGCCTGCCAAAACTTTTCGCCGCGCGCGAGACGCCGGATCAGGGTCACGGAAGCGTCCGCGATAAATGGCGAAAATATCAGCGCGGGAAACCAGACGGGCCACACGCCATTTTGCCAGCCCCAGTAACCGAGGGCGCCCGCGAGAAAGCCCAACGGAATAGACCCGGAATCGCCGAGAAAAATCCGCGCCGGATGGAAATTAAGGGTCAGAAATCCGGCCGCCGCGCCCGCGATTGCCGCGCTCGCGAGACCGAGCCCCGCGTCGGGAGCCGGTCCGGCCAGCGCCGCGAGCGCGTATCCGGCGAACCCGAAGAGCGCCATGCCGCCCGCCAGGCCGTCCGAGCCGTCCATGAAGTTATACAGGTTGACGAGCCACAGCATCAGAAAGCCGACGATCGCGAGCGCCCACCAGGGCACGTCCGCCGGATGCGCGGCGATCACGACGACGACCGCCAACAGATGCGCGGCAAAGCGCACGCGCGCGGGCAGGCCGCGCCGGTCGTCGATCTGCGAGACCGCGGCGAGGAACAGGGCGGCTGCGGCGACGAGCCACATCGACGGCGCCGTGGCCAGCAGCGCCACGATGGCGACCGGCACAATGCCCCAGCCGCCGACGCGCGGCGTCGGCCGCTCGTGCAGCGAGCGTTCGTTGGGAACGTCGGTGGCGAGACGCCACGCGAGACCCGTGCGAACGAGCACCTGAAGAATCAGCGCGCAGACGATGAAAGCCGATACCGCGACCGGTATCGCGGCCATCGGCGACGAAGCTTCGAGAAACGAAAACGGCATGCAGGTCTATTTGGTTATCGGAGCGACAGGCGCGAATCGTCTTGGCGATTTTTTGCGCGACAAAACCCTGAAGGATACGCGATCGTTCGCCCGATTCATTTTAAAAAGTCTGACGAATAACGATAAATATTGTGGCGAATCCCGCTATTTAGCTTGCCAGCAAGCGCGCAAGGCTTTCAAGGCTAAAACTTCGTTTCATCATTTACTCGGAGTTACCGCGATTTAAACCACGCAGCCGTCGCAGCCAGTCCCTCATTCAGCGTTTGGGGCGCCTGCCAGCCGAGCGTGTCGCGGATGCGGCTCGAATCCACGCGCAGGTTGCCCGTCAATCGCTCGATTTGCGCCGTCTTGCCCGCGATGCGCGCGAGGCCGCGCAGCACGCCCGCCGGCACCGGAACGAGCCGCGCCGGCTTGCCGAGCTGTTCGCCGAGCTTGCGCGCAAGGTCCGCCACGCTCGGGTCTTCGCCATCGGTCACATGAAACACCCGGCCGGCCGCGGCCGGATGCCGCGCGCATTCGATCGCCGCACTCGCGAGATTGTCGACGGAAACGAGACTGCGCCGCGCATCGAGCGCGCCGAGCGGCAGCGGAATGCCGCGCGCGATGGCGTTCATCATCGCGAGGAAATTGGCGCGCACGCCCGGGCCGTAGACGAGCGGCGGCCGCACGACGACGATCTCCATGCCCGTGCGGCTGCCGAATTCGAGCAGCCTGACTTCGGCCTCGGCCTTCGACACGCCGTAGGCATCGGGCGGACGCCGTTCGTCGTCTTCGGTGAACGGGCGCCCCGGGTCGCTCTCGCCCAGCGCCTTGATGCTGCTCATCAGCACGAAGCGCGTGACGTCCGCACGCCGCGCGGCCTCGGCGGCGGCGAGCGCGCCCTCGACATTGGTCGCCCGGTAGGCATCGAGCACCGCTTGCGCCTGCGTCGCCGATTGCTTCTGCGCGGCCGCGTCGGCCATCACGTGCACGCGCGCGGCCAGATGGATCACCGCGTCGCAGCCTGCGAATGCATCGGACGTGAGCGATTCGAGCCCGTCGACATGACGCACCTCGACGCCCGGCTCGGCATCCGCGCCGCGCCGCACGAGCGCCGTCGCCGCGATGCCGCGCGCGAGCAAGGCGCGACTCACCGCGCGGCCGACGAAGCCGTTCGCGCCCGTCACCGCGATGCGTCCGCTTGGCGCGTTCATAGCCACTTCCAGCCGAAACGGTTGAAGAAGCGATACGCCGACGTGACGAACAGCTTGATGTGCACCGAGCCCTTCTTCGCCGCGCCGCCGCCGTGATGCAGGATGCGCACCGACGGCACATACACGACGCGCGCGACGTCCCGCGTGCGCAGGCTCAGGTCGTAATCCTCGAAGTAGAGGAAATAGCGCGGATCGAAACCGCCGATCGACGTGAGCACGTCGGTCCGGAAGAGCATGAAGCAGCCGCTGACGATCGGCGGATCCCAGACGACGTCCTTGTCGCCGATGACGTCGCGCATCTCGTAGCGCGCGAGACGCCGCGCGAACGGCTTGCGCATGCCGGACGGCAGAAAGCCACGCACGAACAGGTCGAACACGGCCGGATAACGGCGGCAGAGATATTGCTGACGGCCGTCGTCGCCGCCGATCCACGGCGCGAGCAGTCCCGTCTCCGGCGAGTCGCGCAGGAAGGCGAGCGCGCGGCGCAGGCCGTCGGCGTTGATTTCGACGTCCGGGTTGAGGATCAGATGGAAGCGGCTGTCGGCGCGCTCGATCGCGAGATTGTGGCCGCGCCCGTAGCCGACGTTACCGTGCCCCGCGATCACGACCGTGTCGAATTCAGCGTCGGACGGCACCGGCAGCGTGGCGAGTTCGCCCGGATTGCCGTTGTCGATCAGATAGAGCATCGGCCGGCCGGCGACGTCGTGCAGTTGCGCCAGCGCCGCTTCGAGCGTTTCGACGGTGCGCGCGAGCAACGCCGCGTCGGGCCGGTAGACCACGATCGAGATGCTGAGCGTAATGGCGGGATCAGGGCGATCGCCCGACGGGCGGCGCGGTGAGGTCGTGTTCATCGGACTGGCAGGGTGTCCGCGCCACGAAAAGACAAACGGACCGGGCTGGCTGGTTGAAGACGCCCCGATTGTCCTTAAAGTCGCCCGTTTCGGCAACCGCGGGGGGTGCGTCAGTGCCGCGCACGACACGAGGTTCGCGTTCAGCAACAGCCGAAGCTGCGGCGCTTCATCATTCACAACAATGAAGTAGCCTGATCATCAGCCGGACACCGCCGCCTGTTCCTATTCGAGGTAACCCCAAGCCGGGATCGCGCGGGATGACTGGCCAGCAATCGACAACGCTCTCTCTAAAACAAGATGCTTAATCTCGCGCAGATCTATTCATGGCGTCCGGGCGGCCCAAGCGCGTCTGCGCCCCTTGCAAGTCGCGCCGCGATCAACTAATCACAATGGCTGGTCAGGGACGTCAACGCCAAAGGCGGAAAGTCGATGCCTGTACAGGTTCGTTTCTCAACCGAAAACTTAGACCGCCTGACGTCCGCGCACTTTTATTCGCCTCAGTCGCGCTTGAACTTCGTGTTTCCGTTAAACGACAGTTCATAAAACTGAGATGTCCGAGCGGCGCCCGAAGCAGTTGCCAGAAGTCAATGCAAGCACGAATTTCTGAAATAGTTGCATAAAAGCAAAAAATATTGCGGGCGGACGAGTACAATCCCAACGAGACTGTAATTTTTTGAAAAATCTATGTCAAATTTACCGGTCAAGGTGCTTGTTCCTTCGCTCCCTACCATCGCGCAAATCGAACCCTATCTTCATCGCATCGACTCTGCGCGCATCTACAGTAACTTCGGCCCGCTAGCGACTGAGTTTGCGCAACGACTGGGCGGCTCAACGGGTTCGGAGTCAGTAACCTTGACTTCGAACGGCACATCGGCAATTGAAATTGCATTGCGTCTTAAGGCGTTGCCGGGCCGCAAGCTCTGTGTCATGCCATCTTTCACGTTTGTGGCAAGTGCACATGCCGTCTGCAACGTCGGGCTCACTCCGGCGTTCGTCGACATCGATCCCGTGTCGCTTGTTCTGACGCCGGAACTCGTGGAGGCAGTCCTTCCGCGATTGCCAGAACAGCCGGCTGCCGTTCTGGTGATCAGCGCATTCGGTGCCCCCATTGATCAGGAAGGCTGGGCGCGTTTCGAAGTTCGCAACGGAATTCCGGTGGTGTTCGATGCGGCCGCGGCCGTGACGGCGCTTCATCACGTCGGACACGCTCCCGTCTGCGTCAGTCTCCACGCGACAAAAGTACTCGGTATCGGCGAAGGCGGAGCCATCCTGAGTTCCGATGCGGAGTTCGGACAGCGCGCCACAGCGATGACCGGCTTCGGATTCATGGGTGTCGAGCGCACGTCTGCCCTTCGTGGCGGAAACTTTCGGATTTCAGAATATGCAGCGGCTGTGGGCCTGGCTGCGCTCGATGCACTTCCTACAAAGGTCGAAATGCTTCGAAACGTCGCCTTCGCATACCGGACCAGGCTCGAAGCGACGGGACGTCGCGCGCGCCTTCAAGAAGGTGTGGGAGACTGGGTAACGATGAGCTTGAACATCATCGTCGAACCGGACGATGTGAAGGCGACCATCGAAAAACTCGACGCTCAGGAAATTCAGTGGCGTCGCTGGTGGGGCCTTGGTTGCCATCGGCATCCTGCGTTTGCGGATTGTCCGACCTTCGGCCTTGCCGTCACCAACAAGGTCGCTCCGACGGTGATTGGCGTGCCTTGTCACGATGGGCTCAAGGACGAAGATTTCGACCGGATTGTCGCGTGTTTTCCTTCCGCGGCGCACGCACGCACGACGCAAGCAGGATCGTTTGTCGAAGATCTGATCGAGCAGGAAGTCCCGACGCTTTAACTCCATGCGCAGGCGTCGCGGGCAAGCGCCGCATTTCACATTACCTCAATGACACAATTGAATGTAGTCCGCGAGCCGGGCTTCTGCGATCTTTTGATCGTCGACGAGATGCTTCCGTGTGACTTCTCGCCCTTTAGAACGATCGAGTACTCGCATTATCTGAGTCACTTCGATACGGCGCAGCTCATTTGCACGGAGGGATGGCATTCTTGGGCGTCGAATCTTCGCTTCGAAGAACAACTTTCCTCGAGCAAACTGAGCCCATCAATCAAGGAACGAATTCATCCGTTTTCGTTCTTCAGGGATACGGTTCCGAAGCTCGCGTATATCACGTTCCTGCACAATGCCTGGCAAATGCTCCCGGCGCTCGCCGAGCGAAACATTCCGTTCATTCTGCAGCTCTACCCGGGTGGCGGATTCGAGCTGAACGTCGAGGCAAGCGATCAAAGGCTCATGACGATCGCGCATTCGCCCCTGTGCCGAAAAATCATCGTGACGCAAAATCTCTCGCGCGATTATTTGCTCGAGAAGATCAAATGCGACCCCGCGAAAATCGAACTCATCTATGGCGGCGTCTACGACACGCGTAATGACTTCGACTTTTCCCGCGACAAGCAGCGCTTCGGCACGCACAAAGACACGGTCGACATCTGTTTTGTGGCGCATCGATACGGCGACGACACGAAAAAGAAGGGATACGACCAATTCGTTGCGGTCGCGCAAGCGCTGAGCGAGCGGTTTGAGCATGTTCGCTTTCACGTCGTGGGGGACTACACACCCGACCAGATTCCGCTGGGTGCCGCAGAACGAACGATGACGTTCCACGGCAAGCAGCCAAACGCGTTCTTCCGCGAGTTCTATCCACGCATGGACATCATTCTGTCGGTGAACCGGCCGACGGAGAGTAGAAAAGGCGCATTCGACGGCTTCCCGACCGGCGCGTGCATGGAAGCGGGCTTTCGAGGTGTGCTCAACTGCATCAGTGATCCGTTGGATCTCAATGTTGCGTTCACGGACGATGTCGATTTCGTCCTTGTGGACCTTGACACTCAGAAAACGATCGACCGGCTGTCGAAGCTGATCAGCAACACCGAGCGCCTGTACGACGTCGCTTACGCAAACTGGCAGAAATTCCTCGAAGTATTCGACACGGATTATCAGCTTTGGCGCCGTACGCGTCTCATCACGGCGGAGCTTTTGCGCCCCGAGTATCTGATCGTTCGTCCAGCGCCGAACCGGAGCATGATGGATAGCGATTTCGGCGACAATGGAATGCGCCATCAGGTCGAAGAAGCGAACGGCCACTACCGTAACTTGCTGGAGCAATACAACACGGTTGCCACAGCGTATGAGTCGCTGAGAGCCGACTATAGCCAGGTTATCGAGTACTACGAGAATCAGCACGGCGGCCTGCTTGGCGAGTACAAGACGCTTGCGGAAGGGTTTGAGGCTTTACGCCTTGAGAACGCGACGCTGCATGAGAATATCAGCGCGCTCAACGGCACCATACCCGAGCTGAATGCGACTATCTCACGCCTCTACTTTGAAAACTCGGCCTTGCACGGAGACATCAATGCGCTCAACGGCACCCTACTCGAGTTGAATTCGACAATCTCGCGCCTCCAGGCAGAGATCGAATTGAAGGAGATGGAGGCACTTCTTCGGAGCGAAGAAGCCCGGCGCGTCATTCAGGCAATGGTCGATGCAGCTCCGTTCGGTCGAGTCGAGAAAGGCGTGCTCCGACTGCTTAAATCGAGGCCCGCAATGTCGATCAGAATGAGCTATTCGCGGCTCGATCCTCGCCGTCAACACTTGACTGTCCAGAACGAAAAGCAGACATGACCAGAGCAGCACCTATTATCTTCGAGAGCGCAGTCCGCTCAGTTTCGGCCGATGCTTACGCGGTTCTGCTCATTCGTAACGACATCGACCGGCACAAGCACAACGAGACGTTTGCGCGCGAACTGGTCAAAGCGTTATCTACACTGGGCGTGCGACTGCTGTCCCTTGATTACGTTCGCGACATACGCCAGCTTTCCGAGGCAATGCGCGACGACAACTGCCAGTTCTTTGTCTGCTTCAACGGCTTTGGTTCGGAGCTGGTGCACGCGTCAGGTACGCCTGGTAAGCTCGTGTCGGCTTTCGAGTTGTGGCGCAAGCCCCTGTTCGACCTCATGCACGACTGCCCTGTGCACGAAACGATGCAGCATCAGTTCAAATCGGTGGGACAGTTTCGCAAGGCGCTTTTCACGGACTATTCGTACGCCCATCTTTCGCGAATGCTTGGCGCCAGAAGCGTTCAAACTGTGCCGAGCATCACATTTCCGGAAGCGGTTCCGGTACCGACAAAGCCGCTCGCCATTCGGTCCATCGAGATTCTGTTACCGGTTGGACTATGCGACCCGCAAGTAGTGATCGACAGATTCCGCGCGCCGGTATCGTACCGTGATCGGCTATTCCGCGAACTGTTCGACAGCGTGACTGCAATCGCAGTCGATGACCTGACTGTGGATCCGTTGACGCAAACGCTCATCGCATGCCAGGAAGGGAATATCGCGGTCAATTTTCAGGATCCGGATATCCGCTTCCTCGTCACAGCCATTCTCGATTATGTGAAGTTCGCCCGACGCGACCGGCTCGTGCGCGCGATTTCTCGTCTACCCGTCACGGTTGTTTCCGATCGCGACGTATCGCATCGGTTTGCTGGTTCGAAGCTGAGGTTGATGAAGGACCGCTCGTTTCCCGAGCTGATCGACACGATGGGCGATTCGAAGATAGTGCTATGCCCG
Source organism: Caballeronia peredens (assembly GCA_001544595.2). GTDB lineage: Bacteria > Pseudomonadota > Gammaproteobacteria > Burkholderiales > Burkholderiaceae > Caballeronia > Caballeronia peredens. The sequence goes on along the minus strand of FCOH02000019.1, from coordinate 29,364 downwards.
CTGCCGCACTACACTGGATTTCACGAGCGCGCCTTGGCGGCATTTACCGCCGGCGCGACCGTCTTCGCCGCGCCGAACGAAGTTCTTGAAACGAATTTCTGGCAAGGACGCGACATGTTGACCTACAGAACCCCAGAGCATCTTGCCAGCTTGCTGGACAGCGCTTTGGCAGGTCAAATAGACCTTCAGGAGATGGCGTCCAATGGAGAGCGAGTCGCCCGCGAGCGCTTCTCCCCCGATCGGCTGGCTCGAATCGTTGTTTCACAATGGAAAAACATGCCACGCTAGCGGACTTTTCACAACTCGCTAAGCTTAACCATCGACCCGGCTTCGCTGCGATGCGCACTTCGGTTTCTCATCGAAGTGCGCAGCTCGAACGAGGTTAGTTCGACGGCGAAGGGCGGCATTGCTTCGGACCGCAAGCGATCACACAAGCCGGCAATTCAGCGCGAGCAGCGGGCGAGAGAACAACTACGTTCGAGCCCGGGCCGCGCACGAGTATGTCGGACGAGCCCGATGTCTTCTCGCGACATTCGTTCCCTGGTCATCCCGCTATCGGCCTGATCGCAATGACAGTCAACTCGAGACCACAGTTGATGCGTCGTTTCGACGGGTCGCGTCTGAATTGAACCGACGCGCCCCCTTTTCCCGAGCGTCGATTATTCCCGCGCGGCGATCCCTCGTATCCGCTAGCGATTGCAATGTCGCGGTGCCCGAATCGGATATGCATCAGCGACGAATACGCTCGAGCACGGTTGTACTCACCCGCTCCACGCACGCTTCTATCGATTCGTTCTCGGTGTCGAGAACAACGTCGGGTGCAAGTGGCATTTCATAGGGCGACGAAACACCAGTGAATTGCGTCATGCTCCCTGCCTTGGCTCTTGCGTAGTGCCCCTTGGGATCACGCTGCTGGCAGACGACCAGAGGGCAGGAGCAGAACACCTCCAGGAAATCGGTAGCGGATACGATTTCCCGGGCGCGCTCGCGGGCCTCGCGCAGCGGCGAAACCAGAGCGACCACCACGACCATCCCTCTCTCCAGGAAGAGCCTAGCGACTTCCGCCGCTCGACGGACATTCTCGTTACGATCTTCGCACGAGAATCCGAGATCTGAACATAAGCCAATGCGCAGCGCATCACCGTCCAGCACGACGGATTCAATCCCTTCGATATTCAGACGGCGATCGATCGCATAGGCAATCGTGGACTTCCCCGATCCGGGCAGTCCGGTAATCCAGACGACCTGCCCGCGATGTCCCTGCTTCCGCTCGCGCTGATCTCGGCTGATCGCCACCGGATGACGAACGAGGTCAGCACCACTCGGTTCAATGAACTGATTGCATTTCATAGTGGATCAGTAATCTTTGCTTGAGACGCTTTCGACATCGAGGTCGCGTGTTTGATGGCGCCTCCCGGGTGGTGCCTCCACATCGAGATGATGGTCTCGACGATCGCCATAGACGGGAACCTCGAAAGTGCACGTTCGCGTCCGCTGCGCGCCAGCGGCTCGAGATCGAGCCGGCCGGCAAACACGTCCTCGAGCATGGCGGCAAGGTCATCCTCGGACTGGTACGTGAGCATGTCGCGGCCTTGAACGAAGTGTGTCTCCAGAATTTCGTTGGGGCTGGCGATCACGCCCGCGCCCGCTGTAAACGAGGCAAGCGCGCGCTCGTGAAAACCGGTGTGATGCGGCAGCGGACAGATCACGCACTTCGCGTCATTCATCGTGCGTAGCAAACTCGGAAACGATCTTTGACCGATCGATCTCAGTCTGGAGTTCGCGTAAAACTCTTTTACGTCGTAGTCGGATATGACCGTCACCGGCAAGTGATTGATGGCTCTGACCAGACGATCGCGCCGCTCGAACTTGACGTAGTCCACGACGGACGTGATGAGAAAACGCATGTCCGGATCGTGCATGTCGGCGTAAACCCCGGCCTCCTGACAGGCCAGCAGGATCTCGACTAGAGGATCGACGTTCAGATTCTTGAGCGAGAATTCCACGACGCTCTCGAAAAGCTCACGAAAAACTCGGTCTTTGTGGTTGCGGGCACGCGCGAATCGTTGGCGCGTTTCGTCCGGACGAGACAGTCCGACTGGAAGCAAAACCTCGATACTGCGCGACGCGTGAGAGCGCTGCCCTTCGGTGATCGTATTCGGAAACGTGATACTGGAGACTGCTCGCACGTTTTTCACGCCGAGCAGCCGCGCGATGTGCGCGTAGGTGTAGTCGGTTGAGAGCAAACGCCGGAATTCTCCGACCGAGGCGATCTGATGCGCCATCGATTCGTGGACGGGACAGTCGTGCATGAAGTCGAACACCGGTTTGCCGTAATACTCGAACACCGACGCAAGTATGCCGGGCTGCCCGGCCGCGTGCAGGAGTTCCGAGCCAAAACCGTTGAAACAGACGAAGAAAACGCAGTGTTCGTCACGAATCGCGTCCGATACCGCTCGGACTTCTCGCAGATAATCGAGCTTCCGTACGGACAAACCTTGAGCCAGAAACGCGGGCGTGAGTTCATTGCTGAAGCATTCGTTGTGCTTGTGCTTGTCGATGTCGCTGCAAGTCAGGATGACGGCGTAGTTGTCAGCGCTAAAGCCTTGTGTTGTCGTCGAAGCACGTACGTCGTTACCTACGCTCATTTGATAACCTTGTTGCTTTGATTCGAGCGCAAACTGCGATTACGCGCGCGCGATACCGTTGTGCGAAGCGACATGAAATAGCGCGAGCGCAACATTCTGAGGGTGACACGTTCCAAATGACCATCAGGAAATCTTTCGCGCTCACTTTCATGGGCGGCTATCGCGTTATTGAGCGACTCTATCTCGAGTTTGCAGTCATTCAGCGCTCCCTCGATTTCGAGCGCTTGCGACGCTCTCTCGGCCTCCTGCTCGCGTGCAGAATCGAGTTCATCGGTCAGCGTCGCGAGACGCTCGTTCAGCGCCGTAAGGCGTTCGGTCAGTGTCACGAGACGCTCGTTTAGTGAAACGTTTTCGGTGCGAACCGCTTCGAATCCTTCTGCGAGGGTCGCGTAGGCAACCGCCAAATTATCGTGCCGCGTCACCGCATCCTGCAGATTGACGTCTAACTGACGGGACACTTCCTTTTCGATAGCGAGCGCCTGTCTCCCTTCCACACGAACGGGCTCAAGAATTCTGGAATCCATCAGGCTCAGTTGCGGCGATGGGCGCACGATCAGAGGTTCCTGATTCAGCAGTTCGTCAGAGAGGATGCGCGTGCGCCCCCACAATTGACGGTCGGTGTCGAATACGTCCAGGAACCGTCGCCAGTTCGCATACGCCAGCTCGTAGAGCTTCTCTGGCTCGCTCAGGAGTCCAGATAGTCTCTGGATAGTCTTGTCGGTATCGAGATCGACGAGCATGATGTCCTCTCCGTCCGTGAACGCGACGTTGAGGTTCAGGGGGTCGCTCACGCAGTTGAGCACGCCGCGAAAGCCCGCCTCCATGCAAGCGCCCGTGGGGAAGCCGTCGAACGCGCCTCCATGATCCTCCGATGGCCGATTCACGGACAATATGATATCCATGCTCGGGTAAAACTCTTTGAAAAAGCTTCCGGGCTGTTTGCCGTGAAATGTAATGCTGGCCGAGGCATGTTCGAGCGGGATCTGATCCGGTGTGTAATCCCCCACTACATGAAAGCGCACAGCCTCAAACTGTGAGGTCAATGCCTTGGCCACGGCCACGAACTTGTCATAACCCTTCTTCTTTATATCGTCGCCATACCGATGTGCAACGAAACAGATGTCGAGCGTGCTCTTGTCCCTTCCGAAGAGTTTCTTATCGCGCGTGAAATCGAATCCGTTTCGCGTGTTGTATACCCCGCCGTAGATGAATTGGATTTTCGACAAATCGCATCCGATGTTTTCGAGGAGGTAGTCGCGCGAAAGCTTTTGCGTCACGATGATCTTGCGGCACAACGGCGAGTGAGCGATCTTGCGCAACATTTCATCGCTCGATGACACGTTGGGCTCGAAGGCGCCGCCGGGATAAAGCTGCAGGACGAACGGAATACGACGCTCCGTTAAGTGCGGAAAGACCTGCCAGGCGTTGTGCAAGAACGTGACATATGCTAGCTTCGGCACAATCGAGGAAAATGAGGAAAACCGATCGATTTTCGCTTTGATGCTGTCGTCGAACTCGCTTTCCGCAAGTTGCTGGTCAAAGCCCAGATTCGAGACCCAGGCGTGCCAGCCTTCCGTCGATAGAAGTACGGAGGATCCGAAATAGTTCAGATAGTGCGTGTATTCCAGCGTCCGGAACGGCGAAAAATCGCACGGCAGCATCTCATCAATGATTAACAGATCACAATAGCTCAAGCTCACGATGCATTGCCCTTTGACTCCAGTCCGAGAGTCTTATCAAGTCGAATTTGCAGCGACGCGGTAGCGCCGGCCTCCGAAGTCAGTCTATTCGGACTAGCTTCGAAGGCGAGCCACGCGAGCCTGTTCGGTACCTGGTTCCATGGTGACTCGCACGGTGAATCTCGCAATGGTCTGTACCATATCTAATGACATTCAGCATGACTCGTGCCCATATCAAACTGGTGCGCCCATTAAGTCAAATCGGGGCAAGGCTGTGCGACAGCTGAATTAGTCGATATTCGCCGTGCACGCACTTGTATGCGTGTCAGCGCAGCTATTTTCCTTCAGTCACGAGCTATGAGGTCACGCGTCACTCCGCCGCAAACAAGGCCGCACCGCACCAGCGGATACCGAGTCGCCCCTCCATGCCATCCATATACTCTTGCGGAATTTCGCGCCCGTCGATCAGCAGTTGCAGGCGCTTTTCACTTTGTGCGACCTGAACCCTCCCGCGTAACGGTATCCCCGCCAGGGGCACCGGTCCGTGCGACTCCCAGTGCCGGCCGTCGTGGAGCCATCGGGACAGTGTAGCTTCACTTTCACTGACCCGTTGAATGAGCACGGCGTTCATGTCGGTATCGGAGCCCGAGCCTCGATACGTAACCACGGAAATATGGCCCCCTGCTTCGGTCCCCTCGAAGGCATAGTCGAAATCAAACTCGCTCGACACGTTCGACTCCGTTTCCGTTCGGGTCATGAGACAAAGCTGGTCCTGAGCGACCTTCAAGGCATTATCGGCGCGAACCTGAGGCGTCCCGAACACAAATTCAAACGTTTTCCACGCCTCGCGCGAGTGCTGTCTGCGCTTCGACGCGCGAATGCGGTTGGCGACTCGCTCCTTGTCCCGGTCGTGGGCGAGAAGTGCCCTCGTTCCGGCGAAGACGTGGCCATGATGTGCTTCGTCGCTAACGTTTAACAAGCGAACGTCATGAACGCCTCCATATGGCCCGAGATGGAAAAAGTCGACGGGTTGCCACGTTTTCCGGTCAAGCATCCATAGCCCGCTCATCGTCGCGCGCCGCAACTCACGGCTAGACTTTTCGCTCTCTCCGATTAGCGCGAAATCCGCTGTCGCGGCGAGGCCGCGCGTGTAGATAGGGCAGCCCGACTCCCAAAGAACAGCATTGGAATTCAGTTCGATCAAAGATCCCGATTCGCTATGACAGGCGATACGCTGCCCTTCGGAGGTGATCCAAATATTGTGAAGGCCCGTGCGATTCTTCACGGGCTCGACGCTCAGCAAACTCATTTCAGGATAACTGAAGATGGCGAGTGCCGAGCCTTTGCCGTGACCATGAGCAATGACGTACAGGTGACCATCTCTCTCGAACACCGAGTTGAGGTGATCGCCTATGACTTCATGCGAATCGAGCCGATCCCAGCGCCCGGACGAAATACGTGCCTCCTGGACCACATCCGGACGGGACGGGTCCAACACGCTGATAGCGTTGCGACCGGTATTCGTGCAAATAACGCGGCCATCCGAGCCACATACGATCTGATGAGGCTGCGAAAGAAACCCTTGAGTGCTCCGATCGCCTATCGACAGGATGCCCACTTCCGACTGCGCATACGCCGTCAAATCCTGTAGTTTGGCGTTGTCGATGAGCGAATGACTGAGAACGAGATCCTCGCTGTGCGGGAACCATGACAGGCCGTAGTATTCCCCTCGGTCCCATTCGAGCGGAGTAACGCGTTTCGAATGGAGTTCAACCAACAACAATGCACGCGTCGTCGTGACAAGTGCATAGACCTCTTCTTTGACTTCGATCATCGGACTTTTCAAATGAAATACGCAAAAATCGCTTAAAGCACCCTTCCTTTTATCATACTCGTTACACGACGAGCACAAAAAGGCGGCTTCACCAGAAAAAGAGCCGAAAGATCTCTAAAGCACCGAACAACGGGATTTTGGTGATTGATTTCACCTGGCAATCGCTTGTTCTTCGTTGAGCCTTTGCTTCCGACTTCGGCGACGCCCTTATGACTGAACCTGGTTTTCTATTACGTCTGATGATTAACCGACAGCAAAATGATTAGATTGCCATGTGACGGTGCCGAAAGGGCCGAAACGTTCATGAACTGTCGATGCGCAACGCAACGTGCGCGCCGCAGCGCCTTAAGCTCCGTGGTGGGCGACTCAGCGCTCAAATCTTGCATCTGCCGACCGGTCAGCAAGGCAACATTGCGTCAAGGAAACGCCCGATAAGCGCGCGCTTTCTCATCGATCCGAAAGCGATTCGTCCGGCTGCGTGCGCATGTCGCCGAGATCTACTCGAAGCGCTTCGCGTTGCTGAGCAAAGCTGCAAAATGCCTGATCATAAGTATCGAGCATCGTTTCTCGACCAAAGCGCTCATGCGCGAGTTCGAGTGAAGTGTCCTTCAAGCGTTGCAGGACTTCGGGATGCTCGATCCACTCAGTGAGAAGCTCAGCGATGCGCATGGTGTCGCCAGGAAAAGCAAGATAGCCGTTCCGTCCCTCTTCGAGCATCTCCGGTACACCACCCACCGGCGAGGCGATCACGGGCACGCCGCAAGCATTGGCTTCCATGACGATGTTGGGACGTCCATCGAACTTCGACGGCACCACGAGCACATCGAGGCCATGCAGTGCTTCGGGCGTGTGCTCGATGAAGCCCCGATACCTGATACGCGAACTCGCTTCGCTGTCGTTTATCCGTTGGCGCACCGCGTCCGCCTGAATACCGCCGCCGTAGAGCTCGAAGGACGCATCCAGCCCCTTAGCGACGAGCGCCTCCGCCATCGACACGAAACCAAGCGGGTTCTTTTCATCCGACATCCGCCCGATGTAGCCCACTGTGAGTGAACGATTCGCTGCAGGCACACTCGCACGACGGAACTTCTCGAGATCAACGCCATTAGGCGCGACCACGACGTTCGGGTCCTGCTTGAGCGAGGAATGCTCGACGAAGCGTCGCATGTACTCGCTCTCGACAATGACGCCGTCGTAGCAGCTCTCGTAGAGAAAGTGGTTGAGGGTGTGGCCAAACTCGTTGTAGAGCGTGTCGACGAGCCGCAGCCCCGGACGGCGCTCCTTGATATACGGCAGCTGGTGGTAAAGGTCACTCGCGCCGATTTGCAGAACCAGGTCGATGCCGCGGTCGTCGATTTCCTTCAAAAGCAATTGCGGCCTATGCGGATGATTCACACCGATCAGGTTGATCGCGCAACCATCGGCCGCGAAATCCTCGAGCGCATCGGGCTTGTAGACCGACGAGGCATCGTCACAGTATGCGATGGCGACCTCGAAGCCTCGGGCTCTCATAGCGCGCATGACGCTGATGGACAGCGCGCCCTGAACGAGAAACGGAAGCAGTACGAGTATATTGGGCTTGTTCATTATTCTAACGAAACGGGGCTCGAGACTCGGGCCATTCGTGCAAGCGCACTTTGATTGCTCGGAGACGCACCGGGAGACTCAAGAAGCGCGGGCTGCGTTCATGTACTCCCGCTCCCACGTCTGGGCGCGCTGACGCCACCAGTCGACCGCGGCGACTTGCGCAGCAACTTCCCTTTGCAGCGTCCGCACGTCCTGATATGGACCTGCGCCGTCGCTGAACAAGGCCAACGCGCGGCGCCCGGTCGTCGCCCATTCCGCGTCATGCTTCGAGTCCGATAGCGCAGCCTTGAAGCTCGCGAAATCGCCGACTTCCGTGGCCTGCATCAGCATCCCGATCAAACGATAGCGTTCGATCGGGGCTAGTCGGCTCAATTCGTGATTGCGGCAGACCCACGCCAAGATCCGCTGGATCGTCGGGTACAGTGCGCGTCGCTCTGCAAGCGGCATCAGGTTGCGCAACATCGCGTAGGCAAGCTCCAGCAGCGTGCCGAGCGGATCGGCGTGAGTCACACCGCTTGAATGCAACCGCAGGTAGGTGAGCTTCTCCGGCACGGTAGCGATACCGCAGCCTTCGCGCAGGGCGCGCGTCCAGAGTTCATAGTCGGGCGCGCGCGCCATGTTTGGATCGTCCAGGCCGATCCTCATGTGCGCTGAACGCCGCATCATCACCGACGACCGGCAGAGGTTATTGGTGCCCACCCAGGTGTCGACGCGACCAAATTCATGCGGCTGGTTGACCGTGTTTTCCAGCACCTCGGCGTTCGGGTGGGGCGCACCATCGGCATCGAGGAATACGACATAGCTGCCGATGATGTCCAGTTCCGGGCGCTTCGCCGCCAACTCGAGCTGGACTTCCGCCTTGTGCGGCGCGATCCAGTCATCAGCGTCCAGGTTGACGAGCCATTCGCCCCGCGCCGCCGACACGGCACGGTTATAGCTACCTGCACCGCCAAGGTTCCTCTCGTTGCACAGCAGGCGAATGCGCGGATCGCGGAAGCTCTTTACGACTTCCACTGAGTTGTCTTTCGAACAATCGTCGACGACTACGATCTCGAAGTCCTGCACGGTCTGCCGCAGAATGCTTCGAATGGTGTGGTCGATGTAGTGCTCGTAGTTATACGACAGAACGATGTAAGACAGTAAGGGCGTCTGGCTCATGGCAAGCATCGAACGATTCGATCCAGATCGTCATCGGAGAGAAGGTTATGGAAAGGCAGGCCGATTACCCGTTGCGAGATCGACTCGGTCGTCGTCAGATCGCCGCGCGGCACGTCTGCGAATGCCGGATGCTTGTGGCAGCCGAAACCCCACCAGCGTCGCCACTCGACCTGCGCTTCGTCGAGCTGCCTCACCGTCGCCGCCACCGAATCTTCCGGCACGATCACATTGAGCGTCATCGTAAACCACGTCTCGCCAACGCCCTCTTGGAACCGGCACCGTTTGTCCGAACCAATTCGCGCGCGGTAGCCGTCAGTGAGGCGCTGCAGCTCCGCCAGCCGTTCGGGCAATGCGTCGAGTACAGCCAGCCCGACCGCGCCGGAGTACTCAGAAATACGATAGTTGCCCGCGCGAATGGCCGACACGCGCTCCGCACCGAGAAAACCGAAGCCGGTGATGGCCGTGGCGCGCTCGATCAGGCTCTTGTCCGAACAGAGTATCGCGCCGCCCTCGCCGATGCCCAGCGCCTTGGTGGCATGCAAACTGACGCACAACGGCTGTTTGCCTACCGATCTGATCGAAGTCGTCGCTGCTGCGGCGTCGAAGACGACCGGAATATCGGTCTCATCTTCGAATGCCTGCCACGCCGCCTGATCCGGTGGCGCGCCGAACGCGCTCACGACCAGCACCGCGGCCGGCGCTTCGCCTAGATCGCGCAGTGCGGCCTTTACCAGTTCCGGAGTGAGCGTGAGCGTACGCTCCGACACGTCGAGCAGATAAGGCGTGAGGCCTGCGTTGCAGACGGCGTGTGCGCTCGCGATGAACGTGTAAGAAGGCATCAGGCAATAGCGCGCGCCCTTCCGGGCACGAATCCTCAGCGCGACTTCGATTGCCGTCGTGCCGTTGCTCGTGATCGTCACACCCGTTGCGCCGGTCAGCGCACTCAATCGATCGCGAAACTCGGTCGCAAGCGGGCCGTAGTTGCTGTAGGTTCTCGTCTCGTCAATCCGCCTCATGTACGGCAGGATTGCATCCGTCCGAGGCAGTTGGGGAATCAAAACCTTGATCTTTTCGGTACTCATATTTGATATGTATCGAATGGGTCGAGCAAATGCTCGGGTTCCATGTTCTCACCCAGCGGCCAGTCCATTCTCGGCCACGACGAACACGCGCAGTTCATTCGAACCGCTTACACGCCCTGCAACGGGCGCCTGACGATAGGACGCGCGGGTACGCCCACAACGGTTGCTCCGGGCTCGACATTCCGAATCACGACGGCGCCCGCACCCACCGTCGACCATGCGCCTACCACGACGCCGGGCGCCACCACAGCGCCGACGCCGAGATTGGCGCCCTCCTCGATCGTCACCCTGCCAGCGAGCGACACGCCCGGGCCGAGGCTCGCGAAGTCGCCGACTCTGCAATCATGCGAAATATTGCAGCCGGGATTGATGAGCGAATGCCGTCCAATTCCGATGTCAGTGGTCATGCTCACTCGTCCGATGATCATGGCGCCCGCCGCGATTTCCACATACGGGCCGATGACGGCAGCGGGATGAATCACGGTTGCATACTCGGCCGTTTCGCCGAGCGTCTGCGTCAGTCTCAGGCGCGCGTCGTTGACGCCGACAGCGAGCACATAACGTGCGTCGCCCCACGTGTCATCTCGTTGCTCGATCTGCTGGACGGGAATCCCGCGAATGGGTGCTCCGGCAAACCCGGGCTCGACGAGAAAGCACCGCACCTCGTCGCCGAGCACGCGCAGCGCCGCGAGAACTTCGCGGCCCAGCGCTCCGGCACCCACGATCTTGACCGAATTCATTTCAACCCTCGCGATCCGACGCCGACGGCGTGCCGAGTCGATGCTGTCCATCGGCCAGCAGCGCATCGAACGCCAGTTCGTACGCACGCAACATGACGTTCATGTCCAGACGTTGCTCGGCGTAGCTGCGCGCCTTGCGCTTCAGCTCACCGAGCAGCCGCGGATTGATCGCGAGTTCGTGCACGCGGTTTGCGAAAGCCGCGTAGTCGCCCTGTTCGCACAGATAGCCGGTTACACCCTCTTCCACCATTTCCGGCAATCCGCCGACGCGGGACGCGACCACCGCAGTGCCGCTCGCGAGCGCTTCCATTACGACGTTGGGGCGGCCATCGAGACGCGACGGCACGAGCAGCACGTCGCAAGCAGCCATGTACGGTTTCACGTCATCGACCGGTCCTACGATGATGAACCGCTCAGGCGAGAGCCCAGCCTGTTGTACGGCGGCGCGGACTGCGTTCTCCAGCGCACCCGAACCGAGCATGATGAACGCGATGGGAAGATCGGGTGGCATTCGTTTCGCGATCTCGACCACAGCGAGCGGATCTTTTTCTTCCGCCCAGCGTCCCGAAAATCCGATCAGAACAACACCCTCCGGAACACCCAGTCCGCGCAGGAACGCGCCATCTTTCGCCGCCGGACGAAACGCGTCGAGGTCAACGCCGCTCTCGATGAGCTCGATTCGCTCTGGCGATTCTCCCGCATTGATCAGCCATTGCCGCACCTCCTCGTTTTCGACCAGGTGCATGTCGATCACATTCGAGTAACGCCTGTTATTTGCCGTGTGACCCACGGTGTTGAAGAGCAGGTCGACAACCTTGAGGTCCGGGAAACGTTGCGTCAACGCGGGCAGATAGTCGTAGAAGAAGATACTCCCTGCGTTCCACAATACGCTGACCCGACGGCTCAGGAACAGATAGTCGACGAAATCCTTCCAGCGGTCTTGCGGCAGGAATCGCGGCAGATGATAGATCTCGCTGGTATGCGCCTGGAACCACTCAGTCGTGTCACCGTGAACCGCATCGACCGGCACCGTCGAGACGATGATGATGCGCCAGCCGTGCTGGGCAAGATGTCCGACGATCTTGCTCAGCAAGCGTTCCGCCCCCCCGAGAATGAGGCACGGCACGGTCAGCATGATCGTCGGACGCTGATCATCCGTCTGCACGGCATGCAGGACATTCTCGAGTGGTCTCGGCACACGGCGATCCTGCGAACTGCGTTGTCGGGATCTCGCAAGCGCGTCGGCTGAAAGCACGTCCGCATTGAACTCGGCGACGTAGCGCGACTGTGTTTCGTTGTCGATTACGGAACTGCTCTTGCTCAACGTTTCCCCGTGCGTGCGATAGAACAGCAAAGGCTCCCGAAAATTAAAGAATCTCGCTCCGAGCGCTGCGAGCCGCGCCCAGAAAAGCCAGTCTTCGTGAATGTGCCCATAATTCGGATCCGAATCCCGAAACCCGCCGGCCTCCTTCCACAACGCGCGCGGATAGACGGAGCACGTCAGAATGGAGTTCGCCTTGAGCAAACTGGAGAGATCGGGCTGTTCCAACGGAGCGAACACGTCGTTACGCTCGCCGAAGTATTTCATTCCCGGAGAAACAACGTCATAACCGTAGTTCTCGAGCAGGAAAACCGCCTTCTCCAGGTATGTCGGAGCGAGGCGATCATCCGCATCGAGACAGCACACATATTTGCCGCGTGCGTGACTAATGCCGAAATTGCGATTCGCGCCTGCCCGCTGCGCCTTCCCCTGCAACAGCACGCGAACCCGGACCGATGCGCCCATGATGAGAGGCTCGAAATACTGCCGTGATTGAGCGGAAGTCGAGCCGCCTTCAACGACGATGATTTCGACATCTTGAAAAGTCTGAGCCTCGACCGAGGCTATCGCCTCACGCACGAGATGTCCGTAATTGAAGCAGGGGATCACCACGCTCACGAGCGGTCGCTCGTGAGGCCAAGCAAGACCTCGTACGTCGCTCTGCAATTCAGGATTGAAGTTTTCGACCGGCAGCAACGTTACCGCAGGACGATCCGGCGTTGCCGTGCGACGTGCAGCGGCAGCCTGCTCTTCCATGAAAGCAAGCCGGCGGCGTTTCACTTCGCGAAGGTTGGCGCGCAGCTTGAACTTGGCGCTCCACCACATGATGCGCGCGAACTGACGCGCGCGCCTTGCCGCCTGCGGATGCTGCACGAGGAATTTGCGGAACGGTGCCGTAACGCGCCAGAACGAACTGTTGCGCATCGCCTCGTATTCGCCATAGAAACTGAGCAACCGCTGCTCCGCCTGAATGGCCCGAAGTTCCGCGCCGTTCGCGCGTGCCTCGAGAAGCGCCGACCGTTCCATCTCATAGATGACCGCCTGATTTGCCTGCGCGACATTGAGCTTACCGTCGCGTACTACGACATCGAGCTTCGCCACGAGGCGACCAGTCTGAGCCTCCAGTTGCTCTGACTTCTTCCGCCACGACTGCTCCCATCGTAGCGCGCGATCGAACTGCTCGTCGCAGCGGGCCTTGAGGGATTCGATCTGGGTGGCGTTGTCCTGTAGCAGGTGTAAATCGGAGGCCCACAGACGCGCAGCCCTCTTGAGCAAGTCGTTGCTCATGTCAGCTCGATTCACGCGAGCAAGATCGTGAAGAAACTCATTGGTGGCGTGACGCAGATAAATCGCGTTGAAATGCAATCGCGCCAACTGCTCCTCACGCGAGAGGTCATCGGCATTCGATGCCACCAATTTGTCCAGGACGCCCTGCAGTCGCGGAATAAATCCGGCATTCGCTGTCAGAAATCCAACGCATACGGGAGCATACTTTTCTGCAGATAACTTGACGTGAATCAATTGGTATTTGTGTTCGGCCGCAATGCGTTCAAGGCAAGCCTCGGTGGGATAAAAGCGTTGAAGCGGTGCCGGTCGCTTCTCATTCAACACGGGCAGCGTGGGCACAATCAGAAACGCGACGCCGTCCGGCAAAATGCTGTTCACGAGGCGTCCAAACGCCACTCCGAAGTCTTCGGCATGCTCAAGCGCAGCCACCGAAACGACCAGTTCAGCAGAGTCCTCGCTCACGACAGCCCGTTTCGCCACAGGATGCGCCTGGTCGACGACCTGTTCGGCGCAGTCCAGGGTGTAATCAGCAGCATCGAGCCCGGCACCTGATGCAAGGACCGCGGACGTACCGATGCTTGCCAGCGTCCTAGCCGCGCCGGTGTCGCTAGCCGACTGTTCATGAATCCGATAATTCGACCCACCCACGAGCGTCAAAAGTCGCTCGATCCACTCGCGGTCGTCGCTGATCCCGGCGCCCTTCGCCTTCGTGCTGACGCCGCTCGCGACGCCGAGTCCACACGTCCTGCATTGAACGACCTGCACACCGTCGGACCGGATGGCGAACGGAACAAATTGCTCGCCTCCACAGGCGGTGCAAGGCGGAAAGCTAAATTTCGGCTGACGCATAGTGTTTCAATTAACCGGTCCGGAACCAAGAGGCACGGCACCTCTCTTCCCATTCCCTCAGAAAGTAGACATCACAGCACACAGGTGCGCAGTTTTGTACGAAAGCTCACGATAATCGCACGTCCGATCGACCGCATCGATCACGGACTTGCTACTGCCCTCTTATCTCGAAGCAATGACAAATAGGGAACGCACATACCCAACAAACACATCGCAAAATGCTATTAAAGCGCCGAATAATCTCACAACTGACGGGCAACTTCCACTTGAACAACGAATTACGAGAAGGGGCCAAAACCGGATCGTGATTAAATCTTGACATTCTGGCGAGTCGTCTTGCTGCCATGAGTTTTCACGTCGGTCGCGCAAAGTGACTCTAATCGCGCTCCGACTGCGGAAAGCCGTGACGGCGGCTTTCAACCGAGTGGCCAGTGCCACATGGTCAAGCGAATCGGTCAACGTTTCTATGCAAGACTGATAGCGGATGGCGCTCGCTTTCGCCAAATTTGTCATTTTCGCATCAATTTCGATCCACAATCGCTGAGCGCGCGCCGGAGTTGCCGACAATTCCGTCCCACAGCCCAATTCCCATGAGTCGCAGACGCGCCATGCGCGGTGCTGCCACCGCGCCAAAGAACAGGATCGTCAGGATCAAACGTGTCAGAAGGAAAAGTCGCCATGCCAGAGACATAGGAACGTCTCGCACAATTGCGACAGTATTGCGACAGATATAGTAGTCCCGCAACGGCGAATGAACGAAGACTTCGCGCCATCTCCCCGCCCATACATGCACGACCGAGTCTCCCAAGGAGTGCAGGAGTCGCGCCCGGCATGCTCCGAAAAGCTCATATCCGCGACGCGCCGCGCGCAGGCACCACTCGGTATCGACGTGATCGATGAACAGTCCTTCGTTCATGCCGCCTACTTCCTTCAATACGTCGACGCGAATCAGCGTGCCCGAAGAAATCAGGAAATCTACTTTCAGTTCGCGACACCCGTCGCTGCATGCCTTGCGATGGATCCACCATCGACCTTGTCGCATAAAGCGGCCATCGGTGTGGGTTCGCTTGTCCAGGGTGAGAGGTCCGACTGCACCTACGCGCGCACCTTGCTTGCGCATGCGCGAATCGGTGGCGAGCAGTTCTTGCACCATGCCGCCCATCGGCACGCTGTCGTGATCCAGGAACAGGATGAAATCGTTGTGCTTGGCAGGCGGTGGCAACGGTGAAACCAACTCGTCGACGCCCCGATTCTGGGCCGCCGCGATGCCGATGTTCTGTTTCAGTCTGACGAACAGGCAGCCGTGGTCCGCCGCAAGGCGCGTCAGGTCCTCGGCGATATTCGCCGCCGAGCCGTTGTCGACGATCACGACCCGCTCCACCTGCGAGGCGAGCGCTTCGAGGATCGCGCGAACATTGGCCACCATCGGGTTGAACGTGACCATCACGGCATTCACCGACGGCGGCCGTATGGCCTGTTCGGGCAATCCGTGGGCGTCTGCCTTACTCATCCGACGTCTTCACGGGAGAGGCCGGACGAGGCGCTGCAAGCAGCGTCCTGGCGCGGCTCACGAGGAGAAGCGAGCGCAGACGGACACGGCCTGCCATCTTGCGCACCCACAGCTTCGCCTTAGCCGAAGCAGTCGGTACTTCGACGCTGTCGAACGTTCGATACTTGCGCGCAAACTCCGTCAGCGTGTCGCGCCATTTCGAAGCAACGACATGCTGCGCATAGTTCGTCACCACATCCTCGTAGGCGGCACTGGCGATGTCGGTGCGAAGCTTGGCGTCGGTAACAAGCAACTCCATCGCTTCATACCACGAGCCCGCGTGATGTTCGATCAGCAACCCGGTTTTGCCGTGAATCACCGAATCTTTGTATGGCGACATGTTGGTATAGATGCCTGCAATGCGCAGACCGCCATATTCGCGATACTTGTTATTGGTCTTGTAGCGATTTGAAGGCGTATCGGCCATCGGTGCGAGGCCGATGTCCAGTCCATACGACTCCTTGAGCGCAATGAATTCGGCGTAGTCCTTGACCGTGGGCACGTCGATTACACGATCACGTCCGGTAAGTTCGGGCGGACAGTAACCGAAAAACACCAGCGTCACGTTCGGGTACTTTTCCAGTAGACGCTCAAACGCGGGGATGATTTCGACGAAGTCGGCGGCTCGCGAGATGTTACCCGCGAATCCAATACGCACCTCGCCCGGCGCCTTGCTCTGCGGTTCCAATTGACGCACCAGCGAGAAATCGAACGGCGCATTTAGCATTTGCACGCGCGCGCGAGTGTGACGCCGCTTGATGTATTCGCCGAGCAACGGCGAGTTGACGATTACGCCTTTTGAATGGCGGATGGCGAGCCGCAAGGTTTCGCGGACCGGTTCGCAGCGGTAATACTGCGCGAGGGGCGTGTTTCCGGTCAGTTCCCAAAAGTTATCGTCGATGTAGTACAAATAGCCGACGCCATGCATTTCCATCCATTCGATCATGGGAATTGCTGCGGGACTGGAAATGCGGCTGAGCACAACGAGGCCGCCATCCAGTATGACGTCTGGTGTGAAATCAGTAAGCAGAATCGGCTCGACGGAGCCTTTATCACCCAACGCCTCGCTGATGACCCGCGCGATGATCTGATTAGTGGGGATATGCCCTTCGATGATGAGCTTTACGTCGACGGGCGGCATCGCTGCGCCTTCGGTCTCTGCGCTTTGACCTGTTCTGCTCGAATTTGCGCGGCGCGGGTTGGGCGCGAGCAATTGCATGAACGGGCTCGGCGCACCGTAGAACATATTCAGCCCGCGCCGGTTGACGAGTTCATAGACATACACCGGCGTAGAAGAGCGGCACCGCAAGCGCAGACGCCACTGTTGCTCCTCCTGAATGGTCACCGGGTTGAACATGAATTCCACCGGATGCGACAGATCCAGCCGATTCAAGTCCCGCGTCGAGCGCCCTGCCACGGTCCCCGACGGCGCAATGAGTTCGACCGACACGCGGCCTTGCTGGGGACCATCGATCGCGAAAGCCATTGCGACACCCGCAAAGATGCCTTTCGGCATGCGCACATCGAAGGTGTAATACGGCCGGTCGTGCAGGCTGTCGCTGATCTCGAGCGAGCTGCCGCGCCGTTTCCATCCATGCTTGAGGGTGTCCTGCTGCAACGGCCAGAACGCGGCACTGCACGAATTCCACAGATTCGAAGGTCGCGCCAGAATGCGGTGACGCCACGAGTAGCGACGACCGCGACGCAGCGCGAGCAACTCCATTGCGTTGCGCAAGGCTCGCTCGTCACGCGCGCCGCCGAGTCCTATGCGTTCATGCACGCTCGGCATCGCGGCGAGGCGCCGGTATTGCAGTTGCCAGGAAGGCTCGCCGCCTCCCTCGCCGATCATGCGACGCAGCACTTCCGCGTTGCGCGTGCCTGAGAATGCGTCGTCACAATGCCGGCGATTGCGCATCTTGATCGCCTGAGCATCGACCCGGCCTTTGACGATGCGTCGCAGTACGGCGTCCCACGCATCCATCTCGAACGGCTTGTCGACGACGAGCGCGATCGAGCCCGGCTCGATATCAGTGTAGGGCTCGATGTTCGGAAGCACGGCCACCGCATCGAGAAGGCTCGCAGTCAGCAGAGGATGACGCGTCTTGAAAGGATTGTTCGGCGTCTCATTGCCCGCGAGAAGCATGAAATCCGGTTTGAAGCGCGCGAAACGGCGCACAACATACGGGTAGCCGGGATCCCAGGGCAGGAGTGTCACGCGCAGCGAGGCCGGCATGCGGCTCAAGGTATCCGCGTCGGTATTGAGGCCAGGCGCCACGAAATGGATACGCGCGCCCTCCTTCGCGAGCCGCTCGAGGCAAGGGATGATCAGCTCCCACACGACCTTCGAACGCGCGAGGCCGCCCATGAAAACGAGCACGATCTCATCGGGATCCTTGTGCGCGTTGCGTGTGATCCGCGTTCGCTCGTCCTCTCCCATCGCACATGCAACCGGGAAATGGTGCAGATGCTCGTGAAACTTGTGCTGTTTGAAATATTCGAGCAACGGTTGGCTGCTCAGCAGAACGCCATCGAAGCGTTTCAGATCCTCCCTGAAAACGTCTCGACCGAAGTCCTCGCCTGTCATGCTCGCTTCGCCATTCTGCTGCAGCAAAGGCATGTTGTCGTCGAGGAAGTAGTACACAGGGATGCCGAGCGCCTTTGCCGCGTCGATCCATGGCTGATAGGCACGCAATGCGCGGGAGACAATGAGCACGCTCGCGCGCGCCAGTGAATCGAGGAAACGCTGCGGCTCGTTGGGAACGATGCGCACGCGGCGCCCGAGCGGCGCGGGAAGCATGTCGAAGTACAGCACCGCCGATGCATCGTATTGGACCGACACGACCAGCACATATCCTTCGTCGGTCGCGACAGGTCCGGCCTGATCCGCGACGGTGAGTTGTCCATGCAAACGAGCCGCCGCCACGCATGCCTCACGCGTTGTCTGCCCGTGTCGGACATCGGGTGCATGGACATCATATTGGCCGATCTGATCTCGCATCAGCCGTGCATTGCGCTCCGTGCGCATCCATTCTTCGACTGCCCAGCGGTCAACATCGAGTACGCCGCGAACCGCCATTCCCGCATGACAGAAGCCGACCAGGACATCAACGAACTTTAGTTCGAAAATCTCCGACACGCGACGCCAGAAGTCCCACTCAGAGGCATGGGACAGCACGACATGCGGATCGAGCAGCCCGATCGTATCGAAAACCTGGCGCGGGATGAGCACTGCGTTACGCGCGATGAAATTGGCGACACGCAGCATGATGAGGGACTGCGCACGCTGCGCGGCGTTCGACGGGTTGCGCTCACCTTCCAGATGTTCCGCCGACACCACCTCGACGTAGCCGAAGGAAATTTGCTCGGGCTTTCCCCGCACGATGTCCAGTAGTTCCAGCAGCGCGTCGGCCCGAAATTCGTCCTCCTCGCACGCGAGCATCATGTATGCGCCGCGGGCGCGCAGAATTGCCTCGTTCCAGTTGGCCGCCACAATTCCGTTACGCTGCATGTGGCGCAGCACCCCGACACGCGGATCAAGCTGCTGAGCTCGATGCAGATATTCGGCTACCGCCGCATCGCCACTGTCGTCGATCACGATCAGTTCGATAGACGTCAGCGTCTGTGCGAGAACCGACTCGACGGCCCGGCTTGCCAACTGCGCGCCGCCTTCCGACAGGGACAGCAAGACCGACACATCAGGCACCGACGTTTCGCGCCCCCCAACCCACTTGGTATCGGAAATTAGAGTTTCAAATTTCATCGGAGACCCACACAGAAATATCCCGCTTTGCGGCCGTCCCGCGCGCGGGACGGCCAGCGTTCCGCGCTCACTGGCCAGCGGCGCGCTCGTACTCGCTGAGCACCTGTTTGGCCGGGCCGTCCATGACGATCTCTCCCTTGCGCAACCAGATGACCCGCTCACAGAAGGCCTCGAGCATTTCGAGACTGTGACTCGAGAACACCAGAATCTTTCCTTGCTCCATGAACTCATGCATGCGCCGCTTCGCCTTATTGGCGAACTGTACGTCGCCCGCGCCCATGACTTCGTCGAGCAACAGGATCTCGGGGTTGATCGCGGTCGAGACCGAGAACGCTAGCCGGATGAACATACCGGCCGAATAAGTCTTGACGGGATAGTCGAGGAACTCGCCGAGTTCCGAAAACTCTCCGATCTGCTGGATGCGCTCCTCCACTTGCGCCGGCGTCAGCCCAAGGAGCATCCCGCGAATGCGGATGTTGTCCCAGCCGGTTTGCGTCATCTCGAACCCGGTCGCGAGTTCGAACATCGCGGAGACGTGGCCGCTTATGCGGGCTTCGCCTGAAGTCGGCGGGTAAATTCCCGCCATTACCTTCAGGATAGTGCTCTTGCCCGCACCATTCAGGCCGATCAGCCCGACGCGCTCGCCGTGCTGGATCTCGAGCGACACGCTCTTGAGAGCGTGGACCATGCGCCGCTCGTGCTTTTGCTTGTTGCCTCGCAACGCGTTGGCGATGGTCGATTTCAGACTATCCTGCCGTGCAGACACGTCGAAGCGCACGCCCACATCACGCAGACTGATTTTTAATTCCTGTGTCATAGCACGTAGACGATCCGTTGCGACATCTTCCTGACAATGAGTGACGCGATGAGTCCAACCACCACGCAGTAGCCGATGGACACGTAGATGACTTCGACGGGAGGGGGTTCGCTGTTAAGCAACGGATAACGGATCAGCTCGAGCAGGTAGTACAGCGGATTGACCATATACACGAAGGCCAGGCCGCGGTCCTTGAGCATCGCTACCGTGAACATCACTGGCGTGAGGTAGAACGCGATCTGAATCGCACTGCCGAGCAGATGTGGCAGATCCCGGAAGCGCGCGCCAATATGCGCGACGATCACCAAGTGAAAGAAGTTGACGATTAGAAAAAGCACAAAGCATGGCAGGACCCACAAGGCCCCCCATCCGATCGGACGCTGATAGATCGCCGCACAGACGAAGAACACCGCGAGCCCGATGGCGAACACGATGACGTAGGGCACCATCGCACGGTAAAGGTAGATGGTCTTTGGAAACGGGAATTGCTTGATGTAGCCTTCAGCGACGATGAACGCGTTGCAGCCTTCAGTCAGCGACGATCCGATGAAAGCCCAGGTCACGAGGCCAAGCGTCAGGAACGGCAGGAACTCGTTCATCGGCTGATGAAAGAGCCGCCCGTAGATCATGCCGATGGCGCCGATGATGGCGGCCAAGTTCACGAGAATCCAGCCCGGACCAAGGAACGAACTCCGGAACCGGCTTTTCACATCCTGCAAACCCATGTGCAGCCACACGCGCCACAGCTTAAGCGCGCTGATGAACTCCCCGAAAATTGGGCGCGAGTTCGCGCTATTGTATGTAGTCATCAAACAGTTCGCTCCATTCGCGCGAGTCCCTCGCGGGAATCGGTCTCGACAAAACCGAGGGTCTGGTAGAGACGCTTAGCGTGGACGTTGGTGTCGAGCACTTCGAGATAGACGGAGCTCAGGGATAGCTCGCGAGCGGCGAATCGCATCAACGCTCCAATACCGCGTCGCATGAATCCCTTGCCCTGAGACTCAGGCGCGGCCACGAACCTGCCAATCTCGGCGGTTCGCTTTTCGTTATCGATGGCGTAGATGGCCACCTGTCCGACCCGCGTATTCGTCAGCGCATCCTCGACCATGAACACGAGGTCCTCCGCCTTGTCGCTATAGCGGAGGAACCAGGCGTGATGAGACTCCCAGTCGAGCAAAGCCGGATTCTTGAATTGCTGACGTACGCCATCGCGATTGCGCCACGCAAGCGTGGCCCGAAGGTCATCTTCAGCAAGAAGGCGCAACCGCACGCCATCAAACTCGTACGGCGCATAGACTTGCTTCATTCTGCTGCGTACTGACGGACGAGAGATGTGATCAGGTCGGTATCCTTGCGCGTCACCCGCATATGCATCGGCAGCGACAGGATCTCCGAACTTGCGAGGTGCGCGTTCGGGCATTGGCCCTTGCCGCTCGCGTACATGCGGTACTCGGTGTTGTCGCGATAATGCACGCCAGGATAGACCTCATGCTCGTTGAGGGCCAGCATCAGCTCGTCGCGATTCTTCACGCGAATCTGGAACAAATGGCGCGACGATTCGCAGTTCTTCGCGATATTGACCAGGCGAATCTTCGTGTGTTCCGCGAGTTGCTCTTCGTACCAGGCAGCAAGCTGACGGCGGTACGCGTTGTCGCCATCAAGATACTTGAGCTGCACGAGACCGATCGCCGCCATGATCGAGTTGCCGTGGTATTTGAAGCCGACCTCTTCGACGTCGTACATCCACTTATACGCCCCCTGGGAGGCCGTGCGGGCATACGTATCCTTGTTGATGCCGAGCCAGCTCATCTTGCGCACGCGAACGTCGTCCTCCGCATCCTGGAAGCAGATCATGCCAGAGTCGGCCGTAGGTAGATTCTTTACCGCCTGGAAACTGAACACCGAGACATCGGCGTCGAAGCCGGCGTGCCGGCCTTCGATACGCGTGCCGGCCATGTGTGCCGCATCCAGAATCATCTTGATGCCGCGCTCCTTGCACAGCGCCAGCACCTCGTTATATCGGCCGATGTTGCCGCCGATGCCAACGAAAACGATCGCACGCGTCTTGTCGGTGATGCGCGTCGCTACGCTGTCCGGGTCGAGGCACAGCGAATCGTCGACGTCGGCGAACACAGGCGTGAGCCGGGAGTAGAGAATCGCATGATTCGACGAGACGAAGGTAAGCGGTGTGGTGATGACCTCGTCGCCGTCGGCCCAGCCGAACTTCGTCTTGAAGAGTTCAAGCGCGAGATGCAACCCCACGGTGTTCGAACTCAGGAAATGCGCATGCTCCAGGCCGGTGTACGCCTTCCAGGCCTCCTCGAACTGATTGGTCTTGAACCCCAGACCTGTCCAGCCTTTCTCAAGACACTCCCGAATTTCTTCGAGACATTCGTCGATACGAAAATTCGGGACGAACAATTGAATAGCCACACACTTCTCCTTTAATCTTGTCAATCGAACAGCTGAGCGCCGGCGAACGAAGAGCCGTCCGCATCTTTCTTCGAAAGAATCGGTGCAATTTCAGCCGGCCAGCAAATACCGATTTGCGGATCATCCCAGCGAATGGATTGCTCGAATTCCGGCGCGTAATAGTCGGTGGTTTTATAGAGGAACTCGGCAAACTCCGAAACCACGACAAAACCGTGCGCGAACCCTTCCGGAACCCACAGCTGTCGCCTGTTCTCGGCAGACAGCTCGACTCCCACCCACTTTCCAAAGGTCGGCGAGCTCTTGCGGATGTCCACGGCCACATCGAACACGGCGCCTGCAATTACGCGCACCAGCTTTCCCTGGGTATGCTGGGTCTGATAATGCAGACCGCGCAGCACGTTCTTCGCGGAGCGAGAGTGATTGTCCTGAACAAATTCCCGCTTCAGGCCGGTTGCTGCCTCGAAGTGCTTTGCGTTGAAGCTCTCGTAGAAGAAGCCGCGATCGTCGCCGAAGACTTTCGGCTCGAGAATCATGACCTCGGGAATCTCCGTTGGCATGACATTCAGATTCATGCGACAAACTCCCTGTAGACTCGCTCCAGATACTGGCCGTACCCGTTTTTGGACAATTCGGCGGCGAACCGTTGCAGGTCGTCGGCCGAAATCCAGCGATTACGAAACGCGATCTCTTCCGGACAAGCCACCATCAAGCCCTGCCGTTTTTGCAAGGTTGCGATAAACACGGAGGCTTCCTGCAAGGAATCGTGCGTACCCGTGTCGAGCCATGCATAACCGCGTCCCATGATCTCGACATTCAGCGTTTTCCGCTCCATGTAGGCGACGTTGATGTCTGTAATTTCAAGTTCGCCGCGCGCTGACGGCTTGATACCTGCAGCGATATCGCACACCTGGTTATCGTAGAAATACAAACCTGTCACCGCGTAGCTCGACTTGGGAACTTTCGGCTTCTCCTGCAGCGAGACCGCGCGGAATTTGTCGTCGAACTCGACTACGCCATAGCGCTCCGGATCCTGGACGTGGTAGGCGAAGACGGTAGCTCCCTCGGCACGCTGCGCCGCTCGCTGGACCTGCACTTGCAGATCGTGTCCGTGGAAGATGTTGTCTCCGAGAATCAGCGCCGAAGGATCGTTGCCGATGAAGTCGCGACCGATGATGAAGGCCTGGGCGATTCCATCCGGACGCTCCTGCACTGCGTACTGGAGATTCAGGCCCCATCGCGCGCCGTCTCCCAGCATTTCCGCAAAACGCGGTGTGTCCTGCGGTGTGGAAATAATCAGGATGTCGCGAATTCCCGCCAGCATCAGCGTGCAGAGCGGGTAGTAGATCATCGGCTTGTCGTACACGGGAAGAAGCTGCTTCGATACCGCCCGGGTGATCGGGTAAAGACGCGTCCCGGAGCCGCCGGCAAGTATGATCCCTTTCTTACTCATTTTGATTCTCTCCAATAGACACGGCTACACGGCTTATTGCAAGACATCTTTCGATGCGGCAATTTGCAGCAAAACGTCTTGAACGCCGGCATGCCACTGCGGAAATTCCACTCCTAGCGCCTTGCGCAGCTTTGATGTATCGAGACGCGAGTTGGCCGGCCTGCGTGCAGCCGTCGGATAGTCAGCGGCCCCGATGCTTCGAATCTGCTCGATAGCGGTACGCACCGGCACGCCACCTAGCGCGAGGGTCTCGACGATCAATCGTGAATAATCGTACCAATTCGTTTCACCGGAAGCGGCGAGATGATAAATCCCGGACTCGAGCGGACGATCGTTGCGCAGATAAGCTCTGACTGCAAGCGCCGTCACGTCTGCGACGAGCACTGCCGATGTCGGCGCGCCGAACTGGTCCGCCACGACCGACAAGGAGTCACGCGTCTGAGCGGCTCGCGCTATCGACTTTAAAAAATTTCCGCCGCGCAGGCCGAAAACCCAGCTCGTCCGAAAAATGTAATGATTCCCCCCCGCTTCGCGAATGGCTCGCTCGCCTGCCAGCTTGCTCTCGCCATACGCCGATAGCGGGTTAGGTTCGTCTTCTTCGGTGTAGGCGCAAGCCTTATAACCGTCGAAAACATAGTCAGTCGAATAATGAACGAGCAGCGCGCCCAGCTTCGAGGCCGCGTGCGCAAGCGTGCGCGGGGCATCCGCATTCACGCGATAGGCGGCATCGCGGTCGCTCTCTGCCTCATCGACGTTCGTATAGCCGCCGGCGTTCAAGATCAGGCCCGGCCTGACCTCGTTCACAAGCGACTCGATCTGCTCCGAGCAGGCCAGATCACATTCGGTTCGCGTGACTGCCACGACCCGACCAAGCAGACTCATGCTGCGGGTCAGTTCGATTCCGACCTGGCCGCCCGCACCCGTAATGAGAATCACAGGCACCGCTCGTTCGCCATTACTCATCCCCAAGCGACTCCACCCTGCGATATTCGCCGGAAGTAACGTGCTCCCACCATTCGCGGTTCGCGAGATACCACACCACGGTCTTGCGCAGCCCGGTCTCGAACGTCTCAGCGGGCTTCCAGCCGAGTTCGCGTTCGAGCTTGCGCGCATCGATCGCGTAACGCTGGTCGTGACCCGGGCGGTCCTTCACGAAGGTGATCTGCTCGCTATACGAGCCGCCCGCCTTCGGTTGCAGTTCATCGAGCAGCGCGCACAGCGTATTGACGACGTCGATATTCGCCTTCTCGTTCCAGCCGCCGATGTTGTACGTTTCGCCGAGCTTGCCAGCTTCAAGCACGCGGCGAATGGCCGCGCAATGGTCGCCGACATACAGCCAGTCGCGGACGTTCTTGCCGTCGCCGTAAATGGGCAGCGGCTCGCCCGCGAGCGCGCGCGTGATCACGAGCGGAATCAGCTTCTCGGGGAAGTGGTACGGGCCGTAGTTGTTCGAGCAGTTAGTCGTGAACGTAGGCAAACCATACGTATGATGATAGGCACGAACCAGATGATCGGCTGCCGCCTTCGACGCCGAGTACGGGCTGTTCGGTGCGTACGGCGTGGTTTCCGAGAACTGCGGGTCGTTCGGGCCCAGCGAGCCGAACACTTCGTCCGTGGAAACCGCGAGGAAACGGAACGCGGCCTTTTCCTGTTCCGGCAACGCGCCCCAATAGGCACGGGCCGCTTCGAGCAGCGTGAACGTACCGACGACATTCGTCTGCACGAAGTCGGCCGGGCCGTGAATCGAACGGTCGACGTGGCTTTCGGCGGCGAAATGCACGATAGCGCGCGGCTTGTGTTCGGCCAGCAGACGATCGATCGCGGCGCGGTCGCAGATATCGGCGCGAGCGAAAATGTGCTTCGGATTGTGGGCCAGCGATTTCAGCGTTTCCAGATTACCCGCGTACGTCAGCTTGTCGACGTTCAAAACGGGTTCATCCGAGCCTTTGAGCCAGTCCAGAACAAAATTGGCGCCGATAAAACCGGCGCCGCCCGTAACAAGAATCATAAGTTTCCTTTCGCTGCTTTCAGCTCGCGCGAGAAGCTGAACGCCGGTTCGAAAATGAGAAAAATTTGCGCGTAAGCGACAAGTTCGTTATCGATACGGAATCCGCGACCGATCCGAAAAAAACCGGCCGCAGTCTGGCTAACCGTTGATTATAAAGCCAAGCACTGCAAAAACGACACCCATAACAACTTGATACAGCTGGCCGATCCCGGTTGCACTGAGTTGCAATGTGTAACGAGCGAGGCGCATCAGGTGTCAGCAAACGGCCTCGCGCGTCTGCTCCATAATGCTGGGACCCAGACATGAAGCCCGCTCTCCGTCCCTCATCAATGACCGTTTTCCCGACCTCCAGCATCGACACTTCCCCCGCCCCGCTCGTCTTCGGCGACCTCCAGGGCTGCCGCGACCCGTTCCAGCGTCTCCTGAAAAAGGCCGACGTCCGCGACGACGTGCCGCTCTGGTTCGCGGGCGATCTGATCAACCGCGGCCCGAAATCGCTGCAGACGCTGCGCGACGTGATCGCACTCGGCTCGCGCGCGACCGTCGTGCTCGGCAATCACGATCTGAATCTGCTGTCGGTGGCGGCCGGCCTGCGCAAGCCCAAGAAAGGCGACACGCTCGATGAAATCCTCGCCGCGCCCGACGCCGCCGATCTGATCGAATGGGTGCGCCACAAACCAGTCGCGCATTTCGACAACGGCCTGCTGATGGTTCACGCCGGCGTGCTCCCGCAATGGGACGCGACCATGACGATGGAGCTCGCGCACGAGCTCGAATGCGCATTGCGCGCGCCGAACTGGAAGGAAACGCTTGCTGCACTGTACGGCAACGAGCCGCATCGCTGGGACGATTCGCTGACCGGCGCAGACCGCTTGCGCGTCATCTACAACGCGCTGACGCGTATCCGCTTCTGCACGGCCGAAGGCGCGATGGAATTCGCCAACAACGGCGGCCCCGATGCCGCGCCGCCCGGCTATCTGCCGTGGTTCGACGCGCCCGGCCGCCGCACGCAGGACGTGACGATCGTCTTCGGCCACTGGGCCGCGCTCGGCCTCATGATCCGCGACGACGTGTTGTGCCTGGATTCCGGCTGCGTATGGGGTAACAAGCTGTCGGCGATGCGGCTCACGGCCGATCCGTCGCAGCGCGTTCTCACGCAGGTGAGTTGTTCGATGAAGAAGCAGACGTGACCGGCTGCACGCGCGGCGCTTCGGCAACGATCGCAGGCGCGCCCCGCATCCCCTCCAGCGCCGCCTGCACCGCCGCCTGCGCCTCGCTTGCGAGCAGACGCCGGTCCGCGCCCGGCGCGAGCGGATCGCACACGTAGAGATGCGCGGTGAGCGGCGTCGCCCGCAGAAGCGCGCTGAGCGAAGCGTCGAGCGTCATGTCGCCGATATACGCCGGCGCGACCGACTGTCTTCCCTGCGCATCCTCGTACATCAGGCAGACCGGCTGCACCGGGCAGGACGCCGACACCGCCGCCTGAAACATGTTGGCGTGAAACGGCAGCAGCGTCTGGCCGTCGGTCGTGGTGCCTTCGGGGAACACGCACATCATCTCGCCGGCGAGCAGCCGCTCCGCGAGTTCGTGCATGATGCGCTTCGCATCGCTGCGCTTCTCGCGCTGCACGAACACCGTGCCCAGTTGATGCGCCAGCCAGCCGACGACCGGCCATTTGCGGATCTCCGCCTTCGACACGAACGGCGTCGGCCGCCACGCGTTGATCACGTAGATGTCGATCCACGAGATGTGATTGCCGACCACGAGCACGCCGCTATCGAGCCGGGCTTCGTCGTTGTGCACGACGAGCTTCATGCCGCACAGGCGCAGCATCTCCAGCGACCACACGCGATTCAGCTCGGCGCGCTCGCTCGCGGATGCGCGCGGAAAGCGTCGCGCGACGATCCACATGCCATACAGCAGATGGACGACGAGCCGCAGCTTGCGCCAGACCAATGCCATGCTCAGCGGCTCTCGAAGGCGACGTGCCCGGCGACGACGGTCGCCCGCACGCGCGCCGGCAACTCGTAGCCGAGGAACGGCGTGTTGCGGCCCTGGCTCTTGAGCTTCTGCGGATCGACGCGCCAGTCGGCGGCTGCATCGAACACGCACAGGTCCGCGAGCGCGCCCGTCGCGATGCGCCCGGCGGACAGCTTCAGCACGTCGGCCGGGGCGGACGAGATACGCGAGAGCGCTTTCGCGAGCGGCACGCCGGCCTCGCGCGCCCACTTCACCGTCAGCGAGAGCAGCAGTTCGAGACCCGTCGCGCCGGGCGTCGCTTCGGCGAAGGGCAGCAGCTTTTCGTCGTCGTCGAGCGGCGTGTGATCGGAGCAGATTGCGTCGATCGTGCCGTCCGCCAGGCCCGCGCGAATCGCGTCGCGGTCGCGCTGCGAGCGCAGCGGCGGATCGAGGCGGAATTGCGAATCGAAATAGCCGATGTCGACATCGGTCAGATGCACGTGATTGATCGTCACGTCGCAGCTCACCGCGAGCCCTTCGGCCTTCGCCGCGCGCACGAGCGCCACGCCCGCCGCCGACGACAGATGCGACAGATGCACGCGCGCGCCCGTCACGCGCATCAGCTCGAAAATGGTATGCAGCGCGATGGTTTCCGCCGACACCGGCACGCCCGAAAGCCCGAGCCGCGACGCCACCGCGCCACTCGCCGCCACGCCGCCCCGGGCCATGTACGCGTCCTGCGGACGCAGCCACACGGTGTAGCCGTAAGTGGTCGCGTATTGCAGCGCGCGCAGGAGCGTGCGCGTATCGACAATCGGATTGTCCGCCTGCGAGAACCCGATGCAGCCCGCCTCCGTCAGCTGGACCATCTCGGTGATGGCCTCGCCCTTCAGTCCGACCGTCAGCGCGCCCAGCGGATACACATGCGCGAGATGCAGCTTCTGCGCGCGGAACTTGAGCATTTCGACGAGGCCCGGCTCGTCGAGCACGGGATCAGTGTCGGGCGGACAGACGAGGCTCGTCACGCCGCCCGCCATAGCCGCGGCCATTTCGGATTCGAGCGTCGCCTTGTGCTCGAAGCCCGGCTCGCGCAGGCGCGCGGACAAGTCGACGAAACCGGGCGCGACGTACATCCCGGTCGCATCGACGACCTTCGCCGCGTTGAAATCGGCGGGCGCGCTGCCGACACCGACGATCCTCCCC
>FCOH02000077.1 GCA_001544595.2 Caballeronia peredens | reverse complement strand
ATCTCGGGGACCGCTCTCCATGAACGCTCGCACGTACTCGTACTGACTGATTGCCTGTTGTTCGTTCAGCGACGTCTCTCCTATGCTCACAATGCGTGGCCAGCGGCCTTCAAACTTCGCGTCACCTTGCGCATCAAGGTCCACTAGAAGTACCGCGCGGAAAGTATTGATGTTGCTGTTGGCCGGCGTGATCCCTTGAGATACCGGTATTAGATTGTCCCAGTCCATCTCTATGGGCTCACGCGTACCAACGAACATCCAGACCTTGCGACGGGTACGGTCGAAGCGCACCAGCGCATCGGTGTAGCCGAAGAAATCCGTGAATAATATCGATAAGAACCAAAACGCCACAGGTATGCAAAGAATGCTTCCTACAAAGGTGAAAACCACAGCGAAATGGCTGAACCGCCACTCGCTGGAATCGTAATTAGTAAATCTGGATACTATTACCGCGACGGCAACGATAAAGCCGCCCAAGGCACCGAGCCCAACCATTCCTTTGAATGTGTTGACTCCTTGGCCTATCTCCAAGGTGGTTTCGTTCATTCGATAGACCATCGCATCACCATTCGG
>FCOH02000012.1 GCA_001544595.2 Caballeronia peredens | reverse complement strand
GCGCCGTACATCAGATAGCGCCCGATGCTCAGCGTCAGCGGAGAAAAGTCGGGCAGAAGCCGCGGCGCCAGAAAAATGAAGCCCCAGATCGCGCCCGCCGCCATTCCGTACATCACACCGCGCTGCATTGCCCGACTCCCGCCTGTCATTCGAATGAGGCGCGAAGCGTAGCACGGCGCCCGGTGCGGCCGTCTTGTCAGAACGTGCACCGGCGGGCGCGCGCGCCGGCGAGCGGCGGCCCGGTTTTTGCCACGAGACGGGCTAACTTGCTGTTCGGACAGTGAAAACCCGAAGAACTATCGGTATAATCTGCTTTTGCGCCCATAGGATTTGCCATGCGTCTGATCCAGAAAGCACTCACGTTCGATGACGTGCTCCTCGTGCCCGCGTTCTCCAGCGTTCTCCCGCGCGACACCAGCCTGAAATCCCAGCTGACTCGCAACATTTCCCTGAATATGCCCCTCGTGTCCGCAGCCATGGACACGGTCACCGAAGGCCGGCTCGCCATTGCAATGGCGCAGATGGGCGGCATCGGCATCGTCCACAAGAATCTCACCGCCAAGGAACAGGCCCGCGAAGTCGCGAAAGTGAAGCGCTTCGAGTCCGGCGTCGTGCGCGACCCGATCACGGTGCCGCCGCAAATGCGCGTGCGCGACGTCATCGCGCTCACGCAGCAGCATGGCATTTCGGGCTTTCCGGTGGTGGAGGGCGCGCAACTGATCGGCATCGTCACGAATCGCGACCTGCGTTTCGAAGAACGGATGGACGAGCCGGTGCGCAACATCATGACGCCGCGCGAGCGTCTCGTGACGGTCAAGGAAGGCACGCCGCTCGCCGAGGCGAAAGCGCTGATGCACAGCCATCGCCTGGAGCGCGTGCTCGTGGTCAACGACGCGTTCGAACTGCGCGGCCTGATGACCGTGAAGGACATCACCAAGCAGACCGAAAACCCGGACGCGTGCAAGGACGAAGACGGCAAGCTGCGTGTGGGCGCGGCGGTCGGCGTGGGCCCGGACAACGAAGAGCGCGTCGAACTGCTCGCGGCGGCGGGCGTCGACGTGATCGTCGTCGATACCGCGCACGGCCACAGCCAGGGCGTGCTCGAGCGCGTGCGCTGGGTCAAGCAGAATTATCCGCGCGTGCAGGTCATCGGCGGAAATATCGCGACGGCGGATGCGGCGAAGGCGCTCGTCGAGTACGGCGCGGACGCGGTCAAGGTCGGCATCGGGCCGGGTTCGATCTGTACGACGCGTATCGTCGCGGGCGTGGGCGTGCCGCAGATCACGGCGATCGCCAACGTGTCGGAAGCGCTGCGCGGCAGCGGCGTGCCGGTCGTCGCGGACGGCGGCGTGCGCTTTTCGGGCGACGTCTCCAAGGCGCTTGCCGCAGGCGCGAACGTCGTCATGATGGGCAGCATGCTCGCGGGCACGGAAGAGTCGCCGGGCGACGTGTTCCTGTATCAGGGCCGCCAGTACAAGTCGTATCGCGGCATGGGCTCGGTCGGCGCGATGAAGGACGGCGCGGCGGATCGCTACTTCCAGGACAACTCGGCGAACATCGACAAGCTGGTGCCGGAAGGCATCGAAGGCCGCGTCGCCTACAAGGGTTCGGTGAACGCGATCCTGTTCCAGATCGTCGGCGGCGTGCGCGCGAGCATGGGCTATTGCGGTTGCCGCACCATCGACGAAATGCACGAGAAGGCGGAATTCGTGCAGATCACGGCGGCCGGCATGCGCGAGTCGCACGTGCATGACGTGCAGATCACGAAGGAAGCGCCCAACTATCACGTCGACTGAGCGGTCGCCGAGTTGTCGCTGAGTTGTCGCTCAATTGCTGATTAATCACGCGGATTGACCATGAAACCGTTGCTGCGGGTCGTGCTCGTCATCAATGCCCTGATCTTCCTCGCGTTCGGCCTGCTGTTTCTGCTGACGCCGTGGGCAGGCTTGTACGGCGCGCTGCATCTCGATTCGATCCGCGTGCAGCCGGCGTTTGCCGGGCAGTTGCTCGGCATCGCGCTCATCGGCCTGTCGTGGCTCGCGTTCCATGCGGCGATCGACGGCGCGTTGACGGCCCGCGCCGCGAAAGTGTCGGGTCACGTGCAATGGCTCGGCGGCATCGTGGTGCTGGTCTGGCTGCTCGGTCTGCATACGCCGGACGTCGACCAGAAAAGCGCGGTGGTCGCGGGCGCCGTGCTACTCGTGCTCGGGCTCGGCAGCGTGAGGCTGTCGTCGGCTGTGCGGCGGCGCGAACGGGCGAAGAGCGCGGGCGCGGCAGCGGCGCAGCGGGCCGAGAAGAAAGCGGCAAAAACACGCGAGGCGACTCGTGCGGAGCCCGTGGCGGCTGGTTCGCGGGCGGCGCCGCCGCCGGATACGGCGCTTCGTCCGTCGGCGCGCGCGCCCGAAGTGACCGCCATCGATCCCGTCAGCGGCCGCGCGGTCGACCCGGCAGGCCGTCCGCTGGACGGCGGCGCGGTGGATCCGGTGACGGGCGCCACGCTTGATCCGGTGACCGGCCGCAAGCTCGACCCCGTCAGCGGCCGCGAGATCGATCCGGTCACGGGAAAGCGCATCGAGCCGGTCATCAGCGGAGAGATCGACCCGGTCACAGGCAGGCGTGTCGATCCGCTGACCGGCCGAGTCGCGCCGGGCGCGGCGCCCGATGCGGCAAGCGGAGCACCACGCTGAACGCGCGCACGAGTCCATCGGGCGCGCAGGCGGCGAGCATCGCCAGAACGGCGCGCGCGCCGCGGCAGGAAATACCAGCACGGTCGGCCTTCGCGCCGGCCGTCGATTCATTTGCGAGTTATTTGCAGGCCGGCGGCGTTTCGTTGCGCGCCGGCGGCACACCCATCATTCGTTCACTTAGCCTTTGGCCGCAGCCATGCACGACAAAATCCTGATTCTCGATTTCGGCTCCCAAGTCACCCAGCTGATCGCCCGGCGCATCCGCGAGTCGCATGTCTATTCGGAGATTCATCCGTACGACGTCGACGAGACATTCATCCGCGAATTCGCGCCGAAGGGCATCATCCTGTCGGGCGGACCGAACTCGGTCACCGAGGCGAAGTCGCCGCGCGCGCCGCAAATCGTCTTCGATCTCGGCGTGCCCGTGCTCGGCATCTGCTACGGCATGCAGACGATGGCCGATCAGCTCGGCGGCAAGGTCGAACTCGGCAACGTGCGCGAGTTCGGCTATGCGGAAGTGCAGGCGCTGAATCACACGGGCTTTCTGGAAGGCATCGAGGACTTCAAGAACGAAAAGTCCGACTCGATGCTCAAGGTGTGGATGAGCCACGGCGACAAGGTCGTCGATCTGCCGGCAGGTTTCAAGCTGATGGCCTCGACGCCGTCGTGCCCGATCGCCGCGATGGCCGACGACGACCGCCGCTTCTACGGCCTGCAATGGCATCCGGAAGTCACGCACACGGTGCAGGGACGCGCGATGCTCGACCGGTTCGTGCTCGGGCTGTGCGGTGCGAAGGCCGACTGGGAGATGGGCCATTACATCGACGAAGCGGTCGCGAAAATTCGCGAGCAGGTCGGCGGCGAGCACGTGATTCTCGGCCTGTCGGGCGGCGTGGATTCGTCGGTGGCGGCGGCGTTGCTTCATCGCGCGATCGGCGATCAGCTGACGTGCGTGTTCGTCGATCATGGTCTGCTGCGTCAGGACGAAGCGAAGCAGGTGATGTCGACGTTTGCGGATCACCTGGGCGTGAAGGTGATCCACGTCGACGCGAGCGAGGCATTCCTGCAGAAGCTCGCCGGCGTGACCGATCCCGAGGCTAAGCGCAAGATCATCGGCGCGGAATTCGTCGAGGTGTTCGATGCGGAATCCAACAAACTCGCCGATGCCAAATGGCTTGCGCAGGGCACGATTTATCCGGACGTGATCGAATCGGCGGGCAAGGGCAAGAAGGGCGCGCATACGATCAAGAGCCATCACAACGTCGGCGGCTTGCCGGAGACGTTGAACCTCAAGCTGCTCGAACCGCTGCGCGAGCTTTTCAAGGACGAAGTGCGCGAACTCGGCGTGAAGCTGGGTCTGCCGCCGGCGATGGTCTATCGTCATCCGTTCCCGGGGCCGGGTCTGGGCGTGCGGATTCTCGGCGAAGTGAAGCGCGAATACGCCGACCTGCTGCGCCGCGCGGACGCGATTTTCATCGAGACGCTGCGCAATACCATCGATCGCGAAACCGGCAAGTCGTGGTACGACCTCACGAGCCAGGCGTTCGCGGTGTTTCTGCCGGTGAAGAGCGTGGGCGTGATGGGCGATGGCCGCACGTACGAATACGTCGTCGCGCTGCGCGCGGTGCAGACGCTCGATTTCATGACCGCGCATTGGGCGCATCTGCCGCATGATCTGCTCGGGCATGTGAGCAACCGCATCATCAATGAAGTGCGCGGGGTCAATCGGGTCGTGTATGACATCTCGGGGAAGCCGCCCGCGACGATCGAGTGGGAGTGAAGTCCAGGTTCTTGCGATGAACGCGAGTCAGGCGCATGAGCGACGCCACGCCTGACCGCGAATCGCGTGAGCACCCCACCGACTCGCTCTTCTTCGCGCTCTGTCCCGACGATGCCGCTGCCTTACGCATCGGCGAGCTCGCGGCGCGACTGCGTGCCGAGCACAAGCTGAAGGCGAGGGTGATTCCCGCCGATCGTCTTCACGTCACGCTGCATTATTTGGGCGCCTTCGCGGGCGTTCCTGCCGACCTCGTCAAACGGGCGCGCACCGCAGCATCCCAAATCGCGCTGCCGCCCGTCGAGGTGACGCTCGATCGCATCGAAAGCTTCTCCGGCCGGCGCGCCCGGCGTCCGCTGGTTCTTTCTGGCGATGTCACGCCGTCGCTCGACGAACTCGAACGCACGCTCGGCGCAGATCTCGACGCCGCCGGCATCCCCGTCAAACGCCATCCCCGCTTCACGCCGCACGTGACGCTGCTCTACGACGAGCGGCGCATCGCGCGCCAGGCCGTCGCGCCCGTCACGTGGAGCGCGCGCGAGTTCGCGCTCGTGCGCAGCCTGCTCGGCCAATCGCACTACGAAGTCCTCGCGCGCTGGCCGCTCGCCTCGTGATTCGCCGAAACCACCCGACGGAAAGGGTTTCGCAGATTTTTCTAACGCGTTAAGGTTCGTGTACCGATATCACAGCCGCACGCGTTCCCATGACCCGATCCCGTCTGCTGCACATCACGCCCGAAACCCATCACGTCCAGATCGATCTCGTCTACGCGACCGATCGCAACTTCACCGGCAAGCCCATCTACAAGACCCAGCACTGTCTGCTGCTGGAGCCTGCCGAAGCCGCATTGCGCAAGGCCGTCGACATCGCGCGAAGCATCGGCATGACGCTCAGGATCTTCGACGCCTACCGTCCGCCGCAAGCGCAAAAAGTGCTGTGGGACTTCCTGCCCGATCCGACTTTCATCGCCGAACTCGGGCGCGGCTCGAATCACAGCCGCGGCACGGCGGTCGATCTGACGCTCGTCGATCGCGCCGGCAACGAACTCGACATGGGCACCGGTTTCGACGCGATGGTCGTCGAATCGGAGCATTTTCACTTCGGCTTGCCGGAGCACGTGCAACGCAACCGCACGCTGCTGCTGGGCGTGATGCACGGCGCAGGCTTCGCGCACATCAAGAGCGAGTGGTGGCATTACGAATTGCCGGGCTCGCGCGAACTTGCTTTGATCGACAACGAAGAAAGCGGCCCGCTGCGGCTGATGTAATCGCGATATCCCGGCGCTACCAACAGGACGACATCACATGAAAAAGGCATTGACAGCGCTCGTGCTCGCCGCGGCGGCGCTGATGGTGGAATCGGGTGCGAACACGGCGAGCGCCGCCACGCCGAAGGACATGTTCGTCATGGCGACGCTGCTCGACGAATTCACCACGCTCGATCCCGGCGAAATCTACGAACTCGTGCCGGAGGAATACGTCGCGAACACGTATGACCGTCTGGTGCGCGTCGACCTGAAAGATCCGTCGAAATTCAATGGCGATGTCGCCGAGTCGTGGTCCGTCAGTCCGGACGGCCTCACGTTCACGTTCAAGATCCGTCCGGGGCTCAAGTTCCATTCGGGCAATCCGCTCACCGCCGACGACGTCGCCTGGTCGATCCAGCGCACCGCGCTGCTCGACAAGGGCGCGGCCGCCGTGCTCGCGGGCATCGGGCTCACGAAGGCCAACGCGCTGCAGAACGTGAAGAAGATCGACGACACGACCGTGTCCGTCACTACCGATCAGCGCTACGCGCCGACCTTCGTGCTGAACGTGCTCGGCTCGTGGCCGGCGTCGGTGGTGGACCGCAAGCTCGCCGAATCGCACGCCAAGAACAACGACTACGGCAACGACTGGCTCAAGACCAACGAGGCCGGTTCGGGCGCCTACAAGCTCGTGAAGTGGACCGCGAACGACAGCATCGTGCTGCAGCGCTTCGAGGGCTATCGCATTCCGCTCGCGATGAAGCGCATCGTGCTGCGGCACGTGACCGAAGCGGCGAGCCAGCGCCTGATGATCCAGAACGGCGACATCGACGTCGCGCGCGATCTCAGCCCCGACGATCTCGACACGCTCTCGAAGTCCGGCGTCATCAAGGCGACGGCCGTGCCGCAAGCCACGTTGATGTATCTCGGGCTCAACAACAAGAACCCGAATCTCGCGAAGCCGGAAGTCTGGGAAGCGATGAAGTGGCTGATCGACTATCAGGGCATCCAGAAGAACGTGATCCGCACGACCTACAAGGTCCACGAAACGTTCCTGCCCGAAGGCTTTCTCGGCGCGCTGAACGAAAACCCGTATCACCAGGATGTCGCGAAGGCGAAGGCGCTGCTCGCGAAAGCAGGTCTCGCCAACGGCTTCACCGTGAAGATGGACGTGCGCAACGACTATCCGTACAGCGAAATTGCGCAGGCGGTGCAGGCGAATCTCGCGCTCGCGAACATCAAGGTGCAGCTCATGCCGAGCGACAACAAGCAGACGCTCGGGCGTTATCGCGCACGCGCGCATGACATCTATATCGGCGAGTGGTCGGCGGATTACATCGATCCGCACAGCAACGCGCAGGGCTTCGTGTGGAACCCGGACAACTCGGATGCATCGAGCTACAAGATGCTCGCGTGGCGCAACGCGTGGGACATCCCGCAACTGACGAAGGACACCAACGCCGCGCTCGCCGAAAGCGACACGAAAAAGCGCGCGCAGATGTACGAAAAGATGCAGCGCGAAGTGCTCGCGAAATCGCCGTTCGTGATCATGTTCCAGAAGGTGTCGCAAGTGGCGGCGCGGCCCGGCGTGACCGGTCTCGAAGTCGGGCCGATCAACGACCTCGTGTCGTATCGCAACATCAGGAAGCAGTGAGCACGGTCACCTTCATCGACCGGATGCGCGCCGCGAGCGCACGGCGCGGCGGCGTGCGCGCGGCGCTTGCGCTCGCGCGCTGGATCGCGATGCTCGCCATCACGTTCACGGGTTTGCTCGCGATCACTTTTTTCATCGGCCGCAAAATTCCGATCGATCCCGTGCTCGCCATTCTCGGCGACCGCGCCTCCGCGAGCGCCTATGCGGCCGCGCGTCTGCGGCTCGGGCTCGACAAGCCGCTCATCGATCAATTCCTGATCTACGCGCGCGACGTGCTGCACGGCAATCTCGGCATCTCGCTGCTGACGGCCAATCCGGTCATCGACGACATCAAGCGCGTCTTTCCCGCGACGCTCGAACTCGCGACGCTCTCGACGTTCATCGGTATCGCGATCGGCGTGCCGCTCGGCGTCGCGGCGGCGGTGAAGCACAATCGCCTCGTCGATCACATCGCGCGCGTGATCGGTCTCGCGGGCAGTTCGGTGCCGGTTTTCTGGCTCGCGTTGATGGGCCTCCTGCTTTTCTATGCGCGGCTGCATTGGGTATCGGGGCCCGGGCGCATCGATCCGGTCTACGACGGCATGGTCGATACGCGTACGGGCAGCCTGCTCGTCGATTCGCTGATGGCCGGCGAATGGGATGTCTTCCAGAACGCGTTCTCGCATATCGCGCTGCCGGCGGGCGTGCTCGCGTTCTATTCGATCGCGTATCTGTCGCGCATGACGCGTTCGTTCATGCTCGAACAACTGAGCCAGGAATACGTGACGACCGCGCGCGCCAAAGGCCTGCCCGAGCGCCGCGTGATCTGGCGGCACGCGTTCGGCAACATCGCCGTGCCGCTCCTGACGGTGATCGCGCTCGCCTACAGCTACCTGCTCGAAGGCTCGGTGCTGACCGAGATCGTGTTCGCGTGGCCGGGCATCGGCTCGTATCTGACGGGCGCCTTGCTCAACGCCGACATGAACGCGGTGCTCGGCAGCACGCTCGTGATCGGTGCGACGTTCATCGCGCTCAATCTCTTGACCGATGCGCTCTATCGCGTGTTCGATCCGCGCGCCCGCTGACATGGAGAACGCCTGCCGATGCAATCCCCCGCCGGACGCACGCCGATGAAGCCCGCCCAAGCGCCCTGGCGCGCGTGGCTTTTGACCGACACGCCCGCGTCGCCGCGGCAGGCCGCGCTCGGCCGTGCGTACCGGCGCTGGCGGCGGTTTTCGTCGAATCCGCTGAGCATGCTGGGGCTCGCGATATTGCTGCTGCTCGTCGTGGTCGCGGCGTTCGGGCCGCTTGTCGTTGCGCAGGATCCGTTGCGTCAGGTGCTCGCCGAACGCCTCACGCCGCCGAACGCGGCGCACTGGTTCGGCACCGATCAGCTGGGCCGCGACATTCTCTCGCGCCTCGTGCACGGCTCGCGCCTTACGCTCGCCATCGCGATGCTGGTCGTCGTGCTCGTCGTGCCGGTCGGCCTGCTGATGGGCACGGTGGCGGGCTATTGCGGCGGGATCGTCGATACGGTGCTGATGCGCGTGACCGATGTCGCGCTGGCGTTTCCGAAGATCGTGCTGGCGCTCGCGTTCGCCGCGGCGCTCGGGCCGGGCGTGCTCAACGCGGTCATTGCGCTGTCGATCACCGCGTGGCCGCCGTATGCGCGGCTCGCGCGCGCGGAATCGCTGCGGCTCGCGCAGGCCGAATACATTCACGCCGCGCGGCTGCAGGGCGCGTCGCATCTGCGTATTCTGCTGCGCTATATCGTGCCGCTGTGTTCTTCGTCGGTAATCGTGCGCGCGACGCTCGACATGGCCGGCATCATTCTCGCCGTCGCGGGCCTGGGCTTTCTCGGACTGGGCGCGCAGCCGCCGAGCCCGGAGTGGGGCTACATGGTGGCGTCGGGGCGCAACGTGCTGCTCGACGCATGGTGGGTCGCGACGATTCCCGGCCTCGCGATTCTCGCGGTGAGCCTCGCCTTCAACCTGCTCGGCGACGGTCTGCGCGACGTCTTCGATCCGCGTCACGGAGGCTGACATGTCCGATGCGCTGGCGCAGATCGACGGCCTCGAAGTGGCGTTCGCCGGCCACGACGGCACGCTTGCGCCCGCCGTGCGAGGCGTATCGCTGACGCTGCGGCGTGGCGAGCGGCTCGGCATCGTCGGCGAATCGGGGTCGGGCAAATCGCTGACCGGCCGCGCGCTGCTCGGACTCCTGCCGCCCGAGGCGAAATGGTCGGCGAACGCGCTGCGGTTCGAAGGCCGGGACCTGCTCGCGATGCGCCCGAAGGAACGCCGGCGCCTGTGCGGCACGCGCATGAGCATGATCCTGCAGGACCCGAAATTCTCGCTCAATCCGGTGATGACGGTTGCGCAGCAAATGCGCGAGACGTTCGTGCGGCAGGGCGTGAAGGAGAGCAGGCGGGCGTTGCGCGAGCGTATTGTCGCGGCGCTCGCGGCGGTGCATATCCGCGATCCGGAGCGCGTCGCGGATGCGTATCCGCACGAACTGTCGGGCGGCATGGGCCAGCGCGTGATGATCGCGATGATGGTCTCGGCAGGCCCGCGGCTTCTCGTCGCCGACGAACCCACGAGCGCGCTCGACGTCCTCGTGTCGATGCAGGTGCTTTCCGTGCTCGACGAAATGATCGAGCGCCACGACACGGGCCTCGTGTTCATCAGCCACGATCTGCCGCTCGTGATGTCGTTCTGCGATCGCGTGGCGGTGATGTACGGCGGGCGCATCGTGGAGACGTGCGCCGCGCGCGATCTCGTCCACGCGACGCATCCCTACACGCGCGGGCTGCTGGCGGCGAATCCGTCGCTCGACAATCCGCCGGACGAATTGCCGACGCTGCGCCGCGATCCGGCATGGTTCGATGAAGGGACCACGTGATGATCGACATCGATCGCGCGCTGATCCGCTTCCGGACGAAGACCGGCCACGTCGATGCCGTGCGCGACGTGTCGTTGCGCGTGGACGCAGGCGAAGTGTTCGGACTCGTCGGCGAGTCGGGCAGCGGCAAGTCCACGCTACTGCGCGCGCTCGCGGGACTCGTGCCGCTCGCGGGCGGTGCGATGCGCATCGGTGCCGGAGACGCATCGCGTACGCCGCGCCGCGACGTGCAGATGGTGTTTCAGGACCCGTACGGCGCGCTGCATCCGCGCTTCACCGTCGACAAGACCTTGCGCGAGCCGCTCGCGATCAACGGCATCGGCGATCAGGACGCGCGCATTCTCGCCGCGCTCGCCGAAGTCGGCCTGAGCCCGGCGTATCGTTTTCGTTATCCGCATCAGTTGTCGGGCGGACAGCGCCAGCGCGTGTCGATCGCGCGCGCGCTGATCGTCGAGCCGCGCGTGCTGCTGCTCGATGAGCCGACGTCCGCGCTCGATGTCTCCGTGCAGGCGGAGATCCTGAATCTGCTACGCCGACTGCATCGCGAACGCCGGCTCACCATGATCCTCGTGAGCCATAACCTCGCGGTCATCGGCTTTCTGTGCCAGCGCATTGCGGTGATGCGCAACGGGGAAATCGTCGAGCAACTGGACGTGGACGCCGTGCGCTCGCGAGACGTCGCGCATGAGTACACGCGCCGTCTGCTCCTCGCGACAGAAGGCTACACGCGCGGCAGCGGCGCACGGCTGGAACGGGATTCGAACGTGTAAGTCGTCGTACAAGCACATTTCTGGTGGCGTGGTCAACGGATGTTGCGCAAACGATGCATACGGGCAGCAATAAGCCCGGTATACGGCGCTGCGCGGCGAACGCGGCGTCTTTGGATGAAACCGTTACCGCGGCCACTGATAGAATGGTCGCTGGATTGTCGAGACATGCCGAACAACGCCCGAGCGTGTTTTTCCGGCTTCCTTCCGACTTCAGGCTAACCAACGCAAATCGTGACAGACCGTGCCCGCTCGCGGGTGAAAGCCGGTCGTAATCCCCGATGAAATTGCTAGATGCTTTGGTCGAACAGCGGATCAACGAAGCCGCTGCGCGTGGCGAGTTCAACAACTTGCCGGGCGCGGGCACACCGCTGCACTTCGACGACGACGTCCTCGTCCCCGAGGAAGTGCGCGTCGCCAACAGAATCCTCAAGAACGCGGGCTTCGTCCCGCCGGCCGTCGAGCAACTGCGGGCCCTGCGCGGGCTTCAGGAAGAGTTCGACCGCGTGACCGACCCGGCCGCCCGTTGCCAGTTGCAAGCCCGGATGCTGGCGCTCGACATGGCGCTGGAATCGCTGCGCGGCGGCGGTTGCGTGCCGCACGAGTATCGCCGGCGCATCGCCGAGCGGCTCTCCGAACGCGTGTTGTCCCGCGTGGCGCTCGAACCGAAGTGATCGAATCGTCCGACGCGCCAGCAGCGCCCCGGCCAGACGCCGCACCCGATCCGACTCCCATCGCCGATCCTTCCGACGAACGCGACCGCCGCTTCATGGCGCTCGCGCAACGCGCCGCCGAAGACGCACGTCGCGCGGGCGAAGTGCCCGTCGGCGCGGTGATCGTGCTCGGCGATGAAGTCATCGCCACCGGATTCAATCATCCGATTCGCGGCCACGATCCTTCCGCGCACGCGGAAATGGCCGCGCTGCGTGACGCCGCGCAAAAACTGCAGAACTACCGTTTGCCCGGCTGCGAACTCTATGTGACGCTCGAGCCTTGCCTGATGTGCGCGGGCGCGATCATGCACGCACGCATCGCGCGGGTCGTGTACGGCGCCGCCGATCCGAAAACGGGCGCATGCGGCAGCGTCGTCGACGTGTTCGCCAACGAGCAACTCAATCATCACACGACGGTCACCGGCGGCGTGCTGGCTGACGACTGCGGCCACGCGCTCAAGAATTTCTTCGCCGAACGCCGCCGCCTGGCGCGCGAAGAACGCGACGCCCGGCGCGCGCGCGAGGCCGCAACGCTTGCCGGCGTCGATCCCGCCGGTCCCGCCGATCCGACAACGAATCCAACGACAACATCGTGAAATCACGCACCATCGAGCTCGTCGCGCCTTCTGGTTATCCGCAGGATCCTTCGGCAGTCGAACGCGGAATCGGACGATTGCGCCGGGAAGGGCATCGGCTGGATAACGTCGAGGCGACGCGGCGGCGTTTCCTGCGCTTCGGCGGCACCGACGCCGAGCGCGCGGCGGATCTCAACCGCCTCGCGGATCCGGCGCGCAAGTTGCCGGACATCGTACTTGCGGTGCGCGGCGGCTACGGCGCGTCGCGTCTTTTGCACGGGCTGGATTATCTCGGCTTGCGCAGACTCGCCGGGCAGCCGGTCGCGATCGTCGGCCACAGCGATTTCACCGCGATCCAGTGCGCGCTTTTCGCGCACAGCGGCGTGAAGAGCTTCGGCGGTCCGATGTTCGCGGGCGATTTCGGCGCGGAGCAAGTCAGTTCATTCACGATGCAGCATTTCTGGAGCGCCATTTCGCGCCCGAGCTTCACGGTCACGAGCAATACGCCGCAGCACCAGTCGGTCGACGTCACCGGCATGCTGTGGGGCGGCAATCTGGCGATTCTGGCGTCACTGGTCGGCACGCCGTATCTGCCGCCGGTGGAGGGCGGCATTTTGTTCATCGAAGATGTGAACGAGCATCCGTTTCGCATCGAACGGATGATTTATCAGCTCTATCAGGCGGGCGTGCTCGGGCGGCAACAAGCTATCGTGATGGGCGAATTCTCGGGCGGCCGGCTTTCGGACTACGACAACGGTTATTCGCTCGACACGATGATCGAGCAGGTCAGGGCCGTGACGGGCATTCCGGTGGTGACGGGCTTGCAGTTTGGCCACGTCGAGAACCTGTTGACCTTGCCGTTCGGCGCGACGGCGCACCTCGTTGCAAGCCAGCGGGGGTTCAGCATGAAGCTTTCCGACTATCCGCATCTGGCGTGATCGAAGCTGGCAGGGGCAGGGCGCTCGCGTGAGCGCCTTATTTTTATCCGTAAATTGCAACTAACGGTCGTGATTTAAGGCATCCTTGAACTCGGAAGCGTGAGTCATCGATCCATAAATTGTCGACAAAAAAGTGGCGGCAATGCTGACAAAAACTTGCTAAATTACCTGAGAGGCCCGTCCGTATTGAGCTTGACGCGGACGAGCCTCCGGAAAACCGGATACACAATCCCGATTCTCAAAACAAATTGTTGACAATCTTTATGTCGATTCTAAGATGGTCAACATGCAAGCGAGCACATCATGTCCGAGACGAAACCGAGTGCTGCACCGAATGCTTCAACGGGCGCTCCCAACGGAGCCAATGCCGAGTCGATCGCCGAAAACATGCGCGCCGCGATCCTCGAGCATCGTCTGGCGCCGGGCGCCAAGCTCACCGAAGCGCAATTGTGCGAAGTGTTCGCGGTGAAGCGCGGCACGGTGCGCCAGGCGCTCGCGCAACTGGCGAACGAGCGCCTCGTCGATCTGGAGCCGAATCGCGGCGCGTTCGTCGCGAGTCCTTCGCTGCAGGAAGTGCATGAAGTGTTCGAGATGCGCCGCATCATCGAGCTGGCGGTCGTCGAGCGGATCGCGCAGGGGCACGGCATGCGCCGCCTCAAGTCGATCAGCGCGACTATCGGACGTGAGCGCCGCGCCTTCGAAAGCCACGATTTTTCTTCGTGGATCCGGCTTTCCGGCGAGTTTCACACCGAGCTCGCGTCGCTCACCGGAAACACGGTGCTGTGCGAATGTCTGTCGGGACTGGTCGCGCGTTCGACGCTGATCTCGGCACTGTACGAATCGCTCGGCAAGAGTTCGTGTTCCTTCGAAGATCACGAGCAGATCCTCGCCGCGCTCGACGCCGGCGACGCGCCGAAGGCCGCTGACCTGATGGCGCAGCATCTGCGCGATGTCGAACTGAAGATGCTGGAGCGGCCGGCGCGAGGCGCGGTCGATCTGAAGGAAGTATTCGCAAGACCCACCGAGCGCGAAAGGGCGCTCGACACGTAGCAGCCGCGATACGGCAGATCGAAGAATCTGCCATCGACATAATCAAGCTGTACTAAATAAATAGAGACCGTGCCCCGCGCCCAGAAGTACTCAGACGCGCCGGGCACGTGGAGAGTCGCACGCGCAAAAATCCGCAGCGTGCACCGCAATGAACAGGACGCTCACCCGAGCGTGAAATGAAATCCGCGGCAGGGCGGGTGCGCAGGCAGATGCCTCGCGCGCCCTTGGTTTCAGGCCCCGAAGCGAAAACGCAAATCCAAAGAATGCCGCGCCGATGCGAGACCTCGGCGAAGGCATCCGATCGAAGCTTGTCACTCGAGCATTTGCTTTTTTTCATTACGCAAGCAGCCAATGAAGGAGACGTCATGGCCCAGTTCAGTGCATCCGGCAGTTCAGCCCTGCCGCAATACGAAGAGCAGACATCAGGAGACGATCCGAATCTGCCTGCCGGTTACAGCGACCGCCTCTACAACGAGGACCTCGCCCCGCTCAAGAATCAGA
This sequence comes from Caballeronia peredens, assembly GCA_001544595.2. Classification (GTDB taxonomy): domain Bacteria; phylum Pseudomonadota; class Gammaproteobacteria; order Burkholderiales; family Burkholderiaceae; genus Caballeronia; species Caballeronia peredens. Next base: position 198,307 of record FCOH02000012.1, on the reverse strand, counting down.
CTTGGGGCGCCTACAACATCTTCGCGTTCTGGATGTCGGACGTGCACAGCGTCGGCGGCTACGTGTTCGCAGGCAGTCTGTTCGCGCTCGGCCTGACGAGCTGGCAAGTGCTGATTTCGCTGTTGATCGGCATCGGGCTCGTGAATGTGCTGTGCAACATGATCGCCAAGCCGAGTCAGGTGGCGGGCGTGCCGTATCCCGTCGCGTGCCGCGCCACCTTCGGCGTGCTCGGCGCGAATATTCCCGCGGTGATTCGCGGGCTCATCGCGGTTGCGTGGTACGGCATCCAGACCTATCTGGCGTCGAGCGCGCTCGTGATCGTCGTGCTGAAATTCGTGCCGTCGCTGATGCCTTATGCCGACGTGCACCGTTATGGCTTCGTCGGACTGTCGGCGATCGGCTGGGCGGGCTTCATGCTGCTCTGGGTGCTGCAGGCCGTCGTGTTCTGGCGCGGCATGGAGATGATCAAGAAGTTCATCGACTTCGCCGGTCCCGCCGTGTATGTCGTGATGTTCATCCTCGCCGGTTACATGGTGTGGCGCGCGGGCCTGAAGAACATCGGCCTGAACCTCGGCGGCGTGAAGTATCACGGCATGGAAGTGATTCCCGTGATGATCACCGCGATCTCGCTCGTCGTGTCGTACTTCTCCGGCCCGATGCTCAACTTCGGCGACTTCTCGCGCTACGGCAAGAGCTTCCGCAGCGTCAAGCGCGGCAATTTCTGGGGCCTGCCGGTCAACTTCCTGGCGTTCTCGCTCGTGACGGTCATCACCACCGCCGCAACGCTGCCCGTGTTCGGCCAGCTGATCACCGATCCGGTGGAAACCGTCGGCCGCATCGATCATCCGTCGGCCGTGATTCTCGGTGCGCTGACCTTCACGATCGCGACCATCGGCATCAACATCGTGGCGAACTTCGTGTCGCCGGCCTTCGACTTCTCGAACGTCGCGCCGAAACTCATCAGCTGGCGCATGGGCGGGATGATGGCCGCGGTCGCGTCGATCTTCATCACGCCGTGGAACCTGTTCAACAATCCGGCCGTGATCCACTACACGCTCGACATTCTCGGCAGCTTCATCGGTCCGTTGTACGGCGTGCTGATTCTCGACTTCTATCTGATGAAGCGCGGCAAGCTCGCGGTCGACGATCTCTACACGGTGTCCGAGCACGGCCGCTACTGGTACACGAAGGGTGTGAACCGCCGCGCGGTGATGGCGCTGCTGCCCGCCGCCCTGATCGCGGTGCTCTGCGTGATGGTGCCGTCGCTGGAAGGCGCTGCGAACTTCTCGTGGTTCGTCGGTGCGGGCCTGGGCGCGGTGTTCTATTACTTCCTCGCCGATCGCCGCCGCGAAATCTGAACGACGGCCTATAACGATAGAACCTGAGAGCATCATCGAACGCAGTCTGGAGAAAGCAATGCGCATCAAACTGATCAATCCGAACACGACGCAGCGCATGACCGAAGCGATGGGCCGCTGCGCCCGCGAGGTCGCCGCGCCCGGCACGGAAATCGTCGCCGTCAGCCCGACGATGGGCCCGCCGTCGATCGAAGGGTATTACGACGAGGCGGTCGCCTCGCTCGGTCTGCTCGCCGAAATCGAGGCGGGCGAGCGCCAGGGCTTCGACGGCTACGTGATCGCCTGCTTCGGCGATCCGGCCCTGTATGCGGCGCGCGAGCTGGCGCGCGGTCCGGTGATCGGCATCGCGGAGGCGGCGATGCACGCGGCGAGCGTGATCGCGCCGGGGTTTTCCGTCGTCACCACGCTGCAGCGCACGGTCGGGATGGCGTGGCATCTGGCGGAGCGCTACGGCATGACGCGCTTCTGCAAGAACGTGCGCGCCACCGATGTCGCCGTGCTGGAGCTCGACGAGCCGGGTTCGTCGGCGCGTCGGACGATCATCGACGAATGCCGGCGCGCGCTCGACGAGGACGGCTCGGACGCCATCGTGCTCGGCTGCGCCGGCATGGCCGAATTCTGCCGCGAGGTGGAAGACGCGATCGGCGCGCCGGTGGTCGAGGGCGTGACGGCTGCGGTGAAATGGAGCGAAGCGCTGATCGCGCTCGGGCTCCATACGGCGAAACGCGGCGACTACGCGCGGCCGCTCGCGAAACGTTACGACGGCGTGCTGGGCGATTTCAGCCCGCGCTGATGGTTTTTCCGGGCGCCACATACACCCGGCGTGAGCCGGATTATCTGCCCTGATGTATGGGCGCGCCGGGGTCTTTTGGCTACACTGAATCGTCAACAATCCCGTTTCTCCAACGCTCAACGCTCGACGCCCAGCCATGTCACACGATCCGAACTATCCACGCGACCTGATCGGCTACGGCCGCCACCCGGTCCAGGCAAACTGGCCGGGGCGCGCGCGCGTCGCCGTGCAGTTCGTGCTCAATTACGAAGAAGGCGGTGAGAACTGCGTGCTGCATGGCGATCCGGGCTCGGAGCAGTTCCTGTCGGAAATCGTGGGCGCGGCGGCATATCCGTCGCGTCACATGAGCATGGAGTCGATCTACGAATATGGCTCGCGCGCGGGCGTGTGGCGCATCCTGCGCGAGTTCGAAAAGCGCAAGATGCCGCTGACGATCTTCGGCGTCGGCATGGCGATCGAGCGTCATCCGGATCTGGCGAAGGCGTTCGTCGAACTCGGGCACGAAATCGCGTGCCACGGCTATCGCTGGATCCACTATCAGGACATGTCGGCCGAGCGCGAGGCGGAGCACATGCGGCTCGGCATGGAAGCCATCGAGCGCGTGACGGGCGTGCGTCCGCTCGGCTGGTACACCGGGCGCGACAGCCCGAATACGCATCGGCTGGTGGCGGAATACGGCGGCTTTCTCTACGACTCCGACAATTACGGCGACGACCTGCCGTTCTGGACCGAAGTCGAAGTGACCGGCGGCGAAAAGAAGCCGCACCTGATCGTGCCGTACACGCTCGACACCAACGACATGCGCTTCGCGACGCCGCAGGGCTTCAACACGGGCGAGCACTTCTTCACGTATCTGAAAGACGCGTTCGACGTGCTCTACGAAGAAGGCGCCGAAGCGCCGAAGATGCTTTCCATCGGCATGCACTGCCGTCTGCTCGGACGCCCCGGGCGTTTCCGCGGCCTGCAGAAATTCCTCGATCACATCGAGAAGCACGATCGCGTGTGGGTGACGCGGCGTGTGGACATCGCGCGTCACTGGCGCGAGCAACATCCTTTCGAAAAAGCTAACAACGGGACGGCGGCATGAAGGCGATGCACTACACACTCGACCAACTCAACACCATGCCCGCCGACACGTTCGTGACGGTGCTCGCGGGCATTTTCGAACATTCGCCGTGGGTGCCGGAAGCGGCGGCGCAACAGCGCCCCTTCAAGGACATCGACGCATTGCACGCGACGATGTCGCATATCGTCGAAACCGCCGGCGACGAGAAGCAGCTCGCGCTCATCAACGCGCACCCGGAGCTTGCGGGCAAGGCGGCGGTGCGCGGCGAACTGACGGCCGAATCGACGCGCGAGCAGAGCGGCGCGGGCCTCGATCTGTGCACCCAGGAAGAGTTCGACCGGCTGCAGGCGCTCAATCAGGCGTATCGCGACAAGTTCGGCTTTCCGTTCATTCTCGCCGTGCGCGGCTACGACCGGCACGGCATCATCGCGAACTTCGAGACGCGCGTGAATCACGACCGCGCCGAGGAGCTTCGCACGAGTCTCGATCAGATTTACCGGATCGCCCGCTTCAGGCTGAACGACCTGATTCAGGCTTGATCCGCATTCACCGCAACCGAACGTAATGTAAGGACGAAGACAATGGCAATTCCGACACTCGATCCCAACGCGCCCGAATTCACGCGCCGCTATGTCAATCTCGCGGACCCGCGTCTCGGCGCAGAGGCACTCGAGGCGAGCGACGATTTCTTCGCGCCGAAGGAACGCATGCTGAATCCCGAGCCGGCGGTGTTCATTCCCGGCAAGTTCGACGATCACGGCAAGTGGATGGACGGCTGGGAAACGCGCCGCAAGCGGTCGACGGGTTATGACTGGTGCATCGTCAAGCTGGCGCGTCCGGGCGTGATCAAGGGCATCGATCTCGATACGAGCCACTTCACGGGCAACTTCCCGCCGGCGGCGTCGATCGAAGGCGCGCATGTCGCCGACGGTTCGCCGAATCAGTCGACGCAATGGACGGAAATCGTCCCGTCGACGACGCTTCAGGGCAACACGCATCACTATCTCGATGTCGGCGCCGCGCAACCGTTCACGCATTTGCGCGTGAACATCTATCCGGATGGCGGCATCGCGCGTCTGCGTGTCTACGGTCAGCCGCAGCTCGACTGGAGCCGTGCAGACCGCAACCAGCTCGTCGACCTCGGCGCGATGGAAAACGGCGCGTATCTGGTCGCCACGAACAACCAGCACTTCGGCCTCGCCTCGACGCTGCTCATGCCGGGCCGCGGCGTGAACATGGGCGACGGCTGGGAGACGCGCCGCCGCCGCGAGCCGGGCAACGACTGGTGTATCGTCGCGCTGGCGCAGCCGGGCATCATCAAGAAGGTCGAAGTGGACACCGCGCACTTCAAGGGTAATTATCCCGATCGCTGCTCGATTCAGGCCGCGTATGTGAAGGGCGGCACGGACAGCTCGCTCGTCACGCAGGCGATGTTCTGGCCGGTCCTGCTCGGCGAACAGAAACTGCAGATGGACAAGCAGCATTTCTTCGAATCGGAAGTCGCGTCGACCGGCCCGGTGACGCACGTGCGCTTCAATATCTATCCGGACGGCGGCGTGTCGCGCCTGCGTCTTTTCGGGACGCTCGCATAATGAAGAAGCTCGCTATCGAACCTTTGACGCGCGCTGCGTTCCAGCCTTTTGGCGATGTCATCGAACTCGATGGCGCGAAGCAGATCCCGATCAACCTCGGCACCACGATCCGCTTTCACGATCTGTGCAACGTGGACGTGACGCAGCAGGGCGGTCATACGCTCGTCAATCTCTTTCGCGGGCAGCCGCGCGCGTTGCCGTTCGAAATCAAGATGATGGAGCGGCATCCGCTCGGCAGTCAGGCGTTCGTTCCGCTCGATGACCGGCCGTATCTCGTGGTCGTCGCGCCGGCCGGCAATCTCGACGAATCGAAGATTCGCGCGTTCGTCACGAGCGGCTGGCAGGGCGTGAACTATGCGAAAGGCGTGTGGCATCATCCGCTGCTCGCGCTCGGCAAGATGAGCGATTTCATCGTCGTCGATCGTGGCGGGGAAGGGCACAACCTCAACGAGCAGGATCTGAAGGAATCGCTCTGGCTCACCGAGGACGCGATGCGCTGAACGAAGCCGCGCGCGGCGCGTGGCGGACCACGATGTCATACAGGACCGGAAGCGATTCCGGTCTTTTTTTTCGCGTGGCCGGTTCGTGACCGGGATCAGGCACCGCAGCCGGATCGGCCGCCGGCAGGTACCATAGCGCTTCTCGATGAGCACGACATAAGGGAAGCACGCATGATCGATCTACGCAGCGATACCGTCACCCGTCCCGGCCGCGCCATGCTCGCCGCGATGTCTGCGGCCGAAGTCGGCGACGACGTCTGGGGCGACGATCCCACCGTCATCAAACTGCAGGCCACGCTCGCCGAACGCACCGGCAAGGAAGCGGGCCTGTTCTTCCCGAGCGGCACGCAAAGCAATCTCGCGGCCCTGATGGCGCATTGCGCGCGCGGCGACGAATACATCGTCGGGCAGGCCGCGCACACGTACAAATACGAAGGCGGCGGCGCGGCCGTGCTCGGCAGCATCCAGCCGCAGCCGATCGAAAACGCGCCGGACGGCTCGTTGCCGCTCGACAAGATCGCGGCAGCCATCAAACCGATCGACAATCACTTCGCGCGCACGCGTTTGCTGGCGCTGGAAAATACCATCGGCGGGAAGGTGCTGCCGGCCGGTTATGTGGCTGAGGCGTCGCGGCTCGCGCGTGATCGCGGGTTATCCACGCACCTCGACGGCGCGCGCGTGTTCAACGCGGCGGTGGCGTCGGACAAGCCGGTGAAAGATCTGTGCGCGCCGTTCGACTCCGTGTCGATCTGCTTCTCGAAAGGCCTCGGCGCGCCCGTGGGCTCGGTGCTGGTCGGATCGAAAGATCTGATCGATGTCGCGAGCCGCTGGCGCAAGGTGCTGGGCGGCGGCATGCGGCAGGCGGGCGTGCTCGCGGCGGCGTGCCTGTATGCGCTGGATCATCACGTCGAAGGTCTCGCGCAGGATCACGAAAACGCCGCCTATCTCGCCGCCGGGCTCGCGGAGATCGAGCCGGTCACCGTTCAGTCGCACGCGACCAACATGGTCTTCGCGCAGATTCCCGATGCGCATTGCGCGCCGCTCGAAGCATTCCTTAAGGAGCGCGGCATTCTCACGCAAATGCTTTATGCGTCGCGCTTTGTCACCCATCGCGACGTGTCGCGCGCGGATATCGACACGGTGATTCGCGCCGTGAAGGATTACTTCGCGCGTTGAATGAAAAATGCCCCGCTTCATGCGAAGCGGGGCATTGCATGGCGCCGGGCAGCCGGAACGCTTATTCCACCGCGCCGCCCGCAAACCACGCGGCCACCTTCTGACGCTCCGCATCCGTCATCTGTGTGACGTTGCCGAGCGGCATCGCCTTGAGCGTCACCGCCTGCTGTTGCACGCGCTGCGCATTCAGCTTGATCTCGGCAGGCGTATCCAGCAACACGCCGGCGGGCGCGCTGCCCATCATCGTCGGGTGCGCGGAGTGACACGTCGCGCAACGCTGCTGAATGATCGGCTGGATGTCGGCGACCTTGATCGTCGGCGCGCCGGCGGCTTGTGCCACGGCTACGGTCGGCGCGGGCATCGTCCAGGCAAACGCGCCGAGCACCAGCACGAGGCCCGCCACCGGCATGTACCACAGCACCTGACCGCGATGGCGCATCACGAAGAACTGGCGAATCAGCGCGCCCGCCAGCATGATCAGCACGAGGATCACCCAGTTGTACTTGTGCGTGTAGGTCATCGCGTAGTGGTTCGACAGCATCGCGAACACCACCGGCAGCGTGAAATACGTGTTGTGCACCGAACGCTGCTTGCCGCGCTTGCCGTAGATCGCGTTCGGCGTCTCGCCCTTGAGCATCGCGGCGACCATCTTGCGCTGGCCCGGAATGATGACGAAGAACACGTTCGCCGACATGATCGTCGCGATCATCGCGCCGGTGATCAGATACGCGGCGCGGCCCGCGAACACGTGGCACGCGATGAACGCCGCGACCAGCACATAGATGCCGACGCAGATGCCGAGCAGCTTGTCGTTGGTGCCGAGCACGCGGCACAGCGTGTCGTACACGATCCAGCCCGCCATCAGGAAGCCGAGCGCGGCCGACACCGCGACGACCGGACCCATGTCGAGCACGTTCTTGTCGATGAGATAGGTGCTCGGCGACAGCAGATACAGCACGAAGAAGAGGCCGAAGCCGGACATCCACGTGGTGTACGACGGCCAGAACGACCAGTGCAGATTCTCCGGCATGTCCTGCGGCGCGACGGAATACTTCTGCATGTGATAGAAGCCGCCGCCGTGCACGTGCCAGAAGTCGCCGAACACGCCTCGCCGGCGCGCGTTCGGGTCGGTGGGCGGTTTCAAACTGTTGTCGAGCGCGACGAAGTAGAACGATTCGCCGATCCACGCGATCGCCACGATGACATGCAGACAGCGCAATGCAAGATTGAGCCAGTCGGTGACAAAGCCTTCCATGAACTCCTCCACTACCGATTCGTTATGCGCACATCGTCGCGATCTTGGGGACGAGCGCGATGTGCTGGTCTGTTGCTCTCAGGTTCTGGTTTTAGCTGCCGCGATACGTGCTGTACGACCACGGCGACACGAGCAGCGGCACGTGATAGTGCGACGCCGTATCCGCGATGCCGAAGCGCAGCACGACGCGATCGACGAAACGCGGTTCCGGCACGTTCACGCCGAGCGTGGCGAAATAATCGCCCGCGTGGAATACGAGTTCGTACTCGCCGGTTTCGAGTTCGGCGCCTTCGAGCAGCGGCGCATTGCAGCGGCCGTCCTCGTTGGTGACGGCGGTCTTGATCGCGCTGCGGGCGTCGCCGTTGAGCGCGAACAGCTCGATCTTGATGTTCGCGCCCGGGCGGCCGTGCGCGGTGTCGAGGACGTGGGTAGTGAGCTTGCCCATTCGCATGTTCCTTGTGTTGTGCGAGATCCGGCGTGCGCATCGACCCGAAATTCGGCACCCGGGCCTTCAGGTGCGTCTGCGGCGGATCGAGGCTCCACGTCAGTGGCTACATACCCGTCGGCGTTTCAGATGCGCGCCGTGTACAGCATTGTAGAAATTTGCGACCCGCTGTGCGCCCGCGATAGGAAAGATAATGCCCAACGCATGACAGCGGCGCGTAAGCCTTGCGGGAACGGGCGCGCGGCGCTTTCGCGGCGCCCGCGGGCGGCTTTTCCGTCGATGCTACGCGCGTCAAAATTCGCAAATATATTGCGCGCCTGAGGACGACTATGACGGCAGCCTGATTGCGGCCGATTTTTTGGCTGCGGACAGTGACGATGCGCGCAAGAATTGCGGCGTCCCGAAGACGGCGGTCAACGCCGGGTAACCGGGGCTGGTTACCTGGACCTCGTTTTCGGAGACTTATCGATGCAAGCAACACCCCGTACCCTGCTGGTCAAAAACGCCCACGTGCTCGTCACGATGGACGAGCAGCGCCGCGAAATCGCCGATGGCGGCCTGTATATCGAGGGCAACCGCATCGTCGCGGCCGGACCTTCGAGCGAACTGCCGTCCTCCGCCGACGAAGTGCTCGACATGCGCGGCCATCTCGTGATTCCCGGCCTCGTCAATACGCACCATCACATGTATCAGAGCCTGACGCGCGCGATTCCCGCCGCGCAGAACGCCGAGCTGTTCGGCTGGCTCACGAATCTCTACCGGATCTGGGCGCACCTGACGCCCGAAATGATCGCCGTCTCGACGCAAACCGCGATGGCCGAACTGATGCTCTCGGGCTGCACGACCTCGAGCGACCATCTGTATATCTATCCGAACGGCAGCCGGCTCGACGACAGCATCGCGGCGGCGCAGGAAATCGGCATGCGCTTTCACGCGGCGCGCGGCAGCATGAGCGTCGGACAGAAGGACGGCGGCTTGCCGCCCGATTCGGTCGTCGAGAGGGAAGACGCGATTCTGAAGGACTCGCAGCGCCTGATCGAGACTTATCACGACGAAGGCCGCTACGCGATGCTGCGCGTGGTCGTCGCACCGTGCTCGCCGTTTTCGGTGAGCCGCGAACTGATGCGCGACGCCGCGCTGCTCGCGCGCGAATACGGCGTGTCGTTGCACACGCATCTGGCCGAGAACGTGAACGACGTCGCCTACAGCCGCGAGAAATTCGGCATGACGCCCGCCGAATACGCGGAAGATCTCGGCTGGGTCGGCCACGACGTGTGGCATGCGCACTGTGTGCAACTGGACCGGGCGGGCATCGAACTGTTTGCGCGCACCGGCACGGGTGTCGCGCACTGTCCGTGTTCGAACATGCGCCTCGCGTCCGGCATCGCGCCGATCCGCGCGATGCGCGACGCCGGCGTGCCGGTGGGTATCGGCGTCGACGGCTCGGCGTCGAACGACGGCGCGCAGATGGTGGGCGAAGTGCGCCAGGCGTTGCTGCTGCAGCGCGTGGGTTTCGGACCCGACGCGATGACCGCGCGCGAGGCCCTCGAAATCGCCACGCTCGGCGGCGCCAAGGTGCTCAATCGCGACGACATCGGCGCGCTCGCGCCGGGCATGGCGGCGGATTTCGTCTCGTTCGACCTGTCGCAACCGGCCTTCGCGGGCGCTCTGCACGATCCGGTGGCCGCGCTCGTGTTCTGCGCGCCGTCGCAGGTGTCGACGAGCGTCATCGACGGGAAAGTCGTGGTGAAGGAGGGCCGCCTGACGACGCTGGATCTCGGCGCGGTACTCGCGCGTCACAACCGGCTCGCGGGCGAACTGGCGAATCGGGCTCAGTAAGGAAAGCGCGGAAGAAAAGAGCGGGGCGCCCGAAAGCGCCCCGTGCGGATTACGGCTGATCGATGAGCGAGCGCGTCGCCTCGCCGACGAGTCCGCGCAGCCAGCGGACTTCGTCGGAATAGTGACAGCGCTCGTGCCAGAGCTGGTAATACTGCATCGGCGGAAAGTCGAGCGGCGCGGGCACGACGGCGAGCGGCAGAAAGCGCGCGTAATGGTCGGCGAAAAGCCGCGTCGTCGTGAACACGAGATCCGACTTGATGAGCACGTACGGCGCGAGATTGAAGTAAGGCAGCGTGACGACCACATGGCGCTTCAGGCGCTCGCGCGCGAGATGCACGTCGATCGCGCCGCGCTGGCCGACGGAATACGGCGTCGGCGCGAGATGCGGCGCGTTCAGGTACTGGTCGAGCGTGAGCCCGCCGCGTTTGGCGAACGGATGGGTGTTGCTGACGAGACACACGATCTTGTCGACGAAAAGGTTCGACAGGTGCAACTGCTCGGGCGGCTCCGGCCAGTTGCCGACGACGATATCGAGCTTGCCGTCTTCGAGCGCGAGTTCGTAATCGAATGCGGGACCGAGCGAATGAAACTCGAGCGTGGCGTTGGGCGCCGCCTGCCGAAAGCGCTCGACGACCGTCGGCACGAACAGCACGTTCAAGTAATCCGGGCAGCCGATGCGATAGCACCGCACGGAAGTCGAAGGATCGAAGCTGTGCTGCTGGACCTTGATGCGCTCGATTTCGCGCAGCGCATTCTGCGTGGGTTCGAGCAGGCGCAGGCCGTATTCGGTGGGCACCATGCCGGACTTGCCGCGCACGAGCAACGGATCGCCGGTGATGTCGCGCAGACGGCGCAGGGCAGCGCTGATGGCGGGTTGCGACTGATTGAGCTTGACGGCCGCACGGGTCACGCTGCGCTCCATCAGGAGGGTATGCAAGACGCGCAACAAATACGTATCGATCGCCTCGCGTTGCTGACTCATGTTATCTCCACTATATGTTCTGGCTGATCGACGCGGGGTTACAACATATCATTTTTAATATGATGCGAAAGTTTCGTCAAGGTGTGGCTTACCCGCAAATGCTGGCTGCGCGGGATTTGGCGCGTTATTTTGAGTGGTGGATTTAGCGTCTCGAATTCTGTAAATTCTGCCCGCGGTCCAACTTGCGCGACATCGCACTGTCACGCAGCGGTCTCGCGGTAACTTTTCCAGCCTGGCCTGCTCGGTGGCCGGGCGCATTTCTGGATCTCAATGGGCGACGCCATCCAACCGTCGACGACGCCACCGCGCCTGGCGTTGTCGGGCATCAGCAAGCAGTATCCGGCCGTCAAGGCGAACGACGGCGTGAACCTCGTCGTCATGCCGGGCGAAATCCACGCCGTGCTCGGCGAAAACGGCGCGGGCAAATCGACGCTGATGAAAATCATCTACGGCGCCGTACGCCCGGACGAGGGCGAGATCCGCTGGCAGGGAGAAGCCGTTGAAATCGGCAGTCCGGCGGCGGCGCGCAAGCTCGGCATCGGCATGGTGTTCCAGCACTTTTCGCTGTTCGAGACGCTGACGGTCGGCGAGAACATCGCGCTCGCGCTCGATGAAAAGTTCGACATGAAGGCGCTCGGCAAGCGCATCCGCGACGTATCGAAGGACTATGGCCTCGACGTCGATCCGCAGCGCCACGTGCACAGCCTGACGGTGGGCGAGCGCCAGCGCGTGGAAATCGTGCGCTGCCTGTTGCAGAACCCGCGTCTGCTCATCATGGACGAACCGACTTCGGTGCTCACGCCGCAAGCGGTCCAGAAGCTCTTCAAGGTGTTGCGCCGGCTGGCATCCGAAGGCTGCAGCATTCTCTACATCAGCCACAAACTCGACGAAATCCAGTCGCTCTGCGAAAACGCCACCGTGATGCGCGGCGGGCGCGTGACGGGCAACGTCGATCCGCGCCGCGAAACGCAGGCGTCGCTCGCGCAACTGATGGTCGGGCATTCGCTGCCGGATTACACGCGCCGCGCTCACACGCCGGGCGATATCCGGCTCGCGGTGAAATCGCTTTCGGTGGCGAGTCCCGATCCGTTCGGCACGTCGCTCGACAATGTGTCGTTCGCGGTGCACGCGGGCGAGATTTTCGGCATCGCGGGCGTGTCGGGCAACGGCCAGGCCGAATTGCTCGCGGCGCTTTCCGGCGAGATACGCGACCGGCACGTGGCGGCGGATGCCGTATCGATCTGCGGCAAGCCGGCCGCGCGGCTCTCCGCGGGCGCGCGCCGGCGCCTGGGCTTCGCCTTCGTGCCCGAAGAGCGGCTCGGACGCGGCGCGGTTCCGGCGATGTCACTCGCCGACAACGGCCTGCTCACCGCGCACCGCGAAAGCATGGTGCGCGGCGGCTGGATCCGGGCAGGCACGGTGAAGGCATTCGCGGATCGCTGCATTCAGTCGTTCGATGTGCGTTGCGGCGGCAGCGGCGCACTCGCGCAAAGCCTCTCGGGCGGCAACCTGCAGAAATTCATCGTCGGACGCGAAATTCTTCAGGAGCCGAAGGTGCTCGTGGTCGCACAGCCGACCTGGGGCGTCGATGTCGGCGCGGCGGGATTCATCCGTCAGCAGTTGCTCGATCTCGCGGCGCGCGGCGTCGCGATCCTCGTGATCTCGGAGGAACTGGAAGAGCTGTTCGACATCTGCGACCGGCTCGCCGTGATCGCGCGCGGCAAACTCTCGCCGGTGCGCAACACGAGCGATACCAACGCGGAGGAAATCGGCCTCTTCATGGCCGGACTCTTCGAAGGCAAGCGCGCGCCCGAGGCCGAACCCGACTCCCTCTTGAAGCACTGACGATGATCTTCCCCTATCGACTCGAAGCGCGCCCGACACCCTCGCGCGCCATGCAGCTTGCCGTGCCGGTGGTCGCCGCCGTCGCGACGCTCGTGATCGGCTTTCTGATCTTCAGCCTGGTCGGCCAGGACCCGCTGCGCGCGATGCACGCGTTCTTCATCGAGCCGCTGTCGAGCGTCAACGGCTGGTCGGAACTCGTGCTGAAGGCCTCGCCGCTGTGCCTGATCGGGCTCGGGCTCGCGGTCGGCTATCGCGCGAACGTGTGGAACATCGGCGCGGAAGGGCAGATGCTGCTGGGCGGAATCGTCGCGGGCGGCATCGCGATTCACGCCGGCGATGCATCCGGCTGGTGGACGCTGCCGCTGATGATGCTGGGCGGCATCGTCGGCGGAATGCTGTGGGCGGCGATTCCCGCGCTGCTCAAGAGCCGCTTCAACACGAATGAAATCCTGACGAGCCTGATGCTCACCTATGTCGCCACGCAGTTGCTGATCTATCTGGTGAGCGGCCCGTGGCGGGATCCGGAAGGCATGAACTTCCCGATTTCCGCGATGTTCGGCGACGACGCGCTCTTCCCGCGCCTCTACGGCGACTGGCACTGGACGTGGCTGAAGGGCACGCGCATCAACGCGTCGGTGTTTCTGACGGTGATCGCGATTCCGTGCGTGTGGCTCTTCATGAGGAAGAGCTTCGCGGGCTTTCGCATGAACGTCGGCGGTCTCGCGCCGCTCGCCGCGCGCTACGCCGGTTTCTCCGACAAGAAGACCATCTGGACCTCGCTGCTGCTCTCCGGCGGCCTCGCGGGTCTTGCCGGCATGGGCGAGGTGGCCGGGCCGATCGGGCAGCTTCAGGCGGGCTGGTCGCCGGGCTACGGCTTCACGGCGATCATCGTCGTGTTCGTGGGGCGGCTACACCCGGTGGGCATCGTGCTCGCGAGTCTGCTGATGGCGCTGCTCTATCTCGGCGGCGAAGCAGTGCAGACCTCGCTGCAACTGCCGCAAGCGCTCGCGGGCGTGTTTCAGGGCCTGCTGCTGTTTTGCCTGCTCGGCTGCGATCTGTTCGTGAACTACCGGGTCAGGCGTCGCGCGAGCGCGCATCACGCGGCATAAAAGGCAACGAAAAATGGACCTCAATCAAGCCAGCAATCTCGCCTCGAGCGCCGTCGTGGCGGCCATCCCGCTGATGTACGCGGGCGCGGGCGAACTCGTCGCGGAAAAGTCGGGCGTGCTCAACCTGGGCGTCGAAGGCATGATGCTGATGGGCGCCGTGAGCGGCTACGCGGTCACCGCGATCACCGGCAATCCGTGGCTCGGCATCGTCGCGTCGGTATTCGCCGGGCTCGCCATGTCGCTGCTGTTCGGCTTTCTCACGATCACGATGCTCGCCAATCAGGTTGCAACAGGCCTGTCACTCACGATCTTCGGCATCGGCTTTTCGGCGTATGTCGGCAAGCCGTACACGTCGGCGGCGGTGCGCGCGAGCATCGAGGTGATGCCGATTCCCGGTCTCTCGTCGATCCCCGTGCTCGGCCCCGCGATCTTCTCGCTCACGCCGCTCGGCTATCTCGCGTTCATCATGTTCGGCGTGATCGGCTGGTTCCTGTACAAGACGCGCGCGGGCCTCGTGCTGCGCTCGGTCGGCGAATCGCCGGCGGTCGCTCATTCGGTGGGCTTTCCCGTAGTCGGCGTGCGCTACGGCGCGACGCTCTTCGGCGGCGCGATGGCGGGCATCGCGGGCGGCTATTACTCGATCGTCTATCTGCACGTCTGGCAGGAGCAACTGACTTCGGGGCGCGGCTGGATCGCGCTCGCGCTCGTCGTGTTCGCGACGTGGCGGCCCGGGCGCCTGCTGATCGGCGCATTGCTCTTCGGCGCCGTGATGGCGCTGCAGTTCTACGCGCAGGCGATCGGCGTGCCCGTGCCGACGCAATTTCTCGCGATGCTGCCGTATATCGCGACCATCGTCGTGCTCGTGCTCATTTCGCGCAATCCGAACACGATCAAGCTGAACGCGCCCGCGTCGCTCGGCAAGCCTTTTTTCGCGGCGAGCTGAGCGCTGTTGTTTCGACGCCGCGCCGACGTTTCGCTGTTCTTTTTGACCGACGAAACTGGCGCGGGCCACGCACAGGTTTTCGTTTCACATACAACATCGACCAGGAGAATCACAATGAATAAACCATGGCTGAAGGCGATCACGGCGACCGTCGCGCTGTCCGCCACGGTCGCCGCGTTGAGCGCGCGGGCCGCCGACGCGCCGGGCGTCGCGTTCGTCTATCTGGCCAATCCGGGCGATGCGGGCTGGACCTTCGCGCACGATGCCGGCAGCAAGGAAGCCGAAGCGAAGTTCGGCAGCAAGATCAAGATCACGCGCGTGGAGAACGTGCCGGAATCGGCGGACTCGGAGCGCGTGTTCCGCGATCTGGCGAACAAGGGCAACAAGGTCATCTTCGCGACGAGCTTCGGCTATCAGGATTTCGCGCTGAAGGTCGCGAAGGATTTCCCCGACACCATCTTCCTGACGGCGACGGGCTTCAAGAAGGCCAAGAACTTCGGCACCTATGACGTGCGCATGTATCAGGGCGCGTATCTCGCGGGCGTCGCCGCCGGTTATGTGACGAAGACCAACACGCTCGGCTTCGTGGCGTCGGTGCCGATTCCCGAAGTGGTGCGCAACATCAACGCCTACACGATGGGCGCGCGCTCCGTGAATCCGAAGATTCACACGAAGGTCATCTGGATCAACAGCTGGTTCGATCCGGGCAAGGAGAAGCAGGCGGCGGAAACGCTGATCGGCCAGGGCGCCGACGTGCTCCTGCAGAACACCGACTCCAACGCGACGCTCAACACGGCGAACGAGAAGCACGTCTACGCATTCGGCTGGGATTCGAACATGAAGAAGTTCGGCCCGAATGCGCATCTGGGCTCGGTGGTCGCACACTGGGGCGTGTATTACAACGACGTGATCCAGCAGGTGCTCGACGGCAAGTGGAAGAACGATCCGGTGTGGCTCGGCATCCCGCAGAAGGCCGTGGATCTCGAAGACCTGAACAGCGGCGTGATTCCCGCGAAGGCGATGCAGGCGGTCGCCGCCAAGCGTGACGAACTGCACACCGGCAAGTGGGATGTGTTCAGCGGCCCGATCAAGGATCAGTCGGGCGCGGAGAAGGTGCCGGCCGGCAAGACGCTGTCCGACCCGGAACTGCAACGCATCAACTGGTACGTGGAAGGCGTGGACGGCTCGCTGCCGAAGTAAATCGCGTGTAGGTCGCGCCAGGAAAAACCGCGCTTTGCAGCGATGCCAAGCGCGGTTTTTTCATGGTCCGGACCGATGCGTCAGTCGATACGCAGTCCCACCTTGATCGTCACCTGCCAGTGGAGGACTTTGCCGTCCTCGATATGTCCGCGCGTTTCCACGACTTCGAACCAGTGCATGTTGCGCAGCGTCTTCGATGCCTTCGCCAGCGCGACGCGCACGGCGTCGTCGCTCGACTGCGGCGAGGAGCCGGTGAGTTCGATCTGCTTGTAGACGTGTTCCGACATGGTGTTCTCCTTGTAATGATGAGATCGGCCAGTGCGACGGCTTCGTCGCGGAAAGCTTTCGATGTCGATGCAGCAAGGCGCGCGCCATCAACGGTACGGGCGCGTGGCTTTCATTAAAGGATATGAAAGCGCGGTGGAGTAGTCGGGGTTTGCGCGCAGTGCAAGCATCCGGCGCCAGAAAACGCGCCGGGCCTCGAAATCGAGGCCCGTGCATGGTGTGGATCGCGTGAAACCGGGAACGTCCGGAGAAGAATCAACGCAACGGCCGCGAGGCCGCATCGCCCGCGTCCTGACGGCGCGCGCCGCGGCGCCTGCGTGCCGATACGGTCGCGCCGAATTCGCTCAGGATCTGCGCGCGGGCGCGGCTCGCGAACACCAGGAAGCCGAATCCGTTCGCCTCGTACCAGTAGCCGCCGTTCTCGAGCCCGTCGAGCGGCTGTTCGAGTGCGTTGGTGATCGACTCGACACAGCGCCGGTGCAGTTCGTCGATGGCCGGATACGGCGGCTGCGCACCGCGCACGCTGCATAGCAGGACATCGAGCCCCGGCAGAACGTGTGCATAGAGCACCGGCTCGTCCTGAGCGCGAGCCCGGGCGATCTTGGTATCCAGCTGACCAAACGGCCTGAAATGCCTCAGCACGGCGAGAAAAGACTCGTCGCCATCGGCCTTCACGCGTTTACGCTTTTTCGGGAAGGACATAAAAACTCGCCTGAAAAAGAATTGCAAGAAACGCAGCGTCCTCATGCGGCCACTCCCGTCTTGCGCGCCGCACGTCGATCTTTTATAGCGCATCGATGTGAATAGGTCACGGTGATTCGGGCCATCGTATGTTGCGACCGGCATCTGCCGATGCACATCCGTGGCGCACGTTTCGTGCCGATGACCGTTTGGCGGCCCGCTTGGCTTCCCTCTGAGCATCTATCTCAATAATAGTCCTGCTGCTACCCGCGCGAATAGCTTTCGTAAAGAAAAAAGCGGGGGGGCGCACCAACGGGTGGGTGCATTCACCGAAGACCCGCGCGCGCCGCGCGGGTTCCCGGGACAGTCGGCGGGTTTGCCCGTCTAGACGCGCGGCGCGTTCTTGAGTTCGTCGCGGATCTCGCGCAGGAGCAGTACGTCTTCGGGCGTCGCGGGCGGCGGCGCGTTTTCGGACGGCTTGCGCAGATTGTTGATGAACTTGACCATCAAAAAGATGATGAACGCAAGGATGATGAAGTTGATCAGCACGGTGATGAACGAGCCGTAGCCGAACACGGCGACGCCCGCGGTCTGCAGGTCCTTGTATGAATCGGGATTGCCCTTGAAGGTTGGCGGTATCGGTCCGAGCTTGATGAAGAGGTTGGAAAAGTCGAGACCGCCGGTGGCCAGCCCGACCACCGGCATGATCAAATCCTTGACGACGGAGTTGACGATCGTCGAAAAGGCGCCGCCGATGATCACACCGACCGCGAGGTCCATGACGTTGCCCTTCAGGGCGAAGTTCTTGAATTCCTCGATCATGCTCATGCGCGGCTTCCTCCAGTAGAAGTTAGAAACGGGATTTTGCGGGTTAGAGCGGCAGCAAGGGCTATGCCATTGACTCGGCCGCGAAACGTGCGCGAACGCAGTTTCGTTGCGGACTGCGTCAATGATAGTCAATTCGACTGCGCGTCGCCGGGCGTCTGCCTCGATGCCGTCGTCTTCATGACGTCTTGACGCGGCCAACGCTGATCGCCGCGCAGAACGCGGCGTGGTCGGCCACCGTCTGCGAGCCGTAGCGCTCGGCCCACGACGCATAGGCTGCGTCGAGCTTGTCCGAGTTGCCGCAGTATCCTGCGATGAGCGCGGCGTCGCCGGTACGCGCGTGGGCGCGCGCGAGCAGCAGTCCCAGACACCACGCGTAGAAATCGAAGGTCGCGCCGTGCAGCCAGTCGACCGGAATCGAGCCGCGGATCTGTTTCATCTGGCGTACGTAGAAATCGCGGCCGGAGATGGTCGTCCAGCCGAGCAGGGCGTCGGAGGAACTCTGCATGAGCCGCTGGCCGTGCACGACGCGTCGTCCCTGATGGCGCAACGGTTCCGGCAGCGGCGGCACGAAGGGCGCCGCGGCGGGCACGATGCCTTCCTTCACCTGAATGAAAAGCGGATCGCCGAGCGCGCGGCTTTGCATCAGCACGAGATACGCGCGTGTGCCGACGCTGCCGACGCCCACGACCCGATGCGCGACATCCACGACGTCATAGCGCTCGAGCATCATGCGCCACTCGCCCGCGATGGTCTGCAGATACGCCTGCAATCCGTCGATCACGTGGTTTTTCTCGGCCGCGTCGAGTTGCGTGAGGATCGGCGGATCGACCTTGAAGCGATAGCTCTTGCCGGCGGGCTCGGCGACCTTGGCGAGCATCGTCGCGTGCGAGCGCTTCATCGCCCGTTCGACCGTGCGTTCGATGGTCGCTTTTTCCTCGGCGTCGAGCCGGGTCGGCGCGTCCATGTGCAGCGCGCTTGCGTACGAGCGCAACTGCCAGAGATCGTACGGGCTCACCTGCCAGAGATCGGCCATGGTCGTGCGATAAGCCGCGCAGGCCGAGCGCACGGCGCGCTCGCGTCCGGCGGCGTCGACGCCGTTCTCGCGGGCCGCGACGTTGATGCTCGCCGTCAGCCGCTTCAGATCCCATTCCCACGGACCGACGAGCGTTTCGTCGAAATCGTTCAGATCGAACACGACGTCCTGACGCGGCGTGCGAAAGAGGCCGAAATTGTTGACGTGCGCGTCACCGTCGATGATCACGTTGTGCCCGATCGACGGCGAACGCGCCAGATCCCACGCCATGACAGTCGCGGAACCGCGCAGGAACGCGAACGGCGACTCCGACATGCGCTGCATGCGCAATGGAATCAGCCGTTCCTGGCGGCCCGCGTTGCCCGCCAGCACGCGCTCGACGGGGTCCGGCCGGTCCGGCGCGGGCGTCCAGTCGGCGTGCGCCTCGAAGGGCACGGCGTCGCGCAGGGCGCGGCCGTTCGCGCGACTTTCCTCGGCCGTGCCGTTGATGCGGGAATTCGTCGAGGCGGAATCGGGGCGCGTGGACAAGGCGTGTTCTCCTTAGCGGACGACACAAGTGACGAGATGCGCGAGCAGGGCGCGCCTGAGCGTGCAGGAACGTTTTACACGCGAAGAGGACGGCGCGCGCCCGAGCGACGGCGCTCACGCCCTGTGAGCAATCCGCGCGCCGCAGTCGCTCGCGGGCACGCGAAATGCTTCCCGTGGTCCGCTGGCGCCGCCGGGCTGCGCGAAACCGCGCAAAGCCGCGCAAAGCCGCCGAAACATCCCGACGCTTCGCATCAACAAGCGCTCAACCCATCGAACACATCATCTCATGCCGAACGAACTCCGCATTGCCGAAGGCTCCCCGTTTCCGCTCGGCGCGACCTGGGACGGGAAAGGCGTGAATTTCGCGCTGTTTTCCGCGAACGCGACCAAGGTCGAACTGTGTCTTTTCGACGAGAAGGGCGAGCAGGAAACGCAGCGCATCGAACTGCCCGAATACACCGACGAAGTCTGGCACGTCTACGTCGACGGCCTCAGGCCCGGCGCCGTCTACGGTTATCGCGTGCACGGGCCGTACGAGCCGGAAGCCGGGCACCGCTTCAATCCGAACAAGCTGCTGCTCGACCCGTACGCGAAGGCGCACATCGGCACGTTGAAGTGGGATCCTGCCTTGTTCGGCTACACGCTCGGCGCCGAAGGCGACGATCTCACCTTCGACGAGCGCGACAGTGCGCCCTTCATGCAGAAGTGCGAAGTCGTCGACCAGACGTTCAGCTGGACGCACCCGACGCGCGTGCGCGTGCCCTGGGAGCAGACGATCTTCTATGAGACGCACGTGCGCGGCTACACGAAGCTGCATCCGGCGATTCCGGAGCACTTGCGCGGCACCTTCGAGGGCCTCGGCCAGAAGGAAGTCGTCGAGTACATCAAGAGCCTCGGCGTGACGTCGGTCGAGCTGATGCCGATCCAGACCTTCGTCAACGACAGCCATCTGCTCGACAAGGGCCTGACGAACTACTGGGGCTACAACACCATCGGCTTTTTCGCCGCCGATCCGCGCTTTTTCGCGCGCGACTCGGGCGCCATCGCCGAATTCAAGGAGATGGTCGACCGCCTGCACGAGGCGGGCCTCGAAGTGATCCTCGATGTCGTCTACAACCACACCGCCGAAGGCAACGAACTCGGCGCGACGCTGTCGTTCAAGGGTATCGACAACGCTTCGTACTACCGGCTCATGCCGGAGGAGCCGCGCTACTACATCAACGATACGGGCACGGGCAACACGCTCAATCTTTCGCATCCGCGCGTCCTGCAGATGGTCACCGACAGCCTGCGCTATTGGGTGACGGAGATGAACGTCGACGGTTTCCGCTTTGACCTCGCGACGATTCTCGGCCGCGAGCCCTACGGCTTCGACGAAGGCGGCGGCTTTCTCGACAGCTGCCGGCAGGACCCGATTCTTTCGACCGTCAAGCTCATCGCCGAGCCGTGGGACTGCGGGCCCGGCGGCTATCAGGTGGGCGGCTTTCCGCCGGGCTGGGCGGAGTGGAATGACCGCTATCGCGACACGGTGCGCGGCTTCTGGAAGGGCGACGAGGGCGAAGCCCCGGAACTCGCGACGCGCATGACCGCATCCGGCGACAAGTTCAACAAGCGCGGACGCAGGCCGTGGGCGAGCGTGAACTTCATCACGGCGCACGACGGCTTCACGTTGAACGATCTCGTCTCGTACAACGAGAAGCACAACGAGGCGAACGGCGAGGACAACAACGACGGCCATTCGGACAACAAGTCGTGGAACTGCGGCGTGGAAGGCCCGACCGACGACCCGGAGATCCGCGCGCTGCGCGAGCGCCAGAAGCGCAACATGCTCGCGACCTTGCTGTTCTCGCAAGGCACGCCGATGATGCTCGCCGGCGACGAATTCGGCCGCACGCAGAAGGGCAACAACAACGCGTACTGTCAGGACGACGACATCAGCTGGGTCAACTGGGACATCGACGATGACGGCCGCGCGCTCACCGAGTTCGTGCGCAAGCTGACGACGCTGCGCCACACGCTGCCGGTGCTGCGTCGCCAGCGCTTTCTCACAGGCGAATTCCGCGACGAATTGCAGGTCACCGACGTCAAGTGGCTGAGCCCGAGCGGCGACGTGCTCACGCAGGAGCAATGGGACGATCCGAACATGCGCTGCTTCGGTCTCGTCATCGACGGGCGGGCGCAGGCGACGGGCATTCGCAAACCGGCATCGGACGCGACGCTTCTTCTCGTCGTGAACGCGTATCACGACGTGGTCGATTTCACGCTGCCCGATATTCCGGGCCCGGACGAATGGACCTGCCTGATCGACACGAACGCGCCGATCCGCGAGGAACTGGCGGTATTCGATTCACACGATGTCTATCAGGTGACGGGCCGGTCCTTGCTGCTGTTCGCACTGCAGCCGCGCGGCGCGACGCGGCGCATTTTCAAGCGCCTCGAAGAAGCGCTCACCGACGAGATTCCGCCCGAGGACGCGGAGAAGAAAGCGGAGGGCTGATTCGGGCCGCGTCGCGCGACCGGTTATGATGCGGTTTTGCAATTACATCGAAGGCGGCGCGAGCCGCCTTCTTTTTTCTACGATGGCCGTTTCATCCATGCACGACCGCGCACCGCTGTGCCGCCGCGCGGTCCCGCCGGCATGATCCTGAATGTGCTTCTGCGCGTCGCGAACTGGGATCAGCTCGAACGCGTCTGGGAATTCATCGTCGGCTTCTTCAAGTTTCTGTGGGGCCTGCTGCGCTTTCTCGGCGGCGGCGGCTGAGCGCGTTCGAACGACGTGTCCCACATGACGAAGGCCCCGCGAGCGGGGCCTTCGTTCGTGCGAGCGCGGCGGCGGATCAGGTGTCGCGCCAGCTGTCGTCGTTGCTGCCGAGATCGAGGCCGCCACCGCCGCCGCCATCGTTCCAGTCGTTCGAGCCGTTGCCGAGGTCGAGGCCGCCGCCGTTGTTATTGTTGTTGCCGAAATCGAGCCCGCCGCCATCGTTCTGCACGGGGCGATCGACGGGCACCTCGCGTTCGATCACGCGGTCGCGCCCATGCGACAACGCTTCGCCGAGCAGCACGCCGGTCAGCAGTCCGCCCATGCCGCCGCCGAACCCGCCGCCGCCCTGCTGGATGATGACGGGCGGCTGCTGCCCCTGCTGCGGCGGATAGGGCGCATTCGGCGGATAAGGTCCTTGCTGCTGATACGGCTGCTGGCCGCGCCCGAAGTGCTCGGCTTCCTGCGCATAGGGCGATGCGCCTTGCGCGCCGGCTTGCGCCGCATTCGGATCCGGCCGCCCCTCGGCGCGTGCCTTCAGACTCGCGACCTGATTTTCGAGGTCCTCGATAGCATAGGGCGGCACGGGATTCTTCGAATTCGACATCGACTCGACCATCTGCCGCAATTGCGTTTCCGCGCCTTCCACGTCGCGCAGCAGCGCCTCGTGGCCGGGCGCGGTGGAGAGCCGCACGTCGAGCTTGAGCGTGCGTACGTCGTTCAGGAGTTCGGTGGCGCGCTTGATCTGCGCGAGGCGGTCGCCGCCGGCGCGGTCGTCGTCGCGCGCGCGGGCCCGGCGCAAGCCCCAGCGCAACACGAGCGCGATCGCCCCGATCAGCACCGCGAGGCCGATCCACGCGCCCATGCCGACGCCGTGTTTCTCGACGGGCGCAGCCGACTGCCCCGGACTGCCCTGCGTGCCCTGATTGAACGGATTCTGCGCCGTCGATGTATTCGCGCCGCCGTCCGAACGCGGCGAAATGCTGGCCCGCGTGGCGTCCGACTGAATGCGCGCCTGCGTGGCCGCGAAGCGCGACGGATCGGTGAAACTCAGCGAAGGATCGAGCGATTTCGCCTGTTGCAGATGCGACAGCGCATCGCTGTAACGGCCTTCGCGATCGAGCACCTGCGCGTACAGATAATGCGCGTGCGCGTTCTTCGGATGCGCGTCGAGCACTTCGCTCAGTTGCGAATCCGCTTTCTGCCAGTTGCCCTGCGTCATCGACTGCTCGACTTGCTGCGCCGTCGGCAGAGCGAAGGCAAGCGGGGAAGCGAGCGACAGCGACAATGCCAGAGCGGTCAAAGTCTTTTTCATGATGCGGGCCGGACGCGCTGAACGTCCGTCTCCTGTCGAAGCTGCAAACGGGTAAAGCACGGAGTCATGCTCAAGGTAACGCATATTCGTGCGGCGCGCGCCGCGCCGGGAAGTTCGCCGCGCGCGCCGTTTTCAAATGCCCGCGCTTACTGCGCCGGCGTGTTCAACTGCTTTTTCAGCGCTTCGAGACGATCCTCGACGGACGGTCCGCGATTGAGCGCCGCGAGCTTGTCTTCGAGCGCCTTGCCGGACTTCTGGTCGGCCGAATTCAGGCGCGCGTCGGAGCGGGCGTTGGCGAGCTGAATCTTGTCCTCGAGCTTCTGAAAATCTTCGGAAAGATTCTTCCCGCCGATGCCGCCCAGCGCGGTGGCCGCGGTGTCCTTCGCCTGCGCGATCTGCTGCTTCGCCTGAAGGATGTTCGAGCGCGCGTTGAGATCGTTGCGGCGCTGGCGCATGTCGGCGATCTGCGTCTTCAGATGCTCGACCGACGGCTCCAGAGTCTGCAGCTCCGCCGCGAGCGCATCGCGTTCGGTTTCCGCGTTGGCTTGCGCGGCGAGCGCCTCGCGCGCGAGACCTTCGTCGCCGGTCTGCAGCGCGCGCTTGGCGCCGTCTTCGTACTTGCGCGCCTTGTCCGCGGCGGCGTCGCGCTTGCTTTGCTGCGTCGCGACCTGCGCCTCGATTTCGATGAGCGAGTTCTCCGCCTTCGCGATGCTGTCGTCGAGCTCACGCACGATCTGGCGTGCATCGCGCGAGGGATCCTGCATGGTATCGGCGGCGTCGTTCAAGAGACCTCTGACCGTGCGGGTGATGGAATCGAAAAGCGACATGTATTTCTCCTGGATGAAGACTGCTGCGTGCGTGCTTTCGCGTGTGCCCACGCGGCTCGAATGTGCGGCGCATCTCGCGGGATTGCAAGCGTCATATGACGTTCACGTTCGACCTTCGCGCTCACGTGGCGCATACACGGGGTATACCCGGTCATTAGATCATGCCGTGGCTTAATCGGGACTTAACGGAAGGTTAAGGAGTGTAACGACGTGCGTAGCGACGTGCGTAGCGACGTGCGTAGTGACGTGCGTAGTGACGTGCGTAAGGGCGGCGCGCATGGCCGATGCGGAATAGGGAAGTGTTAACGATGCCGCGCGCGGTCAGTGACCCGAGCGCGTGCCGTCGGTGAGCGAGGTGTCGCCGTCGTCTTCCTGGCTGGCGTCCGGCTCGATTTCTTCCGCGGACGTCGACGCTTGCGGCGTGCTGCGTGCCTGAGCGGCGCGCCGGGTTGCGCTCGCCGCCGCCTCGCGCGCTTCGCGTGCGGCCGCTTTCGCCGCGACGCTCTTGAGCGCGACATTGAGCGGATCGGGCGCTTTCGGTGCGCGCAGACGGTCCACGATGCCCGCGACCTTGATCTGCTCGCTTGTCGCGTTGAAGTTCAACACCGCGCGGCGCATGAGCTCGCTCACGCTGATGCCGAGCGTGTCCGCTGTCTGGCTGATGGCCAGCTTCTGCGCGGGAGTCACGAAAACAACGATGCGTTCGCTGGGTTTGGTCGTCATGAGCGGCTCGCAAACAGTAAGGCGATCGTAACGGGACGAATCGCAACTTCGGTTCATCAAACGGCACGACATCTTTACCGCAGGGTTCGCGCGCCGAGTCCCGGGAACCTGCAATGCGTACATCCATCATATCGGTTTGCGCGCGGACGTGGGTGCGGGCCCCCTCGCAACGCAAGCAATGAGCATCGCGCAAAAAAGGCGCGCGATCAACGACTTGCCTATTTTCTCATACGGTTATCCACAAGGCGTTCAACACTTTCTGTGGGCAACCCGACATTCCCGCGCGCAAACGGTGAATCCATGCGGCGACGGGCATTTACTTACAAAAAATTCCGGGCGCTTTTGTAGCGGCGCGCCCGAATTCTTTAAAATGCACTGTTACCCTCGGTCGAAGCCGGCCCGCTCATTTGCTCGTCCCGTCTTTTGCAGTGGCGCCATGTCACCGGCGCATCGCAGCGCGGCAGCGCGCGCGCTCCTGCAGCGCGCCGAACGAACCCAGTCATGCCTATCATCAAACGACCCGACTCATCCAAATCCTCGCGACACGATCGCGAACCCCGCTGGAACGACTCACCCAACGGATCACGCAACGCTTCGGACGGCGGCGGCCGCAATGGTGGCAACGGCGGCAACCGTGGCAACGGCCGCAATGACCGAAACGATCGGCGCGGCGGTAGCGGACGCTCCGTCTTCGCGCGCATCGCGCTCTGGTTCGCCGGGCTCGCGGCGATCGGCGTGGTGGTGGGCGCGCTGATCGTCGGCTATGCGCTCGTCGTCATGGGACCGAATCTGCCGTCGCTCAATGCGCTGATCGACTATCGGCCGAAGGTGCCGTTGCGCGTCTACACGGCGGATCACGTGCTGATCGGCGAATTCGGCGAGGAGCGCCGCAGTCTCGTGCGCTTTCAGGACATCCCCGATCAGATGAAGAAGGCCGTGCTCGCGATCGAGGACTATCGCTTCTACGATCACGGCGGCGTCGACTTTCTCGGCATTCTTCGCGCGGGCGTGACCGATCTCATGCACGGCGGCGCGTCGCAGGGCGCGAGCACGATCACGATGCAGGTCGCGCGCAACTTTTTCCTGTCGAGCGAAAAGACCTACACGCGCAAGGTCTACGAAATGCTGCTCGCCTACAAGATCGAAAAGGCGCTGACCAAGGATCAGATTCTCGAGCTTTACATGAATCAGATCTACCTCGGCGAGCGCGCGTACGGCTTCTCCGCTGCCGCGCGCGTTTACTTCGGCAAGGACCTGAAGGACATTACGCTCGCGGAAGCCGCGATGCTCGCCGGTCTGCCGAAAGCGCCGTCGGCGTATAACCCGGTCGTCAATCCGAAGCGCGCGAAGGTGCGGCAGCAGTACATTCTCAAGCGCATGCTCGATCTGAACTTCATCACGCGCGAACAGTACGATCAGGCCGCGGCCGAAGAGCTCCACACGAAGTCCGCGGGCACCGAATACGGCGTGCATGCCGAATACGTCGCGGAAATGGTGCGGCAGATGATGTACGCGCAGTACAAGGAAGAGACGTACACGCGCGGCCTCACGGTCACGACGACCATCGACTCCGCTGACCAGGACGCCGCCTATCGCGCGGTGCGCAAGGGCGTGATGGACTACGAGCGCCGTCACGGCTATCGCGGGCCGGAGGGCAGCATCAACCTGCCGGCTAATGCGGACGACCGCGCCGAGGCGATCGAAGACGCGCTCGTCGATCATCCGGACAACGGCGAACTCGTCGCGGCGGTGGTCACGTCGGCGAGCCCGAAGCAGGTGACGGCGCAATTCGTCGGCGGCGATACGGCGACCCTCACCGGCGACGGTCTGCGCTTCGTGGCGGCCGCGTTGCGCAGCAATGCATCGAAGACGCTCGCGCTGAGGCCGGGCTCGATCGTGCGTCTCATGAAGGACGACAAGGGCAACTGGCAGATCACGCAACTGCCGCAAGTGGAAGGCGCACTCGTGTCGATGACGCCGCAGGACGGCGCCATTCGCTCGCTCGTCGGCGGCTTCGACTTCAACAAGAACAAGTTCAACCACGTGACGCAGGCGTGGCGCCAGCCGGGTTCGAGCTTCAAGCCGTTCATCTATTCGGCCGCGCTCGACAAGGGACTCGGACCGGCGACCATCATCAACGATGCGCCGCTGTACTTCCCCGCGGCGGGCGGCGGCGACGCGTGGGAGCCGAAGGACGACGATCAGCCCGACGGCCCGATGTCGATGCGCACCGGCTTGCAGAAGTCGAAGAACCTCGTGTCGATTCGCATCCTGTCGTATATCGGCACGGGTTACGCGCAGGACTTCGTCACGCAGAAGTTCGGCTTCGACAAGGACAAGACACCGCCCTATCTGCCGCTCGCGCTCGGCGCGGGACTCGTCACGCCGCTGCAACTGACCGGCGCCTATTCGGTGTTCGCGAACGGCGGCTATCGCATCAATCCGTATCTGATCGGCGAAGTCGCCGATGCGCGCGGCACCGTGATCTCGCGCGCGAGTCCGCTCACGGCCGGCAGCAACGCGCCGCAGACGCTCGAGCCGCGCAACGCGTACATCATGAACAGCCTGCTGCACACGGTCGCGACGCAGGGCACCGGGTCGGGCACCAACGTGCTCAAGCGTAACGATCTGCAAGGCAAGACCGGCACGACCAACGACGCGAAGGACGGCTGGTTCGCGGGCTATCAGAAGCAGCTCGTCGCGGTCGCGTGGATGGGCTATGACCAGCCGAAGACGCTCGGCAGCCGCGAGTTCGGCGCGCAGCTCGCATTGCCGATCTGGGTCGAGTACATGGGACGGGCGCTGCGCGGCATTCCGCAAGAGCAGATGGCGAAGCCCGACGGCGTCACCACCGTCGACGGCGAATTGTTCTATGCGGACCGCACGCCAGGCGCGGGTTTCGTCGCGAGTATCGGGCTGGATAACACCAATCCGATGGCCGGCGATGCCACGTCGATGGGCGGCGTAGGTCCGGCAGGCCTGCAGGCGCCGCCGCCGCCGCAAGTCACGACCGACGAGCGCAAGCAGATCATGGACATGTTCAACCGGCCATAGACGTTCGCACGTTCCATTGGCCGAACGCATGAAAAAGCGCGCCGGGTGAGAGCCCGGCGCGCTTTTTATTTTCCGGCGCGGAAGTCTGGCGTGAAAGCGATCAGTGACCGGTGGCCGCCGGCGATTTGACGGTGCAGTTCACCTCGAGCGTGCTCTTGTCCGCGAACGACAGCGTGAGCGGAATCGTCGAGCCGACCTTGAGCGGCTTGCCCGGATGCTCGAGCATCAGGTGATAGCCCTTCGGCGCGAAGCTCAGCGTGCCGTGCGCGGGCACGTCGACGGAATCGACGGGCGACATCGTCGCCGTGCCGCCCTTGTTTTCGGACTTGTGCATCATTGCCATGTCGAACGCGGGCGTTTGCGCGCCGCTGAGGGTCGCGGGCTTGTCGCCGTTGTTGGCGAGGGTGAAGTATCCCGACGACGGCAGGTTCGGCGGCATCGCGCGGACCCAGCAGTCGCGCGCGTCCAGCGTCGCGGCCTGGGCGATGGAAGCGCACGCGAGCGCGCCCGCGAATATGGCGATTTTTTTCATTGTGTTCTCACTTGACGGTGAAGTTGTAGTGACCTTGCGTGCGATGCCCGTCCGCTGCGACGGCGGTCCATTGCACCTTGTACACGCCCGGCTGCAGATCGCCGAGCGCGACGCTCATGTGTTTCGGGTCGCCGGCATCGACGATGGATTTGGCGGTGTTGACCTGCGTGCCCTTCGCATCGGTGACGATGAGCTTGCTGAAGGTCGGTTCGAGCGCTTCGCCGAACTCGATCGCGACTTCGTGCGGCGCGCTGACGGTGGCGCCCGGGCCGGGGTTTTGCAGCTTGGGCAACGCGTGCGCAAGCGCGAATTGCGTCGCGGCGGCGAATGCGAGCGCGAGTGCGCCGCGCACAAACGATGATGACTTCATGGCATGTCCTTGCGTGCTCGTAGCGGATCGTGCTGGCGATGGTGCTGTCGAGCGCGCGATTTCTCTGGATGTTCGAACGGATGGCGCCGCTTCGCTTCGCGGGATGCGATCGGCGAAGCGCGTGCGAGCAGATGCGAATCAGGCGAGAGCGGGCGGGGCGCGCGGCTGCGCGACGTGGGTGAGTTCGCGGCGAGGCTGATCGATGCGTTGTCTGGCATTGAACGCGTCGCGCGCCGGCAATGTGGCGATGGCCTGATGCGGCGCTGTCGGCGGAGTGGGCGCGTGCGCGACGAGATCGCAATAACCGCAGGCTTGCAGATGGCCCGCAACGTCGTGCTTCTGGTGAGGCGCGCTTGCACCCGGCGCGACGCGCGATGCGTGGGTGTCGGCTGCACAGACGGACGCGAGCAGCGCGTCGACGAAGCGCGCATGCTCGAGCGCCTGCGATGCGACGGGTGCGAACGAGAGCAGCAGCATCGCGCATATCGCTGCGATCCCGCCGATCTTCCCGATGATGCCCCGACGCAAATGACGCATGCCGCGCTCGATACGATGTGGTTCGTTGATGAGACGATGATGAGCGAACGATTATGCCACGCGTGCTTCACAGCGCTTCGCTCGCGAGCGGGGCGCATCGACGCAGGTCGGGTGGCGCAACGCCCAAGGTTTTCTTCGATGGAATCAAGTAAGGGATTGCACTAAGGTAAGCAATGACTTATAATCTTTTCTTCGACGGACGCGGGGTGGAGCAGTCTGGCAGCTCGTCGGGCTCATAACCCGAAGGTCGTAGGTTCAAATCCTACCCCCGCAACCATACTCCGTTGCACATGCCTGGCGGTTTGACGCTATCGGTCGCTAAGGATGTCGCAATAGGCAGCAAATCTCCCTCGTTTTCTCTCCGGACTTCAATGCGTCCGAACATGGCGGTTAGCATCTGCCGTGCTTCAATGGCATTCGCCATCAGTACTTCCTTCGGTTCAAATATTTTTGTCGTATTCGTTGCGCAATATCGGCAGGCCGATTTTCGCTGACCTTCGTTTTCGTCGAGGTTTGGTGCAGCGCCGCGCGCTTTTCTTCCGAGCGTTCGAGCCGTTCAGCCAGCGCTGCCGATGCGGCAATCCGCGCGAGTGCCTGAGTCAGTTGTCGACCCAGTGCCGCTGGTGTGTCAAATTGCACGTTCTCCTAGTTCGGTATGCCAAGGAATGACACAGTTCAACAACTCGCCGTCGATCGTTCAAAGGCAGCAGCACGATTGTTCGGGTTGGTACAATTCCGAACAAGACTGCCAGCTTGGATAAGTTTGCAATCCAAATCTTTACTTTTTGTTCTATCTGCTTAGTTTCTTCGCTAGTGCATCCTAAGGGCCCGGGACGCAGCAGCGATTGCCTAAGCTTTCTCGGCCTAAACCGAATCGGCTCGCCCGAACTCTCGCCGAGATGAACGAACTTGCTAGAAGCAATAACATGAGAACCATTAAAAGTTTCTATCGAACCGCACAGCTTGCACGTGTCAGCGCACATTTTGCTCTAGGTATGTGTGCATTTGTTACACCCTACGTCGCATTCTCGAACACGCAACCCCGTTCGACAGCGGAAGTGCCAGTCAACCAAATCGCATCAGCGGCATTGACCCCGCGTGAGGGTGACCGGTTGTCTTTGTCGTCGGCGAATACAGTTTTATCGCTCGATCAGGCGATTCAGTCGGCTAGGTTAAACAAACTTGGCGTCCAACCGGATTCGCCGAACGGGATCATCATCCTGGGCTGGGCCGAACGCCTGCGCAACGACCCCGATATAGACCGTTTCCTTAAACAACCGAATAACACGAACGTAGCTTCGCAGAACGCTTCATCGCGTGAGAATTATTTCGCGGAGGGTATATTGCGACTCTCGCCGGAGGAACGCGACCGAGTCTTTGCGACGTCTTTGAGGGCGCTGGACAATGCGCCGCCCGATTGTGGCGGCGTGAAGAATGTGGCGACGGTAGTGTCGCGGTTCATGCCTCTGTCGACAATGTCGCCTGCCGAAGTCGATTCTTACTTCAGCGCAGTTTTCTCGATATTCAAGAAGACTGCATTGCGGACTCCCATGGCGGGAGTCACGGATACGGAGCGAGCGCAGGCCTTGAAGAGCTTCGGGGAAACGCTTCAAGCCAACCTGAAGGACGACCCTGAGGGTATGCGCAATGTCGCAGAGACAATCGTAGATCAGGCCAGTGTTTCCGCGGAAGTTTGGTGCAAGAGCATGCGTGCGTATAGCCGCGCAATCGTGGCTATGGCTCAACCTTTCCGCGACTGGTTTATTGTGGCCGCCACGGTGGGAGCCGAGAAATCCAGGCAGGCGGAATCACCAGAACCAAAGCTGCTTGCCGCGCGACCGATCGCGGAGGCATCGGTACAGGACTACGCATTCCGAGTACAGCAACGCGTACGTTCGAATATCGTCTGGAACGGTCCGACGAAAGGCCTGGAAACGGCGATAGCCGTTCGTTGCTCGCCGAGTGGAACGCTGCTGACGGCAAACATTATTCGCAGCAGCGGCGATCCAGCCTGGGATGCAGCCGCGTTGTATGCGATTCAACGATCGGATCCAATGCCGGTAGACCCGAGCGGCCGTGCCCCTGAAAAATTCGTCATCCTGGTGAGGCCGGCAGGATAGCTTGCCGTGATATTGCTGTCGTCTCGGTCCAGGTTCGCAGGCCGGTGTAACGCGTTGATGAACTTCGCTCGCGACGATGGCCGCTGGTCACGATATCGGCGGTTACCCAATGGCGCGGTGTTCATGCCCGCGGACGGGCTCGCGATCATCGCCGCCGCGCCTCAAAACCAAAGTCGCAATTGCACCGGTTCATGACCGACCCGCATATTGCGGCGCCCCTCGCGCATGTCAAAATCGTAAACCTCGCGCAGCCCCGCGCGCGCTATCCACGTTCCACGCACGCACTCGAGGAGCCTTCCGCTCATGGACATCCCACACGTTTTGCAGGCCATCGCGCATCAGGAGCGCACGCTCGTATTCCCGCAGTTCCACGCCGAGCAGGCGTGGCAGATCGGCTCGCAATTGCGCGAGATGGCGATGGCGCGCGGCGCCGCAGTCGTCATCGATGTGCGCACCTTCGGGCGCAAACTCTTCTACGCCGCACTCGACGGCACCACGCCCGACAACGCCCGCTGGGTCGAGCGCAAGTCGCGCACCGTCGAACATTTCCGGCGCAGTTCATGGGCGCTCGGCCTCACGCTGCAACAGGCCAACACCACGCTCGCCGAGAAGTTCAGCCTCGATCCCGCCGAGTTCGCCACGCATGGCGGCGCGTTTCCCGTGCGCGCGTCGGGCGCCGGTGTGATCGGTTCGGTCGCCGTGTCGGGACTCGCGCAGCGCGACGATCATCAGATGGTGGTCGAAGCCCTTTGCGCCGTGCTCGGCGAGAACTTCGGCAATCTTTCGGTCGGCCGCGACTGACGCCTTCCACGAACGAATATCACCCAACGAGATTCGATGCCGATGCGTTCAACCGCTTATGTGCTCCTCGCGATCGCGATCGTCGCCGAAGTCGTCGCGACCTCCGCGCTGCGTGCCTCCGATGGCTTCACGCGTGCGCTGCCCGCCGCCATCGTCGTCGTGGGATACGGGCTGTCGTTCTATCTGCTGTCGCTGACGTTACGTACGTTGCCCGTTGGCGTCGTCTATGCGGTGTGGTCGGGCGCGGGCATCGTGCTCATCACGCTCGTCGCGGCGTTGCTCTTCAAGCAGACGCCCGATCTGCCCGCCATGCTCGGCATGGGGCTGATCGTCGCGGGAGTCGTCGTGCTCAATGCGTTCTCGAAGATGAGCGCGCACTGACGACGCGTGCCTACTTGCAGCGCACGATCATCGAGCGGTTCTTGACGTTCGCGGAGATCACGTTGGTGATACCGCCGCCCGTCGGGCCGCCTTCCTCGTTGTCCTTCGACACGATGTCATAGCCCGTCGCGCCGCATTTCTTGCCGGCGAGGACGTAGCAACTGGCCCAGCTCGAGCCGGCATCCGCGCCGCTGCAGTTGACGGCGTAGCCCGTCTGGCCATCCGGCAGATTGATGAGCGATGCATCGTTCGACGACGCGCACGCGCCGAGGCTCGCCACCACCAGCGCAGCCGCGCTCAGCGTCGCCGCGCGCAACGTCGGGCCGCTCGCAGCCATCGATGTTTTGCGTGTTTTTTGCGTAGCGCCGGCATGCGCGGCGCGCGCGAAGATCCGGCGCATGCGCCGACCGTATTCCTTCATCTTTACCTCGTGAGGGCGAATGGCAAGCCGCGCCGCTCATCCGTGTCCGGGGAGGGCGCTTTTTCGGGATAGGCATTGTCCCATACGAGGCTTACGCGACTCGTAAGCGGTTGTTAGCGGCGCACGACGCGGGCGCGATGCTTGCGAATGGAGGAAATAGCGCGCCGCGACTGGCGAACCGATATGTCGGATGAACTATTTTCCGCATCACGCGCCTTATTCATCGGAAGTTTCGGTTGAAATTGCCTGTCGCGTCGTGGAGCGTCTTTGCAAATCGCGGTCGTAAAGATATCGCGCGCGGCACGCAAATCAAGGGAGAGAACACATGGCGGAACGAGTCACGGGGCCATATCGAGGCTACTACATCAGCGCTTCGGCGCGGCTCGTGCACACACCGGACGACAACGGCGCACAAGGCCAGCCGATCTACGTCGCATCGGTCAGTCTTGCGCGCGGCGGTCCGGACGACGCGCATCGCTTCGAAGCGCTCGTCGATCTTGGCCCCGAGCAGCGTTTCGCCACCGAAGGCGCGGCGCTCGCGCACGTCGAGCAGGCCGCGCGCGAGTATATCGACCGTCTTTTGCAATCGACATGATGCGTCCCGTTCATCTTCGACACGCCGTGCTGTACGACGTCGCGAACTGTCTGATCGATTTGTTTCCGAGCGGCGCGGACGTCGCCGAAATCGGTCTCGATGCAACGCCTTCGCTCTTCGTCAGTTGGCGTACGGGCGGCGTAGCGAATCATCCGGGCAATATCGCGTGGGGCGTGCATTATCGCTTCGATGCACGCGTGCTGCGCGCGTATCCGCAGTTGTCCGGCGAGGCACGGGAGCGCGTCTGCGAACGCGTGCGCGAGATGAGCCGTCTGCTCGACTTCAACTATGCCAATCCGCTCGCGAGCTCGCTGCTAGTTGTCGATGTCGACGAAGCCGTGCTCGCCGCCTGAAACGTGCCGAAGTGCACTCGGCGGCACATGCGGGGCAGGGTGCTGGACCGCGCCGCGCGAGCGCGAGTACCATAGTCGCCGGATCGATTCATGCGAACGTTTGCCTTCGCATCGAATGGGAGAATGCAGTGCTTGAACGTCCTCGCGTCGGTTCCGGTCGCATGTTTTCGACGCGGCCGCCGCGCCCGAGCCACGAGACAATCATGGATATTCGATTCCTTCCGGACGCGCCCGATTACCGCGATACCAACCTGACCATCGAGTTCGCAGCGCTCGTCGATGGCCGCCGCGTGCCGTGCGCGATATCGGTCGAAGCGCTCGAAGATCATTTCGGCGCGCAGACTTACGACAGCATCGGCTGGATCAGCGCCTTCGATGCCGCCCGCCCGCATATCGAGGCCGTCGCGCGCGAGCATCTGCGCGTGACCAACGGCATGCCCGTGCTCCTCAAGAGCGGACATTTTCCTCCCGGGCGTGTCGCGGTCTGACGCTTAAAGCCGCTGTCGCCGCCGCCATTGCGGCTCTTACACGGCGCGATGTAAGACCTTCATCGCGCACGCCAGCTTTTTCAGCGCGAGAGCACTCGCGCGACCTTCCGCGCCCTCGCATGTCGGAGTACCATTTAGAGATTGCCGCACGCGGTGCGATTCGCTCGGCACACTACTTGCTCAAGGGCATGCGCTTTCCTTGAGCAACCATTATAAAAATCGCGCGGGGTCGTCATGTTTCAGTCCTTTGTTCACTCACTTATCGAGTCCAATGCGCTATGGCTCATCTGGGCAGCCCTCGGTGTGCTGATTCTTGCCGTGTGCATCGTGTTTTCGTCCGTGGTGCTGGGCGACTCGGAGGAGCCGCTCTACAGCGGGCCATCGCGCCGGGACGACGACAGCAAGATGACCGTCTGAGCCGTCGCGGCTCGGCCGCGAATTGACTTCGAAAGAAGCGGTGCCGACAATGCCTCGCATAGGATTGCAAGAGCGGCGCACCAAGCAAAGACGCGAGCAGCGCGAGGCGCTGCGCGAGCGCATACTCGAGGTCTCGCGCGAGATCGTGAAGCGTGACGGATTCGCGTCGCTCTCGATGAGAAAGCTCGCGGAAGCGATCGATTATTCGCCTGCCGCGTTGTATCTGCATTTCAGGAGCCGCGGCGAGATTGCGCGCGCGTTGCGTCTGGAAGGGCACGCGCGTCTGCGCGAAGCCTTCGTCGCGCACACGACAATCGCGGATCCGGCCGCGCGACTGAACGCAATGGCGCGCGGGTATGTCGAATTCGGTCTGGCCGAGCCCGAGATTTATCGGCTGATGTTCATGGAGCCCTCCGCGCTTGCCGACGCAGCGGCCGACGGCGCCGACAAGCCCGCCGAGTTCGGCGCGGCAACGCTGTCGCTGATCGCGGACGCGTTCGTCGAGTTGCGCGCGGCCGACCGATTGCCGCCGCACGCCGTACCGTCGGCGCGCGCGGAAGGATTGTGGGCGAACTTGCATGGCATCGTCGCGCTGAAGCTGAACGGCGCGTCGCTGCCCGAAACGCCGGTCGCGACGCTCGTCGAGCTGTCGCTCGCTGCGTGGTCCGCGCCGGCGCACGAAACCGAACTTCGCACTGAATCAGCGAACCGACCCGACACTTCAACACGATGACCACCGAAGACATCCGTATCGACACCGCCAACGGCATCGGCTTCATTGCGCTCGATCGTCCGAAGGCACTCAACGCGTTGACCGCGCCGATGTTGCGCGCGATCAGCGAGGCATTGCGCGCATGGCGGCACGACCACGCGATCCGGGCGGTGGTCGTCTACAGTCCGCACGTGCGGGCGTTTTGCGCGGGCGGCGACATCCGCTTCCTGTACGAGTCCGCGAAGGCCGGCGAGCGCGAGGCCATCGACGCGTTCTTCACCGACGAGTACAAGCTCAATCACGCGATCTTCACGTTTCCGAAGCCGTATATCGCCGTGGTGAACGGCGTCGTGATGGGCGGCGGCATGGGCATTTCGCAGGGCGCGCATCACACGGGCGGGCTGCGCATCGTCACGCAGTCGACCAGGATGGCGATGCCCGAGACGCGCATCGGCCTGTTTCCCGATGTCGGCGTGAGCTGGTTTCTCGCGCGCGCGCCGGGCGCGATCGGCCGCTATCTCGCGGCCACCGGCGCGAGCATGGCCGCGGCGGACGCGCTCTATGCCCGCATGGCCGACGCCTATCTCGACGACGGCGCGCTGCCGGGGCTGATCGAATCGCTGCGGCATCATCGTTTTCTGGATGGCGTCGAGATCGTGCGTTTCGTGCAGAGCGAGACGACGAAGCACAAGGTCGCGCCGATTCCGGAAAAGAGCGTGCTCGCCGAGGGCCGCACGATGATCGACAAGCACTTCGCGACGGGCAACGGCGCCGCCATTCTCGCGTCGCTCGAGCGCGACGCGGACGGCGGCAACGAGTGGGCGAAGCATGCGGCCGCGGAATTGCGCGAGCGCTCGCCGCTTTCGGTGAATGTAGCGTTGCAGCAAGTCGATCGCGCGAAGTTCTCGACGATGGCCGAGACCCTGCGCCGCGATCTCGACCTGACGCGCACGATGTTCGAGCGCGGCGACGTGCTTGAAGGCATTCGCGCCCGCATCGTCGACAAGGACAATCAGCCGGCGTGGAAGATCGCGCGGGCGGAAGACGTCAATGCCGCCGAAATCGATCGCATGTTCGAGAGCGCGTGGACGCCCGCGGCGCATCCGCTGCGGCTTCTGAAGGACTGAACGAAAAAGCGGCCCGCCTGGGCCGCTTTTGATTCCGGGCGCCGGCTTCGCGGGAAATCGGCGTCGCGGCGGTGTCGGATCAGCGTCGAATCAACGTGACTCGCTGCCGGCCATGAAAGCGCGCATGAAGACGAGCGCGCCCCAGCCCCAGATGGCATTGGCGATGAAGCTGGGCGCGAGGCGCGGCAGCATGTTGCCGCTCGGCCAGATGCCGCGTGCCGGATCGATCACGAATGCGCCGACAGCCGTCAGCACGATGCCGCCGAACACGAGTGCGCCGATCCACGGCGCGCTGCGATCCGGCGCGACGCGCAGCAGCCATGCCATCAGCACGCCGAACACCGAACTCCAGAGCGCATTGGCGATGAATTCCGGGATGCCGAGCGGCAGAAACGGTGCGGTGGAAAAGCCGGCCGGGTCAACGAGACCGGCCGCATGCAACAGCGCCAGCGTCGATTCGCGAAAGAACAGCGCGGCGAGGAAACCAGAAACGAACGGCAGAATGACTTTTTGCATTGGCTAGACCGCTTGAGGCCGCAGGCGCGGTTCTCTTCGATTATCAAGACGAGCGCCATTATAGTGGCGCGGCGGGCACCAATCTGCCGCACTGCGGTAAAATAGAAAATTCGCCTTTATTTTCAAGCGGCTCGCGCAACGCGGGCGCGCCGTCGCCCATGTCAGCCGTACCGAAGATCGATCCCCGGATCAGCCCCCGCCGCGTTTCCGTCGCCCCGATGATGGACTGGACCGACCGCCATTGCCGGTCGCTGCACCGGCTCGTGTCGCGTCATGCGTGGCTCTACACCGAAATGGTGACGACGGGCGCGCTGCTCTACGGCGACGTCGCGCGCCATCTGGCGTTCACGCCCGCCGAGGCACCCGTCGCGCTGCAACTGGGCGGCAGCGAACCGGGCGATCTCGCTCGAAGCGCGAAACTCGGCGAGCAATGGGGCTACGACGAGATCAACCTGAATTGCGGGTGCCCGTCCGAGCGCGTGCAGCGCGGCGCGTTCGGTGCGTGCCTGATGAAGGAGCCGGAACTCGTCGCGGATTGCGTGAAGGCGATGCGCGACGCGGTGTCGATTCCGGTGACCGTCAAGCATCGAATCGGCGTCGATGTGGTCGAGGACTACGAATTCGTGCGCGATTTCGTCGGCACGGTGGCCGATGCGGGTTGCGAAGTGTTCATCGTGCACGCGCGCAACGCGATCCTGAAGGGCCTGAGTCCGAAGGAAAACCGCGAGATTCCGCCGCTCAAGTACGAGTACGCGTATCGCCTGAAGCGCGATTTCCCGCATCTGGAAATTTCGATCAACGGCGGCATCAAGACACTCGATGAAGTCGAGGAACATCTGAAGCACGTCGACGGCGTGATGCTCGGGCGCGAGGCTTATCACAATCCGTACGTGCTCGCGGGCGTCGACACGCGCTTCTACGGCGCCGGTACGCCGGTTCCCTCGCGCGAGGAGATCGAGGCCGGGCTCATCGACTATGCGCGCGCCGAGCTTGCGCGCGGCATGTATCTCGGCGCCGTGACGCGGCATGCGCTCGGGCTGTATCGCGGCGTCGCGGGCGCGCGCGGATGGCGCCGCGTGCTGTCGGACAGCCGGCGGCTCGCAACGGGCGATCTGACGGTCTTCGACGAAGCGCGCAGCCATCTGCGCGAGGCCGTGGAAGCGATCGAGTCTTAAGGCGCGCATTGCGGAAAAAGATGCTCAAAGGGACTAGGCAAGCGCAATCGTTGTTCGTATAATCTCGCTTCTTGATTGCGACGGTATTTCCGCAGCAATCGGGATCGCGGTAACAGTGGTGGCTGTAGCTCAGTTGGTAGAGTCCAGGATTGTGATTCCTGTCGTCGTGGGTTCGAGTCCCATCAGCCACCCCACCGAGAATTCATGCGAAAGCCCAGTCATCCGACTGGGCTTTTTGCTTTTCACCGCCGGCACGATCGACCTCACGCCAGGCACGCGTCATGCACATCGAAGCTCTTCCGCTCGCGGAGATCGATCATGAGCCGCCCACACCTCGCGACAGCCGCCCTTTTGCTCGCCGTCGCACTTGCCGCGCAGGCGCAAACCGTCCGTCCGAACGACAATGCATCGATGGTCAAGCCGCCGGGCGCGGCCGGCGCGCCGTCCGCGAGCGCCACGCGTCCCGACAACCCCGACAACATGCCCGTCAAGCGCCCCAATCCGCCGCAAAACAGCGATCGCATGCTGCATCACAGTCCGGCAAGCGACGCGATCGCGAAGTAGCCCCGAACTCCGCCAGGCCCGGTAAGCCGGTCGCCGCGGCCGGTCTTTTCGACGCCGAAAACGCGCACCGCGTCTACGTCACCGTGCTAGCATCGTTGAACCACCTCCCAACGACGACACTGGAGGCAGCTATGGGTACTTTGACGATCGACGGCGTGCGCTGGGTCAACGACCGCGTGACGAACGTACGCTGGGGCAGCTTCGATCCGGCAACCAACGACTGGGCCGCGCCGACCACCATCGTGGATGTCAAGCAGGTCGTGGACGCCATCAAGAGCGGCAAGGAAGTGCGGACGCTCTTTACGCTCGGCGGCAGAACCTTCCTCGGCCCGAAAGTGAGCGCGCTGCCTTATACGAACGGTCATATCGGCATCGAGGCGCGCGTGCAGGACGGGCAGATCGAAAAATCGCTCGAAGACCTGCCGCCGGTCTGAGCAGCACGCAAAAAAGCGTCGCGGAGAAAAAGCGTTGAACCGGGAACAGGCGCTGCGTTTCGAGGCCGAATTCATGCCGCGCATCGCCGAGCGCGTGGCGCGGGCGGTCGATTCCGGCGTGCGCATCGACATCCTTCCCTATGAAAGTCCCCGCGTGCCGACGCGCCTGCACGTGAGCGCCGCGCGCACGCAACCGACGGACGGCGGTGCCGAACGCGGCCATCCGTATCCGCTCAATGTTTTCCTCACGTGGGACGATGAAGAAATCGGGCGCTTGCTGAAGCCGGGCGGCGAGGCCCGTTTCCTGCGATATCTCGATGCCATCGGCGCCAAGCTCGACGCCTGGCAGGGCGCGCGCGACGTCGATCTCGCGACGCGTTCGCAAGCGGACGCATCGGTGCTGTTCGGCGGTCTCGATTTCGAAGCCTGACCGCGGCGGCCGGCTGCCGCCAAGCGAATCTTTCCGCGCCCGTTTCGGCGGATGCAGGCAGCGCCGGACGGGCGCATCACCATGAACGAGGAGGTCGGTATGGCATCGTCGAATGAAGGCAATTTGCGTGCGTTCGTGCAAACCGCGGAACAGGCGGGCGGCTTCGTCTGGGTCATCACGCTCGTCGATTTCGCCGCGCGCGAAGTCAAGCGCGCAATGGTCTCGGAGGAAAATTTCTCGACCGCCGACGCCGCCCGCGACGCCGGCAACGACCGTCTTAAAGGCATGTCGAACGACCGCTGACGACCGATGCGACGTCGCACGACGCTCACTTCGTCGCGATCACCATCGAATCCGGGCCGACCAGCGGCTCGACGCGCGCCGTCGCGAAGCCTGCTTCCTTCATCCACGCGCAGCATTGCGCGCCGGTGTAGTCGAAGCCGCCGGGCGTCTCGATCAGCATATTGAGGCTCATCAACAGGCCGAACGCGTTGCGGCGGCGTTCGTCGTCGATGATCGCGTCGTACACGATCAGGCAGCCGCCCGGCGGCAGCGCCGCATGGCACTTCGCGAGCAGGGCGCGTTTCTGGTCGAGATTCCAGTCGTGCAGGATGTGGCCCATCACCAGCACATCCGCCGACGGAATCGGGTCCGCGAAAAAATCGCCGGGATAAAAGCGCAGCCGCTCCTGCAAGCCGTTCGCGGCGACGTAATCGTCGAAGATCGGGCCGACGACCGGCAGATCGAAACCGCCGCCCGTCAGATGCGCATGCGCGAGCGCCACCTGCACCGGCAGTGCGCCCTGCGCCGCGCCCAGATCGACGAACGTGCGGTATTCGCCCCACGGAAACTGGCGCGCGATAGCCTGCGCCGCGCCCATGCTCACGCCGCTCATCGCGTGAAGAAATACGCGCAGCCGCGCGGGATCGCTGTACAGCGTCTCGAAGAGATGGCCGCCATGCTTCGATTCGTTTTGCGGCAAGCCGGTGCGCAGCGCCTCCGTGAGCGATCCCCAGAACGGATAGAGGCGCGAATTCGCCATCTCGAGCAATCCGCCGACATAAGAGGGCTTGTTGCGGTCGAGAAAGAAAGCGGCGTCGGGCGCATTGGCGTAGCGGCCGTCATCGCGCGTCAGCAGATTGAGCGCGACGAGCGTGTCGAGAAAATCGGCCGCGCCGCGCGGATGCAGTTTCAGCGCCTCCACGAGTTCCGCGGCCTGCTTCGGGCCGCTCGCGAGCTGCGAGAACACGTCCAGTTCGACCGCCGACAGCAGCGCCTTCGATGCCCAGAACGCCATGCCCAGTTGCAGCAGCCGTTCCGGGCTGGGCGGCGGATTCGTGTTGCCTTGCGCGTCCTGCATGAGGCGCCTCCTGTCGAAAATACGACGAAATCGCGATTGAGAGGATACGTAAGCGAGCGGGAAAGGACTGCGTAACTCTAGGATCCGCCCGCGCGTCGATCAAGGCGAAATGTTCGCCCCGACACCAAACCGGAAACATGTTCGATGATTTCGAACGAGTGCGTCAGGCGCGTCGTACGGCATGGCGCGCAGGGCCGCCCATAATGGCTTCACACTGATCAACGTTCACAAGGAGAACGGTCATGAATCGCTTCGAAGGCAAGACAGTTCTGGTTACCGGCGGCAACAGCGGCATCGGTCTCGCGACGGCGCAGGCGTTCGCCGCTGAAGGCGCGCGGGTCGTCATCACGGGCCGCGACGAGGCATCGCTCGCGGCGGCGCGCGAAACGCTGGGCGCGAACGCCGTCGCCATTCGCAATGTGACGGGCACGGTGGCCGCGGCGCGCGAACTCGCGCAACGCCTCGCCGACGAACACGTCAGGCTCGATGCCGTGTTCGTCAACGCGGGCGTCGGCACCTTCGCACCGTTCACCGACATCGACGAGAAAGCGTGGGACGAAACCTTCTCGATCAACGTGAAAGGACCGTACTTCCAGATTCAGTCGCTCGTGCCGCT
The DNA here is from genome assembly GCA_001544595.2 of Caballeronia peredens. Lineage (GTDB taxonomy): Bacteria > Pseudomonadota > Gammaproteobacteria > Burkholderiales > Burkholderiaceae > Caballeronia > Caballeronia peredens. The sequence goes on along the minus strand of FCOH02000012.1, from coordinate 156,223 downwards.
GCTCAACCAGGGCGCGTCGATCGTGCTGAACGGGTCGATCAATGCGCACATCGGCATGCCGACGTCGTCCGTGTATGCGGCCAGCAAGGCGGCGCTCGTGTCGCTCGCGAAGACGCTCAGCGCGGAATTGCTGCCGCGCGGCGCGCGCGTGAACGTGGTGAGTCCGGGCCCGATCTCGACGCCGCTGCACGAAAAGCTCGGTCTCGTCGACGATGCCGCCGCGCAATTGCAAAGCCAGATTCCGCTCGGGCGCTTCGGCAAGTCGAGCGAAGTGGCGGCGACGGTGCTGCATCTCGCCGCGCCGGAATCGGGTTTCATCGTCGGGACGGAAATCGTGATCGACGGCGGCATGAGCCAGCTCTGAACCAACCGCTGGACCCGCGCGGGCCGCATGCACGGTCCGCGCGCACGGAGGCTTTCATCATGAGTGACATCGTTTCTTTCGTCGTTCGCCTGCCGGGCAAACCCGAGCATCGCGAGGAACTCGAAACGCGCCTGCTCGACGTGCTCGAACGCATGTCGGACGAGCCGGATTTCATCAACACGTATGTGCATCGCGCGGCGGGCGACCCGGACACGCTGGTTTTGTACGAGACGTGGGCGTGTTCGGCCGAGTATTTCCGCGCGCATCATCTGAGCCGGCCTTATCGGCAGGCGTACGAGGCGGAACTGCCGCGGATGCTGGCGCGCGAGCGAACCATCGACTTTCTCGAACCGCTGCGCAGCTACGAGAAAACGCGCGCCTGACTGACGCATCGAACGCGGCGTGCGTCAGCGATGATGCCCGCCGCCGGAGCCGTGCATGCCGCCGTTGAAGCCGCCGTGCGGCGCCACGGCGTAAGCGTGATATCCGCCGAATCCGCCGTGATGGAAGCCGCCGAAATGCTCGTGTCCCATCCGGTGAAAATGATGAAAGTGGTGAAACCGGTCGATGAAGACGAAGCTCGCGCCGACGCCCACGAAAATCGGCGGGCCCCAGTACCACGGGTCGGGATACGGATAGGCGGCAAGCGGATAGACAATCACGCTCGAATCGGCGTCGTCGCGGACGATTTGCCAGGTGCCGTCGGGCTGAAGGCATGCGCGTGCGGCGACCTGCTGGTTGACGCCGTCGATTTCGGCTTGTTCGGGAATCGCGCGGCAATCGCCGACGGCGGCGAGCGGGTCGTCGTAGCCTTGCGCGAAGGCGGGCGGGGCGAGCGTGAGCGCGAGAAAAAGCGCAGTCGGAAACGCGATGAAGCGAAACGGGAAATTCATGATGCAGCCCTGCGAGAAGCGTCGTTCCTGAATTCGTAACGCGCGACGCGGCCGCTTTATTCCACGGCGCGAGCCGGTGCACAATCGCGCGAGACGAGGACGGCGAACAACGAAGGGCAACGGGGCATCGCGATGAGCGACAACAACGAAGAACAGGACGATGTGCAGCGCGCCCGCGAGGCGCGCTATCGCCGTTACGAGGTGGCGGGGGAAGCGTCGATCCGCGCGGATCTGGACGAAGCGGCGGAACCTGGCGAATCCGCTGAATCCGGCGCCGACCCCGAAGCCGCCTACAAGCGCGCGTGGCTGCGCCGCCGCGAAGCGACCCGCCAGGACGAGCAGTTCCGCGCGATGTTCGCCTCCGTCACGTCGGCCAACGACGCCGCGCAGCTCGCGCGCGACTCCGCACAGGCATCGCGCCGCTCCGCCTTCTGGACGATGATCGCGGCGCTGGCGGCGGCGATCGGCGTGCTCGTCAACGCGGCGATCCAGCTCGGCTGGCTCGACTGGCTGCGGCGCTGACGCGGGTCGCTATCAGCGCATCGCCGGCCGCAGTTCGCCCCAGCCGACGAGAATCTCCTGGATGCTGCGCGCGTACGCATCGCGATGTTTCGGCGACTCCGAATGATACGCGCCGATGGCCCGCCACGTGTTGCCGTACTTGACCATCTTCTGCTTCAGAAGCCACGCCGCGACGAACACGTTGACGCACGGATCGTTGAGCGCGCGGTGCGGAATGCCCTGACGCGCGAGATCGGGGAAATGGATCGAGTTGATCTGCAACTGGCCGACATCGATCGAGCCGTTGGCATTGCGGTTGAGCGCGGCGGCATCGCCTTTCGATTCGCGCCACGCGACCGCGCGCAGCACGAGCGGATTCACGCCCTGATAGGCGCCGGCCTGCTCGAAACAATCGTCGGCATGAACGGCGCTCGCGGCAAGCGATGCGCCGAGCATCGCGCAGACAGCCAGTGCGCGGCGAATGGGCGATGCAGCGGTGATACGCGTCGAACGAGTCATGAAGCGTGGCTCCTTCCGAAGATGAACGAAGGTGTTTTATTGCGCGAGGGCCGTGTCGATGCGGCGCTCGACATCCTTCAGATACGTGCGCGATTCCTCGGACACCACGAGGCGCGGTTCCGGGCCGCTGCATTTGCAATCCACGACGCGGCGCACCTTTTTGCCTTTCTTGCTCGCGGCGGAGCGGGCGGGCGAATCGTCATCGTCGGCGGTGGCGGGCGGCAGCATCGCGAGCGTCGGCAACGGCGGATAAACCTTCTGCCCGACGGGCCCGAGCGCGGCGAGCGTCTGCACGGAGGCGGGCGCGCTGACATCGAGCGGACCGGCATACGCGCTCGCCGACAGCACGATTGCCGCGGTGAACGTCACGAAAGTCGATAAACACGTCGAAATGCGGCGCATGGCGTCAGCCTCCCTGCGTCGGCTTGATCGACACGCTGTACGGCTGTCGCGCGCCGGCGGTCATGTTTTCGAGACTCAGTCTGACCGTGTGCCGCGCGGGCACGCCTTTCCAGATCGCCTGATTGAGGTAGGGCAGATCCTGCGCGAGCGCGGTGACGAGAATTGTCGTCGGCTGTTTCTGCGCGGCGGCGAGCGCGCCCGCTTTCGCGAGGATCGCGCCGAGTTGCGGATCGTGTGCGCCGAGCGCGTCAGCGGGAATCTCGAAGCGGAGGATTTCCGTCGAAACCGCGGGCTTCTCGGTCGGGGCCGTGCTGGCCGCGGGCATCGGCGCGCAGCCGGTCACGGCGAACGCGGCGGCGCTGGCAAAGAGTGTGACTACCCACTTCACTGGCATCTCCTGAGTCGGTCATGGCGATAAGCGAGATGTCGGCGTGCGCGCAGACGACTTGATAGCCGCGCGCAAACGTTTCGCCTTTTAGCAAGACTTGACTCAGAAGCGGCAATTTCGGGAAGGAGCCTTCCTCAACCGCGGTAATCGATACCGATGACGCTCAGATCCGCCACCACGCGCCGATGCTCGGCTCCGCGTCGAGCGCGCGGAGAAAATCGTCGGCGAAGGCGTCGCTGGCGATCTGGCGTTCGAGCGTGCCTTCGGCAAAGTCGTGGGGATTTTTGAGTCCCTTCGCGTGACGGATGGCGGCGACCGTTTCGGTCAGGGCGGCGATGGAGTCGAGCGTATGCGAGTTCATAAGCCGGTTATCGGCGCACGGCGCGAAGGCTTGAGGCTTGCCGCGCATAAAGGGCTTCACGCTTTCGGCTTGCCATGCCCCGACACCAGCGCGCCGGCATCGCGCGAAAGCCCGAACAGATCCGCCACGCCGATCAGCCCGACGAACCCGACGATCAGAAACGCCACGCTGAAATCCTCCGGGCCGATGGAATGCGCGTCGTGTCCGTGCAGCCATTCGCCGATCCGCAGTGCGATGGCGCCGACCGCGACGCCGATGCCCATTGTCATCTGAAACAGCGTGCTCGACAGCGCCGAAGCGCCGCTCATCTGCGCCTTGGGGACGTCCGCGAACGAAAGCGTGTTGAGCGCCGTGAACTGCAGCGAGCGCGACAAACCGCTCGCGAACAGCACGACGGCGATCACGAGCTTCGGCGTTGCGGGCGTGAGCAGGCTCATCACGGCGAGCGAGAGCGCGGCGAGCACGCCGTTCACGATCAGCACGCGCCGGAAGCCGAACTGGCGCATCACGGGCGTGGTGACGAGCTTCATCGACAGATTGCCGGCGAACACCGCGAGCGTGAGCAAGCCTGATTCGAACGCGTTCAGCCCGAAGCCGACCTGAAACATGAGCGGCAACAGGAACGGCGCCGCGCTGATGGCGATGCGAAAGAGCGAGCCGCCGCCCATCGCCACGGCGAAGGTCTTCACCTTCAGCGCCGAAAGATCCACCACCGGCTGCGCCGCGCGCCGCAGATGCCGCCACGACGCGATGCCCGCAATCACGCCCGCCGCGACCAGCACGCCGACGAAAGTCCAGTCCGCGTCGCTGCGGCCGACGAGTTCCATCGCGTAGAGCAAGGTGGTGCAGGCGATGCCGCAAAGCGCGAAACCGGGCAGGTCGAAGCGGCGCTTCGCGTCCTCGCGCGTGTTGTCGACGTAGCGCAGCGTCAGCAGCAGCCCGATCAGCCCGAGCGGCACGTTCAGATAGAAGATCCAGCGCCACGACGAATACGTCGTGATGAAGCCGCCGAGCGGCGGGCCGATCACCGGTGCGACGAGTCCCGGCCACGTGATGATGGCGATCGCGCGCATCAGGCCTTCCTTGGGCGTCGCGCGCAGCACGGCGAGCCGGCCGACCGGCACCATCATCGCGCCGCCGATGCCTTGCAGCACGCGCGCGGCGGCGAAGGCGGGCAGGGTGGAAGTCGTCGCGCACAGAACCGACGCCGCCGTGAACACCGCGATCGCGCTGCCGAACACCGTGCGCAGGCCGAAGCGGTCGGCGGCCCAGCCCGATATCGGAATGAAGACCGCGAGCGTGAGCAGATAAGCCGTGATGCCGAGGCTCATGTCCGCCGGGTGCACGTTGAAGGAGCGCGCCATCTGCGGCAGGGCGGTGGCGATGATCGTGCCGTCCAGGTTCTCCATGAAGAAACTCGCCGCGACCAGCGTGACGATGAGCGACGAGCCCTTGTTTGCGCGATCGCGTTCGGACGGCATCGGTTGGGCGCTCCTTTACGGCGTGACGGAAAGGCTGCCATTTTAGACGCGGAAGCAGACGCCGCGCGGCTATGGTAGTTTTCGCGCTTGCCGGAAAACCAGCCAAGGAAGTCTTTTCGGCAACGCGCTGACGATAGGCCGACAGCGCGCAAACACTTCGCCAACAAGAGGAAAGCGCAATGAAGTTTCGGAAACTGGGGCATTCGAATGTCGATGTGAGTCTGATCGGGCTCGGCACCATGACCTGGGGCGAACAGAACACCGAGAGCGAAGCGCACGAGCAGATCGACTATGCGCTCGCCCAGGGCGTGAACCTGATCGACGCCGCCGAAATGTACCCCGTGCCGCCGCGGCCCGAGACGCAGGGCCGCACCGAGGAATACATCGGCACCTGGCTCGCCAGGAACGGCGCGAAGCGCGGCGAGATCGTGCTCGCGACCAAGATCGCCGGCCCGGCGCGCCAGCCGCACAATCCGCGGCACATCCGCGGCGCGGGCAACCAGTTCGACCGCAAGAACCTGAACGAAGCCGTCGACGCCAGCCTGAAGCGCCTGCAGACCGATTACGTCGATCTGTATCAGCTGCACTGGCCCGATCGCAGCACGATGACCTTCGGCCGTCCCAACTATCCGTATATCGACGACGAATACACGGTGCCCGTCGAAGAAACGCTCGCCGCACTCGGCGAACTCGTGAAGGCGGGCAAGATTCGTTATGTGGGCGTATCGAACGAAACGCCCTGGGGCGTCGCTCAGTTCCTGCGCGCGGCCGAACGGGCCGGACTGCCGAAGATCGTCAGCATTCAGAATCCGTACAGCCTCGTGAACCGCACGTACGAACTGGGTCTGTCCGAATTCACGCATCGGGAGGGCGTGGGACTGCTCGCGTATTCGCCGCTCGCGTTCGGCTGGCTCTCCGGCAAGTACGAAGGCGGCGCGCGTCCGGCGGGCGCGCGCATCACGCTGTTCGAGCGCTTCCAGCGTTACAGCAAGCCGCAGGCAATCGCGGCGATCACGTCTTACGTCGAACTGGCGAAGCGCCACGGCCTCACGCCGACGCAGCTCGCGCTCGCGTTCGTCAATACGCGCCGGTTCACGACCAGCACGCTGATCGGCGCAACGACGATGGCGCAACTGAAGGAAGACATCGGCAGCGTGGATATCGAACTGTCGGAGGAAATTCTGGGCGAAATCGACGCGCTGCACGAGCGCCAGCCGAATCCCGCGCCCTGAAGCGCTGCAGCAGTCACGCGCGTGCGGCGCGGGAATTTCCTGTGCGCTCAGGGAGTTGCCACGCACGCGCGTGCGTTTGCCGCGAATGTGTCAGGATTGAGCTTCTCGCGGTGGCCGCGCGGTCAGCGAATTCGTGATATCCATGATTCAACGCCGGCCGGTTTGAAATAGTCGCGCAAAGCCTTCGTTTCAAATACCTTGCGCGTCAGCAGCGCTTCCCGCCGTATTGCCGCCGTAACGCCGCCGTCCTTTCCGGCGGCGCGCCCTCCGCACTACTCGCGGTGCAGTGCCGGCTGCAAGGCACTACACTTGCTCGATGGTCCTGGTTGCCCGCTGCGGCGCCCCTCGCCACAGCGCGCTCTTTGCAAAGGAGTCGTCGCTCATGTCTCAAGCAACACCTCAGGCAAAAGACCTCGATCGTCTGACGATCGATACCATCCGCACGCTTTCGATGGACGCCGTGCAGAAGGCCAATTCCGGCCACCCGGGCACGCCGATGGCGCTCGCGCCGGTCGCGTTCCATCTCTGGCAGAACCATCTCCGCTACGACCCCGACGCGCCGCTCTGGCCGAACCGCGACCGCTTCGTGCTGTCGGTCGGGCATGCGTCGATGTTGCTGTATTCGCTGCTGCATCTCGCGGGCGTGAAGGAAGTCGACGAGAGCGGCAAGCCGACCGGCAAGCCGGCCGTGTCGCTCGACGACATCGAGCATTTCCGGCAGCTCGACAGCAAGACGCCCGGTCACCCCGAATTCCGCATGACGACCGGCGTCGAAACCACGACCGGGCCGCTCGGGCAGGGTCTGGGCAACAGCGTCGGCATGGCGATGGCCGCGCGGTGGAAGGAAGCGCACTTCAACAAGGGTGGCGAGCGCATCTTCGATTACCGCGTCTACGCGCTCTGCGGCGACGGCGACATGATGGAAGGCATCTCGCACGAGGCGGCGTCGCTCGCGGGCCATCTGCAGCTGTCGAATCTGATCTGGATCTACGACAGCAACCGCGTGACGATCGAAGGCCACACGGACCTCGCATACAGCGACGACGTCGAAGCGCGTTTTCACGGCTACAACTGGCACACGCTGCACGTCGACGACGCCAACGACGGGAGCGCGCTCGAAGACGCCTTCAACAAGGCGAAGGCGCACACCGACAAGCCGACGCTGATCGTGGTGAAGAGCATCATCGGCTGGGGCGCGCCGCACAAGCAGGACACGTCGGGCGCACACGGCGAGCCGCTCGGCGAGGACGAAATCAAGCTGGCGAAGAAGTTCTACGGCTGGCCCGAGGACAAGCAGTTCTATGTGCCCGACGGCGTCATGCAGCATTTCGCCGAAGGCATGGGCGCGCGCGGCAAGAAGCTCCACGCCGAGTGGAAGCAGCGCTTCGATGCCTACGAGAAGTCCAGCCCGGAACTCGCGAAAGAAGCGTGGCTGATGCTCCAGAACAAGCTGCCCGAAGGCTGGGACGCCGACATTCCCGTGTTCGAGCCGGACGCAAAGGGCATCGCCACGCGCGACTCGTCGGGCAAGGTGGTGAACGCGATAGCGCAGCGCCTGCCCTGGCTGATCGGCGGATCGGCGGATCTGTCGCCGTCGACGAAGACGAATCTCAAGTTCGAAGGCGCCGGCAGCTTCGAACACGGCAGCTACGACGGCCGCAACCTGCACTTCGGCATCCGCGAGCACGGCATGGGCGCGGTGTGCAACGGTCTGGCGCTGTCGAACCTGCGGCCGTACGGATCGACGTTCCTGATTTTCAGCGACTACATGAAGCCGCCGATCCGGCTCTCGGCGATCATGGAAGTGCCGGTGATCTACGTGTTCACGCACGATTCGATCGGCGTCGGCGAGGACGGCCCGACGCATCAGCCGATCGAGCAACTGGCCTCGCTGCGCGGCGTGCCGGGACTGTGCACGCTGCGTCCCGCCGACGCGAACGAAGTGGCCGAAGTGTGGCGCGTGGCGCTGCAACACAAGAAGGAGCCGTCGTGCATCGTGCTGACGCGTCAGCCGCTGCCGACCTTCGATCGCAAGAAATATGCGTCGGCAGAGGGCGTGAAACGCGGCGCCTACGTGCTCGCCGATGCCGAAGGCGGCAAGAAGCCCGAAGTGCTGCTGCTCGCGACCGGCAGCGAGGTTTCGCTGTGCGTCGAGGCGTACGAGAAGCTGAAGGCCGAGGGCGTCGCGGCGCGAGTCGTGTCGATGCCGTCGTGGGACATCTTCGAAAAACAGGACGACGCGTACAAGGATTCGGTGCTGCCGCCGGACGTTCTCGCGCGCGTCTGCGTCGAGCAGGCCGCGACGCTCGGCTGGGATCGCTACGTCGGCCGCCTGGGCGCGCAGATCGTCATGCATACGTTCGGCGCGTCGGCGCCGCTCAAGGCGCTCAAGACGAAATTCGGCTTCACGCCGGAGGCGGTCTACGAAGCGGCGAAGAAACAGATCGAACGCGTGAAATCCAACGGCAAGGAGTGAACCATCATGCAGATCGGCATCGTGGGACTGGGACGCATGGGCGGCAACATCGGGCGGCGGCTGATGCGCGGCGGGCATACGTGCGTCGTGTACGACCATAATCCGCAGGCGACCGAGGCGCTCGCCGGCGAAGGCGCGACGGGCGCGAAGGATCTCGGCGACCTCGTCGCGAAACTGGCGGCGCCGCGCGTCGTCTGGCTGATGCTGCCCGCCGGAAAAATCACCGAGGACACGCTGAACGATCTGCACAAGATCCTCAGCGCCGACGACGTGATCATCGACGGCGGCAACAGCTTCTACAAGGACGATATTCGCCGCGCCGGGCAGTTGCGCGAGCAGGGCATTCATTACGTGGATGTCGGCACGTCGGGCGGCATCTGGGGGCTCGAGCGCGGCTATTGCATGATGATCGGCGGCGACGACGCCATCGTGCGCCGAATCGATCCGATTCTCGCGACGCTCGCGCCCGGCCGCGGCGACATTCCCGCGACGCCGGGCCGCGACGGGCGCGACGCGCGCGTCGAGAACGGCTACATGCATTGCGGGCCGGTCGGTTCGGGACACTTCGTCAAAATGGTTCACAACGGCATCGAGTACGGCCTGATGCAGGCGTATGCCGAGGGCTTCCACATCCTGAGGCACAAGGATTCGAAAGATCTGACCGAAGGCGAACGCTATTCGCTCGATCTCGCGGACGTCGCCGAAGTCTGGCGGCGCGGCAGCGTGGTTTCGTCGTGGCTGCTCGATCTGACGGCGGGCGCGCTTGCCACCGACGGCACGCTCGAACGCTTCTCCGCGGAAGTCGCGGACAGCGGCGAAGGGCGCTGGACCATCGAGGCGGCGATCGAAGAGGCGGTGCCGGCGCAGGTGCTGTCGGCGGCGTTGTACACGCGGTTCCGCTCGCGCGACGCCGAATCGTTCCCCGAGCGCATGCTCTCGGCGATGCGCTTCGGCTTCGGCGGGCATCACGAGTTTCCGGCGAAGTAGCAGCGCCGGTTCAAAGTCGATATGAAAACGGCGATGGACCTTTCGGGTCCATCGCCGTTTGTCATTTTGCGCCGTTCAATGTGCGCCGCTCATTTCATCATGCGCCGCCTGAAGAGCCACGCGCACACGAAGAACGGCACGATCACATACGCGATCAGCACGGCGAGATGCACCGCAAAGTCGTCGAGCGGACGGCCGAGCATCGCGGGACGGATCAGTTCCACCGCGTGAAACAGCGGCAGCACCTGCGTGACGTGCCGCGCGAGCGCGGGCAGTTGCGCGATCGGGAAGAAGACGCCGGAGAGCAGGAGCATCGGCGTGAGCGCGAGCGTCTGATAGAACATGAAGAAGTCGTAGCTCGGCGCGAGCGCGGTGATGATCATCGCCGTGCTGGCGAACGCGAGCCCGGTCAGCACGATGACCGGCAACGCGACCAGCATCGCCGGGAAGCTCGCATAGCCCAGTGCGCCCGCGACGATCATGATCGCTACGCCCGACAGCACCGACTTGCTCGTTGCCCAGACGATCTCGCCGAGCACGATGTCGCCGAGCGTGAGCGGCGTATGCATGATCGCCTCCCACGTGCGCTGCACCTGCATGCGCGAGAAGCCCGAGTACATCGCCTCGAAGCTCGCCGACATCATCACGCTCGACGCCGCCGTGCCCGCCGCCAGGAACGCGATGTACGACACGCCTTCGACATGGCCGACCATCAGTCCGAGACCGAGCCCGAGACCGAAGAGATAGATCATCGGATCGGCGAGATTGCCGATCATCGAGGCGATGGCGAGCTTCTTCCAGACGAGATAGTTGCGCAGCCACACCGACATCCAGTGGGTGGCGTTCGCGGGCAGCGCGCTCGAAAACGGCGTGCGGTTGGCGACGTTGCGCCGCGCGTGGCGCGTGGCTTTGGCGTCGTTGCGGGATTGATCGAACGTGTCCATTTCGTTGTTGTTCAGTCCACCATTTCGCGTCCGGTGAGGCGCAGGAACACGTCCTCCAGATTCGCCGGACGATGCAGATAGCGCACGTCGGCGCGGCCCTTCACGCGCGCGTGCACGGGCTGCGGGTCATCGACGTAACAGAAGAGCGTCTCGCCGCTCACTTCCATGCGCTCGACGAACGGCGCGAGTTCGGCTGCGAGCGACTTCGGATCGGGGCCGTAGATCTCGATCACGTCCGAGCCGATCACCGATTCGATGAGATCGCGCGGCCGCCCCTCGGCGATCTTGCGGCCTTCCTCGATGACGCAGAGCCGGTCGCACAGACGCTCCGCTTCTTCCATGAAGTGCGTGGTCAGAAGAATCGTCTTGCCGCGCGCGAGCAGCGAGCGCAGCCGTTCCCAGATCAGATGCCGCGCCTGGGGATCGAGCCCGGTGGTGGGTTCGTCCATCACGAGCACATCGGGATCGTTGACGAGCGCGCGGGCGAGCGTCAGGCGCCGCTTCATGCCGCCCGACAACTCGCCGACGCGCGCGTCGGCCTTGCTCTCCAGCCGCGCGAACTCCAGCAGCGACGGCACCATCGCATCCATGCGCGCGCCCGTCAGCCCGAAGTAGCGGCCGAAGACGATCAGGTTCTCGCGCACGGTGAAATCGGGATCGAGATTGTCGAACTGCGGCACGACGCCGACGCGCTCGCGCGCGAAACGGGCGCGCGCCGGCACCGGCTCGCCGACCAGCCGGATCGCGCCGCTGTCCGGCGACGTGATGCCGAGCAGCATCTTGAGCGTCGTCGTCTTTCCTGCGCCGTTCGGGCCGAGCAGTCCGAAGCATTCGCCGGAACGCACGTCGAACGAAAGACCATCGACGACGATGCGCGCACCGTAGTGCTTCCTTACTTCGTTGAACTCGATCGCGGGCGCGTTTCGTTCGTCGGCCGCAAGTCGCGACGTCGGTCGTGAGATTGGCTGCAATGTTTGATCAGTCATGCATTCGTGCCGCAGGCAAGCTGCGTGAAGAAATCCAGCGGGCTAGTGTAATCCAATGCACCAGCGCGGCGCTCGGCGTGCAACCGCGGGCGGCGCGCCCGTGTCAAAGCTGTGCGTGCGGGCGCGAACCGGTTCCGGCCGAAAGTGCCAGAGGCTTGTCCGCCGGGCGTGGCGGCAATCTGGCACGGTGCGAGCTAGCGTGTGCGCTGGCGCTCGCGCCGTTAGCGTTTTCCAGCGTTGCCACGCAGGTGGCGACACACCATGATGAATGAACGCCCCAGGTAGATCGCGCGTCCGGCCGGGCTCTGTCGGACCGAAACGCGAAGGGCAAGTCGGCCAGGGAGGTCATGATGGCGAGCTATCGAAAAATCCTGTTGTGCTATGACGGCTCCAGAGAGGGCCGCAAGGCACTGCGTCAAGGCGCGAATCTCGCGCTCGATCTGAACGCGGAAACGCATGTGCTGGCGGTGGTGGACATGCGTTCGAGCATCGCGCAGAGTGCCGGACTGCTAACCGATATGGCCTGCGGGCGATTCGAGGAGGCCGCGCGGGACATCCTGCAGGAAGGCGTCGAGTGGCTGCGCGACCGCGGACTTCAGGCGCAGGGGCATTTCGCGTTCGGCCATCCGATCGACGAGATCGCGGCGCTGGCTGAAAGCCTCAATGTCGACCTGGTCGTGGTGGGACATCGCTGCCGCAATGGCCTCGCACGCTGGTGGATGGGCGCGGGCAACACGCCGCTGCTCGATCGCGTGAAGTGCAGCATTCTGGTTGCCGTGTGTCAGGCTGGTGAATCGGCTGAAGCCGCCGACGAAGCCGAACACGCGGCGAAACCGGTCAAGGCCGAAGCGGGCGCCTGAGCGTGCTTTCGAGCGTGCCTTGTGAGCGCGCTTTTTCAGCGCGTCCGGCGCGCGCGATGCATCAGCCGTTCAGATCGACCGCGACGAGCTTCCACGACACCAGTCCGTCGCGATGGAAGATGGCCGAATATTTCGCATCGCCCGCGCCGTGCTGGTAAGTCACGACGAACGTGTTGAGGCCGCGATATCGGGCGGTCGTCATCGGGGGCTGCTTCGGCGCTTCCTGTCGTGCTTCCAGCGGGGTTTGCGGCGCGTTTTCCTGCGCCGTAGCAGCGCCGGGCGCCGGCGCGGCCGGAGGGTCGGCCGACGGGACATCGTCTGCACGCGGCGGCTGCTCGCCGGGATTTCCGCGCGGGGGAATGCCGTTCAGAATCGCCGCGACGCCGTCCGGTGTCGCATAGGAATCCACCAGCGGACCGACGACCGCAGCGCCGATCATCGCGCCGATGATCGCAAGCGGATTGCCGCTCTTTTGGATATCCACACGCCGCGTGAGCAGCGCGGTGACTTGCTCCTTCAGACTTTCACGCAGCGCGGGAAAATCGACGTATTGATTGACGGTCTGCGCGTCGCGCGCATCGGCCGCGCGCTTCACGCGGTTCAGCACGATGTACGGTGATGCATAAATGAACCCGAGCGCGGCGACAATAACCAGAACGACGAGCGTGCTCAGAACAGAGCGGGAAGTGCGATTCATGCGACGACGAAGCCTCTCTTGCAAAACGCGAATCTGGAATTGACCACGCATTTGCGCGTTATATCCCGGGAATTCGCGTTCTTCGCGCTCCGTGCCCTTCCTTTAGTTCGCCACCGCCACGCTCCGCGCGCGCCTCACGCGAGAATTCCGCCCGGCAGCCCGGCATTCTCCTCTGCGATGCAGCGGTCGATCATGCGCGAAACCTCGTCGATCTTGCCCACGAGAATCACGCGCGACTGCCCGCGATAGACGCGCACCGGCGCGCGTTCCGCGGGCTCGGCATGCACGCTGCTGTTCAACGATACGCGCGCGAACGCCGGCTGACGTGACGGCAGCGCGGGCATGTCGTCGAAGAGATCCGGTGCGGCTTCGGACTGCGGCATGCCGCAGTCGATCAGCGCGCGCAGATGACGCAGACGGCCGAACTGGCGGAAGGGCAGCAAACGGGCGAAACGTTCCATGATGACTCTCCAGACGATAGGACGCACCGCGGCGCGCCGTGGACGGTGGCCGTCATGCTTGTTGTTCGTGAAACGCCCTGACTGGGGCGTTGAAGCAGTTGGTGAGGCGATATTGCGCTTTTAACGAGACATTTCCTGTCTCATTGCGGCGAGCGATCAAGCAATTTCACGGTGTTTGTCTTGCTGGTTGCCTGTGTGTCGCCTCTTGCCAACGCCGAGCGGGACGTCAGAATTCGCCCGAGCGGATCAATCCGACCGCGATGCCTTCCAGCGCGAAATCTCCGCTGCCGGAGCGCACGAAGATGTTCTCGTAGTCCGGATTCTCCGCAATCAGCTCGACGCCGTCGGTCCGGCGCTTCCAGCGCTTGACCGTGACGTCGTCGCCGAGACGCGCAACCACGATCTGGCCGTCTTTCGCCTCGCTGCGTTTCTGCACGGCGAGCAGGTCGCCGTCGAGAATGCCTGCGTCGCGCATGGACAGCCCGCGCACCTTCAGCAGATAGTCCGGCTTGCTGGAGAAGAGCGCGGGATCGCACATGTAATGCTGCGAGATATGCTCCTGCGCGAGGATCGGGCTACCCGCCGCGACGCGCCCGACGAGCGGCAGCGACAACTGCATGATGCTCTGATGCGGCAGCGTGAACTGATGCGGCAACTCTTCCGAGCGGTCCAGCAGGCGGATGCCGCGCGACGAGCCCGCCGCCAGTTCGATCACGCCCTTGCGCGCAAGCGCCCGAAGGTGTTCCTCCGCCGAGTTCGCTGAGCTGAATCCGAGTTCCGCGGCAATCTCCGCGCGCGTGGGCGGGAAGCCCGTACGCTCGATTGCGCGCTGGATCAGTTCGAACACCTGCTGCTGGCGGGCGGTAAGTTTGGATGTCTTGGTCACAGGCTCGAACCCCTCAGGCACTGTATGGATGGACAGGTGACTGTATTTTTATACAGTATTTGTCTCTTTTCAAGCTTTACTTTAAGTTCGCGCCCGCAAGGCCACAGGCAGCCACCTGTACGCCCGTTCGCCCTTAGCACGTCCGGGAATATCGTTCTTAGCAGTTTTACGTATAAAAAAGTGAGAAACGATTATTTCTAATCATATAGGCGTGTCGATAGACTGATTCCGTCAATTCGATAAGACGGAGAACGGGGAATGCATAGCTTCAGACTGGGATTGGGCAAGGGCGCGTTGCGCCTGTTCGCGGCGGCGGCGCTGACGGCGGCGGGCTTCGGCATGAGCGCGTCCGCGCACGCGGAGACGTCGTTCCTGAACGTTTCGTACGATCCCACCCGCGAGCTGTATCAGGACTTCAATCAGGCTTTCGCCAAGAAGTGGAAGGCCGAGACCGGCGAGACCGTCACGTTCAAGCAATCGCACGGCGGCTCGGGCGGCCAGGCGCGCGCGGTGCTCGACGGCCTGCAGGCCGATGTCGTGACGCTCGCGCTCGCCTACGACATCGACGCCCTCGCCAGCAAGGGCCTGGTCGGCGCGGACTGGCAAAAGCGCCTGCCGGACAACGCGTCCCCGTACACGTCGACGATCGTGTTTCTCGTGCGCAAGGGCAATCCGAAGCACATCAAGGACTGGGACGACCTGGCCAAGCCCGGCGTGTCGATCGTCACGCCGAACCCGAAGACTTCGGGCGGCGCGCGCTGGAACTATCTCGCGGCGTGGGCCTATGCGCAGCACAAGCCGGGCGGCAACGAGCAGACCGCGAAAGACTTCGTGACGAAGCTCTACAAGAACGCGGGCGTGCTCGATTCCGGCGCGCGCGGCGCGACCACGAGTTTCGTGCAACGCGGGCAGGGCGACGTGCTGATCGCGTGGGAAAACGAGGCGTTCCTCTCCGTGAAGGAATTCGGCACGGACAAGTTCGAAATCGTGGTGCCGACCGTGAGCATTCTGGCGGAGCCGCCGGTCGCGGTGGTGGACAAGGTCGTCGACAAGCACGGCACGCGCAAGCTCGCCGAGGCGTACCTCAAGTATCTGTATAGCGACGAAGGCCAGCAGATCGCGGCGCGCAACTTTTATCGGCCGCGTTCGGACAAGGTGCCGGCGGACCTCACGAAGCAGTTTCCGAAGCTGAAGCTCTACACCATCGACGACACCTTCGGCGGCTGGACCAAGGCGCAAAAGACGCATTTCGCGGACGGCGGCGTGTTCGATTCGATCTATCAGCCGCAATGAGCTGAGAGACCCGCGACGCGGCGCACCAAGACGCCGCGCGCGACAGCAGCAAACGCGCGCCCGACCCCGGCGCGCAACGCAGGATGATCAAGGATGAATCAAGGATGACGACCCTCACATTCAGGAAACCGAGCGCGCTGCCCGGTTTCGGCCTGACGCTCGGCATCACGGTGGCTTATCTGAGCCTCGTGGTGCTGATTCCGCTTGCGGCCACCTTCGCCAAAACCGCGACGCTCGACTGGGCGCAATTCGTGCGCGCGGTCACCTCGCCGCGCGTGCTGGCGTCGTACCGGCTGACGTTCTTCGCGGCGCTGGGCGGCGCGCTCATCAACGCGGTGTTCGGCTTTCTCGTCGCGTGGGTGCTCGTGCGCTACACGTTTCCGTTCAAGCGCATCGTCGATGCGATCGTGGATCTGCCGTTCGCGCTGCCCACTTCCGTCGCCGGCATTTCGCTCGCCGCCGTCTACGCGGGCAACGGCTGGATCGGACAGTATCTCGCGCCGCTCGGCATCAAGGTGGCATTCACGCCGCTGGGCGTGCTGGTCGCGCTGACCTTCATCGGCCTGCCGTTCGTCGTGCGCACGGTGCAGCCGGTGCTGGAGGACTTCGAGCGCGAGCAGGAAGAGGCCGCCGCCTGCCTCGGCGCGACGCGCTGGCTCACGTTTCGCCGCGTCGTGCTGCCGTCGCTGTTTCCGGCACTTCTGACGGGCTTCGCGCTCGCGTTTGCGCGGGCGCTCGGCGAATACGGCTCGGTCATCTTCATCGCGGGCAACGTGCCGATGAAGTCGGAGATCACGTCGCTGCTCATCATCACGAAGCTCGAACAGTACGACTATGCGGGCGCGACCGCGCTCGCCGTCGTGATGCTGTGCGTGTCGTTCCTGATGCTGCTGCTCATCAATACGCTGCAATGGTTCCTGCAGCGACGCACCAGCCGGACCGGCGCGGCGCCCGCGGTGGCGGTCGGTCCGTCGCTGCATGCCGGACATCCGGGTGGAGGTCACGCATGAGCACGCCCAACAGCAAGACGCTGCCGGTGAACGCGGCCGCGCGCATCCACGAAAGCCGGCTCAATCCCGTCACCGAGCCGCGCGCCGTGCGCTGGCTGCTGACCGGCATCGCGCTCGTGTTTCTCGCGCTCTTTCTCGTCGTGCCGCTCGTCGCGGTGTTCGTGCAGGCGTTCGCGAAGGGCATCGACTATTACTTCGAATCGCTCAAGGACCCGGACGCCTGGTCCGCGATCAAGCTGACGCTCATGACGGCGGCGATCGCCGTGCCGCTGAACGTCGTGTTCGGGCTGGCGGCGTCGTGGGCCATCGCGAAGTTCGAGTTTCGCGGCAAGGCGCTGCTGACGACGCTGATCGATCTGCCGTTCTCCGTGTCGCCCGTGATCTCGGGCCTCATCTACGTGCTGATGTTCGGCGCGCAAGGCTGGTTCGGCCCGTGGCTCGCCGCGCACGACGTCCAGATCATCTTCGCGGTGCCCGGAATCGTGCTCGCGACGATCTTCGTCACGTTCCCGTTCGTCGCACGCGAACTGATTCCGCTGATGCAGGCGCAAGGCAACGACGAAGAGGAAGCGGCGCACGTGCTCGGCGCATCGGGCTGGCAGATCTTCCGCCGCGTCACGCTGCCGAACGTGAAGTGGGGTCTGCTCTACGGCGTGATTCTCTGCAACGCCCGCGCGATGGGCGAGTTCGGCGCGGTCTCGGTCGTGTCGGGCCATATCCGCGGCCAGACCGACACGATGCCGCTGCACGTCGAGATTCTCTACAACGAATACAACTTTTCGGCGGCGTTCGCGGTGGCGTCGCTGCTCGCGCTGCTCGCGCTCGTGACACTCGCGTTGAAGCTCCTCGCGGAGCGCCGCATGTCGCAGGTCGTCAGCGAAGCCAAAGCCACCGCCACGCATTGAGAGGCCGACAACATCATGAGCATCATCGTTCGTAATCTGCAAAAACGCTTCGGCGATTTCACCGCACTCGACAACGTCTCCCTCGATTTTCCGGCGGGCGAACTCGTCGCGCTGCTCGGGCCTTCGGGCTGCGGCAAGACCACGCTGCTGCGCGTGATCGCGGGCCTCGAATTTGCCGATGCCGGCCAGGTCGTGCTGCACGGCGAGGACGTCGCGGCAGTCGGCGCGCGCGAGCGGCAAGTGGGCTTCGTGTTCCAGCATTACGCGCTGTTCAGGCACATGACCGTGTTCGAGAACGTGGCGTTCGGCCTGCGCGTGAAGCCGCGCCGCGAACGCCCGAGCGACGCCGTGATCCGCGAGAAGGTGCACGAACTGCTCAAGCTCGTGCAACTCGACTGGCTCGCGGAGCGCTTCCCGTCGGAGTTGTCGGGCGGGCAGCGGCAGCGCATCGCGCTCGCGCGCGCGCTGGCCGTCGAGCCGAAAGTGCTGCTGCTCGACGAGCCGTTCGGCGCGCTCGACGCCAAGGTCCGCAAGGAACTGCGCAGCTGGCTGCGCCGCCTGCACGATGACCTGCATATCTCGACGCTGTTCGTCACGCACGATCAGGAAGAGGCGCTCGAAGTCGCGGACCGCATCGTCGTGATGAATCACGGGCGCGTGGAGCAGGTGGGCAGCCCGCAAGACGTGTACGATCATCCGCAGACCTCGTTCGTCTACGAATTCCTCGGCGCGGCGAACCGCCTGCAGGGCAATGTCGATGCAAACGGCTTCGTCGTGGACGGCGCGTCGAGCCCGATCGCCGCGCAGGCGCATTTCAGCGGCCGCGCGTTCGCGTATGTCCGTCCGCACGATCTCGCGCTGTATCCCGCCGACGGCGCCCATCGCGACGGCATCGTGGTCGGCGTGCGGCGCGTGGTGACGCTGGGCGGCTCGGTGCGCGTCGAGCTGGAAGGCAATGCGGGCAACGTGATCGAGGCGGAACTGGACCGCGAGGCATGGCGCGCGCTCCGACTCGACATCGGCGACGGCGTGACGGCGGTGCCGCGCGCGCTGCGCCTGTTTCCGGCGCAATAAGATCAAGACATAAAAGCATCAAGAGAGGCTGACATGAACTTCCAGCAATTGCGCTTCGTGCGCGAGGCCGTGCGTCAGAACATGAATCTGACTGAGGTCGCCAACGTGCTTTACACGTCGCAGTCGGGCGTCTCGAAGCAGATCAAGGATCTCGAGGACGAACTGGGCGTCGATATCTTCATTCGTCGCGGCAAGCGGCTCACGGGCCTCACCGAGCCGGGCAAGCAGGTGCATCAGCTGATCGAGCGGATGTTGCTCGACGCCGAAAACCTGCGGCGCGTCGCGCGCCAGTTCGCGGATCAGGACAACGGCCATCTCGTCGTCGCGACGACGCACACGCAGGCGCGTTATGCGCTGCCCAAGGTCATCCGCCAGTTCACCGAGGTGTTCCCGAAGGTGCATCTCGCGCTGCGCCAGGGCAGCCCGCAGCAGATCGCGCAGATGATCATCAACGGCGAAGCGGACATCGGCATCTCGACCGAGGCGCTCGACCGCTATCCGGACATCGTCACGTTCCCGTGCTATTCGTGGCATCACACGGTCGTGGTGCCGAAGGATCATCCGCTCGTCGGGCTTGAGAATCTCACGCTCGAGCAGATCGCCGAATATCCGATCGTCACCTACGACACCGACTTCACCGGCCGCTCGCACGTCGATCAGGCGTTTGCGAGCGTGGGCGCGATGCCCGACATCGTGCTGACCGCGATCGACGCCGACGTCATCAAGACTTATGTGGAGCTGGGCATGGGCATCGGCATCGTGGCGGCAATGGCGTATGACGCCAAACGCGACACCGAACTCGTCGCGCTCGATACGCAGCATTTGTTCGAGGCGAGCACCACGCGCGTCGGCCTGAGAAAGGGCGCGTTTCTGCGCGCGTACGCGTACCGGCTGATCGAGATGTTCGCGCCGCAACTCGACGAAGCACAGATCGCCGCCCAGCTTCGCGAAGCGGCGTGATTCCCTGGCCGGCTGATTTACAATCGCCGGCATGAATACTTCCTCTCTCCCTCGCATCGCCGTGCTCGCCACGGGCGGCACCATCGCCGGACAGGCGGGCGATGCATCGAAGACGGCGGGCTACAAGGCGGGCGTCGTCGGCGTCGACAAGCTGCTCGATGCCGTGCCCGCGCTCGGCAACGTCGCGCGCATCCACGCCGAACAGATCGCGAGCATCGACAGCAAGGACATGTGCGCCGCGCTGTGGACGACGCTCAGCCGGCGCATCGATGCGCTCCTCGCGCAGGACGATATCGATGGCGTCGTCGTCACGCACGGCACCGATACGCTCGAAGAAACCGCCTATCTGCTGCATCTCACGGTGAAGAGCGCAAAGCCCGTGGTGCTGACGGCGGCGATGCGCCCGTCGACCGCGCTTTCCGCCGACGGCCCGCTGAACCTGCTCAATGCGGTGACGGTCGCGGCATCGAAGGATGCGGCGGGCAAGGGCGTGCTCGTCGCGTTCAACAACCAGATTCACAGCGCGCGCGATGTCACCAAGACGAGCACCTACGCCGTCGATGCCTTCCGCTCGCCCGAAACCGGCGCGCTCGGCTTCGTGCAGGACGGACGCGTCGAGTTCCAGCGCACGGTCGTGCGGCCGCATACCGCCGCGAGCGAGTTTGCCGTGACCGATGCATGGCCGACGGTCGAGATCGTCGCGAGTTACGCGGACGCCTCGCGCGTGACGGTCGATGCGCTCGTCGCGGCGGGCGTGCGCGGCATCGTCGTGGCGGGGACGGGTAACGGCTCGATGCATGCGACACTCACGCACGCGCTCGCCGACGCGGTGAAGAAGGGCGTCGCGGTGGTGCGCGCATCGCGCGTCGGCTCGGGTCACGTGATGCGCAACGGCGCTGCGTCCGACGATGCGCTCGGCACGGTCAGCGCGGGCACGCTCAATCCGTACAAGGCGCGCGTGCTGCTGATGCTCGCGCTGGCCTCGGGCGCGAACGACCTGCAGCGTATTTTCGACACATACTGAAAAGCAAAAACGCGAACCTCGGTTCGCGTTTTCGTTGATTTTCGTTGATCTCGTTGAGACGGCGGCCGGTCAGTTCGCGGCCGGGATACGCAGCACCTGTCCCGGATAGATCTTGTCCGGGCTCTTCAGCATCGGCTTGTTCGCCTCGAAGATGACATCGTTCTTCGCGCCGCTGCCGTAGTACTTTTCCGCGATCTTCCAGAGATTGTCGCCCGACACGACGGTGTGATACTGCGACTCGGGTTCGCTGTTCGGCACGGTGAGCTGGTCGTCCACCTTGTCGACGTGCTGCACGTTGCCGGCGGCGACGAGAATCTTCTCCTTGGTCGCCTGATCGGGCGCCTGACCGGACACGGTAACCGTGTGCGACGCACCGTCATATTTCACGTCGAGATTGTCCGCGTTGAGACCTTGCGAGCGGATATAGGCGGCGATGGCTTCGCCTGCTTTCTGATTCAGCGCGGCGACATCGACAGGCGCGGACGCCGGCGCTGCCTGTGCGCTCGGCGTGGCGGCGCCGAAGAGTTTCTCGCCTGCTTCCTTGATAAAGCTGAGAATTCCCATTGTTCAACTCCTTGATTAACGGTGGTGATACGGCCCGCGAAGTCTAGGCAGATTAGTCGCGAACACCACCAGATAGTTCTGAGTTTCGACAAAAGGAATTTCTAGCACTGCTTGCGTCAAAGCGATAGGACGCAATTTGCAACAATCCGACGCGGACACCCGACGACAAACCGTCTGACCGACCAAGGCTTACCCGGCGCACCGCCGGGTGCCGCTCTCGGACCCCACTATTGCCGCCCTCAGCCCAGAGCGACATTTGTCCCGCGTGCCCATACGCGGGACGCCCCACGGTTCAGGTGGCAGGACTACGCAGCCTTGGCTGCCTGCTGCGGCTCGTCCGCCACCTGGAAGTTGGACATGATTTCGAGTGCGCGGACCATCGCCGAGTGATCCCAGGCTTTGCCGCCGTTTGCCGCACACACGCTGAACAGTTGCTGCGCGCTCGCCGTGTGGGGCAGGGCGAGGCCCATCTTGCGCGCGCCGTCGAGCGCGAGGTTCAGGTCCTTCTGATGCAGTTCGATACGGAAGCCCGGATTGAACGTGCGTTTCGTCATGCGCTCGCCATGCACTTCGAGAATGCGCGACGACGCGAAACCGCCCATCAGGGCACGGCGCACGCGTTCCGGATCGGCGCCCGAGCGTGCCGCGAACAGCAGCGCTTCGGCGACCGCCTCGATGTTCAGCGCGACGATGATCTGGTTCGCGACCTTGCAGGTCTGGCCCGCACCGTTGTCGCCGATGAGCGAGATGTTCTTGCCCATCAGTTCGAACAGCGGCTTGGCGATTTCGAACGACTTCTCCGGGCCGCCCACCATGATCGTGAGCGTGGCTTCACGCGCGCCGACTTCGCCGCCCGACACCGGTGCATCGAGATAGTCGCAGCCGAGCGCGTTGATCTTCTTCGCGAACTCCTGCGTCTCGAGCGGGGCGATCGAGCTCATGTCGATCACGAGCTTGCCCTTCGAGAGACCCTTCGCGACGCCGTCATCGGCGAACAGCACATTGGCGACATCGGGCGTGTCCGGCACCATCGTGATGACGATTTCGCTCGCCTGCGCAACCGCCGCCGAATCCGCGACGACCTGCGTCTGCGCGCGGATGTCGTCGGGTACGGGGAACTTGCCGTTCACGACGAGCTTGTGGCCGCCCTTGATGAGGTTGCGCGCCATGTGCGCGCCCATGATGCCGAGGCCGATGAAACCGATCGTTGCCATACTTCGAGCTCCTCCTGTGTGTCAGATTTAAGCAGCGGCGGTTGCTTTCACGCCGCCGATGCTTTGCAGCCAGCCGAGACCCGCTTCGGTGCCGTTGAGCGGCTTGTACTCGCAGCCGATCCAGCCTTGATAGCCGATCTCGTCGAGCAGCCGGAACAGGAACGCGTAGTTGATCTCGCCCGTGCCCGGCTCGTTGCGGCCGGGGTTGTCGGCGAGCTGGATGTGCGCGATCTGCGGCAGATTCTTCCGGATGGTCGCGGCGAGTTCGCCTTCCATGCGCTGCATGTGATAGATGTCGTATTGCAGGAACAGGTTGTCCGAGCCGACCGCGCGGATCACATCGAGTCCTTCCTTCGAGCGGTTCAGCGCGAAGCCCGGAATGTCGTATGAATTGCACGGCTCGACCAGCAGCCTGATGCCTTCCTTCTTGAGCGCTTCGGCGGCGAAGCGCAGATTCTCGATGATCGTCGTGCGCGCCTGTTCCGCCGAGACGCCCGCCGTCGGAATCCCGACGAGGCAGTTCAGTTGCGGCACGTTCAGCGCCTTCGCATATTCGATCGCGCGCGGCACGCCTTCACGGAATTCCGCGACGCGGTCCGGCAGGCACGCGATGCCGCGCTCGCCTGCTTCCCAGTTGCCCGCAGGCAGGTTGTGCAACACGATCCGCAGGTCGTTGTCCTTCAGGCGCTTCTGGATATCGCTGATCGAGAACGCGTAAGGGAACAGGAACTCGACCGCCTTGAAACCCGCGTTCGCCGCCGCCGCGAAGCGGTCGAGGAACGGGACTTCGTTGAACAGCATGGTCAAATTCGCGGCAAATTTCGGCATTGTTCTTTCCTGATGGTCGGTCAGTGAATGTTCGCCGCGCGTTCCGTGCATGAACGCGCGGCGGCGATGCTCAGTCCAGCGGCGTGACCGCGGTCGGTGCGTCGGCCTTCGTTTCGGCCAGTTCTTCGAACTCGTTGATCGCGTCGATCTCGGTGCCCATCGCGATGTTGGTCACGCGCTCGAGAATCATCTCGACGACGACCGGCACCTGATGTTCCGCCGCGAGTGCCTGCGCCTTCTTCAGCGCCGGAGCGATCTCTTCCGGCTTGTGCACGCGCAGCGCCTTGCAGCCGAGACCTTCGGCCACCGCGACGTGATCCACGCCATAGCCTTCGAGTTCAGGCGCGTTGATGTTGTCGAACGCGAGCTGCACGCAGTAGTCCATGTCGAAGCCGCGCTGCGCCTGACGGATCAGGCCGAGATACGAGTTGTTCACGACCACATGCACGTACGGCAGCTTGAATTGCGCGCCGACGGCGAGCTCTTCGATCATGAACTGGAAGTCGTAGTCGCCCGACAGCGCGACGATCTTGCGTTGCGGATCGGCCGCACGCACGCCGAGCGCGGCGGGGATCGTCCAGCCGAGCGGGCCGGCCTGGCCGCAGTTGATCCAGTTGCGCGCCTTGAAGACGTGCAGGAACTGCGCGCCCGCAATCTGCGACAGACCGATCGTCGTCACGAAGCAGGTGTCGCGGTCGAACGCGAGGTTCATTTCTTCGTAGACGCGCTGCGGCTTCATCGGCACGTTGTCGAAGTGCGTCTTGCGCAGCATCGTGCGCTTGCGCTGCTGGCAGTCCGCCACCCACGCGCTGCGATTCTTGAGCTTGCCGGCAGCTTTCCATTCCTTCGCCACTTCGACGAACAGTTCGAGCGCGGCCTTCGCGTCCGACACGATGCCGAGGTCCGGTCCGAACACGCGGCCGATCTGCGTCGGTTCGATATCCACGTGCACGAACTTGCGGCCCTTCGTGTAGACCTCGACGCTGCCCGTATGACGATTCGCCCAGCGGTTGCCGATACCGAGCACGAAGTCGGAGGCGAGCATCGTCGCGTTGCCGTAGCGGTGCGACGTCTGCAGGCCGACCATGCCGGCCATCAGCGGGTGATCGTCGGGGATCGCGCCCCAGGACATCAGCGTCGGAATCACGGGCACGCCGAGCGTTTCCGCGAACTGAACGAGCAGGTCTTCCGCTGCTGCATTCAACACGCCGCCGCCGGAAACGATCAGCGGCTTCTCCGCGTCGTTCAGCATCGTCAGCGCCTTTTCGATCTGCGCGCGGGTCGCTTTCGGCTTGTAGACCGGCAGCGGTTCGTACGTGTCGATGTCGAATTCGATCTCGGCGAGCTGCACGTCGATCGGCAGGTCGACCAGCACCGGACCCGGACGGCCCGAGCGCATCAGATGGAACGCCTGCTGGAACACGCGCGGCACGAGCGCCGGCTCGCGCACGGTGACGGCCCATTTCGTGACCGGCTTGGCGATCGATTCGATATCGACGGCCTGGAAGTCTTCCTTGTACAGACGCGCGCGCGGCGCCTGACCGGTGATCGCGAGAATCGGAATCGAGTCCGCCTGGGCCGAGTAGAGGCCGGTGATCATGTCGGTGCCCGCCGGGCCCGACGTGCCGATGCAAACGCCGATGTTGCCGGGCGCGGCGCGGGTATAACCTTCGGCCATGTGCGAGGCGCCTTCGACGTGGCGCGCGAGCACGTGGCTGATGCCGCCCGACTTCTTCATCGCCGAGTAAAACGGGTTGATGGCCGCGCCGGGCACGCCGAACGCGGTGTCGATGCCTTCCTTCTCCAGCACGAGGACGGCTGCGTCGACGGCTCTCATCTTGGGCATGATTGTCTCCTTCCTGGGGTCTCTATCCGAAATTCGCTGTCTGCATCGAAGCAGGGTTCCATTGCACTTTAAGAGCGTGGAAAAGGTTTGATAAGATCATCCGGAGTCGCTTTTTCCCAAACAAAAAGTATCGAATGACGGTGTCGCGGGGCTGAGCGGCAGCGCTGTATCGGACAGGAGACGCGAGATGGACCGTTTCAAGCAGATCGAAACCTTCGTGCGCGTGGCCGAGGCGGGCAGCCTCGCGGCGGCGGCGCTGGAAGAGGGCGTGTCGCCGGTGATTCTCGGACGGCGCATCGACGCGCTCGAAAAGCGTCTCGGCGTGAAACTGATGTATCGCTCGACGCGGCGGCTCGTCGTGAGCGAAGAGGGCGCGGCGTTTCTCGACCGCTGCAAGAACCTGCTTTCGGAATGGGATCAGGCGGAAAACGAGCTCGCGGCGGGACGGCGCGCGGTGGGCGGGCATCTGATCGTGTCGGCGCCGGCGGCGTTCGGGCGCATGCATGTTGCGCCGCACGCGCCGGCGTTCGTCGCCGACAAGCCCGAATTGCAGATGTCGTTCAATCTGACCGATCGCGTCGTCGATCTGGTGCGCGAGGGTTACGATCTGTCGATTCGCATCGGCGGCGCGGTCGATCCGAATTTCGTCGCGGTGAAACTGGCGGGCAACCGACGCGTCGTGTGCGGGACGCCCGCCTATTTCCGAAAGCACGGCCGGCCGAAAGCGCTCGAAGACCTGCCGAATCACAACTGTCTCGCGTTCAATCTGCAGGGCGGCCAGAATCGCGGGTGGTACTTCCGGCGCAACGGCAAGGTCGTGACGGTGCGCGTGACCGGCAATCTCGATTGCAACGACGGTGAGTTGCTGCACCGCTGGGCGTCGGAGGGACTGGGGCTCGGCTGGCGCTCCACGTGGGAAATCCAGCGGCAACTGGAATCGGGCGAACTGGAAACCGTGCTCGACGAGTTCGAACTGCCCGACTACGACATCCTCGCGGTCTATCCGCAACAGCGCTACGTACCGGCGCGTGTGCGCTATTTCATTGATTATCTTAAGGAAATTTATGCGCAGCCCGGTTACTGGAGCCGCCTGCTGGCGCCGCCCGGCGAGCCGCTGCCGGAGCACGCATCTGCCGCACACGGTCGCTGATGGTCGTCGAAGGACAGCCAGGCGGCTGCTAAATGATTGAATTCACAGCCAAAGTCGATCCGAAACCGCTGATTTGTCTTGCCCGTGGGAGCAGAACGCGTTATAGTTTCGGGCTTCTCACTTGCCGCACCGGTCCGACGCCCGGGTGGCTTCTATCCATAAGTCAGCACAAGGAGTGAATATGCGTCATTACGAAATCGTCTTTATCGTACACCCCGATCAAAGCGAGCAAGTGCCCGCAATGATCGAGCGCTACAAGGGCACGATCACGTCGCACGGTGGCCAGATCCACCGCATCGAGGACTGGGGCCGTCGCCAACTGGCCTACATGATCGAGAAACTCGCGAAGGCTCACTACGTCTGCATGAACATCGAATGCGATCAGGCGACGCTCGAAGAGCTCGAACACGCGTTCAAGTTCAACGACGCCGTTCTGCGTCACCTCATCGTCAAGATGAAGAAGGCCGAAACCGGCCCGTCGCCGATGATGAAGGAAGTGCAGCGCGAAGAAGCCAAGAAGGCGGCCTCGCAGCCGTCCGAAGCGCAGGCTTAAGGACAGTTCAGAACTGTCAAGCCATCAGGGAACGAACACTTACTCGTGAACCGGCTGCAATTGACAGCAAGCGTCGTGGAACGCGAACCGGTGCGGTACACACCCGCCGGCATCCCGATCGCAAGCTGCACATTGCAACACGCGGCAGAAGTCGTCGAAGCGGGCATCGCCCGAAAGATCGAACTGACACTGCAGGCCGTGGCGGCCGGAGAAGCGAGCGGCAAGCTGGAAAGCTGTCCGATGGGCGTCGAAACACGCTTCACCGGCTTTCTGGCAAAGAAAAGCCGTAATGCGCGAACCCTGGTGTTTCACATCACAGAATTGCAGGACATTGGAAAGGACTAATCATGCCCCGCCCGACTGGTAAGAAATTCGACAAGCGTCGTCAGCAACAAAACCCGCTCTTCAAGCGCAAGAAGTTCTGCCGTTTCACGGCAGCCGGTGTCGAGTACATCGACTACAAGGACACGGAAACGCTGAAGGACTTCATCGGCGAAAACGGCAAGATCACGCCGGCTCGTCTGACTGGCACGAAGGCGCACTATCAGCGCCAGCTCGACACGGCAATCAAGCGCGCGCGTTTCCTCGCGC
The DNA here is from genome assembly GCA_001544595.2 of Caballeronia peredens. GTDB lineage: Bacteria > Pseudomonadota > Gammaproteobacteria > Burkholderiales > Burkholderiaceae > Caballeronia > Caballeronia peredens. The sequence continues at coordinate 128,773 of FCOH02000012.1, read as the reverse complement.
TCCTGCCGTACACCGACCTGCACAAGGCCTAATCAGACGACGCATAAGGACAAGCCAAAAATGCAAATCATTCTTTTGGAAAAAGTCGTCAACCTGGGCAACCTGGGCGACATCGTCAAGGTCAAGGACGGCTACGCACGTAACTTCCTGATCCCCGGCAAGAAGGCACGCCGCGCAACGAAGGACGCAATCGCGGAATTCGAAGTTCGCCGCGCCGAACTCGAAAAGGTCGCCGCTGAGAAGCTGAGCGCCGCGCAGGCTCAAGGCGAAAAGCTGAACGGCTTCACGGTGCAGATTTCGCAGAAGGCCGGCGTCGACGGCCGTCTGTTCGGTTCGGTCACGAACGCGGACATCGCGGAAGCACTGAAGAAGCAAGGCTTCGCTGAAGTGGAAAAGGCGCAAGTGCGTCTGCCGCAAGGCCCGCTCAAGATCGTCGGCGATCATCCGGTTCAAGTGGCGCTGCACACGGACGTGCTGGTCGACGTCACGGTGTCGGTGCTCGGCGAGCACGCGTAAGTTTCAGGCGAGGCCCCGTGCCTCGCATGCAGGAAAGAAGGGCAGGAACCAGAGGGGCAAAACCCCGAGGTTCCTGCCTTTTTTATTGTCCGCGCCCCGCCATTCATCGATAATTCCACCCCATGAACGCACCGTCCAAAGACCCGCAACTCGACGCGCTGAAGGTTCCACCGCATTCGATCGAAGCCGAGCAATCGGTGATCGGCGGCCTGCTGCTGGACAACGCCGCATGGGACCGCATCGCCGACGTGATGTCGCAAGGCGACTTTTATCGCTACGATCATCGCATCATCTACGAACACGTCGGCAAGCTGATCGCGGCGACGCGCCCGGCGGACGTGATCACCGTCTACGAAGCGCTCACGATGGCCGGCAAGGCCGAGGAAGTGGGCGGTCTCGCGTATCTGAACGCGCTCGCGCAGAACACGCCGAGCGCGGCGAACATCCGCCGCTACGCCGAGATCGTGCGCGATCGCGCGGTGTTGCGGCGTCTGGTTTCGGTCGCGGACGAAATTTCCGCCGACGCCTTCAATCCGCAAGGCAAGGAAGTGCGGCAGATTCTGGATGAAGCGGAATCGCGCGTGTTTTCGATCGCGGAAGACGGCGCGCGCGGCACACAGGGCTTTCTGGAAATCGGCCCGCTTCTGACGCAGGTGGTGGAGCGCATCGACACGCTGTATCACACCGCCAATCCGAGCGACGTGACCGGCACGCCGACCGGTTTCGTCGATCTCGATCGCATGACATCGGGCATGCACGGCGGCGAACTGATTATCGTGGCGGGCCGTCCGTCGATGGGCAAAACGGCTTTTTCGATGAACATCGGCGAATACGTGGCGGTGGAGTACGGCTTGCCCGTCGCCGTGTTCTCGATGGAAATGCCCGGCACGCAACTGACGATGCGTATGCTCGGCTCCGTCGGCCGGCTCGACCAGCATCGCATGCGCACGGGGCGGCTGACCGACGAGGACTGGCCGAAGCTCACGCACGCGGTGCAGAAAATGAGCGAGGCGCAGCTTTTCATCGACGAAACCGGCGGCCTGAACCCGATGGAACTGCGCTCGCGCGCGCGGCGTCTCGCGCGCCAGTGCGGCAAGCTCGGCCTGATCATCGTCGATTACCTGCAGCTCATGAGCGGCTCCAGTTCCGGCGAAAACCGCGCAACTGAAATCTCCGAAATTTCGCGTTCGCTCAAGAGCCTCGCAAAGGAACTCGACGTCCCGGTGATCGCGCTGTCGCAGCTGAATCGCGGCCTGGAACAGCGGCCGAACAAGCGCCCGATCATGTCGGACCTGCGCGAATCGGGCGCTATCGAACAGGACGCGGACGTCATCCTGTTCATCTATCGCGACGAAGTCTACAACCCCGACAGCCCAGACAAGGGCACGGCGGAAATCATCATCGGCAAGCAGCGTAATGGTCCGATCGGGCCCGTACGCCTGACTTTTCACGGCCAATACACGAAGTTTGACAACTTCGCGGGCGCGCAAAGTTTCTACGGCAGCGAATAGCGCCGGCTGCTGTCACACGGTCACCACACGCCACGATCGCCGCACCCACGCGCGGTGCGTCGGGGGGTGGGCGCAGGTACAATATGTCAGTTTGATGTCTGTCTCACCATTGACCCATCTATCGGGATTTTCATGTTCGGTCGTTTCATGCCCACTGAGGGCAAATTCTTCGAGATCTTCAATGCGCACGCAAAGTGCATGGTCGACGCAAGTCGCGAGCTTGAACTGCTGATCGACAACCTCGAGGACGCCGAGGTACACAAGCAGAACGTGCAGACGAACGAAAAGCGCGCCGACAAGCTCACGCACGAAACCATCGACCTGCTGCACAAGACGTTCATCACGCCGCTCGATCGCGACGAGATCCACAAGCTGATCACGACGATGGACGACATCCTCGACCTGATGGAGGACGTCGCGACGGCCATTTCGCTGTATGACGTGCGCGCGGTGACATCGGAAGCGAGCCAGCTCGCGCACATCTGCACGGCCACCTGCCTGCGCGTCCAGCAGGCGGTCGGCTTGCTGGCGGACATGAAGCAAGCGAGCGAAATCCTGAAGATCTGCGAGGAAATCGACCGTCTGGAATCGGATGCCGACCGCGTGCTGCGCTCGGCGATGTCGAAGCTCTTCCGCGAGGAAGACGACGTCAAGACGCTCATCAAGCTGAAGGCGATTTACGAGCTCCTCGAGACCGTCACCGACAAGTGCGAGGACGTCGCGAACATCATCGAAGGCATCGTGCTGGAAAACGCCTGATCGAACCTCCCAAACCCGCAGCGTGCGATGTTTCGGCGCGCCGCGGGCAGCCGCTGGACCACCGGGACGACAAACCGGCATCGCATTTCCAGACCGGTCAAAACAACACCAACTGATGCATTCGATTCAACTCGCCATCTGGGCTGTCGCCTTGCTCGTCATAGTCGCACTCGCGTTCGACTTCATGAACGGCTTCCACGACGCCGCCAACTCCATCGCGACGGTCGTCTCGACCGGCGTGCTCAAGCCGCAGCAAGCCGTCGCGTTTGCCGCGGCGTTCAACGTCATCGCGTATTTCATCTTTCACCTGAAGGTCGCCGCCACCGTCGGCAAGGGCACGATCGACCCCGAAATCGTCGATCACTACGTGATCTTCGGCGCGCTCGTCGGCGCCATCGGCTGGAATATTGTCACGTGGCACTACGGCATTCCGTCGAGCTCGTCGCATGCGCTGATCGGCGGGCTCGTCGGCGCCGCGCTCGCCAAGTCGGGCTGGGGATCGCTCAACTGGGACGGCCTGCTCAAGACGGTTGCGTTCATCTTCATTTCGCCGCTGCTCGGCTTCGTGCTCGGCTCGTTCTTCATGCTGCTCGTGTCGTGGCTGTATTTCCGCACGCCGCCCTCGAAGGTCGACCGGCGCTTTCGCCGCATGCAACTCGTCTCGGCGGGCCTGTATTCGCTCGGCCACGGCGGCAACGACGCGCAAAAGACCATCGGCATCATCTGGATGCTGCTGATCGCCACCGGCTACGCCTCCGCGAGCGCCGACGCGCCGCCCGTCTGGGTCATCGGGCTTTGCTATCTGTCGATGGGTCTCGGCACGCTGTTCGGCGGCTGGCGCATCGTGCGCACGATGGGCCAGAAAATCACGAAGCTCAAGCCGGTCGGCGGTTTTTGCGCCGAGACGGGCGGGGCGATCACGCTCTTCGTGGCGTCGTTTCTCGGCATTCCCGTGTCGACGACGCACACGATCACAGGCGCCATCGTCGGCGTCGGCGCGACGCAGAAGTTCAGCGCGGTGCGCTGGGGCGTCGCGGGCAATATCGTGTGGGCGTGGATTCTGACGATTCCTGCGTCGGCCGCGCTCGCGGCGGCCGGCTGGTGGATCGGTCACCGTTTCCTGTAGCGCTTTCGCAGCGCTTCCTGCAAGCAGCGTTGTCAGCCTTCGGCCCGAAGCGATTCGGGCCGAAGCGCATCAGATGATCGGCGACGACACTCCGTCCATCGGAATGATCGCGCCCGATACGTAACTCGCGCGGCGGCTCGCCAGGAAGAGGGCGACGTCGGCGATTTCCTCCGGTTTCGCGTAACGGCCGAGCGGCACCTTCGCCTGACTGTCGGCGAGCACCGCGTCGCGCGTCACGCCTTGCCGCTTCGCCTCCAGGTCGAGCGCTTCCTCGACGCGCTCGGTAAGCGTCGCGCCCGGATTGATCGCGTTGATGCGGATGCCGAGCTTCGCGTAGTAGTGTGCGAGACCGACCGTGTTGAGCATCAGCGCGGCGTTGGCCGCGCCGCCCGCGATGTGGATATCCGTCGCGATTTTGCCGCCCATGCCGACGATATTGACGATTGCGCCCGGTTCCACCTTGGGATCGCGCCGCAGCCGCTCGGCCATGCGCCTGAGCACCACTTGTTGCGGATAGACGTAGGAAAAGTATTTGGCGTCCATTGCTGCCTTGTAGGCGGCGGCGTCGAGCGTATCGGGATCGTAGCGGCGCGCGGCGCCGGCGCTGTTGATCAGAATGTCGATGGGACCGAGCGCGGCGCTCGCTTCCTCGACGACATCTTCGGCGCTGTGCGCTTCGTGCAGGTCGGCGCGCGCGAGATGGATGTGATGGCCGGCGCTCGCCAGCTGCTCGCGGGCGCGAGCGAGGTTCGCGGCGTCGCGCGAGACGATCGCGACTTTCGCGCCTTCTTCCGCGAACGCTTTCGCGCAGGCAAAGCCGATTCCCTTGCTGCCGCCGGTGATGAGCACGACCTTGCCCGCCAGTCCCAGATCCATGGTGTTCCGCTCCCGTGAGAATGATCGAAACACGATAGCAGAGACGCGCCGCGCGCGTTAGTTCGTGCCGGTGGCGAAGCGGGCGATGGGATCTTCGGTCGGCGCGGGGCGCGGCGACGCGAGCGAGCCGGTGGAGGCGCGCATGACGCGCACGGGCGGATCGATCGATTCTCCGGAGTCGTCGCGCGCACCCGCTGACTGCGCCGCGCGTGCCTGTTGCTGCGCCGCGCGTGAAGTGGGCGGCGGCGGCTCGAACGCGTCGGCGGCGGCCTGGATCGGATCGGGTGCGGTGGTCTTGATCGCGGCGGCCACCGGCGGGGCGGTCGCGCCGGCCGCGAGCGCCTGACGCTGAGCCGCGCTGAGCGTGGACGGCGGCGGCTCGAAGGCGTCGGCGCTCGCGGGCGCGGCGGCGGGTTGCCGCGCGTAGACCGGTTCCGGAGCTGGCGCCGGCACTGGAGCTGGCGACGGCGACGGCGACGCCAGATAAGTCGGTGCATCGAAGGGCGTGGGCGCGGACTTCGGCGGCGCGACGCGTCGAATGCCGTCGAAACGTTTTGCCCAGTACGGGTTGGTCAGATAGTCGAGCCGCACGGTGCCGCCCGTCGACGGCGCATTGACGAAGCGCAATTTGCCGACATAAATACCGACGTGCGAATGCGGCCGCCCGGTCGTGTTGAAGAAGATCAGGTCGCCAGGCGCGATCTCGTCCGGTTCGACGGATTCGCCACGCGAACTCATGTCGGCGGTCGTGCGCGGCAGATTCACCGACGCCGCGCGGTCGACGACATAGCGCACGAGCCCGCTGCAATCGAAGCCGGCATCGGGCGTGTTGCCGCCCCAGCGATACGGCACGCCGACGAGCGACATCGCCTGAATGGAGATTTCCTCGCGCCCGACGCTGTGATCGACGAAATTCGGGAAGCCGGGAGGCGGCTTGAAGGTGCGGTTGGCGGCCGTGCTGGCCGCGGGCTTGCGCGCCGTCTGCTGCGGCGCGCTTCCGCACGCGGCGAGCAGAACGGTGACGAGAAGCGGCAGCCAGATTCGACGCATTGCAATAGGCGAGCGAAATCTCGCCGAAGGAAGACAGTCTGTCGATACTAGCCCGCCGAACGGGCGTGCGGCAAGATCTCCTGAAGTTCTACATGAAGTTTCGGCCGTAAGTGTTGTCCGCAGGAAACGTTCAGACGAAATGGAAACGGCCCGGCGGATTGCTCAGCCGGGCCGTGGTCGCGAGAAGAATGCCGCGCGCTTACAGGATGTCGGACGCGTAGTCGGCGAGCCGCGAGCGTTCGCCGCGCGCGAGCGTCACGTGGCCGCTGTGCGTCCAGCCCTTGAAGCGATCAACGACATACGTGAGCCCCGAACTGCCTTCGGTCAGGTAAGGCGTGTCGATCTGCGCGATATTGCCGAGGCACACGATCTTCGTGCCCGGACCCGCGCGCGTGACGAGCGTCTTCATCTGCTTGGGCGTCAGATTCTGCGCTTCGTCGATGATCACGTACTTGTCGACGAACGTGCGTCCGCGCATGAAATTCATGCTCTTCACTTTCAGACGCGAGCGGATCAGTTCCTGCGTCGCGGCGCGGCCCCATTCGCCGGCGGCGTCGTCGGTTTTCTGGAGCACTTCGAGGTTGTCGTCGAAGGCGCCCATCCACGGCTGCATCTTCTCTTCTTCGGTGCCCGGCAGAAAGCCGATGTCTTCGCCGACCGGAACCGTCGCGCGCGTGACGATGATCTCGTTGTAGCGCTTGTCGTCGAGCACTTGCGCGAGACCGGCGGCGAGCGCCATCAGGGTCTTGCCGGTGCCGGCCTGACCGAGCAGCGTGACGAAATCGACTTCCGGGTTCATCAGCAGGTTGAGCGCGAAGTTCTGCTCGCGATTGCGCGCCGTGATGCCCCACACGTTGTTCTTGTGATGGCCGTAGTCGCGCAGCGTCTGCAAGAGCGCGGTTTTGCCGTTCAGCTCGCGCACGACCGCGTGGAACGACGGCTCGCCGTTCTGCGGCTCCAGATACACGAACTCGTTGACGAGCATCGACGGACACAGCGGCCCGGTCACGCGGTAATACGTCGTGCCGGTCTTGGTGTCCTGCCAGCTCTCCATGCCCTTCGCATGCCGGGTCCAGAAGTCCTGCGGCAGCGCCCGCACGCCCGAGTAGAGCAGGTCTTTGTCTTCGAGAACCTGATCGTTGAAGTAGTCTTCGGCGGGCAGGCCGAGCGCGTGAGCCTTGATGCGCATGTTGATGTCTTTCGACACCAGCACGACCTGACGATCCGGACGCTCTTTCTGCAGCGCGCGCACGACGCCGAGAATCTGGTTGTCCGCCTTGCCGACGGGCAGACCTTCGACCGGTTCGATGTCCGTGAGCGTGGTCTGGAAGTAGAGGCGGCCGAGCGCGTCGCGATTGCCTTGAGCGGCGAGCGGAATGCCTTCCGTCATCTTGGCGGCGTCGCCCGCGTGCGCGACGAGCGCATCCAGCGTGCGGCTCACCTGACGCGCGTTGCGCGCCACTTCCGACATGCCTTTCTTGTGATTGTCGAGTTCTTCCAACGTCATCATCGGCAGATAGACGTCGTGCTCCTCGAAGCGGAACAACGAACTCGGATCGTGCATCAGCACGTTGGTGTCGAGCACGAACAGCTTGCGCAATTCGGCTTCGGCCGTCGTACGCTGGCGGCGCTTGTTCTGGGTACGCGTTTCACGGGCGGCGACAGGAGCGGGCGCCGCGGGCGCATCGGCGCGCTCCGTGCGCTCACCGCGGACTTCGACTTCATCGGGCTTGGCGCGCGCGCCCGGCACCGGCTGCAGCAAGGCCGCGGTCTGTTTCGATTTTCGGCCGCGCGTCGGCGCGGGCGCCGGCACGGCCGCGTCGGCATGCGCTTCGGCGGGAATCTGGGTCAACACGTCGCTCGCGATCGCGCGCAGCGTGTGCGCGGCGTTCGCCGCGGGGCGCTCGGCGGCTACGGTTTCGACCGCGCCATACGCGTCGTCGTCGCTGGCCGCGGAGGACTTTTTCGACTGTTTCGAAGGCCGGGCTTTGGCCTTGTACTCGTCGGACGGCAGGAGGTGGCCGAGTTTGGCCGGGGCGGTAGGCAAAGGCATGGTGTTCCCTCGAAAGGAATCGGGTCGTGTATCGTGCGCCGCCTGTCGCATCCTGCTCGTACGCCCTCGAAGCGATACGGATCCCGCAGTTTGCGCCCGGTGGCGCGCTTCATTGTCGAAAACGCCGGTTCGCCTAAGTTTCGATCTGCTCCTTGGGGTTGCGTCCACTGGTCGTCTCGCGCAAGCCGGTCAAACGTGGCTTTTGTGCGACGCCAAATAAAAAAGCCGCCGTTCCAGACTACCGGAACCAGCGGCTGACTTCTGTCTCGGAGCGCCTGCGCTGTGCCGTCTCCACATAGCCCGGATCCATGCCGACCGCGCCGACAGGCGCCCGGCGGCTCGCGCTAAGAGAAAAGGGTTGGAGTGGACAGGCGCTCATTGCGAACCAATATAACGTGCCTCAAATTGCTTGTACAGCCTCGACGATCGCCTCTACGTGGCCCGGCACTTTGACGCCGCGGAACTCGCGTTTGAGCACGCCTTTCGCGTCGATGAGGAAGGTCGAGCGCTCGATGCCGCGCACTTCCTTGCCATACATTTTCTTCATCTTGATGACATCGAAGGCCGAGCAGATGGCTTCGTCGGCGTCTGAAACCAGCGTGTAAGGCAGTTCCAGCTTGGCCTTGAAGTTGTCGTGCGACTTCACGCTGTCGCGCGAGATGCCGACCACTTCCGCGCCGGCCGCCTTGAACTGGTCGTAATAGTCGCGGAATTGCAGGCTTTCGGTGGTGCAGCCCGGCGTGTTGTCCTTCGGGTAGAAGAAAAGCACGACCTTCCTGCCGCGCAGGCTCGAAAGCGTGAACTCGCCACCCGTCGCGGGTGCGGTGAAGTCGGGAACGGGCTGGTCGACAGCGACTGACACGAAGTTTTCTCCGGTTGTTGTGGTTTATCGGTGAGAAAGACGGTGCGACGGCGAAGCCGCGCGCCTCCGCGGCGCGCGTGTTTCAACCCGGCTGGACGATCAGTTCGCCCGCGCGGCCGGGAATCTCGCCCCACGTGACAGGGTACGTGGGCAGCGTCGCCCGGTCCAGCGCGGCATGGTAGTCGCCCATCGTGGCGAAGCTGTGTCCCTGCGCGCGCCAGCCGGCGAGCAGTTGCTCGAACACCGGCGCGAGTTTCTGGCCCTCGAGCTCGGCGTGCAGCGTGAACACCTGATCGTGCGGATTGTCGGCCGTGTGACGCAGCAGACGCGCCGCCACGTTGTGTTCGTCGACGCCGTCCACGCCCAGCACTTCGTCGAGCGTGGGGAGCGTGGTCGGCATCTGCACGTGGTTGAGCGTGCGGCCGTCGAGCACGGGGATGTACGGCGTGTGGCCGCGTCCGTCGGAGGCGTAGCGCATGCCCCAGGCATCGATCTGCTCGAACGCGTGGCCGTTCATCTGCCAGCCGGCGGCGCCGTGCGTGACGGGCGGCGCCCCGAAAATCTCGATGAAGCGCGCATGACTCTGCTGCATCTGCGCGACGGTCCAGTCGCGGTCGCGCGCCCGCACGTTGTCCTGCCAGTAGACGTGGTCCCACGTGTGAATGCCGCACTCGAAGCCAGCTTCGTGGATCGCGCGCATCTCGGACACGGCTTCGCGGCCGATATCCGGTCCCGGCAGAAGCACGCCGTACATGAGCGTCTTCACGCCGTAGTGTTCGACCACGGACGTGCGCGACACCTTCTTGAGAAAGCCCGGCCGGAAGACGCGCCGCAGCGCCCAGCCGGTGTGATCGGGACCGAGGCTGAAGAGAAACGTCGCGCGAGCGCTGTATTTGTCGAGCAGGCGCCCGAGGTTGGGCACGCCTTCGCGCGTGCCGCGCAGCGTATCGACGTCGATCTTGAGAACGATGCGGGCCACGCGCGCGCCTCGTTACGACTGCTCGACGAGCTTGCGGGCCTCGCCCACGTGCGCGCGATACGCTTCGAAGATCTTGCGCAGCGCATCGTCCATCGTGGCTTGCGGGGCCCAGCCGAGTTCCTGCATCGTGTTGTCGATCTTCGGCACGCGGTTCTGCACGTCCTGATAGCCCGCGCCGTAGTACGCGCCCGACGAGGTCTCGACAAGCTGCACGTTCTTCGCGCTTTCGGCGTACTCGGGAATCTGGTTTGCGAGCGCGAGCATCTTGTTGGCAAGCTCGCGCACCGAGAAGTTGTTCTTCGGATTGCCGATGTTATAGATCTTGCCCGACGCCACGCCGTCCTTGTTTTCGATGATCTTCATCAGCGCGCCGATGCCGTCATCGATATCCGTGAACGCGCGCTTCTGCGCGCCGCCGTCGACGAGACTGATGTTCTCGCCGCGCACGATATGACCGAGGAACTGCGTCACGACGCGCGACGAACCTTCCTTCGGCGTATAGATGGAGTCCAGTCCCGGCCCGATCCAGTTGAACGGACGGAACAGCGTGAAATTGAGGCCTTCCATGCCGTAACCCCAGATCACGCGGTCCATCAACTGCTTCGAGCACGCGTAGATCCAGCGCGGCTTGTTGATGGGACCGTAGGAGAGCACGGAGTTTTCAGGGTCGAACTGCTCGTCGGTGCACATGCCGTACACCTCGGACGTCGACGGAAACACCAGATGTTTGCCGTACTTCACGGCCGAACGCACGATCGGCAGGTTCGCCTCGAAGTCGAGTTCGAACACGCGCAGCGGCTGCTTCACGTAGGTCGCGGGCGTGGCGATGGCGACGAGCGGCAGGATCACGTCGCACTTCTTCACGTGATACTCGACCCACTCCTTGTTGATGGTGATGTCGCCTTCGAAGAAGTGCATCCGCTCGTGATTCGCGAGCTCGCCCAGGCGATCGGTTTGCATGTCCATCCCGAAGACTTCCCAGTCGGTCGTTTCGAGGATGCGCTTGGACAGGTGATGGCCAATGAAGCCATTGACACCCAGGATCAGAACTTTTTTCATGAATGACGAGAGGATTGAATGATTCGGCCGAATTCGGCGGGATCGACGGCGCGCTCGTCGCCCACGGGTTGCGCGTCGGCGTTGAGCGGCCGATGACGCAATTCGTGGATGGCGATGACGCGGCCATCGCCGCAGACGCCAAACAGCGCATTATCCGTCACCCTTAGCCCCGGCGGCAAACTCCGCAGTTCGCGCAGCCTGTCGGGCGAAACGCCGGGTGCACCCGTTTCGGGCACGAGCCGCGCCCGTGCGACGATGAAGCGTTCCCCGCCGATATCCGTAAATGCGCCCGGATACGGCGGCGCCACGGCACGGATCAGGTTGTAGACGCGCGGCGCGGGCTGCGTCCAGTCGATGCGGCCGTCTTCCGGTTTGCGTCCGCCGTAGTAGCTGCCGGAGGCGAGATCGTTCGGCAGATGCGGCGCTTCGCCTGCCAGCAGCGCGGGCAGCACGCGCCAGAGCGTCTGCTCGGCGGCGACCACGGTTTTGTCGAACACGAGCGCGGCGGTGTCGTCGGGGAGGATCGGCACGGGCGTCTGCGCGAGGATCGCGCCCGCGTCCGGCTTTTCGGCCATTTCGTGCAGGGTCGCGCCGCTCTCGGTCTCGCCGTTGAGCACTGCCCAGTTGGTCGGCACGCGGCCGCGATATTTCGGCAGCAGCGAGCCGTGCATGTTGTACGCGCCGCGCTTCGCGAGCGCGAGCAGCGACACCGGCAGCATGTGCCGGTAATAGAACGAGAAGATGAAGTCCGGCGCGAGCCTTTCGACTGCGTCGTGCAGTTCGGACGCTTTCGGATCGGCCGGCGTGATCGTCTCGATGCCGTGTTCCGCCGCGACCTGCGCGACGCTGCCGAACCAGATATTTTCGCTCGCGCTGTCCTCGTGCGTGACGACGAGCGCGACATCGACGCCGCGCGCGAGCAGCACCTGCAGGCAGCGCACGCCGACGTTGTGATACGCGAAGACGACTGCGCGCGGCTTCATCGGCCGTTTTCCTCGCGGCTGACGACGGCCACCTGATGCGCAGGCTCCTGAAGCGGCTTGGTCGCGATCGGCAGGCCGTCGCGCTGTTCGAGGATCGTCTGCACGAGATAGCGCGGCCGGGCGCGCACTTGCTGATAGATGCGCCCGATGTATTCGCCGAGCAGCCCGAGCGCGAAGATGATCACGCCGAGCATGAAGAACGTGATGGCGAAGAGGGTGAACACACCCTGAACTTCCGCGCCGAACATGAAGCGGCGAATCAGCAGCAGCATGAACAGGCCCGCCGAGCCGACCGAGAGAATCACGCCGATGAACGACAGCCATTGCAGCGGCACGACCGAGAAGCCGGTGACGAGATCGAAGTTCAGGCGGATGAGGCTGTAGAGCGAATATTTCGATTCGCCCGCGAAGCGCTCTTCATGCGCGACGTCGACTTCGATCGGGTTCTGCGCGAAGGTGTAGGCGAGCGCCGGAATGAACGTGTTGATTTCGCCGCAGCGGTTGATCGTGTCGATGATATGGCGGCTGTAGGCGCGCAACATGCAGCCCTGATCCGTCATGCGGATCTTGGTGATGCGCTCGCGCAGCCGGTTCATCGCGCGCGACGCCTTCTTGCGCCACAGGCTGTCCTGCCGCTGCTGGCGGATCGTGCCGACGTAATCGTAGCCTTCGCGCATCTTGGCGACGAGCTTGCCGATTTCCTCGGGCGGGTTCTGCAGGTCGGCATCGAGCGTCACGACGATCTCGCCGCGCGACTGCTCGAAGCCCGCGAGGATCGCCATGTGCTGGCCGTAATTGCCGTTCAGCAGAATGACGCGCGTGGTATCGGGCCGCACGTGAAACTGCTGCGCGAGGAGCGCGGCCGATTTGTCGCGGCTGCCGTCGTTGATGAAGATCACTTCATACGACGTGTCGAGCGCGTCCAGCGCTGGATACAGGCGCTGGAAGAGGGCCGCGAGGCCGGCTTCCTCGTTGTAGACCGGGATGATCACCGAGAGCTCGGGCGACGTCGCCGGAAAATCCATATGACTCATGTTGCGCTGATCGTCCTTGCTGATTAACCGTTGAGTTTTTCGTGGCTGCCGAACTGCGTGCAGATGTCGTCGATCGCTTCGACGACGTGAGCGACATCCTCTGCGCTCATTCCCGGAAAGAGCGGCAGCGTGACATTCGTCGCGCCGTAACGCTCGGCATGCGGAAACATGCCTTCCTTGAAGCCGCGCGCACGATACAGCGTGAACAGATGCAGCGCCGGATAGTGCACGCCGCTGCCGATGCCGCGTTCCTTCAGTTGCTCCATGAAGCCGGCGCGCGTGAGGCTCAGGCGCTCGAGCGGCAACGCGATCTGGAACATGTGCCAGTTGCTGTCCGTGAAATTGCGCGGCGGCAGACCCATGCCCAGCTTCACCGCGGCGCCGCCTTCGAACGCATCGAAATAGAGGCGCGCCAGTTCCCGGCGCTTTTCCGTGACGCTTTCCGTGCGCCGCAGCGAACCGAGGCCGACGCGCGCCGCCACGTCGGTCAGGTTGTACTTGCCGCCGAGCACGTCGCAGTCCATGCCGTCGAAGCCCGTGCGCGTGATGCCTTGCAGGCGGTATTTGCGCGCGAGTTCGGCTTCGTCTTCGTTATTCACGACGAGCGCGCCGCCTTCGATCGACGTCACGTTCTTGTTCGCGTGGAAGCTGAACGACACGATGTCGCCGATTGCGCCGATGCGCTTGCCGCGCCAGCTCGAACCGAACGCCTGCGCGGCGTCTTCGATCACGCGCAGCTTGTGGGCGCGCGCGATTTCGTAGAGCCTGTCCATGTCGACGGGCAAGCCCGCGAGGTACACCGGCATCAGCGCTTTCGTGCGCGGCGTGATGGCGCGCTCGAGCAGGTTCAGGTCGATGTTGCGCGTGACCGGGTCGATGTCGACGAATACCGGCGTCGCGCCCACTTCGAGAATCACGTTGGCGGTGGAAACCCAGGTCATCGGCGTGGTGATGACTTCGTCGCCCGGGCCCACGCCCGCGATCCGCAAGCCGATTTCCATCGTGCAGGTGCCGGAGTTGAACGCACGCACCGGCCGGCCGCCGACGAACGCCGACAACTCTGCTTCGAACTGCTGATTCTGCGGGCCGGTGGTGATCCAGCCGGAACGCAGCACGTCGACCACGCCCTGAATGGTTTCCTCGTCGATGTCAGGCTTCACGAAAGGCAGAAACGGCCGCGATGTTTGAGTCATGGACTATGCGAAAAAAATGGATTGATCCGGTCGAACGTTCGATTCGCGCGATCGCGATACCGCGCGCATTCTGCATGAACTAGCCGCGCGCGAGCACCACGACGCCGACGAGAATGATGCCGATGCCCACGAGCCGCTGCATCGAAAGGACTTCTCCGAACAGATACCACGCCGCGAACGCGTTGACGACATAGCCGAGCGAGAGCATCGGATAGGCGATCGACACGTCCACGCGCGACAGCCCGACGATCCACACGACCACGCTCAGCACATAACAGGCAAGCCCGCCGATGATCGGCCACTGCGTCGCGATCTTGATTCCGACCGGCAGAACGTTGGCGGGCGTGATGTCGAAATGGCCCACCGCATTCACGCCGGCTTTGAGCAGAAGCTGGGCGCATGCGTTCAACGATACGCCGATGAGGATGCAAATGAAGGAAATCGGGTTCATCGCGCGTTTTTCAAATGCGGAACAAGGATACTCGGTTCGCCGCGAAATGCCGAACGATCGTGCGGTGCAGCATCGGCCCGCAGTGCAATGAAATGGCTCACGGCTGCGGTTTCTCCACGATCACGCGGCGTTCGTCGCGGGCGATGACCTGCATGGGCACGTGGCGCGCCGCGAGTTCGTCATAGCGGGACGGCGGCATCAGTGCCAGCGCGGCGTGCTCGGAATCCCAGAGTTTGATCCACTCGTCGATGCTCGGCACCCATTTTTGCGGCTCGGTCTGCACGCCGAACGTCAGTTCGTCGGCTTCCTGGACCATGATCATCGTGTGGTCGAGGTAGAACGGCATGGTGTGATCGAGCTTGGCGATCGAATAGAAGGGCGTGTCGGGCGGCAGTTTGGCCATCGCGGCTTTGACCGCCGGGACGAGTTTCACGCCCGAACTTTCCGTGCCGAACACGTCGTGGCCCGAGCCCGCGATCGTGCCGAGCAGGAGCCACGCGGCGCCCAGCGCCGTCGCGCCCGCCAGCACGCTGCGGCGGTTCAGCCACAACCCGAACAGGGTCACGACGAACGCCACCGCGATACCGGCCCAGACCCAGATCTGGAACTCGCGATAGAGCACGTTGGGCGTGTTGGCGCTGCCCGCGCGGCCGATGAAGATCGCGCCGAACGCCGCGGCGATCAGAAACACCGCGTAGCCGATCAGATGCTTGCGATATTGCGGCTTCGTGAGCGACGGCAAATAGAGCCCGATCACGAGCGCAAGTGCCGGCGCGATGGGTAGCACGTAGGAAATGAGCTTCGAATGCGACGCGCTGAAAAACAGGAAGATGAACGCCGACCAGACGAGCAGCATCGTCACCGGCGCGAAGCCGTTGGGCTGGCGCGGCGTCTTGATGCCGTGCCACACGCTCTGGGCGGCCACCGACAGCCACGGCAGGAAGCCCACGATCAGCACGGGCACGAAGTAGTAGAACGCGCCCGGCCGGTTCTGCTCGGGCGTGAGATAGCGCTTGAACTGCTGGACGATGAAGAAGAAGTTGAAAAACTCCGGATTCTTCATCTGCACGAGCGCGAACCACGGACCCGTCACGATCAGGAACACGATCAGTCCGCTGCCGATATAGAGCCGCTTCCAGAGCGCCCAGTCGCGTGCGACGAGCGAGTAGAGGATCAGCACCGCTCCGGGCAGGATCAGGCCCACCAGGCCTTTGGACAGCACCGCCGCGCCCATGCCGGCCCAGCATAGCCACATCCACAGGCGCACGTCGCGCGTCGGCAGGCCGGGGCGCTGGGCGAGCAGCAGGGCGCAGAGCGTCAACTGCATCCAGAACGACAGGCCCATGTCGAGCGTGTTGAAATGGCCCATCAGGTTCCAGTACGGGCAGGTCGCGAGGATGACCGCGGCCGCGAAACCCGTCATCGCGTTGAACACGCGCGTGCCGGTGTAGCCGACGAGCAGCACGCCCGCGAAGCCCGTGAGCGCGGTATAGAGCCGCGCCTGCCAGTCGCCGATGCCGAACCACGCGAACGTGAGCGCGTTCGCCCAGGTCTGCAGCGGCGGCTTCTCGAAATACTTGTAGCCGTTATAGCGGGGCGTGATCCAGTCGCCGGTGACGAACATCTCGCGCGCCATTTCGGCGTAGCGGCCTTCGTCGCTCGGCACGAGATGGCGATAGCCCAGCGGCGCGAACCAGATGATCGCGAGCGCGAGTACGAGAAGAATGAGCGAAAGACGTGTGAGCGGTAGCCGCGAAGGCGTATCGTTCATGAAGTCGACCTGTCCGATGCCGCGATACGCGGCGCTAATGAAACGAGTGGGCGGTGGTGCTGCGGCGCGCGGCGCTGCATGCGCACACTCAGGCACGCATTTTCGGCGTGAGTTCACGAATCCCGGCTTGCACCGCACCCGATCCGTCCGGTGAAGACGGAACGTCGGGCGGGAGTGTAGCGCACGCGCACACGCCGATCGTCAATTTGACGCAAACGGCGACGCGAACCGCGCCGGGACTGGGGCGGGCGGCGCCAAGTCTGCCAGCGATTCCTTAACGTTCGCTTAGCGTTCCCCGCGCCATCTCGTCAGCCTTCTATCAACAGCGCCGCGGCGACGCGCCGGCCTTCGGACATCAGAATGTTGTAGGTGCGGCACGCGGCGCCGAAATCCATCGTCTCGACGCCGATGCGGTGCCTGGCGAGCTGCGCCGTCAGACGCGGATGCGGGAAGCGCAGGCGCGCGCCGCTGCCGAAAATGACGACTTCTGGCGCGGCCTCGACGAGCGCCTCGAAATGTTCCGGCGCGAGCGCCTCGAACGACGACACGGGCCACGCCGTGACGGGCATCTGCGGCATGACGATCACGCTGCCTTCGTGCCTTTCGAGATTGATCGCCACGAAACCGTCTCCGTAGCTCGTGATGGTGTTGAGCGCGCTGTTGGAATCCTGGTGAAGTTTCAAAACAGTGATCCGGCAAATAAAGAGAAGAAGACCCGATGTCCGCCGCGTTCCGGAAAACCAGCCTCGGCCCATACCTTCGCCGGGCTTGCGGCCTGGATCCGCGCGTTTCCGCTACGTTTCTGGCGCGTTCCCGCTGCGTTCCCGCTGCGTACCTTTGGTGCATTGCGGAACTGAGTCATAATCAGTAAATTATAACTTTTCGGCTGCCGGGCTCGCTCGTGCGCCGCCCGCTGCGCGCGCCGCCACAAGCCGCCTCCGCCACGCAATCCGGTCCGCATCGCCCGAGCCTTACCTGGCGCGGCGTCTGAAATGCGTCGTTCGGCGCTCGGGAACAAGCGAGTCGCCCGGGCGAACCGCCTCCAGGCTTCACCCCGGTTTTCCCATGCAAGGCCCGCCTGCCGCCCGCGCGCCGGCCGGACGTCCGAAACACCGGGCCGTAGTTGATTCAAGCATCGCGACCGAATTTCGCGATCACACTTCGCGACCAACATCAAAGCAAAGAGCCGCCAGCCGTGAAACCGATTCTCAAATCCAACAAGCTGCAAAACGTCTGCTACGACATTCGCGGGCCCGTGCTCGAACACGCGAAGCGCCTCGAAGAGGAAGGCCATCGCATCATCAAGCTCAATATCGGCAATCTGGCGCCGTTCGGCTTCGAGGCACCGGACGAGATCATTCAGGACATGATCCGCAATCTGCCGGGCAGCTCGGGATATTCGGATTCGAAGGGCGTGTTCGCGGCGCGCAAGGCGATCATGCATTACACGCAGCAAAAGGGCGTGGCGGGCGTCGAACTGGACGATATCTACATCGGCAACGGCGCGTCCGAACTCATCGTCATGGCGATGCAGGCCTTGCTCAACGACGGCGACGAAGTGCTCCTGCCGGCGCCGGACTATCCGCTCTGGACGGCCGCGGTGAGCCTGTCTTCCGGCACGCCGCGCCATTACATGTGCGACGAGGGCAACGGCTGGATGCCCGATCTCGACGACATCCGCGCGAAGATCACGCCGAACACCAAGGCGCTCGTCGTCATCAACCCGAACAATCCGACCGGCGCGCTCTATTCGGACGAATTGCTGCTCGACCTGATTTCGATCGCGCGCGAGCACGGCCTCATCATTTTCGCGGACGAGGTCTACGACAAGATCATCTACGACGGCACGACGCATACGTCGATGGCCGCGCTGTCCGAAGACGTGATCACGGTCACGTTCAACAGCCTGTCGAAGAGCTACCGTTCGTGCGGATATCGTGCGGGCTGGATGGCCATTTCAGGTCTGATCGAAGAAAATCGCCGCCGTGCGAAAGACTATCTCGAAGGCCTGGGCATTCTCGCGTCCATGCGCCTGTGCCCGAACGTGCCCGGCCAGTACGCGATCCAGACGGCGCTCGGCGGCTATCAGAGCATCAACGACCTGATCGTGCCGGGCGGGCGCCTCTACAAGCAGCGCGAACTCGCGTACGACATGCTCACGGCCATTCCCGGCGTGACCTGCGTGAAGCCGCAAGCCGCGCTGTATATGTTCCCGAAGCTCGATCCGAAGATGTACCCGATCCAGGACGACCAGCAGTTCATCACCGATCTGCTGCTCGAGGAGCGCGTGCTGCTCGTGCAGGGCACGGGCTTCAACTGGCCGACGCCGGATCACTTCCGCGTGGTCTTCCTGCCGAACGTCGACGATCTCGCAGATTCGATCAACCGCATCGCGCGCTTCCTCGACGGCTATCGCAAACGGCATTCCGCTTAATTTCTCTTTAAAGACTCGCGCTGCATGGAACCGATCAAAGTAGGACTCTTGGGCTTCGGCACGGTCGGCAGCGGCACCTTCACGGTGCTGCGCCGTAACCAGGAAGAAATCAAACGCCGGGCGGGCCGCGGCATCGAAATCGCGCGCGTCGCGGTGCGCACGCCGGCGAAGGCCCAGGCGGCCGCGCAGGAAGGCATCGCGGTGACGGACGACTTCGGCGCCGTCGTCGACGATCCTTCCATCGATATCGTCTGCGAAATGATCGGCGGCACGGGTCTCGCGCGCGAACTCGTGCTGCGCGCGATCGCGAACGGCAAGCATGTCGTGACGGCCAACAAGGCGCTGCTCGCGGTGCACGGCACGGAGATTTTCGAGGCCGCGCGCGCGAAGGGCGTGATGGTCGCGTTCGAGGCAGCGGTGGCGGGCGGCATTCCGATCATCAAGGCGCTGCGCGAAGGGCTGACGGCGAACCGCATCGAGTACATCGCGGGCATCATCAACGGCACGACGAACTACATCCTTTCGGAGATGCGCGACCGCGGCCTCGATTTCGCGACCGCATTGAAGGCCGCGCAGGAACTGGGCTACGCGGAAGCCGATCCGACCTTCGACATCGAAGGCGTGGACGCCGCGCACAAGGTCACGATCATGAGCGCGATCGCGTTCGGCGTGCCGGTGCAGTTCGATCGCGCATACGTGGAAGGCATCAGCAAGCTCGCGGCCATCGACATCCGCTACGCCGAGGACCTCGGCTATCGCATCAAGCTGCTGGGCATCGCGCGGCGCACGGAGAAGGGCATCGAGTTGCGCACGCATCCGACGCTGATTCCCGCGAAGCGCCTGCTCGCGAACGTCGAAGGCGCGATGAACGCGGTCGTCGTGCACGGCGATGCGGTCGGCACGACGCTGTATTACGGCAAGGGCGCGGGCGCGGAGCCCACCGCTTCGGCCGTGGTCGCCGACCTCGTCGACGTGACGCGCCTGCATACGGCCGATCCGGAGCATCGCGTGCCGCATCTGGCGTTCCAGCCGGAGAGCCTGTCGAACACGCCGATCCTGCCGATCGACGAAGTGACGAGCGGCTACTACCTGCGCCTGCGCGTCGCGGACGTGACGGGCGTGCTCGCGAACATCACGCGCATTCTCGCGGACAAGGGCATCTCCATCGATGCCTTGCTGCAGAAAGAGTCAGAAGAAGTCGACGGCGCCAACAAGGGCGAGACGGACATCATCCTCATCACGCACGAGACGCTGGAGAAGAACGTGAACGCGGCGATCGGCGAGATCGAGGCGCTGTCCACGGTCGTCTCGAAGGTGACGAAGCTGCGCATGGAAGCGCTCAATTAAGGGCAAGGACGATGAACTACATTTCGACGCGCGGCGCCGGCACGAACGAGCGCCACACGTTTTCCGACATTCTTCTCGGCGGCCTCGCGAAAGACGGCGGGCTGTATCTGCCGGCGGAATATCCGCGCGTTTCGGCCGATGAACTCGCGCGCTGGCGCACGCTCTCGTATGCGGATCTCGCGTTCGAAGTGCTGTCGAAGTTCAGCGACGACATTCCCGCCGACGACCTGCGCTCGCTCACGAGCAAGACGTACACCGCGCAGGTGTACAGCAACGTGCGCCACGAAGAGAGCGCGGTGCAGATCACGCCTCTCAAGACGCTCGGCGAAGAAAACGGCACGACGCTTTCGCTGCTGGAACTCTCGAACGGTCCGACGCTCGCCTTCAAGGACATGGCGATGCAACTGCTCGGCAACCTGTTCGAGTACGCGCTGGCGAAGCATGGCGAGACGCTCAACATTCTCGGCGCGACCTCGGGCGACACCGGCAGCGCCGCCGAATACGCGATGCGCGGCAAGGCCGGCGTGCGCGTGTTCATGCTGTCGCCGCACCAGAAGATGAGCGCGTTCCAGACCGCGCAGATGTTCTCGCTGCAGGACCCGAACATCTTCAATCTGGCGGTCGAGGGCAACTTCGACAACTGTCAGGACATCGTGAAAGCCGTGTCGAACGATCACGCGTACAAGGCGAAGCACAAGATCGGCACGGTGAACTCGATCAACTGGGCGCGCGTCGTGGCGCAGGTCGTGTACTACTTCAAGGGCTATTTCGCCGCGACTCAAAGCAACGACGAGCGCGTGTCGTTCACGGTGCCGTCGGGCAATTTCGGCAACGTGTGCGCGGGACATATCGCGCGCATGATGGGCCTGCCGATCGACCAGCTCGTCGTCGCGACGAATGAAAACGACGTGCTCGACGAGTTCTTCAAGACGGGCGTGTATCGCGTGCGCGGCGCGGCGGAGACGTATCACACCACGTCGCCGAGCATGGATATCTCGAAGGCATCGAACTTCGAGCGCTTCGTGTACGACCTGCTCGGCCGCGATCCGGCGCGCGTGCTGCAACTGTTCCGCGACGTCGAGGAAAAGGGCGGTTTCGATCTGGCGGCGAGCGGCGACTACGCGCGCGTGAAGGAGTTCGGCTTCGTGTCGGGCAAGAGCGATCACGACGACCGCGTGAACACCATCCGCGACGTGTTCGAGCGCTATCACACGATGATCGACACCCACACGGCGGACGGCGTGAAGGTCGCGCGCGAGAACCTGAAGCCCGGCGTGCCGATGATCGTGCTGGAAACCGCACAGCCGATCAAATTCGGCGAGACGATCCGCGAGGCGCTCAATCGCGAGCCGGAACGGCCGGCGGCCTTCGCCGGACTTGAAAAACTGCCACAAAGGTTCGATATCGTTCCTGCGGACGCGGCCGTGGTGAAGGCATTCATCGCCGAGCGCACGTAACGCACATAGCGCGCGGGCGGTTTCATCGGCGGAAAAGCGGGGCGCGGCTCGAAAGGGCGCGCCCCGTTGCTTTTGGCCGTGACGGACCCGCCACCGGCCTCAAAAGCCGCCAATTTCTGCTAAAATCCCAGGTTTTTCGTCGTACCCCATTCAAAAGGACGCGCCGTGCTGTCTACCGCCAATATCACCATGCAATTCGGGCCCAAGCCCCTCTTCGAGAACATCTCGGTCAAGTTCGGCGAAGGAAACCGCTATGGACTGATCGGCGCGAACGGCTGCGGCAAGTCGACCTTCATGAAGATCCTGGGCGGCGACCTCGAGCCGAGTTCGGGCAACGTCATGCTGGAGCCGAACGTGCGTCTCGGCAAACTGCGTCAGGACCAGTTCGCGTACGAAGACATGCGCGTGCTCGACGTCGTCATGATGGGCCACACGGAAATGTGGGCCGCGATGACCGAGCGCGACGCCATCTACGCGAACCCCGACGCGACCGACGACGACTACATGCGCGCCGCCGACCTCGAAGCGAAGTTCGCCGAATACGACGGCTACACCGCCGAGGCACGCGCGGGCGAGCTGCTGCTGGGCATCGGCATCGACATCAACGACCATAACGGTCCGATGAGCAACGTCGCGCCGGGCTGGAAGCTGCGCGTGCTGCTCGCGCAGGCGCTGTTCTCGAAGCCCGACGTGCTGCTGCTCGACGAGCCGACCAACAACCTCGACATCAACTCGATCCGTTGGCTCGAAAACGTGCTGAACGAGTACAACTCGACGATGATCATCATCTCGCACGATCGACACTTCCTGAACCAGGTCTGCACGCACATGGCGGACATGGATTACGGCACGCTGAAGGTCTGGCCGGGCAATTACGACGACTACATGCTGGCGTCGACGCAGGCGCGCGAGCGTCAGCAGGCCGCCAACCAGAAGGCGAAGGAGCGCGTGGCCGACCTGCAGGACTTCGTGCGCCGCTTCTCGGCCAACAAGTCGAAGGCGCGTCAGGCGACCAGCCGCCTCAAGATGATCGACAAGATCAAGATCGAGGAATTCAAGCCGTCGTCGCGGCAGAATCCGTTCATCCGCTTCGAGTATGAAAAGAAGCTCCACAACATCGCGGTGGTCGCGGAAGGCATCACGAAGAAGTATGACCGCACGATCTTCCAGAACTTCAATCTGAGCGTGCAGCCGGGCGAGCGCATCGCGATCATCGGCGAGAACGGCGCGGGCAAGACAACGCTGCTCAAGTCGCTCAAGGGCGCGCTCGATCTCGACGGCGGCCGCGTGAAGTGGGCCGAAAACGCGAACGTCGGCTACATGCCGCAGGACACGTACGAAGAGTTTCCGAAAGAAGAAACGCTGACCGAGTGGATCGATCAGTACCGCAAGGAAGGCGACGACGAGCAGATGATGCGCGGCACGCTCGGCCGGCTGCTGTTCAATGCCGACGACATCAAGAAGAACGTGAAGGTGCTGTCGGGCGGCGAGAAGGGCCGCATGATCTGGGGCAAGCTGATGCTCGGCCGCCACAACGTGCTGCTGATGGACGAGCCGACCAATCACATGGACATGGAGTCGATCGAGTCGCTGCAGATCGCGCTCGACAAGTTCGAAGGCACGCTGATCTTCGTGTCGCACGACCGCGAGTTCGTGAGCGGGCTGGCGAACCGGATCATCGAAGTGAAAACCGATGGCACGCTGCGCGACTTCGGCGGCAATTACGAGGATTTCCTGTCGAGCCAGGGGATTCAGTAAGACCCGGCTCCTCCCATTTGAAAAACGGCCCGTTTCGAAAGAGCGGGCCGTTTTTTCATGGGTTCACAGGTGGTCGTTGCGAAACCGCATGGCCGTGCCCTCACGCCGGATGCGCTCCCAGATCGCGCGCTTTTCCTCGTCGTTGAGGAACACCCAGTTGCACACCTCGCCGGCCGTGCGGCCGCAGCCTTTGCAGACTTCGTCGAAGAGTGTGGAACAAACGCCGATGCAAGGGCTATCCGGCAGGTCGTGAAGATTCGAAGACATGGGCAAACTCGTGACCGAATTGCCGCCGCGAAAAAAGGGCGACAACGCGATGGTCGATTCGTAAAAAAGGCTCAGCGCGCGATACTGTAGCCTATTCGCGCGATCCAGTGATGCCGCTGGTTGTAATCGAGGATGTCCTCGCCGTAACCGTTGAAGTAGCTGGCGAACAGATAGCCGCCCCACGCGCTGCCGATGAGTTTCGCCAGCGGATAAGTCAACTGCGATTCGACGCTGCCGTACCAGTGTTTCGTGCCTTTACGCAGCGTGGTCGCGAGCTGCCAGCCGTCCGGGCTGCCGTACTTGACCAGAAAATCCACGTAGCCGCGATAGTCAGCGATATCCTGGTTGCCGCTCTTCGACAGGTAGTAATAGAACTTCGGCGAGAGCGTCAGGTGATTGCTGTTCAGATCGCCGAAATCCCACGTCGGACGCACGAACAGGATATTGATCGCGCGCGATTCGTCGCCGCTCTTGCCGTTCGACTCGTGCCCGAAACCCGCCGCCACGCCCATGCGCGTGAAGAGCGGACTTTTCACGCCCGTGTCCTCCACGTAGTAAAACAACTGCGGCTGAAAGCTGATGTCGCGAAACGGCACCGATTCTGCGGACAGGTTCCAGATGGCCGTTTGCGTGTAGCCGAAGTAAAGATTGTCGAGGAAGCCGCGCGAGCGCGGATCGTCCGGCAGATGCAGGCGGTACTTGAAGCTGAACTGGAATTTGGCGAGGTTGTCACCGTTCTTGCCGTCGGCGAAGTAGGTCGGCTCGAAGGTCGAGAAGCGGCCCGAGAGCATCGTGTCCTGCGAGGATGTCGGCACCGCGGCGGTATTCGCGGCAGCGGTCGCGGTGGCAAGTTGCGCGGGCGTCGTCGCCTGAGTCTCGCGGCGCTCAGCAGCAGCGACCTGCGTCTGGCTCTCGCCACGGTTCAGCGTGACCAACATCGGCGAGGTATCGAAACCGACCGGGTCGATCTTGACCGTGCCGCGCGCCGAGTCGGGCCACGGCGCGGTGAAGCGCACGCGCCGGTATTGGCCCGGCGCGAGACGCAGGCGGTCCGGCACGTCCGGATCGCGCGCGAGCGCGAGCGGCGCGGGCGGCAGATCGCCGTTGGTCAGATTCACGGTCAGTTGCTTCGGCACGTCGATGGTGAGCGGCTTGGCGTCGTCGTCGGTATAGAGGAGCGTCAGTTCCAGAGGCTGCGCGGCGGCGGCTTCGCGCGCGGGTTGCAAAACGGCGACGGTCGCATGAGCGCTGCCGCTCACGGTCAGAGTCAGAGTCAAAGCCGCGAGCGCGGTGCAGCGCAATCGGGCAGAGCGGGGCGTTGGGCGGAAAGCCATGTAGTCAGTGTCCTTGAGGTCGCCCGGCGGGCGCGCATCAAGGCTTGCGCACAGCGGCCGCGGGTCAGTCGGTCAGGCCATCGCACGAGGCGAATAAAGCGAACGAAACCAGACGAATTTAAACGAAGCGAAAGAATCGTAGGCGAATAGCAATCACGATGCCTGCTCGAATAAAAGTTCGCGGTCCGCCGCTCAGCCGGAAAACACCGCCTGCCACAGCATCGCGCCATTCAGCGCCACGATGATCCCCGCGCACGTCCACGCCAGCGCGAGTGGCACGCGCGCGACGCGCCAGCGGCCCATCAGCCCGGCGTCGGAGGCGAAGCGCACGAGCGGAATCACGGCGAGCGGCAATTGCAGGCTCAACACGACCTGCGTCGCGACCAGCAACGCATTCGAGCCGTGCTGACCGAACGCCGCGACCGCGACCAGCGCCGGTCCGATCGCCAGGCCCCGCGTCAGGAGCGCGCGGGCCCAGCGGGCCATCTTCAGGCGCAGAAAGCCTTCCATCACCGCCTGGCCGGCGAGCGTACCGGTGACCGTCGCGTTCAGCCCGCAGGCGAGCAGGGCGGCGGCGAACACGAAGCCCGCCCAGTGACTGCCGACGAGCGGAGCGATCAGCCGGTGCGCATCGGCGAGATCCTCGACTTCGACATGCCCGCTCGCGTGAAATACGGCCGCGGCGACCACCAGCAGCGACGCGTTGACGATGAACGCGAGCGAAAGCGACGCGAACGTGTCGATATTCACGCCTGTGAGCGCGCGTTCGATGGTCGCGTCGTCGCGGGCGGGCGCATGCTCCTTGACGAGCGCGGAGTGCAGATAGAGGTTGTGCGGCATCACGGTCGCGCCGAGCACGCCGGCGGCGAGCCACAGCATGCCCGCATCGCGCACGAGTTCGCGCGACGGCGCGAGACCGCGCAGCGCGTCGCCCCAGACCGGGTGCGCGAGTGCCAGTTCCACGACGAAGCAGAAGCTGACGAAGAGAATCAGCGCCGTCACGGCGCGTTGCAGCGGCCGACGCCCCCGACTTTGCAGGGCGAGCATCGCGAAGGTGCCGACGGCCGAAAACAGCACGCCCGCGGTGAGCGAGAGGCCGAAGAGCATCTGCAACGCGACCGCGCTGCCGACGACCTCGGCGACGTCGCACGCGATGATCGCGATTTCGCACGCGATCCACAGCACGAACGTGGTGCGCCGGCTGTAGCGTTCGCGGCATAGTTGCGCGAGGTCGCGCCCGGTGACGACGCCCACGCGCGAGGCGATCCACTGCAGCAGCATGCCCATGAGGCTCGCGAGCAGCACGACGAAGAGCAGCGAATAACCGTAGCGCGCGCCGCTCGCGAGCGCGGTCGCCCAGTTTCCCGGGTCCATGTAGCCCACGGCGACGAGCGCGCCCGCGCCGGCGAACGAATACCAGCGTCCGCGCGGATGCGGCGTGCGTGGCTCTCCCTCCCGGCTCGCCGCGGGCGACTGCGCCTCGGGATTCGCGGCGGACAACTGGGCAAGCACGGCGGGATTGGTGTTCATGCGGGAGCGGCCTCGAATAGCGGGGCAACGGGCGGCGTCACGATGGGTATACGCGTGCGTTGCGGTTCAGGATGCGCCGCCTTTCACGGCGCACGTCGAATTGGCTCGCAACAACTGTTCCGCTGGCTATTCGTCAGGCTCGGGCGCCCGGTTGCATGCGCGCCGACGCCTCTCTTCCGGCCCGGACGGGAACGGACGGACGACGGGCGCGACCGCATGCGGGCATGCCGATCACGAATAATGACATCGCGTAGTTCCGTCGCGCGGTCGAGCCACTGCGGCGAGTGTGGTTTTATGACGTCCCGCACGCGTCGAATAGGGGCTAAAATGCGCGCTCTTTCCGAGCGCCCGCGCGTACTCGCGCGCGCGCCGAAACCCTCGCAAGGCGCGCTTTACGCCCGCACAGCGCGTCTTTCGGGAAGCCTTGCGCTCGGGCGTGTACATTTTGCGCGACAGGCGGAGCCGGGATTTTTGTCGTGCTTGCGTTTAATGGTAGTTTTCGGGGTTTTGAAGGGGTCGCGGGCCATATCGGACGATGGGACAATCGCCGGGGACCGCGCGACACGATGCCGTGACAAGTCGGAACAAGGGAGAATCGAGATGAACGAGAAACTGGCGAGCCGCACGGCGAAGCTGGCAGGCGCCCTGGCATGCGCCGCGATGTTGACTCCGCTCGCAGCGTCCGCGAAGGACACGCAGTTGAACGTGTACAACTGGTCGGACTACATCGCCAAGGACACGATTCCCAACTTCACCAAGCAGACCG
This sequence comes from Caballeronia peredens, assembly GCA_001544595.2. Classification (GTDB taxonomy): domain Bacteria; phylum Pseudomonadota; class Gammaproteobacteria; order Burkholderiales; family Burkholderiaceae; genus Caballeronia; species Caballeronia peredens. The sequence continues at coordinate 101,657 of FCOH02000012.1, read as the reverse complement.
GCGTCAAGGTGAAGTACGACAACTACGACAGCGACGACACTCTCCAGGCCAAGCTGCTGACCGGCAACTCGGGCTATGACATCGTCGTGCCGACGAGCAACTACGCGGGCAAGCAGATCGCCGCCAACATCTTTTCTCCGCTCGACAAATCGAAGCTGCCCAACCTGAAATACCTCGACCCCGACCTGATGAAGCTGGTCGAGGGCGCGGATCCGGGCAACAAGTACAGCGTGCCCTGGGCATACGGCACGACCGGCCTGGGCTACAACGTCGACAAGGCCAAGAAGATTCTCGGCAACGTCGAACTCAATAACTGGGACATCCTCTTCAAGCCCGAGAACATTTCGAAGCTGAAGGCGTGCGGCGTATCGGTGCTCGACGCGCCCGACCAGATGTTCGCGGCCGCGCTGCATTACCTCGGTAAAGACCCGATGAGCACGAACCCGGCCGACTATCGCGAGGCGCTCGCGATGCTCAAGAAAATCCGTCCGTACATCACGCAGTTCAACTCGTCGGGTTATATCAACGACATGGTCGGCGGCGACATCTGCTTCGCCTACGGCTGGTCGGGCGATGTCGTGATCGCGAAGCATCGTGCGGTCGAAGCGAAGAAGCCGTTCAAGATCGAGTATTACATTCCGAAGGGCGGCGCGCCCGTGTGGTTCGACGTGATGGCCATTCCGAAGGACGCGAAGAACAAGGACGCCGCGCACGAGTGGATCAACTACATCGAGACACCGCAGGTTCACGCGGCGATCACCAACGCGGTGTATTACCCGAGCGCGAACCTCGAAGCACGCAAGTATGTCGACAAGGACGTGGCGAACGATCCGGCCGTGTATCCGCCGCAGGACGTCATCAAGACGCTGTTCCTGCTGAAGCCGCTGCCGCCGGAAATCCAGCGTCTGCAGACGCGGCTCTGGACCGAGTTCAAGTCCGGCCGATGATGTTGAGAAGACGGTCATTTTTTTGAATCGACGAAGCCCTCGGACCTCCGGGGGCTTTGTTCGTGGCCGATCCCGGCCACGAAGGACATGGAAGCAGGAGTCGAACAGGCAATCATGAGTGAGCAGTCGAGCGCGTTGAAGGGAACGCCCAACGGATCAGGCGGCCGGCGCGAGCCGGGCGGCCTTGCAGCGGGCGCGAGCCTGGACGACAACTTCGTGCAGATCGTCGACGTCGTGAAGAAATTCGGCGACACGACGGCCGTGCGAGGCGTCAATCTGTCGGTGAAGAAGGGCGAACTGTTCGCGCTGCTCGGCAGCTCGGGCTGCGGTAAATCGACGCTGCTGCGCATGCTCGCCGGGCTCGAATCCGTGACCGAAGGGCAGATCCTGATCGACGGCGAAGACCTCGCGAAGATGCCGCCGTATACGCGGCCGGTGAACATGATGTTCCAGTCCTACGCGCTGTTCCCGCACATGAGCGTGGAATCGAACGTCGCGTTCGGGCTGAAGCAGGAAGGCGTGCGCGGCGCCGAGCTCAAGGAGCGCGTGCACAAGGCGCTCGAGCTCGTGCAGATGGCGCAGTACGCCAAGCGCAAGCCGCATCAGTTGTCGGGCGGACAGCAGCAGCGCGTGGCGCTCGCGCGCAGTCTCGTCAAGCGTCCGAAGCTCCTGTTGCTCGACGAGCCGATGTCCGCGCTAGACAAGCAGATCCGGCAGCGCACGCAGATCGAGCTCGTCAACATCCTGGATCAGGTGGGCGTGACCTGCATCATGGTCACGCACGATCAGGAAGAAGCAATGACGATGGCCAATCGTCTCGCCGTGATGAGCGAAGGGCGGATCGTGCAGCTCGGCACGCCGCACGAAGTCTACGAGTATCCGAACAGCCGCTTTTCGGCGGGGTTCATCGGCTCGACCAATCTGTTCGATGGCGCGGTCGTCGAGGACGAACCCGATCACGTGTTCGTCGAGACGCCGGATCTGCCGGTGCGCATGTACGTGAATCACGGCATCACCGGGCCGCTCGGCATGCCCGTGACCATCTCCGTGCGGCCGGAGCGCATTGCGCTGATGCGCAAGCCGCCCGAGGGCGCGTACAACTGGGGACGCGGCAAGGTAAGCAACATCGCGTACATGGGCGGCTACACGCTCTATCACGTGACGCTCGATTCCGGCAAGGTCGTGGTCGCGAACGTGTCGAGCCTCGCGCTCGGCGAGATCGATTCGCCCACTTTCGACGACGAAGTCTACGTGCGCTGGAGCGCGTCGGCAGGCGTGGTGCTGACGTCATGATGACGAACCTGCTCAAGCGCATGGGCGTCTCCGGGCGCACGCTGGTCATCGGCGGGCCGTATCTATGGCTGCTGATGCTGTTCTTCGTGCCGTTCCTGCTCGTCGTGAAGATCAGCTTCGCGGACAGCCAGCTGGGCATTCCGCCGTACACGGAACTGCTCGCGATGAAGGACGGCGTGATGAACATCGCGCTCGACTTCTCGCACTACGCGTTCCTCGTCCAGGACAGCCTGTACTTCGCGACCTACATGAATTCGCTGCTGGTCGCGGCGGTCTCGACGGTCCTGTGCCTGCTGATCGGCTATCCGATGGCGTATTACATCGCGCGCTCGAACCCGGAGACGCGCAACCTGCTGATGATGGCCGTGATGCTGCCGTTCTGGACCTCGTTTCTGATCCGCGTGTACGCGTGGATCGGCATTCTCAAGAACAACGGCCTGCTCAACAATTTCCTGATGTCGATCGGCCTGATCCATTCGCCGATCGAGCTGTATCACACGAATACCGCGGTCTATATCGGCATGGTGTATTCGTACTTGCCGTTTCTCGTGATGCCGCTGTACGCGCATCTCGTGAAGATGGACCTGACCTTGCTCGAAGCGGCCTACGATCTCGGCGCGAAGCCGTGGAAGGCGTTCGTGCAGATCACGCTGCCGCTGTCGAAGAACGGCATCATCGCGGGCTGTCTGCTCGTCTTCATTCCGGCGGTCGGCGAGTACGTGATTCCGGAATTGCTCGGCGGCGCGGACACGCTGATGATCGGCCGCGTCATGTGGAACGAGTTCTTCGACAACGCCGACTGGCCGATGGCTTCCGCCGTCACCTGCGCGATGGTCCTGCTGCTGCTCGTGCCGATGGCGCTTTTCCAGCATTTCCAGGCGAAGCAACTGGAGGAAAAGCGATGATCAAGCCAAGCCGTCCGCTTCAAATCACCGCGCTCGGGATCGGGTTCGCGTTTCTGTATATCCCGATCATCAGCCTGATCGTGTACTCGTTCAACGATTCGCCGCTCGTCACCGTGTGGACCGAGTTTTCGCTGAAGTGGTACCGGGCGCTCTGGACCGACGACGAACTCATCAGCGCCGCGTGGCTGTCGTTGCGCATCGCGTTCATGACGGCGTGCGCGTCGGTCGTGATCGGCACGTGGGCGGGCTTCGTGCTCGCGCGCATGGGCCGCTTCAGGGGCTTCACGCTTTACACGGGCATGATCAACGCACCGCTCGTGATTCCCGAAGTCATTCAGGGCATCTCGCTCTTGCTGCTGTTCGTCGAAATGGCGAAACTGATCGGCTGGCCGGCGGGGCGCGGAATCTTCACGATCTGGATCGGCCACGTGATGCTGTGCATCTCCTATGTGGCGATCATCGTCGAATCGCGCGTGCGGGAACTGAATCCGTCGCTGGAAGAAGCCGCGCTCGATCTGGGCGCCACGCCTTTGCGCGTGTTTTTCACGATCACGCTGCCGCTCATCTCGCAGGCGCTCGTGGCTGGCTGGCTGCTGTCGTTTACGCTGTCGATCGACGATCTCGTGCTGTCGGCGTTCCTGTCCGGCCCCGGTTCGACGACACTCCCGCTCGTCGTGTTCTCGCGTGTGCGGCTCGGGCTCAATCCGGAGATGAACGCGCTCGCCACGCTGTTCATCGCACTGGTGACGGCGGGCGTGATCGCCGCGAACTACTTCATGCAGCGCAGCGAGCGCAGACGGCTCGCTGCCGTCATGTAAGCGCGCCCGCGCCAGTCGGACCACGGCCTCTCGTCTTGCGATGAAGCGGGAAAGATGAGGAGCCGCGCGCCTTTCAGACGGCGGCCACGGCCGCCAGATGACGCGCGAACGTGGCGGGATCGGTATTGGTGCCGCACAGAAGCACGCCCACACGCTTGCCTTGCAGACGCTCGCGCAGCGGACCGAGCAGGGCGGCAGTGGCCGCGGCGCACGCCGGCTCGACTGCAAGCTTCAGTTCGCTGAAAAGCTGCAGCATGCCGTGACGCAGCGCGTCGTCCGATACGGTCACGATTTCGTCGATATGCCGCCGGCACAGTTCATAGCTGTACTGCTCGGTATGCGGCGCCATCAGCGAGTCGGCGATGCCGTGCATCGCGCCCATCTTGATCGTGTGATTCGCGGCGAAGCTGCGGCACATCGCGTCCGAGCCTTCCGGTTCGACGCCGTACACATGCAGCGACGGATTCGCGAGACGCATGGCCGTCGACACGCCCGCGGCCAGGCCGCCGCCACCGATCGGCAGAATCACCGCGTCGAGATCGGGCGCCTGCGAAGTCCACTCGTAGCCGAGCGTCGCCGTGCCGAGCACCGTGCGATAGCCGTTGAACGGATGGATGAACACGCGTCCTTCCTCTGCCTCGACACGCCGCACGACATCGAACGCTTCCGCGACGTTTTCCGCGAACACGACTTCCGCGCCGAAGCGCCGGCACAGCGCCACGCGCGCCGGACTCGCGCTCTTGATGATGACGACCTTCGCGCCCACGTCCATGCGCTGCGCGGCATAGGCGACCGCCACCGCATGATTGCCCGCCGACACGCAGGTGACGCCCGCCGAACGTTCGCTGTCGGAGAGCGCGAGAATGTTCGAGAACGCGCCGCGCGCCTTGAACGTGCCGCTTGCCTGCAGCAGTTCGAACTTGAACGTGACGGGCGTGCCTTCGAGCGTCGGAAAATCGTGGCGTTCGAAGATCGGCGTGCGCGCGACCCACGGCGCGAGCGCCATGTGCTGCTCGGCGATTTCGTCGAGCGTCGGGATCGGCGTGCCGTCGATGGTGTTGTCGGAATGCGTGGCGGTGGACATGGCTTCGCTTGCGTTGAAGGTGTCAGCGGGCTTGCGCTTCGACGGACATGCTGTGGATGAACTTGCCCAAGAACGCCTCGCACTGCACGAGCTGTTCGAGCGAGACGTACTCGTTCGCCTTGTGCGCCTGCTCGATGTTGCCCGGCCCGCACACGATGCTCGGCACGCCCGCGTTGGCGAACAGCCCGGCTTCGGTGCCGTAGGCGACCTTGCGCTTGTCCTGATTGTGCGTGAGCGCGCGCACGAGTTGCGTGATGGCGGCCTGCTCGGTCGCGTCGAGGCCCGGCGCGGAGGCCAGCTTCGTGAATTCGATCGCTGCGTTGCCGTGCTCCTTCAGCATCTTCGGCAGCAGCGTTTCGCGCGCGTACGACTCGATGCGCCCGAAGATCTGCGCCGGATCGATCGTCGGCAGGTTGCGGAATTCGAAGTCGAAGGTGCACTCGGCGGGCACGGTGTTGATCGCGTTGCCGCCCTTGATCGTGCTCGTTTGGCCAGTGGTGAAGGGCACGTCGTAGAGTTCGTCGAACGGCCCTTTGGCGCGGAATTCGTCGACCAGATCGCGGATGTGGCAGATGAGCCGCGCCGCGTACTCGATCGCGTTCAGGCCTTTCGGCGTCAGCGACGAATGGGCGGCGAAGCCGCGCACGCAACAGCGATACGTGTTGATTCCCTTGTGCGCGATGACCGGGCGCATCGACGTCGGCTCGCCGACGATGCAGCCGTCCGGCCGCACGCCGCGCTTTTGCAGGTCGGCGATCATCAGCGGCGCGCCGGCGCAGCCGACTTCTTCATCGTACGAAAGCGCAAAGTGGATGGGTTTCGCGAGTTTCGTCGCCTGCATCTGCGGCAGCAACGCGAGCGCCGCGCCGATGAAGCCTTTCATGTCGCACGTGCCGCGGCCGTACAGAAGGCCATCGCGCACTTCGGGCCTGAAGGGATCGCTTTGCCAGTCCTGGCCGTCGACCGGCACGACATCCGTATGACCCGACAGCACGATGCCGCCGTTGGTCTCGCCGTCGTGCGCCGGCACGGTCGCGAAAAGGTTCGCCCATTGGCCGCGCGGATCCGTGGTGATGGTGGCGTCCACGCCCGCGTGGCGCAACGCGTCGCGCACGGTTTCGATCAGGCCGAGATTCGGATTGCGGCTGACAGTGTCGAAAGAAACGAGCCGTTCGATCCACGGCAGCGAAACCGGCGACGCGCTCTTTGACGAGGAAGATGAAGCTTCGAGATGCGCCGTATCAGCGATCTGTGACATGTTTTGACTCCTGCGGACAGAGTTCGATCATAGCCGAAATAAGGACCGCCCAGCGGGAGCCAAAATCACGTGGATGCCTTATCGCACCGCCGCAACCGGCTGCCGCACCGGCCCGCCGAGCGCGCGCAGGGTCTCCTTGACTGTCGAGATGCGCACTGCGAGATCGGGGCTGCGCGTCTCGATGCGCAGCTTGTCCTGGCCCGCCAGCTTGATGTGCTTGTGCTTCTGAACCATCTCGATGATCTTCATGCCATCGACGGGCGGATTCGGCACGAACTGAAGCGAGATGGATAGTTCGGCGGCGTCGATCTTCGAGATGCCGAGCGGTTTCGCGGCGAGCCGCAGCCGATGCGTCTCGACGAGCGCGTGCGCCTGCGGCGGCAACTTGCCGAAGCGGTCGACGAGCTCTTCCAGAATGCCGTCGATCGCATCGCTGGATTCGCAGTTCGCGAGACGCTTGTAGAGCGACAGACGCTCCTGCACGTCGCCGCAATAATCGGCGGGCAGGATCGCGGGCGCGTGCAGGTTGATTTCGGTCGTGGCCGCGAGCGGCGCGTTGAGGTCCGGTTCGCGGCCTTCCTTCAGCGCGCGCACGGCGTCGTTCAGCATGTCGGTGTAAAGCTGAAAGCCGATTTCCTGGATTTCGCCGGATTGCTTGTCGCCGAGCACTTCGCCGGTGCCGCGGATTTCGAGGTCGTGCATCGCGAGATAGAACCCCGAGCCGAGTTCTTCCATCTGCTGGATCGCCTCCAGCCGGCGCTGCGCCTGCTTCGTCAGCGCCGCCGGATCATGCACGAGCAGATACGCGTACGCCTGATGATGCGAGCGCCCGACGCGTCCGCGCAACTGATGCAGCTGCGCGAGGCCGAACTTGTCCGCGCGATGCATGAGGATCGTGTTCGCGCTGGGCACGTCGATGCCGGTCTCGATGATGGTCGTGCACAACAGCACGTTGGCGCGCTGGCCGACGAAATCGCGCATCACGCGTTCGAGCTCGCGTTCGTGCATCTGGCCGTGCGCGACCGCGATGCGCGCCTCGGGCACGAGCGCTTCCAGCATCGCGCGGCGGTTTTCGATGGTCTCGACTTCGTTGTGCAGGAAGTACACCTGCCCGCCGCGCTTGAGTTCGCGCAGCATCGCCTCGCGGATCACGCCGTCTTCCTCGCGCCGCACGAAGGTCTTGATGGCAAGCCGCTTCTGCGGCGCGGTCGCGATCACGGAGAAATCGCGCAGGCCTTCGAGCGCCATGCCGAGCGTGCGCGGAATCGGGGTCGCGGTGAGCGTGAGCACGTCCACTTCGGCGCGCAACGCCTTCAGCGCTTCCTTCTGACGCACGCCGAAGCGATGCTCCTCGTCGATGATCACGAGCCCGAGCCGCTTGAACTTGACATCGCTCGACAACAGCTTGTGCGTGCCGATGACAATATCCACGCTGCCTTCGTTGATCTGCTGCACCGACTGCGACACTTCTTTCGTGCTCTTGAAGCGCGACAGTTCCGCGATGCGCACGGGCCAGTCGGCGAAGCGGTCGGTGAAGGTCTGCGTGTGCTGTTCGGCGAGCAGCGTCGTGGGCGAGAGAATCGCGACCTGTTTGCCCGCCATCACCGCGATGAACGCCGCACGCAGCGCGACCTCCGTCTTGCCGAAGCCGACGTCGCCGCAGACGAGACGGTCCATCGGCTTGCCGCTCGTCATGTCGCCGATGACGGCTGCGATCGCCGCCGCCTGATCGGGCGTTTCCTCGAAGCCGAAGCTTTCCGCGAACTTGGTGTAGTCGCGCGGCTCCAGCTTGAACGCGTAGCCTTCGCGCGCGGCGCGGCGCGCGTAGAGATTGAGCAGTTCCGCGGCCGTATCGCGGATCTGCTGCGCGGCCTTGCGTTTGGCCTTTTCCCACTGGCCGGAGCCGAGCGTGTGCAGCGGCGCGCTTTCGGGATCCGCGCCGCTGTAGCGCGAAATCACGTGCAACTGCGCGACCGGCACGTAGAGCTTGGCGTCGTTCTGATATTCGAGATGCAGGAATTCGGTTTCGCCTTCGCCGAGATCCATCGATACAAGGCCCATATAGCGGCCGATGCCGTGCTGCGCGTGCACGACCGGATCGCCGATTTTCAACTCGGCGAGATCGCGCACCATGGAATCGACGTTGCTCGCCTGTTCCTGGCGGCGGCGTCCGGCGCGGCGCGCGAGCGGACCGTAGAGTTCCGTCTCCGTGATGATCGCGAGCTTTTCCGCGGGCAACGCGAAGCCGTTGGCGAGCGGCGCGATGCCGAGCGTGAACTTGCCGTCGCTCGTGAGCCATTCGTGGAACGTGTCGCGCGATTCGCCGCGCAGGCCGTTGTCCGCGAGCAATTGCTGGATCGTTTCGCGCCGCCCGGCCGATTCCGCAACGAGCATCACGCGACTGTCCATCTGCTCCAGATAGTGGCGCAGCGCGAGCAGCGGCTCGTCGGCATGGCGATCGATCGCGAGTCCCGGCAGCGGCACGGCCCAGCCGCCTTCGGGCACGGCCGGGAATTTCAGCTGCGCGAAGGGCTTGGCGAATGTGAAGAAATCGTCGTCGGTTAGAAAGAGACGGCGCGGGTCGAGCAGCGGCCGCTCGCGATCGTGCCCGAGAAAGTTGAAGCGTTGTTTGGTGTCGTTCGTGAAGCGCTTGATCGCCGTGTCGAGATCGCCGACGAAAGCAAGCTGCGAGCCTTCCGGCAAATAGTGGAACAGCGTCGCCGTCTCTTCGAAAAACAGCGGCAGATAATATTCGATACCCGCCGACGGCACGCCGTTGCCGATGTCCTTGTAGATCTGCGAGCGGCTCGGATCGCCTTCGAACACCTCGCGCCAGCGGCTGCGAAACGCGGTGCGCGCGGCTTCGTCGAACGGAAACTCGCGTCCGGGAAGCAGGCGCACGTCGCGCACGGGATAAAGGCTGCGCTGCGTGTCGGGATCGAATGCGCGGATCGAATCGACCTGATCGTCGAACAAATCGATCCGGTACGGCAGCGCCGAGCCCATCGGATACAGGTCGATGAGCGAGCCGCGCACGCAGTATTCGCCCGGACGCACGACCTGACTCACGTGCTCGTAGCCCGCGAGCGTCAGCTGCGCCTTGAGTTTGGTCTCGTCGAGGCGCTCGCCCTGCGTGAACGAGAACGTGTAGGCCGCGAGAAACGACGCCGGCGGCATGCGGTAGAGCGCGGTCGTCGCGGGCACGATGAGAATGTCGCAGCGTCCTTCGCCGAGATCGTGCAGCGTCGCCAGCCGCTCGGAGACGAGATCCTGATGCGGCGAGAACGTGTCGTAGGGCAGCGTTTCCCAGTCGGGCAACAGGCGCACGCGCGCGTCGGGCGCGAAAAAGGGGATTTCGGCGGCGAGGCGCTGCGCGTCGACCGCGCTCGCCGTGACGACCGTCAGGAGCGGCACGCTTTCGCGATACGCGGCGTGATAGCGCGCGATGGCGAGCGCATCCGACGAGCCGGTCGCGCCGTCGAAGGCAAAACGCTGACCTGGCTTGACGAACGCCAGGGGAGAACTGGACTGCGCGGTGACGGCTTTGGAGGGCATAAGGTGTGCATGGAGCCGTCCGGCGCGCCAGTCGGAAATACGAGCTGGTGCGCGCCGGACGTGGTCGCGAAGGACCTATTATAAAATCCGGGCTTCAACTTTGACTTGCCGACGCCATTCGCCCGTGACTTCCCGCCTGTTTTCACTGATTCCCTGCGCCGGGACCGGCAGCCGTTCCGGTGCGCCGATGCCCAAGCAATACCAGACTGTCGCGGGCCGACCGATGCTCGCGTACACGCTCGCGGCGTTCGACGCCTGTTCCGAATTCTCGCAGACCCTGGTCGTGCTCGCACCGGACGATCATCATTTCGACGCGCGCCGCTTCGCCGGACTGCGTTTCGCGGTGGAGCGCTGCGGCGGGGCATCGCGGCAGGCGTCGGTCTACAACGGACTGCTCGCGCTCGCGCGGTTCGGCGCGCGCGCTGACGACTGGGTGCTCGTGCACGACGCCGCGCGGCCCGGCATCACGCCGGAACTGATTCGCAAGCTCGTCGCGGAACTGCGCGACGACGCGGTCGGCGGAATTCTCGCGCTGCCGGTCGCGGATACGCTCAAGCGCGTCGCGCCGGCCATGCCCGACGTGGCCACGTCCGCGGGCGAAGCGGACACGCGCGTCGCCCGCACCGAATCGCGCGACGGCCTGTGGCAGGCGCAGACGCCGCAGATGTTCCGGCTCGGCATGCTGCGCGAGGCGATCGAGCGCGCGCGCCACGACGGCCATGACCTGACCGACGAGGCCAGCGCCATCGAATGGCTCGGACACTCGCCGAAACTAGTTCAGGGCAGCCTGCGCAACTTCAAGGTGACCTATCCGGAAGACTTCGCGCTCGCGGGCGCGATGCTTTCCGCCCACGCCTGACTCTCACTCAATCAAGGTTTGCATCGATGGATTTCAGAATCGGACAAGGGTACGACGTCCACCAGCTCGTCGAGGGCCGCCCGCTCATCATCGGCGGCGTGACGATTCCCTACGAACGCGGCCTGCTCGGCCACTCGGACGCCGACGTGCTGCTGCACGCGATCACCGATGCGCTGTTCGGTGCGGCATCGCTCGGCGACATCGGCCGGCATTTTCCCGACACGGCGACCGAATTCGCCGGCGCCGACAGCCGCGTGCTGCTGCGCGAAGCGATCAAGCGCGTGACCGACGCGGGCTTCGCGATCGTCAACGTGGACAGCACGGTGATCGCGCAGGCGCCCAAGCTCGCGCCGCATATCGAGGCGATGTGCGCGAACATCGCCGCTGATCTCGAATTGCCGGTCGACCGCGTGAACGTGAAGGCCAAGACCAACGAGAAGCTCGGCTATCTCGGCCGAAAAGAGGGCATCGAGGCGCAGGCCGCGGTGCTGCTGCGCCGGACCTCGATCGACCACTGAGAAAACGCCGCGCTTGATACGCGTGGCGTCGGCCGGCGAACTATTTTCCTTCCGCTTCGATCGTCAGCGCGACCGCGTTGATCACCGCCGCGACACGGCCGACGTCGCGCAATTGCGTCGTCGACATGCCTTCGGTCACGAGATTTTCGTAGTGCGACTTCACGCAGAAGTGGCACTTGCCGATGATCGACGCCGCGAGCGCGTACATCTCGAAGCGCCGCTTGTCGACGCCGCCGTGCGACGCATACGCGTTCATGCGCAGGCCGGCGGGCTGCGTCTTCAGATCCGCGTTGTCGGCCATCTCCAGATACGGATACCAGACGTTGTTCATGCCCATGAGCGCGGCGGCCGTGAGCGCGGCATTCGTCTCTTCCGGCGACAGCACGCCGGCGCCGCGAATGATGCCGACGAGCTTCGTCGCCTTCGCGGCATAGGCCGCGGCGAGCGCAACGCCGACCGCGTCATTGCCTTCGAGCGACGAACGGGCGATCGTCCCGTCGACGTTCAGGCGGATGTCTTTCGCGTAGTCCGGCACCAGTTCCTTGATCGCGGACAGGAATTCCATTGCTTTCTCCTTTTTCGTGACGTTAAAAAGCCCGCCAGCGCCGAGTGCACTCGGCCGATGGCGGGCCTTGCGGCAACCGGAAACAGATGCGCTTAAAGCGTCGACCCGCCGACCGCGCGGTTGCACGGGCATAGTTCGTCCGTCTGCAAGCCGTCGAGAATACGCAGGACTTCCTCAGGGCTGCGGCCCACGTTGAGATTGTTGACCGACACGTGCTGGATCACGTTGTCCGGATCGACGATGAACGTCGCGCGCAGCGCCACGCCCGCTTCCTTGTCGCGCACGCCGAGTTGGTCGATCAACTCGCCCTTCACGTCGCCGAACGCGTAGTGGTTCAGCTTGTTCAGGTCCTTGTGCTCGCGGCGCCAGGCCAGCTTGACGAACTCGTTGTCGACGCTGCCGCCGAGCAGGACCGCGTCGCGATCCTCGAAATCCCGCGCCAGCTTGGCGAACTCGACGATTTCCGTCGGACAGACGAAGGTGAAGTCCTTCGGGTAGAAATAGATGATCTTCCACTTGCCCGGGAAGGACTGCTCTGTGATTTCCTCGAAAGCGGACTGGCCGTTTTCTTCGTGGTGGTTGAAACCCGGCTTTGCAGCGGTGACGGTGAATGCTTCGACTTTATCGCCAACGGTCTTCATGCAGTAGCTCCTGTTGAATCGTTGAAAGGACGAACGCAGATCAGACTGGAATCAAACTACCGAATCGCCGTAACGCCCGCGTGACACTTTCGTGCCTGGCTCGCTGCGCGTTAACCCGGTCCATCTTAACTCTATTTAAATAATCGTCTCAATAGTTTTTAACTAACTCAACGGATAGCTTTTCCCGAATGGACCGATAGAAGGGACAGCTAGTCGCGCGAGCCTTCGAAGCGCGCGCCGCCTTTGAGCGGCGGGAAGTCGATCGTGACTTCGAAGCCTGGCAGAGGCGTGCGGTTGCGCAGGCGCAGCGTGCCGCGTTGCCGTGTGACGAGGCGCTGCACGATCGCCATGCCGAGGCCCGTGCCGTTCGCCTGCGTGCGCGCCGTGTCGACGCGATAGAACGGACGCGTGATGAGCGCGACCTGATCGTCGGGGATGCCGCAGCCTTCGTCCATCACCGAGAGTTCGACCTTGCCGTGCGCGACGCGCGTCTGCAGCGTAATGCGCGCGATGTCGTCGTGTTCGCTGCGGCCGTACTTGCGCGCGTTTTCCAGCAGGTTGCCGACCACGCGGCGCGCATCCGTCGGATCGCCCTCGATCACCGCGCCCGACGCGAGATCGGTGTGCATCACGACGCCCTCGTCGGCCTGGAAGCGCGCGGCGAGTTCGCTTGCGATCATCGACAGATCGACGGCTTCCGGCATGCGCTGCATCGGGCGCGCGTAGTCGAGGAAGCGCCCGATGATCATGTCCATCTGTTCGATGTCGTCGATCATCGCGAGCTTGGTCGCTTCGTCCGACGGACTCATTTCCGTCTCGAGGCGCAGGCGTGCGAGCGGCGTGCGCAGATCGTGCGAAATGCCCGCGAGCATCAGGGCGCGGTCCGCTTCGAGTTGCTCGAGATCCTGCACCATCTGGTTGAAGCTTCGATTGGTTTCCGCCGCGACGCCCATGCCGCGCTCGGGCAAAGGCTCCGGCGACTGTCCCGAACCGACCTTGCGCGCCGCGAGCGCGAGGCGCGCGAACGGCCGGTTCACGAGACTCGTGATGAAGGCCGCGCCGAACAGCGACAGCGCGAGCGCGAACACGCCCCAGCCGGCCCATTGCAGGCCGGTGACGGTGTCGAGCTGATCGCGGTCGAGCGCGACCCAGTAGTCGTCGTCGTCGATCTTGAAGCTGATCCAGACGCCGGGAATGTCGTTCACCGATTGCGCGATGATGGTCTCGTTGCCGAGCCGTCCGCGCACGTCGCGTTCGATCAGCCGGTTGAGCGATTCGTCCGGCTGCAGCTTGTACTTGTCGGTGGTTTCACGCGGATAGACGCGCACGCCCTCGTTGCTCTCGAGATCCTGAAGCAGCGCGCGCCGCAGGTCGGGATCGGAATAGAGCAGGGCGGTGCGCGTGAGCTTGACCACGGCGACGAGTTGCAAAGCCACGCGCTGGGCGCGCGGCTCGCGCTCGATCACGCGAAAACTCTGGAACCACGCCGTCAGACTGACGGCGATGAGCAATGCGATCAGCGCGAAGGTTCGCCAGAACAGGCCGCCGAACGCGAGCGCCAGTAGCCGCCTGTCGATGCGCATGGGTCTGTCGGGTTCAGCTCGATGAAGGGGAGAAAGCGTGACGAAACTCGCTCAAAACGATCAGGCCGCGCCGTCGGGAATGAAGACGTAGCCGAGGCCCCACACGGTCTGGATGAAGCGCGGACTGCTGGGATCGGGCTCGATCAGCTTGCGCAGACGCGAGATCTGCACGTCGAGGCTGCGATCGAACACTTCGTATTCACGGCCGCGCGCGAGTTCCATGAGCTTTTCGCGCGACAGCGGCTGGCGCGGATGGCGCGCGAACACCTTCAGCACCGAAAACTCGCCGGTGGTCAGCGGAATTTCCTGGCCGTTTTTCGTGAGCGTGCGGGTGGCGAGGTTCAGCGCGAACTCGCCGAACTCGAACACTTCAGTAGTTTCGGACGGCGCGCCCGGCAGTTCGGACGGCGTCTGACGACGCAGCACCGCGTGAATGCGCGCGACGAGTTCGCGCGGGTTGAACGGCTTCGGCAGATAGTCGTCGGCGCCCATTTCGAGGCCGACGATGCGATCGACGTCTTCGCCTTTCGCGGTGAGCATGATGATCGGCGTGCGGTCATTGCTGCCGCGCAAGCGACGGCAGATGGAGAGACCATCTTCGCCGGGGAGCATCAGATCGAGCACGAGGAGATCGAAACGCTCACGCACCCAGAGCTTGTTCATGGCCGGCGCGTTCTCCGCTACGTACACGTTGAAGCCCTGCTCGCCGAGGTAACGGCGCAGCAGATCGCGCAGGCGCGGGTCGTCGTCGACTACGAGTATTTTTGATGGGTTTTTGGTTTCCATAGGGGCATCTTAGCGCGATTAGTCGAGCGTCGAGTTTGTAACAAAAGCGAGTGTAACAGTTGGTTACAAAATTTACGGAGGCTGTGGCACGACCTAAGGGTTTGCTGCGTACACTGCTTTACCTAAGCCCGCCATTCGGTAGATACTCCATTAGACCAGCGCGTCATGCGGCCCGACCAAGCCGCGGCGAGACGCGCGCGAAAAGAATGAGGCTGTCCGGTTGTCGAGCAACGAAGGGAAAAACATGAAGGGAGCGCGGCAACGCGGACCCGTGCGCAGCGAGCGCATTTTCAGAAAGACACTTCTTGCCAGTGCGCTCTACGCAGTACTGAGCACGCCTCACGCCTATGCGCAATCGACCGGCTTCGCGCGTGACGGCAACACCATCGATCGCAGCATCACCAACCCGCCCAATCGCTTCGATGGCCGCATGATTCGCGCGCAGCAGCGCGTGAACAAGAACGCGAGCGCGCCTGGCCGCGACCACGACGCCAAGTCCCTCGCGATGCAGCCCATCCAGCAGGTCGACCAGACACCGCCCGCGCGCCCGCCGCGCCATACGGTGATGACTGCCGATGAACGGCGGCTCCTGCGACAGCACATCGAAGAAGCGGTACGCGATCTCTACAAGCGGTAGACGCCGCGCCGCCGCGATGAACCGACGTCAGTTCCTTTCGATGGCCGGCGCATTCGCAGGATGCACGGGCGGCGTCGGCGAAGCGTTTGCGCTGGCTTCGTCTTCGTCTTCCGTTGCTTCGGCCAGAGCGCTCGTGATCGTCGATCTCGACGGCGGCAACGACGCCCTGAACACCGTCATTCCGATTGCGGATCCGCTCTATCGAAAGCTCAGGCCCGCTCTCGCGATACCGAGGCAGTGCGCCTTGCCGCTCGACGCAGACACCGCCTTGCATCCGTCGCTGCTTCCGTTGATGACCGTGTGGCATGCGAACGAACTGGCGATCGTGCGGGGCGTGGGTGTCGGGACGTTCGACCGGCGGCATCAGCGGTCGCACTACCGGTCGCGGCAGATCTGGGACACGGCGTCGGACGCCGATGAATATCGCCGTGACGGATGGCTCGAACGCGCCCACGGCTCTCGTGCCTATGTGCAGGACGTGATCCATTCGCGAACGTTCGTCGCCGCGTGCGATGCCGCCGCGCGTCGTATCGAGACATATGGCGCGCATGGCGCGACGGACGGCGTGAACGTGATCCCGCTCACGCTGCACGGCTTCGACACGCACGAGAATCAGGCGCATCGGCATGCGTCGTTGCTGGCTCAGTTCGCCGAAGGGATCGCGTTGCTTCGCGCGAGATTGATCGCATCCGGCGACTGGGCACATACGCTCGTCATGACACGTTCGGATTTCGGACGATCCGCGCATGAGAACGCCGCGCGCGGAACGGAGCATGGCGCAGCGGGCTCACACTTCATGATGGGCGGCCACGTTCGCGGCGGCTTGTTCGGCGCGCCGCCGCGCCTCGATGCACTCGACGATGAGGGCGGGCTTCCCGTCGGCATCGACTTCAGAACGTTCTTTGCGACCGCGCTAGACGCTTGCGGGCACACCGATCTCGCATCGATCTTCGGGCAGGGCATCGAGCCGCTGCGGCTGCTGCGCGCCTAGCGCGTGCGCCATGTGATCCACAGCTTGCGGATCGGCGTGAGAGCGATGCGTTGATGCAGCACCTGAAAACCTTCCCGTTCGATCTCGTCGAAGAGTGCGAGCGACAGCGCCGCCTGCGCCCGCAAGACGCGCTGCGTGGCGCGCTCGGCGGGTGGAATGGCGGCGAACGCATCGTGTAGCGCACGGCGTGCGCGTTCGACCTGAAAGCGCATGAGCGCGACGAACGCATCGCCGTATTTGCGATTGAGAATGTCCGCGGCCGTCACGTTGAAACGCTGCAGCTCGTCGATCGGAATGTAGATGCGGCCGTGACGCGCATCGTCGCCCATATTCTGCACGCGCTCGGCCAAGAGCAGCGCCGAGCCGAGCGGGGCAGCCCACGCGCCCGCGTGCTGTGGATCGCGCGCGGTCGCTCGGGCGACGGCCGTCGCGAAGGCGCCGCCCGTCTGTTCGAGATAGCGCCTGAGGCCGGGCCAGTCGAGATAGCGCGCCTGATCCAGATCCATGCCGAAGCCATCGACGAGCGCGACGAGCGACGCACGGCCTGCGTCGTCGAGAAGCGGATGCGCCGGCTCGCGCGCATGCGCCTGCAACGCCTTGGTCACCGGATGCGTCGGTTCGCCGCCGTCGAGCCGGCCGAGCTCGCTCTGCCACCACGCGTGCTTCGTGCGGCCGATCGTCGGATCGCTGGTTTCCTTCACCGTCTCTTCGAGCTCGCGACGGAGCGCGAAAAGGGCGGTCAAAAGCGGACGCTGCGCCGCCGGCGCGCGACGCAGCGCGTAGTACGTGCCGGAGCCATCGGGAGCGGCTTTTTGCTGGCAGTAGTCGTCGAAATTCACGAACTTGAATTGGGGGATCGAAGGGAGGGCACGGCCGGCGGCTTGCGTCGCCGGCTGCGGTGGTAATCGTGGTGCGTCTGGTCGCCCGGTCGTTCGATCGTCGGGGCGTTACGCGTCGGGCGCCCATTTTATCCGTCCGGGCGCGCCTTCGCTGCGTGACGGCCCGGCGACACGGCGCGTGCACACGCAATCAGATACGCAATCGCACGCGTAATCGCACGCCCAATCACGATGTCCGCCCATGTGCGCCGCACCACTGACGGCGTGCGCCGCGCGCGCAACACTGCCGCAATCCGTCCGAGCGACGGTCCAATTCCGCGCGCGATCCGCGCATGAAGCCGGGAGGCGTCATGGCCCTTAGCAAAACCGAGAACAAGCAGTTCGGCGACAAGTGCCTGCCGTTCCTCGTGAGAAGCGTGACGACGGATTTCGGCTTCGACTTTCGCGTGTGCCCGCGGCAGATGCACGTCTCGCCGACAGTCGGACTGCATATCACCGCGAACCGGAGCACCGACGCGAGCCTGTCCTATCCGCTCAACGTTTTTGTGTTCTGGCGGCCGTCGGGTGTGCGGCAGTTCCTGTCGCACGTCGACCGGCCGATTGCCGCCGCGCGCGCGAGCGAACGTCTGCCGGAGGAGATCAAGCGCGTGATGGGGCAATCGGGCGTGGACTTCGCGGGGCGTTCACAGGCGAAGGGCGAAGTGATGATGGTCGAACTGGGCGACATCAGCGTCTAGTTCGGCGTTCGCCAAAACAAAAAACCCCTTTGCCGATGGAAAGGGGTTTCGGGTTGGTGCGAGGAGCGGGACTCGAACCCGCACACCCTTGCGGGCGTCAGGACCTAAACCTGGTGCGTCTACCAATTTCGCCATCCTCGCGTCACGGCGGATGCTCTGGGATCGCTTGCGTTTTCGTGGCCGCAGCAGCAGTCGCCGTTTCAACCGCCGTTTCAACTTTCCGAAGCCCGGCGATCTGCCGTGTCCGGCACGGGTCCAACGTGCCGAGCCCGAGATTCTAACCGATTCGTCTGGCGATGTCTGCGAATTTGCGTCAACGTCCGGACCCGGCGAATGACATCCGATCGGCGCGCGACATGCAGTGCCGACACGCGATCCCGGCCATACGCAGCGCGAGATTGCGGCATCCCGATAGGCTGCCTACAATCCCGGTCAACGCTTCCGTTCCACCTCCGTTTCGACATCCGGCACTACGTTCATGACTCGCAACGCGCGCAATCGCTTCGTCGCATGGCTCGGCATCGCCGCCATGTGGCTCGCCATTGTCGCGCCGGTCATCGGCCAGACGCTGGCCGCTCGCGATCCGCAAGCGGCGCTGTGCGCGGTCGATGTTCACGAAGCCCATGACGCCGTCGCGCAAGACGTCGGCGCGCCTGCCGGTCATCACGATGCCGCCGGCCATTTCGACGCCTGCGCCTATTGCGGCCTGCTCGCGCATCATCTTCCGGTGGCAGGCGGCCTCGCGCCGGATGTCGCGCGCATCGAGCGCGTCATGCGGGTGGCGACACGCGCGAACGTCAACACCATATGCGCGAAGTCGTTCAACGCCGCGTGTCCGCGCGCGCCTCCCGTTCTCGTCTGAAGCTCTCCTTCGTCCGACCGTAGCGACCACGCATTTCCGGAACCGGGAATAGCGTCGCCGCGCTCGCGATACTGTATTCGGGACGCCGCTCCGACGCTCCGACGCTCCGACGCACCGAATACTCCATGCGGACAAGCACATCGTCTGGCCGGTGCGCCGCGTCCGCATCGCACACACTCAACGAGAATCGCCATGCTTGCACCCAACTCAACCGTGGCCGCGGCTGCGTCGAACGCGGATGTCATCGCGCATCGCCGCACGCTGTGGCGCTGGCATTTCTACGCGGGCCTCTTCGTAATGCCGCTGCTGCTCGTGCTCGCGATCACCGGCACGATCTATTGTTTTCAGCCGCAGATCGAGCCGCTGCTCTATCGCGACCGGATGGTCGTCGCGGACACGCACGGTCCGCAACTGTCGCGCGATGTCCTGCTCGCGAAGGCCGCCGCGAGCGAGCCGCGCGGCGCGGTGCCGACGCTCGCGCAAATCGAAACCGATCGCACGCGCAGCGCGGAATTCGTGTTTCGCCTGCCTTCCGGCGAGAGCGAAAGCGTGTACGTCAATCCCTACGACGGCGCGGTGCTCGGCACGCTCTCCGTCGAACATCGGCTGATGAAGCAGGTGCGCAACCTGCATCGCGGGCTGATGCTCGGCAAGACCGGCGAACTCCTGATGGAACTCGCCGGCTGCTGGACGCTCGTGATGATCGGCACGGGCATCGCGCTGTGGTGGCCCGATCGCGAGAACGCGCGAAAAGGCGGCGTGTGGCTGCCGCGACTGTCGCTCGCGGGACGCGCGTGGTGGCGCGATCTGCACGCGGTCGGTGGCATCTGGCTCGCGGCGGGCGCGCTCTTCTTCGTGCTCTCCGGGCTGCCGTGGTCGGGATCGTGGGGCAAGGAGTTCAAGGCGCTCGCGACATCGGCGTCGCTCGGCTATCCGAAGGGCGCGTGGGGCAAGGCGCATGTTCAATCGACGGCGCCCGGCGCCGCAACGAAGCCCGCCGACGAACACGCGATGCACGGCATGTCCATGAAAATGGACGATCTGCCGCTCAAGCAGACGCCGTGGGCCGTCGGCGCGACGACGGTACCGCACAGCGCGGAACAACCCGCGCCGGCCGCACGCGTGTCGCTCGACGATGTCGTCGCGCTCGCGGCGAAGCAAGGCGTCGCCGACGACTACGGCATCGCGCTGCCGGACTCGCCGACGGGCGTCTACACGGTGTCGTATTTTCCGGCCGATCCGCGCGGCGAACGCACGTTGCACATCGATCAATACAGCGGCGGCGTGCTGTCGGACATCGGTTACGCAAGCTATGGCCGCGTCGCGCAATGGATCTCGTACGGCACGTCGCTGCACATGGGACGCTACTTCGGGCTCGCGAACCAGATCGTCTGCTCGGCGATTTCGCTCGGGCTCGCCGCATTGGCCGTGACCGGCTTCGTCATGTGGATGAAGCGCCGTCCCGCACGCGCGCTCGGCGCGCCGGCGCGCCCGGTCAGGCGTCCGCCGATGCGCGTCTGGCGCGGCGGCCTGGCGCTGATCGGCGTCATCTTCCCGCTGATGGGCGCGACCATGCTCGCCGTCTGGTGCTTCGACCGCCTGGCGTTCGGAACGAAGCGCGCGCTCGCCTGAGCCGTCCGCGCGCGCCGGCCGCTCTAGTTCGAACCGAAGCGGAGCCGCGTCAGTTGCTCGGCTTCGTTGGCGAGCAGGCGCGCGGCGTCGCGGATCGCGGTGTCGAGCGTGATCGGGCCCGGCGCGGGCGAGAAGCAGCCGCTGAAAAACTCGGACAGACGCGGCAGGGCAGCCGAATCGACCGCGCCCGACAGCAGCGTCGCCGGCACATTCGCCGCGCGTGCGTGCTTGCAGGCGATGAACGGCGCCTTGCCGTGCAGCGTCTGCACATCCGAGCGGCCCTCGCCGGTGATGAGCCAGTTGGCGCCTTCGAGCGCGCCGTCGAGCCCGATTTCGCGCGCGACCACTTCCGCGCCGGTCTCGAAGCGCGCGCCCAGCATGTGCAGCGCGAAGCCCAGCCCGCCCGCCGCGCCCGCACCCGGTTCGTTGCGCTTGACGACGCCCATCGCGGGTTCGAGGAGATCGGCGAAATGGCTGAGAGCGGCGTCGATCGTCGTGATCTGCTCGGGCGTCACGCCTTTTTGCGGTCCGAAGACCGCGGTCGCGCCATGGTCGCCGGTGAGCGGATTGTCGACGTCCGACATGCCGACGAACTCCACTTCCTTCACGCGCGGATCGAGCCCCGACACGTCGATGCGCGCGATCCGCGCCAGCGCCGACGGCACCGGATCGAGTTCCTTGCCGGCCGCATCGAAGAGCTTCAGGCCGAGCCCGACGAGCAGGCCCGCGCCGCCGTCGTTGGTGCTGCTGCCGCCGAGCGCGACGTAGAACGTGCGCGCGCCGGAGTCGAGCAGCGCGCGGATCGCCTCGCCCATGCCGAGCGTGCTGCGCTCGGTGACCGGCACGGCCATGCCGTCCGGATCGGTGATGCCGACCACTTCGGCCGTCTCGACGATCGCGCCGCCGTCGGCGAGCAGCCCGGTGGCGGCGTCGCGGCGGGCGCTCGCGGCGCCGCGCACGTTCAGCATACGGCGCTCGCCGCCTGCGGCGAGCATCGCGTCGAGCGTGCCTTCGCCGCCGTCGGCCATCGGGCGGATGCGGATGTCGGCATCCGCCCGTACGCGCCTGATGCCTTCCGCGATGGCGTTCGCGACGCCTTCGGCCGAGAGCGACCCCTTGAAAGAATCGGGAGCGATGACAACTACGGGAGCAGGCGTGACATTAGGCATGGTGTCTCGAATGTTCTGGTTTGGAAGAAACGACGGAAGGCCGCCACGAAGTCCGTTCATGCAGTTATTGCATGCGTTTCATGCCTTGCGGCAATGGATTGCGCACAAAGCGGGTTCGTCGCGCGAATCGTGCGTCGGCAAGCTTATCAGCGCGGCGCGCCATGCAAAATAGCCGCGTACGGATAGCGGGAATTGTGCGCGCGCGGCGGCGTCGGCAGAACGCGGATTTACGCCAGATTGCGCGCGGGAAACGGGCAAATTTCGCCTAAAACGCGCGTTCGCGATCTGGCTGCCGGGGCCGGCGGGATTTGTTTGCTAAAATGCTGGGCTCTGTTGACTGACAACCGTGTCGGGCGACAACCCGGCACTCCCGCGAGAAACGTCGCACAGACGCTTCCGGTGCCAGGCGTCGATTTCGGCCGGCTCATGCAGAGCCCGCATCCGGACCCGCGCCTTTAGAACCGCGGAAGAACCGAACACCGAATTTACGATTCACTTTAGGACGATTTCAGCCATGGCTAACGTAGTTGAGAACCTCGGCAAGCTCGAACGCCGCGTGACGATTTCCCTGCCGAAAGACACGGTGCAGAAGGAAGTGGATTCGCGCATCCGCCAGTTGGCGAAGAACGTGCGCATGCCGGGTTTCCGCCCGGGCAAGGTGCCGCTCAAGATGGTGACGCAGCAGTACGCCGGTCAGGTCGAAGCCGAAGTGCTGAGCGACAAGGTCGGCCGTGAATTCTTCGACGTGACGCGCGCCGAAAACCTGCGCGTCGCGGGCCAGCCGAGCTTCGCGCCGAAGACGGAAGCCGCCCCCGACGACGCCTACGCGTTTGACGCCACCTTCGAGGTGTACCCGGAAGTGAAGCTGGGCGACGTGGCCACCGCTGAAATCGAACGTACGGTCACGACCATTTCGGAAGCCGAAGTCGACCGCACGCTGGACATCCTGCGCAAGCAGCGCGTGCACTTCCACGCGCGCGGCGAAGGCGGCGAGCATGGCGACGGCGGTGCGGACGTCGCAGCGAAAGACGGCGACCGCGTGACGCTCGACTTCGTCGGTAAGATCGACGACGTCGCGTTCGAAGGCGGCAGCGCGCAGGATTTCGCGTTCGTGCTGGGCGAAGGCCGCATGCTGCCCGAATTCGAGCAGGCCGCAACTGGCCTGAAGGTCGGCGAATCGCGCGAATTCGACCTGAAGTTCCCGGAGGACTACCACGGTAAGGACGTCGCAGGCAAGACGGCGCAGTTCACCATCACGCTGAAGAAAGTCGAGTGGCCGCATCTGCCGGAAATCGACGCGGATTTCGCGAAGTCGCTCGGCATCGAAGACGGCGACCTCACGAAAATGCGCGGCGAGATCAAGGACAACCTGGAGCGCGAAGCGAAGCGCCGTACGCAGCAAATCGTGAAGAATCAGGTCATGGACGCGCTGCTCAAGATCTCCGAACTCGACGTGCCGAAGGCGCTGATCGAGCAGGATCAGCAGCGTCTCGTCGAAATGGCGCGTCAGGATCTGCAGCAGCGCGGCGTGCCGAATGCCGCCGACGCGCCGATTCCGGCCGAAATGTTCGCCGAGCAGGCAGAACGCCGCGTGAAGCTGGGCCTCGTGCTCGCCGAACTCGTCAAGGCAAACGAACTGCAGGCGAAGCCCGAGCAGATCCGCGCTGAAGTGGACGAATTCGCGAAGAGCTACGAAGACCCGAAGGAAGTCGTCCGCTGGTATTATTCGAACCAGCAGCGCCTCGCCGAGATGGAAGCGTTCGTCGTGGAAAGCAACGTCGTCGATTTCGTCCTCGGCAAGGCCAAGGTGACCGACAAGGAAGTCAGCTTCGAGGAACTGGCCAGCGCAACGGCACAAGCCTGACGCGCAATTGGCAAGGGGCGTGCGGAGTCGTCGGACTGACGGCTCCCACGCCTTTTTTGCATTAAAGTTTGGGCGTTTGCGTGCCGTACTACCGGATGTTCCTTTGTCGTTCAGTATCCCTATTCCGAACAAGGAAATTGCATGACCTTTCGCGCTGAATTGCTCCACACGTTGGCGTCCAACGCACCGCGGGACTTCGAAGCCCAGGCGCTCGGCCTCGTTCCGATGGTCGTGGAGACAAGTGGCCGCGGCGAGCGTGCCTATGACATCTACTCGCGCCTTTTGAAGGAAC
This sequence comes from Caballeronia peredens, assembly GCA_001544595.2. Classification (GTDB taxonomy): domain Bacteria; phylum Pseudomonadota; class Gammaproteobacteria; order Burkholderiales; family Burkholderiaceae; genus Caballeronia; species Caballeronia peredens. Next base: position 77,822 of record FCOH02000012.1, on the reverse strand, counting down.
GCGTGGTGTTTCTCGTCGGTGAAGTGAACGATCAGTCGGCGAATCTCGTCGTCGCGCAGTTGCTGTTCCTCGAAAGCGAGAATCCCGACAAGGACATCAGCCTGTACATCAACAGCCCGGGCGGCTCGGTTTCGGCCGGCATGGCGATCTACGACACCATGCAGTTCGTGAAACCGGACGTCGCCACGCTGTGCATGGGTCTCGCCGCCAGCATGGGCGCGTTCCTGCTGGCGGCGGGTGCGAAAGGCAAGCGCGTCGCGCTGCCCAACGCGCGCGTGATGATTCACCAGCCGCTCGGCGGCGCGCGCGGTCAGGCATCGGACATCGAGATCCAGGCGCGGGAAATCCTGTATCTCAAGGAACGTCTGAATCAGTTGCTGTCGCATCACACGGGTCAGCCGGTCGAGCGCATTGCGCGCGACACCGATCGCGACAACTTCATGTCCGGCGACGACGCGCAGGCTTACGGCATCGTCGACCAGGTGCTTCACAAGCGTCCCTGAGGCGTCCGGAGCGGCGCCGCGCCGGCGCGCGGAGACGGTGCCGGCGAAATGCGAATCGCGCAGCGGGCGCCACGCCAAACGCGCTTCGTCCAGGCCACGCGGGTGCGAATCTGCGTGGGTGGATCGAAGGGCGTATCATGTAACAAGAGTGTCCGGAGGCTTACACATTTATGGCGGACAAAAAAGGTTCCAGCAGCGAAAAGCTGCTGTATTGCTCGTTCTGCGGAAAAAGTCAGCATGAGGTGAAAAAACTCATCGCTGGCCCGTCGGTGTTCATCTGCGATGAATGTATCGACTTGTGCAACGAGATTATTCGCGACGAGGCGGCTGGCGCGGCGGAAGAGGCCGGGCTGACCAAGTCCGACCTGCCGAGCCCGCAGGAAATCAGCGATATCCTCAATCAGTACGTGATCGGCCAGGAACGCGCGAAGAAAATTCTCGCGGTGGCCGTGTACAACCACTACAAGCGGCTCAAGCATCTCGACAAGAAAGACGAGATCGAGCTGTCGAAGAGCAACATTCTGCTGATCGGGCCGACCGGCTCGGGCAAGACGCTGCTCGCGCAGACGCTGGCGCGCATGCTGAACGTGCCGTTCGTCATCGCGGATGCCACGACGCTCACCGAAGCCGGCTACGTCGGCGAGGACGTCGAAAACATCATTCAGAAGTTGCTGCAGAACTGCAACTACGAAGTCGACAAAGCACAGCGCGGCATCGTGTATATCGACGAAATTGACAAGATCAGCCGCAAGTCGGATAACCCGTCCATCACGCGCGACGTGTCGGGCGAGGGCGTCCAGCAGGCGCTGCTCAAGCTGATCGAAGGCACGATGGCGTCGGTGCCGCCGCAAGGTGGACGCAAGCACCCGAATCAGGATTTCATCCAGGTCGATACGACCAACATTCTGTTCGTGTGTGGCGGCGCGTTCGACGGGCTGGAAAAGGTCATCACGGATCGCACCGAGAAAACCGGCATCGGCTTCGGCGCGAGCGTGAAGAGCAAGCAGGACCGTGACGCGGGCGAAGTGCTGCGCGACGTGGAACCGGAAGATCTGATCAAGTTCGGCCTGATTCCGGAGCTGATCGGCCGTCTGCCGGTCGTCGCGACGCTCGGCAAGCTCGACGAAGCCGCGCTCGTGAAGATTCTGATCGAGCCGAAGAACGCGCTCGTGAAGCAGTATCACAAGCTTTTCGCGATGGAACGCGTGGAACTCGAGATCCGTCCGGCGGCGCTGCAGGCGATCGCGCAGAAGGCGATTCGCCGTAAAACCGGCGCGCGCGGCCTGCGCTCGATTCTGGAACAGGCGTTGCTCGACGTGATGTACGAACTGCCGACCATGAAGGGCGTCTCGAAGGTGATCGTGGACGACAACACCATCGACGGCGACGGCAAACCGCTGCTCATCTATGAAGATGCGCCGAAGGTAGCGGGTTCCAACTGAACAGGCTGTGGCTCGGCGAGAGGCCGTTCATGGCGACGTGAACGGCCTTTTATTTTTTTCGGTTTATCTTGTGGACGTTACTGACGCGATCTTTGACTAACGACTTTTCCCTTCCGATAAAGGCTTGCAATAGCAGTGAACGGCCTTACTTACGACTGAACTGATTCCACTTCTGGGGAAATGAAATGTCAGGAACCCAACTCCTCCCGCAGGAACGCATTACGCTGCCGCTGCTCCCGCTGCGCGACGTAGTCGTTTTCCCGCATATGGTGATTCCGCTCTTCGTCGGGCGGCCCAAGTCGATCAAGGCCCTCGAAGCCGCGATGGAAGGCGGCAAGCACATCATGCTCGTCGCCCAGAAAACGGCGGCGAAGGACGAGCCGACTGAAAAAGACATGTACGAAGTAGGATGTGTCGCCAACATCCTGCAAATGCTGAAGTTGCCCGACGGCACGGTAAAAGTGCTCGTCGAAGGCCTGCAGCGTGCCAAGACGCTCTCGATCGAAGAGCAGGAAACGCAATTCTCCTGCGACGTGATGCCGCTCGAGCCCGATCACGCCGACAGCGCCGAAACCGAAGCGCTGCGCCGCGCGATCGTCTCGCAGTTCGATCAGTACGTGAAGCTCAACAAGAAGATTCCGCCGGAGATCCTGACGTCGCTGTCGGGCATTGACGAGGCGGGTCGTCTTGCGGACACCATCGCCGCGCACCTGCCGCTCAAGCTCGATCAGAAGCAGCACATCCTCGAAATGTTCCCGGTCATCGAGCGTCTGGAGCATTTGCTTGCCCAGCTCGAAGCCGAAATCGACATTCTTCAGGTCGAGAAGCGCATCCGCGGCCGCGTCAAGCGCCAGATGGAAAAGAGCCAGCGCGAGTACTACCTGAACGAGCAGGTCAAGGCCATCCAGAAGGAACTGGGCGAAGGCGAAGAGGGCGCGGATCTCGAAGAACTCGAGAAGCGCATCACCGCCGCGCGCATGCCGAAGGAAGCCAAGAAGAAGGCCGATGCCGAGCTCAAGAAGCTCAAGCTCATGTCACCGATGTCCGCGGAAGCGACTGTCGTGCGCAACTACATCGACACGCTGATCGGCTTGCCGTGGCGCAAGAAGAGCAAGGTCAACAACGACCTCACGAACGCCGAGCGCGTGCTCGACGAAGACCACTTCGGTCTCGAAAAGGTCAAGGAACGCATTCTCGAGTATCTCGCGGTTCAACAGCGCGTCGAGAAGGTGAAGGCGCCGATCCTGTGCCTCGTCGGGCCTCCGGGCGTCGGCAAGACCTCGCTCGGGCAGTCGATCGCTCGCGCCACGAATCGCAAGTTCGTGCGCATGGCGCTGGGCGGCGTGCATGACGAGTCCGAGATTCGCGGTCACCGCCGTACGTACATCGGCTCGATGCCCGGCAAGATCTTGCAGAGCCTCGCCAAGGTCGGCGTGCGCAATCCGCTTTTCCTGCTCGACGAAGTCGACAAGATGGGCATGGATTTCCGCGGCGATCCGGCATCCGCGCTGCTCGAAGTGCTCGATCCGGAACAGAATCACACGTTCGCGGACCACTACATCGAAGTGGACTTCGACTTGTCGGACGTGATGTTCGTCGCGACGTCGAACTCGCTGAACATTCCGCCGCCGTTGCTCGACCGGATGGAAGTCATCCGTCTCTCGGGTTACACCGAGGACGAGAAGGTCAGCATCGCGCAGCGTTACCTGTTGCCGAAGCAGAAGCGCAACAACGGCCTGAAGGACGGCGAGATCGAGGTCGCGGAGCAAGCCATCCGCGACATCATTCGCTACTACACGCGTGAAGCGGGCGTGCGTTCGCTCGAGCGTGAAGTGTCGAAGATCTGCCGCAAGGTCGTGAAGATGCTGCTGCTGAAGAAGGCCGAAGGCGCTGTGAAGGTCGACGGTTCGAACCTCGACACCTTCCTCGGCGTGCGCAAGTACGACTTCGGTCTGGCCGCGAAGGAAAACCAGATCGGCCAGGTGACGGGTCTCGCGTGGACGGAAGTCGGCGGCGATCTGCTGACGATCGAAGCGGCGGTGATGCCCGGCAAGGGCGGCGTGATCCGCACCGGTTCGCTCGGCGACGTGATGAAGGAATCGGTCGAAGCGGCGCGCTCGGTGGTGCGTTCGCGTTCGCGCCGTCTCGGCATCACGGATGAATCCTTCGAGAAGAAGGACATCCACATCCACGTGCCGGAAGGCGCGACGCCGAAGGACGGTCCGTCCGCCGGTATCGCGATGACCACGGCGCTGGTGTCGGTGCTGACGGGCATTCCGGTTCGCGCGGATGTCGCAATGACGGGCGAAATCACGCTGCGCGGCGAAGTGCTGCCGATCGGCGGCTTGAAGGAGAAGCTGCTGGCGGCGCATCGCGGCGGCATCAAGCTCGTGCTGATCCCCGAGGAAAACACGAAGGATCTGGCCGACATCCCCGACAACGTGAAGAACGCCATCGAGATCGTACCGGTTCGCTGGATCGATCGCGTGCTGGAACTGGCGCTCGAACGTACCCCGACGCCTCTGGCGGAAGACGAAGCCAAGGCCGCGCCGGTCGCGGCCGAAGCGCAAAAGGACGCGCCCGCTTCGGGTGAGTTCGTGAAGCACTAAGCGCAACCAAGCGCGAACGGCGCATCGCGCGACGCGGTTTCAATCCCGTGTTGCGTGATCGAAACTAAAAAACCCGCGGGTCATGCCCGCGGGTTTTTCTTTGCGCGCGCGCTTTTCGAGGAGACCTTCTAATTGGCCGGAAAGGCGCGTTGAATAAGGCTCAATCCTCGTTGACACGCCGCTTTCGGCTAAGTTAAATGGGCGCCGCATCCAATCATTTCGAGATGCGATCCGGTTTCGATGCAGGACCCATCGATTACAACGTGCCATAACTGATTCGGGGATCACAATGAACAAGACGGAACTGATCGACCATATCGCGCAGCAAGCCGATATATCCAAGGCCGCTGCCGGCCGAGCGCTCGACGCGGTGATCGGCGGCGTGCGCGCGACGCTGACGAAGGGCGGAACGGTGACGCTCGTCGGCTTCGGCACGTTTGCGGTCGGCAAGCGTACGGCGCGCACGGGCCGCAATCCGCGTACGGGCGCGGCGATCAAGATCAAGGCCGCAAAGGTTCCGAAATTTCGCCCTGGCAAAGCTCTGAAGGATGCGCTAAACTAGCGGACTCGCTGGATTCGGTATCAACCGGTTTCATCTGATCGGGTATCGAATGACAGCGAAGCGCAAAGCGAAACAGCCAATCGCAATTTTCTGCGGCAGATAGTCGCGGTAGATCGTTGCGAGAACGACTGCAGGAAGGACTGCGAAACGGGTGCTTAGCTCAGTTGGTAGAGCGGCGCCCTTACAAGGCGTAGGTCGGGAGTTCGAGCCTCTCAGCACCCACCAGTTTCCAGTTCGGTTTCAGTTCGCCGCGCGCCAGTCTGGAGCGGTAGTTCAGTTGGTTAGAATACCGGCCTGTCACGCCGGGGGTCGCGGGTTCGAGTCCCGTCCGCTCCGCCAGAATCGACATGAAAGTCCCGCAGGCTTCAAGGCTTGCGGGACTTTTCGTTTTGGCTTGCGCGTTTTGCCTCATTTTTGCCCTGCATGCTGGCTCGCGCGATCAGTCGAGACGTTCTTCAAGAATGCTAACGATCGCCGGATCGCATCGAACGCGCGGCTGCGCGGCGAGAGGCGTCTATCGTTTCTCGACGGACGCGCGTTGCACGAGATGCATCGATCGACGTTTAAATATCTGATTTTTCGAGCATTCCGGCTATTGCAGCCCGTTGTAACCGGGCGGCGTGTGTTGCCCGTCCGGCCGATTCCCGATCGCCTTTCGCCTTTTCCTCGTCCACTGTTGTAATATCGAGCGTTTTGTTCCAACCACGCAGCGCTACGCATGCTCGACTTCTTCCGTAATCACCAGCGCCTGATGATGGCCTTGCTGATCCTGATCATCGTGCCCGGTCTGGGCATGGTCGGAATTCAGGGATTCAGCAACTATTTCGACGAAAGCGCTTACGTCGCCAGCGTGAATGGCCACAAGATCACGCGCGCCGAATTCGACAGCGCCTTCAAGCAGCAAGTGGACCGCGCCCGCTCCATGCTCGGCGCCCAGTTCGACGCCAAGATGTTCGACTCGCCCGAAACGCGCGCCGCGATGGTTGACAGCCTCGTGCAGCAACGCGCGCTCTCTGACGAAACCCAACGCCTGCATCTCACCGCATCGGACGATGCCGTGCGCCGCGCGCTGCTGTCGGACCCGGTGATCTCGTCGCTGCGCAAGCCGGACGGCACCATCGACGTCGACCGCTACAAGCAACTGCTCGCGATGCAGGGCATGACGCCTGCTCAATACGACGAGCGCATGCGCTACACCATCGCAACGGACCAGATTCCGAGCAGCATCCAGGCGACGTCGTTCACGTCGAAGACGCTCGCGCAGAACCTGACCGAACTCGCCGAACAGAAGCGCTCGGTGCAGGGCATGTCGCTGCGCGCGGCCGACTACACCGCGAAGATCCAGCCCACCGACGCGCAACTCACCGCGTACTACGACGCGCATCGCAACGACTTCGCCACGCCCGAGACGGCAGCGATCCAGTACCTCGTGCTGTCGCCGTCGACGATCGCGGCGGCAGCGAAGCCGAGCGATGCCGATCTCAAGAAGTATTACGACGACAACATCCAGCGCTATCGCACGGAAGCGGAAGTGCGCGCGAGCCATATCCTCGTGAATGCGCCGAAGGACGCGAGCGCCGCCGACAAGGCCAAGGCGAAGCAAAAGGCCGAGGAACTGCTCGCGCAAGTCAAGGCGCATCCGGATCAGTTCGCGCAGATCGCGCAAAAGAACTCGGACGATCCGGGTTCCGCGAGCAAGGGTGGCGATCTCGGTTACTTCGCGCGCGGTCAGATCGCGGGCGGCAAGGCTTTCGACGAGGCCGCGTTCGGCCTGAAGAAGGGCGAAGTGAGCAATCTCGTCGAGTCGGACTTTGGCTACCACATCATTCAGGCAACCGATGTGAAGCCCGCCGTCACGAAGCCGTTCGACGAGGTGAAGGACGCGCTTGCGAAGGACTATGCGGCGCAGCAGGGCGCGAAAGGTTTTGCCGACGAAGCCCAGGGCTTTACCGATCTCGTCTATGAGAAGGCGAAGTCGCTGCAACCCGCAGCCGACAAGTACAAGCTGACGATCCAGACGGCAACCGTCGGCCCGAAGCCGAATCCGCAGTTGCCGCAGGACAATCCGCTCAACAATCCGAAGCTGCTCGCGGCCATTTTCGCGCCCGACTCAGCGAAGGAACGCAACAACACGCAGGCTATCGATGTCGGCAACAACACGCTGATCGCCGCGCGCGTGGCCGACTACAAGGCGGCCACGGTGCCTGCATTCGACGCGGTGAAGGACGACGTGCGCAAGAAAGTCGTCGCGGAAATGGCTGCCGAGATGGCGAAGAAGGAAGGCGAGGCGAAGCTGGCCGATCTGCTGAAGTCGAAGTCGACCGATGGCTTCACGTCGCCGATCACGGTGTCGCGCAACGACGCGCAGGGTCTGCCGCCCGCCGCGCTGAGCGCGATCTTCAAGGCGGATGCGTCGAAGCTGCCGGCGTATGTCGGCGTGGATCTCGGCGCGGACGGCTATGCAATCTATCGCGTGAACGCAATCGAGAAGCCGGCGCCCGTCGCGGCCGATCGCCTCACCGGCGCGCAGCAGCAGATCGCGCAGGTGTACGCGCAAGCCGAAATGGAAGCCTACGTCGACGCGTTGAAGGCGCGCTCGAAGGTCAAGCTGAGCCACGCATCGACGGAAGCTTCGCCGAACTGATCGGCTTTAACTTCCGCACGCAAAAAAGCCCCGCTGCCGAAAGGAAGCGGGGCTTTTGTTCGAACGCCCCAGTCTGAGCGCAGCCGCGGTATCGGACACACGGATGCGCAGACTCGCGGCGTCCCTTACAGACAGGTCTGAATGTCGCCGGTCGCCTCGCTGCCGGCTGCGCCCGACGCGCGGAAACCCACCCACGAGCCCGAGCCCGACCATGACGGACGAACCACGGCTGCTGCGCCGCTCGGCGGCTGCTGGCCGGGAACGTAGACGTCGACGGCCTGATCGTTCGCAAGCGTGTCCTGCGACACGACCTGCTGCTGCGACTTGTCGGCCCACTTCTGGGCGACGCATTGCGCGATGACCTTCGGTGCCTTCTGGCTCGTGCCGACTTGCTGCACGCCGGCGGGCGGTTGGGCGGCGCAGGCCGAGATCGCAACGGTCATGGCGAGAAGAGGGATAAATTTCACGTGACCTCCTTAAAGAGTCGCTCCAGTACGAGCGGAGTTATAAGAGTTACGCGAAAGTCTCAGATAACTGAATCTTGGCCGTGTTCCGCGTTTATTGGAAAAGCTGTCGCGGCCGCCGTCTTCTTAATGCGCGGCGCTTGCGCCCAGCAAGGGTTTCAAGCTTGGCCAGACGTTATCCAATAGCAAAGGCTGGGCCTGCACCGTCGGATGAATCTGGTCCGCCTGAAACAGCGAGGGCTTGTCCGCGATGCCCGCAAGCAGAAAAGGCACGAGCGGCACATTCCGCTCCCGGGCGACGCGCTCGTAGACGGCGTGGAACTTTTGCGTGTAGTCCGGGCCGTAATTGGGTGGAACGTACATGCCGATGAGTAAAACCTTCGCATGCGCGGCCTGCGATGCATCGACGATGTCGCGCAGGTTCGTCTCCGTCGTCGCGAGCGGCACGCCGCGCAGCGCGTCGTTGGCCCCGAGTTCGACGATCACGATCGCGGGCTTGATGCGCGTGAGCACCGCGGTCAGGCGCGCGCGTCCGCCGCTCGTGGTGTCGCCGCTGATGCTCGAATTGGCGACGCTATAATCGAAACGCTCCTTCGCCAGCCTGGCGCGCAGCAGATTGACCCAGCCGGTATCGCGCGGCAGGCCGTATTCCGCCGACAAGCTGTCGCCCAGTACGACGATCGCGGGCTTCGGCTGCGCGGCGGCCTGAGCGTCGGCGGCCTGAGCGTCGGCGGCATGTCCGGTCGTCGGGAATGCCGCCATCAACGCGACGGCGGAAAGCAGGCCGCGCGAGTTCTTCTTCAAGGTGTCCATGCAAAACAATATCGAGCCGGTCATCGAAGTACGGGGATTAAGCAAGCGGGTGAAGGACGCAACGGGCGAACTCACGATTCTCGATCAGATCGATCTGTCGATCGCGAAAGGAAGCAGCGTCGCGATCGTCGGCGCATCGGGTTCGGGCAAGTCGACTTTGCTCGGCCTGCTCGCGGGATTGGACAGCGCGAGCGCCGGCTCGGTTCGTCTGCTCGGCAAGGAGTTGTCCACACTGAACGAAGACGAGCGCGCGGCGTTGCGAAGCGGCGCCGTCGGCTTCGTGTTTCAGTCGTTCCAGTTGATGCCGCATCTCACCGCGCTCGAAAACGTGATGCTGCCGCTCGAACTGCGCGCCGAGATGCCGCACGGCGAAATCGCGGCGCACGCGCGCGCGCTGCTCGATCAGGTGGGTTTGTCGCAGCGTACCGGTCATTATCCGAAGCTGCTGTCCGGCGGCGAGCAGCAGCGTGTCGCGCTCGCGCGTGCGTTCGTCACGCATCCGGCCGTGCTCTTCGCCGACGAACCCACCGGCAGTCTCGACGCCGCCACGGGCTACGCGATCATCGACCTCATGTTCGAAATGAATCGCCGCAACGGCGCGACGCTCGTGCTCGTCACGCACGACGCCGAACTGGCCGAGCGTTGCGACGCCACGGTGACGATCGAAGCGGGGCGCCTCGTCAACGGCCTCGGCGTATGAAAAAGCCCGCAACGCGTGCGCGCTGCGGGCCATGAACATCACGACGAGGCGACCGGGCGTCAGCGCTTGAGCGCCTTGCGCGCACGCGCGATCAACGCCGATGTCGACGAATCGTGCTTCGCCGGATCGGTGCTCGCGGCGGTGATGTCGGCCTCCACGACCTTGCCGAGAATCTTGCCGAGTTCCACGCCCCACTGATCGAACGAGTTGATGTCCCACACCGTCCCCTGCACGAGCACCTTGTGTTCGTACAGGGCGATGAGCGCGCCGAGCGTTTGCGGCGTGAGCGCGTCGAGCATGATGGTCGTGGTCGGCCGGTTGCCCGGGAAGCTCAGATGCGTGGCGAGTTCTTCCTTGCCGGGGCCCGCCACCTTCTTCGCTTCTTCGAGCGTGCGGCCGAGCATCAGCGCCTCGCTTTGCGCGAAGCAGTTGGCCAGCAGCTTTGCGTGGTGATCGACGAGCGGATGCTCCGGCGTCAGCACGGCAATGAAGTCGATCGGAATCAGCGTCGGTCCCTGATGCAGCATCTGGAAGAACGCGTGCTGGCCGTTCGTGCCCGGCTCGCCCCAGATCACGGCCGCCGTCGGATAGTCGACCATCTTGCCGTCGAGGCGCGCGGACTTGCCGTTGCTCTCCATTTCCAGTTGCTGCAGGTACGACGGCAGATAGTGCAGCGCTTGCGAATACGGCGCGATCAGGTCGCTCTGCGAGCCGAAGAAATTGCGATACCAGATGCCGATCATACCCATCAGCACCGGCAGGTTCACATTGAGCGGCGCCGTGCGGAAGTGCTGGTCCATCGCGTCGGCACCCTGCAGCAGCGCGTCGAAGTTCTGCGGGCCGACCGAGAGCATGATCGACAGACCGACCGCCGACCACAGCGAATACCGGCCGCCGACCCAGTCCCACATCTCGAACACGTTTTCTTTTGCGATGCCGAACTTGACCACCTCCGCCGGATTCGCCGACACCCCGACGAAATGCTTCGACAGTTGATCTTCGGGGCAGCCGGCCTTGAGGAACCAGTCGCGCATCGAGTGCGCGTTGGTCATCGTTTCCAGCGTCGTGAAAGTCTTGGAGACGATGATCGCGAGCGTTTCCTCGGCGTCGACCTGTTGCAGCACGTTGTAGAGATCGGCGCCGTCGACATTCGACACGAAGTGCGTGTCGAGTTCTTTCGATGCGAGATGATGCAGCGCATGCACGACCATCTTCGGCCCGAGATCCGAGCCGCCGATGCCGATGTTCACCACATGCCGGATGCGCTTGCCGGTGTAGCCGGTCCACGAGCCGTCGCGAACGCGGTCCGAGAAAGCGGCCATCTTGGCTTTCTCGGCCTGCACCTGTGCGTGAAAGGGCGCATCGGGCGACTGCGCGCGCAGCGCTGTGTGCAGGGCCGCGCGATGCTCGGTGATGTTCACGATATCGCCGTTGAACATCGCGTCGCGCCGCTTCGTGACGCCGGCTTCCTCGGCGAGCTGGACGAGCAGCTTGAGCGTGGCGTCGCTGATGCGATTCTTGGAAAAGTCGATGGAGAGGCCGCCGCCTTCGAATGTGAAGCGCTCGGCGCGCGTCGGCGCGGCGTCGTTCTGCGGCGCGAACCAGTCGCGCAGACGCTCGCCGGAGATGGCATCGTAGTGCGACTGGAGCGCCGACCAGGCAGGAAGCGAATTGAGCGTCGAGGTTTGGGTCATGAGCGGTCCGATAGTCTGAGAGTGACAGAGGAATACGTTCGTGCAAATCCTGCGCGGCTTGCCTTGCTTCGTGTTTGCGTCATCAGTTTCGTGAACGCGACCAAACCGCCGCGGATGCCCGAATCAAAAAGAGTATAGCGACGATGCATGAACAGTTGCTTGCAAAGCGTCACGACGGCCCGGCAGATGGCGCGGGCGCTGCCGCCGGCCCCGCTCAGGTTCGTGCGTGCGCCCCGTAAAAGCGGCGATTGACGAGCGTGCGCACCGCCGGCGCGAGTTCTCCGGCGGTCAGTCCCGCCGGACCGGTGCCGCCGTCGGTGAGCGTCTGCGCGGCGAGGCCGTGCAGCCAGACGCCCGCGAGCGCCGCTTCGTACGCGGGCAACTTTTGCGCGAGCAATGCTCCGATCAATCCGCCCAACACGTCGCCGGTGCCGCCGGTCGCGAGTCCGGCGTTGCCCGTGGGATTCACCGCGACGCGGCCGTCGGGCGAAGCGATCACGGTGCCCGAGCCTTTCAGCACGGCAATCGCGGCGTAGCGCGCGGACAACTGGCGCGCGGCGGCGATGCGATCGGCCTGAACGGCCTTCGCGTCGCTCTGCAAGAGGCGCGCCGCTTCGAGCGGATGCGGCGTCAGGATGCACGGATCGCCTTGCGCGCCGCGCGCCGCGACGGCCGCCGCGAGCGCGTCGTTCTTCGCGACGAGATTGAGCGCGTCGGCATCGAGCAGCTTGGGGATGTCGAGCTGCAGCGCGTCGTCGAGCACTTTCTGCGCGCGCTCGCTCGAACCCATGCCGCAGCCTATCGCGAGCGCATCCATTTTGCCGAGCGCGAAGCCGTCGACGTGATGCAGCATCAGTTCGGGATGGGGCGGATCGTAGGGCGGAAAGCCTTCGCCCAGAAACGCGATATTGACCTTGCCCGCGCCGCCGTAGAGCGCCATGCGCGCGGCGAGCACCGGCGCGCCGCACATGCCGGCCTCGCCGCCGATCACGGCGAGCGTGCCGAAAGTGCCCTTGTTGGTCGCGTTGTCGCGCGGCGGCATGTGCGCGGCGAAAAGCGCGGGCCCGTTGAGCACGATCGACGGCGCGGCGCTCGGCTCGACCTCCAGCGTCGCGACGAAAAGACGGCCGGTCAGATCGCGCCCCTGCGACGTGAAATGTCCCGGCTTCGCGCCGATGAACGTGATCGTGTCCGTCACGCGCACGGCTTCGCTGCCGTTGACCGGCGTGCCCGTGTCGCTGTCGAGGCCGCTCGGCACGTCGAGCGCGAGCACCTGGCCCGACGCCCGCGCGCGCCGCGTCAGGCGCGCGCCGATGTCCGCGAACACACCTTCGAGCGGCCGCGACAGTCCGATGCCGAACATGCCGTCGACGAGCCAGCCGAAACCGTCGAACGAGGCGGGCGGCGCGGCGTCGATCGGCACGTTCGCCGCGCGCGCGGCGTCGAGCGCCCAGCGCGCATCGTCGGGTTTCACTTCGACCGGCATGCACACGCGCACGCCGATGCCCGCGCGATGCAGGCGCTCGGCGATCACGAGCGCATCGCCGCCGTTGTTGCCGGGGCCGGCCGCGATCCAGACGGGGCGCGCGCGCGTTTCGGGATCGTGCTCCATCGCATCGACGAGCCATTGCGCGGCGGCCGCGCCCGCGCGCGCCATCAGCGTGTGCGGCGGCAGCGCGGCGGCGGCGCGCGTCTCCAGCGTGCGCAGCTCGGCGAGCGTCAGCAGCGCGAGCGAATCGTCCTTGGGCGTGAAATAGGGAGAGCGGGAAGCAGTCATGGCGGCGGACGGACGGGGCGCGTCGGGTTGCGGGTCGTGGCGGATCGTAGCGAACCGTTCGGAAACCCGGCATCGCGCGCAGCAATCATGCCCGTCGCGGCCGCCTGGGGCGGCGGGTGCGTTCGCGGCTAGAAGCGTTCGAGGCTCAGCGCGGCGAGGCTTTCGGCGGGAAGATCGGGCGTGACGCCGGAGACGAGGTCCGCGATCACTTTAGCAGACCCGCACGCCAGCCCCCAGCCCGCCGGACCGTGCGCCGCGTTCACGAAAAGACGCGGATGCCGCGTCGCGCCGACGACCGGCAGGCCGTCCGCCGAAAGGAGCCGCACGCCGTCCCACGCGCGCGCGGCGGATACGCGCGCCGCGCCCGGAATCCAGTCGTGCGTGCCCTGGCCGAGCAGATCGAGCGCGCGGCGCGCGAGCGCGGCGTCGAGCGGCTTGTCGGCCTTCGCCGCGCTCTGGAACACGCCCGCGCCCGCGACGCGCAGGCGCTGCGTGATACGCGTCATCGTGATGCGCTTGACCGAATCGACGACGGTCAGATGCGGCGCGCGCTCCTCGTAGGCGACCGGCGCCGTCAGCGTGTGCACCCGCAACGGAAACAGCGCGGGCGTCGCCTTGATGCCGCCGATGAGCGCCGGCGTGCCGTTGCCCGCGGCGACCACGATCGCATCCGCCGAGATCGTCTCGACCTCGCCCGAACGCTTCTTGCCTTCGCCCGGATCGGCGAGCTCGATCGCGGCGCGCGCACCGTCGAGCCGCAGCGACGCCACCGTGCGATGCATGCGGAACTGCACGCCGCCGTCTTCGAGAATCTGCTTCAGTTGCTTGGTAAAGAGCGGACAGTTCGCGGTGCGCTCCTCGGGCAGCAGCACGCCGCCGGCGAACTCGGGATCGTCGGGCACCGAAGGCTCGACGGCGACGCATTCCGCCGGCGTCAGCACCTGATACGGCACCTTGAAGCGCTTGAGCAGATCGATCGCGGGTTGCGCTTCTTCCAGTTCGCGCGGCTGGCGGAACACGTGCAGCATGCCGCGGCGCTGTTCGAAATCGAGTTCCAGACCGCTTTCGATCTCGCCGAGAACCTGCCGCGACAGCGCGACGAGCGGCTGCAGCCGCTCATATTGCGCGGCGAACGCATCCGGCTCGCGCAGCGTCGCCAGTTGTTTGACGAAATCGCGCGCGGCGCCGTCGAAACCGGTCTTGACCACCATGCCGCTTTGCTTCGCGCGGCTCGACACCATGAAGGTCGGGCCGAACCAGACATCGAGCGGCGAGGGCAGCAGCGCGCCGCCCTGGCCGTAAGTGGCGCCCTGGGCGACGGTCGCGTGGCGCTCGACCACGCAGACGCGATGGCCGGCCGCATGCAGCTGATACGCGGTGGCGATGCCGGCGATTCCGCCGCCGATGACGATGACATCCATGACTTTTTGTGCCCGAAGGCGCGAGTTGGCAGTGCTGCGTAATACAAGGGCGACAAGCGCGGCGCAAGCGCGATGCAAGCGTGAACGCGTGCGCCCGCCGGCGTGCTTGCCGCGATGAAACGACGGGCCATCCGGCCGGATCGATGAGCGGGCCATGCCCGAAGAAAGCGCGCCATGATAGCGCCAAAATCGTTTGCGGGGGACGGCAAGCCGCGCGTGGCGGCGCGCCGCCGTCGCCGCGGCGCCGTACGCCGCGCCGGTCAGGAACATTTTCGGGATGAAACGCGCGGCGCCGCGTGGCGGCGAGCCGTCGCGGTGCCGCGGCCGGCCGGGCGCCGTGGGCCGATTTCGAGACGCTTCCGGGTTATAATCGCGGTCTTCCTTTCGCCTCACGCCGCTTTGCGTGCTCGATTCCGAATTTGCGAATTCCCGGATTCGCAATACAGCGGGCGAGCGGCACACAGACGTCATCGACGCACCGTCACAATGGCCCACTTCTCGTGTTTCCCCGGCGCTTCGGCCCTCTCCGATTTCCGTCAGACCCGCCTTCTCGAAAAGCTCGCCCGCATCGATGCGAACATCGTGGGCGTGCGCGGGCAGTTCCTGCACTTCGTCAACTCGTCCGAGCCGCTCACCGACGAAGACAATCGCCGCATCGAGGCGCTGATGCACTACGGCGCGCCGTTCGAGGAAACGAAGGAGCGCGGCGCCACGGAAACGTTCATGGTCGTGCCGCGTTTCGGCACCGTTTCGCCGTGGGCGAGCAAGGCGAGCGACATCGCGCATCACTGCGGTCTCACGAAAGTGCGGCGCATCGAGCGCGGCGTCGAGTACACGGTCATCATGAAAAGCGGCTTGCTCGGCGGCAAGAAGGCACTGTCGGATGCCGCGCGCGCGGCCGTCGCGGATGCCCTCCATGACCGCATGACGGAAAGCGTCGCGGCCTCGCGCGATCAGGCGCTGCATCTGTTCGACGAACTGCCCGCCAAGCCCTTGCAGACGGTCGACATCATCGGCGCGGGGCGCGGCGCGCTCGAAGCCGCCAACGCGGAACTCGGCCTCGCGCTGGCCGAAGACGAGATCGACTATCTCGTCGACGCCTTCAGACACCTCGAGCGCAATCCGACCGACGTCGAACTGATGATGTTTGCGCAGGCCAACAGCGAGCACTGCCGCCACAAGATTTTCAACGGCGAATGGACCATCGACGGCGAGAAGCAGGACATGTCGCTGTTTCAGATGATCCGCAATACGGAAAAGCTGAATCACGAAGGCACGATCGTCGCGTATTCGGACAATTCGGCGATCATGCAGGGCGGCACGGCCGAGCGCTGGTTTCCGCGCGGCGGCGACGAGCACTATCAGCGTCACGTTGAACTGACGCACACGCTGATGAAGATGGAAACGCACAATCACCCGACCGCCATTTCGCCGTTCGCGGGCGCGGCGACGGGTTCCGGCGGCGAAATCCGCGACGAAGGCGCGACGGGCCGCGGTGCGCGTCCGAAGGCGGGCCTCGCGGGCTTCACGGTCTCGAATCTCGATCTGCCCGATGCGCGCCAGCAATGGGAAAACGCGCGCGACGCCGCCACGCCGCTCGCCACGCGCAATCCCGCCGACGCGCAGGAGCCGTATGGCAAGCCCGAGCGCATCGCATCGCCGCTGCAGATCATGATCGACGGGCCGATCGGCGCCGCGGCCTTCAACAACGAATTCGGCCGCCCGAATCTCGGCGGCTATTTCCGCACCTTCGAGCAGAACGTCGCGGGCCGCGTGCGCGGCTATCACAAGCCGATCATGATCGCGGGCGGCATCGGCAATATTTCCGACCAGCACACGCACAAGCACGATCTGCCCGCGGGCACGCTGCTGATCCAGATCGGCGGGCCGGGCATGCGCATCGGCATGGGCGGCGGCGCGGCCAGTTCGATGGCGACCGGCGCGAACACCGCCGAGCTCGACTTCGATTCGGTCCAGCGCGGCAATCCCGAAATTCAGCGGCGCGCGCAGGAAGTCATCAACGCGTGCTGGCAGCTGGGCGAGGGCAACCCGATCCTGTCCATTCACGACGTCGGCGCGGGCGGCATCTCGAACGCTTTCCCGGAACTCGTCGACGGCGCGGGCAAAGGCGCGCGCTTCGAACTGCGCCGCGTGCAACTGGAAGAGAGCGGTCTGTCGCCGCGCGAGATCTGGTCGAACGAAGCGCAAGAACGCTATGTGCTGGCCATCGCGCCCGCCGATCTGCCCGCGTTCCAGGCGATCTGCGAGCGCGAACGCTGCCCGGTCGCGGTCGTCGGCGTCGCGACGGAAGAACGTCAGCTGGAACTCGTCGATGACGAGAGCGAAGGCCAGGAACCCGTCGACATGCCCATGGACGTGCTGCTCGGCAAGCCGCCCAAGATGCATCGCGACGTGAAGCGCGAAAGCGCCGCGTTCGGCCCGGTCGACGTCACCGGCCTCGTGCTGTCCGAAGTCGCGCTCGACGTGCTAAAGCATCCGACGGTCGCGAGCAAGTCGTTTCTGATCACCATCGGCGACCGCTCGGTGGGCGGCACGACCGCGCGCGACCAGTTCGTCGGTCCGTGGCAAGTGCCCGTTGCCGATTGCGCCGTGACGACGATGGACTACGCGGGCTTTCGCGGCGAAGCCATGACGATGGCCGAGCGCACGCCGCTCGCCGTCATCGACGCGCCCGCGTCCGGCCGCATGGCGGTGGGCGAAGCGGTGACGAACATCGCGTCGGCGCCGATCGCGTCGCTCAACAAGCTGAAGCTCTCGGCGAACTGGATGGCCGCGTGCGGCAGCGCGGGCGAAGACGCCGCGCTCTTCGACACCGTGAAGGCGATCGGCATGGAACTGTGCCCGGCGCTCGGCATCAGCATTCCGGTCGGCAAGGATTCGCTGTCGATGCGCACCAAATGGCAGGACGCGCGCGGCGGCGCGAAGGAAGTGGTGTCGCCGGTGTCGCTGATCATTTCGGCGTTCGCGCCGGTGGAAGACGTGCGCCGTCATCTGACGCCGCAACTCGTGAACGATGCGAACACGGTGCTGATCGCGATCGATCTGGGCCGCGGCCGCAACCGCCTGGGCGGCAGCATTCTCGCGCAGGTGACGCAGCAGGTGGGCGACGCGGTGCCGGACGTCGACGACGCCGAAGACCTGAAGCGCTTCTTCACGGCGATCCAGGCGCTCAACGCCGACGGCAAGCTGCTCGCCTACCACGACCGCTCCGACGGCGGCCTGTGGGCGACCGTGTGTGAAATGGCGTTCGCGGGGCACGTGGGCGTGTCGCTGAACGTCGATATGCTCACGCTCGACGCCGAACACGAATCCGATTATGGCGACGCGAAGGACTGGGCGAAGCAGACGAGCGGCCGCCGCGAGGATCGCACGATCCGCGCGCTGTTCACCGAGGAGCTGGGCGCGGTGGTGCAGGTGCGCGCATCCGAGCGCGACGCCGTGCTCGGCGCGCTGCGCGAACACGGGCTGTCGGCGTGCGCGCATGTCATCGGCAAGCCGAACGCGACGGATTCCGTCGAGATCTATCGCGACGCCAAGAAGATTTTCGATGCGCCGCGCGTGGAGCTGCATCGCGCGTGGAGCGAGGTGAGCTGGCGCATCGCGCGTCTGCGCGACAACCCGGCCTGTGCCGATGCCGAATACGACGCATTGCTCGATGCGGGCGACCCCGGCATTTCGCCCGTGCTGACGTTCGATCCGGCGGAAGACGTGGCGGCGCCGTTCATCGCCACGAACAAGCGTCCGCGCGTCGCGATCCTGCGCGAGCAGGGCGTGAACTCGCATCTGGAGACGGCCTACGCGTTCGACCGCGCCGGCTTCGATGCGCACGACGTCCACATGAGCGATCTGCTCGAAGGCCGCGCCACGCTCGCCGATTTCGCGGGCGCGGTCGCCTGCGGCGGTTTCTCGTACGGCGACGTGCTCGGCGCGGGCGAGGGCTGGGCCAAGACGATCCGCTTCAACGCGAAACTGGCCGACATGTTCGCGGCGTTCTTCGGACGGGCCGACACCTTCGCGCTCGGCATCTGCAACGGCTGCCAGATGATGTCGAGCCTCGCGTCGATCATTCCCGGCGCCGAAGCCTGGCCGAAGTTCACGCGCAACAAGTCGGAACAGTTCGAGGCGCGCTTCTCGCTCGTCGAGGTGCAGAACTCGCCGTCGATCTTCTTCGCAGGCATGGAAGGCTCGCGCATTCCGGTGGCGGTCGCGCACGGCGAAGGTTTCGCTGACTTCTCGCAGCAAGGCGACCCGTCGAAGGCGCTCGTCGCGATGCGTTATGTCGACCATCGCGGCCAGGCGACGGAGCAATATCCGTTCAACCCGAACGGTTCGCCGCAGGGCATCACGTCGGTCACGACGCCCGATGGCCGCTTCACGGTGCTGATGCCGCACATGGAGCGCGTGCACCGCAACGTGCAGATGAGCTGGACGCCCGAGGACTGGACCACCGACGGCAGCCCGTGGCTGCGCGTCTTCCAGAACGCGCGACGTTTCCTCGGCTGATCCCGCGTCGTTCTATCGCACTGTTCGACACCAGCGCCCCGAAGCTCCCGCTTCGGGGCGTTTTGTTTTTGCGCCGGCTTTCCGATCTGCCCGGCCGATGCTTTCCGTCATATATCCCAAAATAATCGGGCTGTAAGTTGCGGGTATAGTGCTTTCGCGCGGCGTCGTCGTGAGACGCGGCTGACAACGGAGGAGCAATGAAACAATCTCGATCAAATCACTTAGGTATACGAATCTTTTTAACAACGACGGCCATCGTTGCCTCGGTTCTGCTGGCGTCCTGCAGCGGCGGCTCGGGTTCGGGCTCGGTCGACCTTACGCCGTCGGCGCGCGCGGCCGCGCTCGGCGAGAATCTGCTGGTGCGCGTCGAAATCGACACCAACGACGCCGCCGCATCCGGCACGAACTGCGCGGATTTCGGCGCGGACTGGGCGAGCTGCGCGCGCGGCAAGCTGATCCTGGAAAACACCGGTGGCCGAAGCCTCGCCGCCGGCGGCTGGACGCTCTATGTGCACAGCATCCGGCGCATTCTGATGGTCGAGCATCCGGCCTTCGCGTGGAAGCACATCACCGGCGATCTCTACGCGCTCACGCCCACCGCCGGCGCGTTCACGCTCGGCGCGGGCGAGCGCGTCGAAGTGCCGTTCGTCGGCGAGTACTGGTATCAGCGCTACAGCGACCTGTTGCCGCGGGCGTATGTCGTCGCGGACGGCAGCGAGACGCCCGCCATCCTCAGGCACAACGATACCGACGACGAAACTCGCTACGTCGACCGCATTCCGTCCATCAAGGACGACGTCGCCGCTTTTGCCGCGACGCCCGCCCAGGCGCAGCGCGCCCGCGCGGAGGCCGCGCTTCCGTCGGCGCAGCAGACGGCCGCGCGCGCTCTGCCTGCCGTGCTGCGCGAGACGGCGGGCGAGGGCGCGGCGCAGGTCGGCGGCATCGATCTGTCGCTGGCCGGGCTGAGCGCGTCGCAAGTCGCGGCGCTGCGTTCGCGGGCGGCGACGCTCGGCCTCAACGGCCCGGCGGTGCGCGTGAGCGGCCAGATCGTCGGCGCCGCGCTGCCCGGCGATATCGCGAAGAGCGGCGGCTATCGCCTGACGATCGCCACGAGCGGCGTGAGCATCGACGCCTTCGACGCCGCCGGGCTCTATTACGGCGTGCAGACGCTGCTGTCGCTCACGCCCGCGGGCGGAGGAAGCGTCCCGGCGATGACGATCGAAGACGCGCCGCGTTACGCCTATCGCGGCATGCACGTGGATGTCGCGCGCAACTTCCGCCAGCCCGCGACGCTGCGCCGCCTGATCGATCAGATGGGCGCGTACAAGCTCAATCACCTGCACCTGCATCTGTCGGACGACGAAGGCTGGCGCATCGAGATTCCCGGTCTGCCCGAACTCACCGATATCGGCGCGAAACGGTGTCACGATCTCACCGAGATGCGCTGTCTCGTGCCACAACTCGGCTCGGGTCCGGACAACCAATCGGGCGGCGGCTATCTGAGCCGCGCGGAGTATGTCGCGCTGGTGCGCTACGCGGCGGACCGTTTCGTCGAGATCGTGCCGGAAATCGACATGCCCGGGCACGCACGCGCCGCGGTGGTGTCGATGGAAGCGCGCTACCAGCGTCTGCGCGCACAGGGCGATGCGGCGGCCGCAAGCGCCTACCGATTGCTCGATCCGGCCGATACCTCGAACACCACGACCGTGCAGTTCTACGATCGCCGCAGCTTCCTGAATCCGTGCTCGGACGGCGCGCAGCGTTTCGCGTCAAAAGTGATCGGCGAAGTCGCGGCGATGCATCGCGAAGCCGGCGCGCCGCTTTCCGTCTGGCACTTCGGCGGCGACGAAGCGAAGAACATCCTGCTCGGCGCGGGCTTCCAGCCGCTCGACGGCACCGACTCCGGCAAGGGGCGCGTGAATCTCGCGGCGCAGGACAAGCCGTGGGCGCGCTCGCCGCAATGCGCGGCACTGATCGCGTCGGGCAAGGCGGCATCCGTCGACGAATTGCCGTCCATGTTTGCGCGTCAGGTGAGCCAGATCGTGAATACGAACGGCATCGGCACGATGGCCGCGTGGCAGGACGGCATCAAGCACGCGAGCGGTCCGCAGGACTTCGCGACCGCGAACACGATGGTGACGATGTGGGACACGATCTTCTGGGGCGCGTCGGATACGGTGCAGTCGCTCAGCAAGCAGGGCTACCAGACCGTGCTCGCGCTGCCGGATTATCTGTACTTCGACTTCCCGTATTCGTTCGATCAGCACGAGCGTGGCTATTACTGGGGGTCGCACGGCACCGACAGCTTCAAGACGTTTTCGCTCGCGCCGGACAACCTGCCACAGAACGCGGAAATCATGGCCGATCGCGACGGCAATCCGTTCGAGGTGACGAGTGCGGGGCCGGCGCCGCGCATCGCGGGTATTCAGGGACAGGCCTGGGCCGAAGTGATGCGCAACGACCAGCAGTTCGAGTACATGGTGTATCCGCGCGTGCTGGCGCTCGCGGAACGCGCGTGGCATCGGGCGGCGTGGGAGCGGCCGTATCGCGACGGCGAACGCTACAAGCTCGGCGACACCGACAAGGTCGACAAGGCCGCGCTCGCGCAGGACTGGGCGGGCTTCATGAGCGTCGTTCAGAACCGCGAGTTGCCGAAGTTGACGCGCGCAGGCGCGCTGATGCGGCCCGCGCTCGGCCTGAACGACTGAGCGCTTGAGCGAGTGAACGGTCGAGCGCTTGAACGAACGCGCACCGCAGAAACGACAAAGCCGCCCGAGGGCGGCTTTGTCTGTACGGGCTCTGCGCGAAGGCCGATCCGCTTACTTGATCACTGCCTTGCTTCGCAATCCTTCCTCGAACGCCTGCAGCTTTTCTTGCTGAATCTGCTGCGCGATCTGCTGCTTCACCTGATCGAGCGGCGGCGGGGCGATCTCGCGCGCGTCGTCCATACGGATGATGTGCCAGCCGAACTGCGTCTTCACCGGCTCGGGCGTCACTTCGCCCTTCGTGAGCTTTTCGGCGGCCGCGCCGAATTCCGGCACGTAAGCCGACGGCGACGACCAGTCCAGATCGCCGCCGTTCTTGCCCGAGCCCGGATCCTTCGAATATTGCTTGGCGAGGTCCTCGAAGCTCGCGCCGCCCTTGATCTTGGCGATCAGATCCTTTGCCTGCGCTTCGTTGTCGACCAGGATGTGATGCAGATGCAGTTCCTTGCCGCCGCCGTTCTGCTTGACCAACTGGTCATAGCGCGCCTTGATTTCGGCATCGGTCGGCGTGTTCTTCTTCACGAAGTCTTCGATCAGCGCGCGCAGCACGACGGTCTGCTGCGCGACGGCAAGCTGCGCCTTCACGTCGGGGCGCGCCGCGATGCCTTCGCGCGCGGCTTCCTGCATCAGGATTTCGCGGTTGATGAGTTCCTCGCGCACCGCCTGCTTGAGCTGCGGCGAATCCTGCTGACCTTGAGCGACGAGTTGCTTCACGAGCGCATCGGCGCGCGACGTGGGAATCGGCGTGCCGTTCACGACGGCAACATTCTGCGCGAACGCGGGCGCCGCCGCGAACGCAGCCAGCAACACCCAGACGCGGGTTTTCTTCAATGTCATCGGAGAGGTTCCTAACTGAGCAATCAGACGCCTTTACAGGCGAGATTCAAGAGGCAACGGCTTATCGGCGAAACGGGGAAATGAGGCAACGGGACGACGCGCGCGTCTATTCGAATTGTTGTGCGAACTCCTGCGGCGTGTAAGCCCGGATGGCGAGCGCGTGCACGCCGCGCCGCATTTCCTCGGCCAGCGCATCATACACCAGTCGATGCCGCGCCACGCGCGCGCGGCCCGCAAAGCATTCCGCCACGATCGTCACGGTGTAATGGCTGCCCGAGGCGGCACCCGCGTGACCGGCGTGCGCGGCGCTGTCGTCGTCGATATGCACGGATTGCGCCGCGAGCGCCGCGTTCAGGCGCGCTTCGAGATGCGCGATCTTGTCCGCGGCCGAGGCGTTCATGAAATCGAAGGCATCGCTCATTGCTCGTCCTCCTTCATGTGCTTTGCAAGCCAGAAGCTCTGCGCGACGATGAACAGCACCAGACAGCCCGTCGCGCCGAACAGCTTGAAATTCACCCACTGATCTGTAGTGAAGTTATACGCGACGAACAGGTTCACGACGCCCAGCAGCGCGAAAAACACCGCCCACGCGACGTTCAGCTGTCCCCACACGCGATGCGGCAACACGATCTGCTTGCCCATCATCGCTTCGATCAGATTCTTGTTGAAGGCCATTTGCGCGATGATCAGCGCGAGCGCGAACAGCCAGTAGAGCGCCGTGGGCTTCCATTTGATGAACGTGTCGTTGTGCAGCACGAGCGTCGCGCCGCCGAACACGACGACCACGCCGAGGCTCACCCACAGCATCGGGTCGACCTTGCGGTGCCGGAACGCCACCCAGGCGATCTGCACGAGCGTCGCCGCGATCGCGACCCCCGTCGCCGTGTAGATGCCCCAGATCTTGAATGCGACGAAAAAGAGAATGATCGGAAACAGATCGAACAGAAATTTCATTGGCGTCCGGACGTGATGGGCAGCGGATGAATTCGGGGCGCGCGAGACGCGAACGCCCGCCTGACGGGGCGGGCGTCGATACGGACGGGATGCGGGGCGATCAGGGGCGCCCCGTGCCGGGCTCGCGCTTACTTGGATTCGAATTGTAGCGCAGCCGAGTTGATGCAATACCGCAACCCGGTCGGCGCCGGACCGTCCTCGAAGACGTGGCCGAGATGCGCGCCGCAGTTCTTGCATTGCACCTCGATGCGCAGCATGCCGTGCGAGCGGTCGGTCTTTTCCTGGATCACTTCGCCGTTGATCGGCTTGAAATAGCTCGGCCAGCCGCAGCCGGCGTCGAATTTCGTGTCCGACTCGAACAGCGGCGTGCCGCAGCACACGCAGTCATAGACGCCGCGCTCAAAGTGGTCCCAGTATTCGCCGGTAAACGGCCGCTCGGTGGCCGCCTGGCGCGTGACCTTGTATTGCATGTCGTTCAGTTCGCGCCGATAGGTCGCGTCGTCCTTTTGCAGCGGATGGCCGGTGGTGTCGGGGGTGTCGTCTCGGTTCATGTCTGTCCTTTGTCGGGGCTTCAGTCGGATCATGTAGATGGGGGCGCTGTCACGAAGAACAACTCACTTCGAGGTCGCTCGCCCAGTCGGGCGGCAGGCCGGCGTACGCCTCGTATTCCGGTTGCTCGTCGTAAGGGCGGCGCAACACGTCCAGCAGCCGCGCCACTTCCGAGAAGTCCTTGTCGTTCGCCTGACGAATCGCCTGTTCCGCCAGATGATTGCGCAGCACGTACTTCGGATTCACGCGATTCATCGCCGCGGCGCGGGCGGCGTCGTCGCGCGGTTCCAGCGCGAGGCGCTCGCGATACTGCACCGCCCACGCGTCGAACGCGGCGCGGTCGAGAAAGAGGTCGCGCACGGGCGCATCGCCGCTTGCGTCGGCCTTCGAGAGCTTCGACAGATTCCGGAACGTGAGCGTGAAGTCCGCGCGATTGCCGTGCATGATCTCGAAAAGCGCGTTGGCGAGCTTGTCGTCGCCGTCGTGCTCGATTTCGAGACCGAGCTTCGCGCGCATCTTCGCCACGAGCGCGGGCGCGAAACGCGCCTTGAAGCCTTCGAGCACCTTTTGCGCCTGTTCGATCACGCGTTCGGCGCGGCCTTCTTCCGGCAGGTTCTCGCCCGCCAGCGGCACGAGCGCCTGCGCGAGACAGAACAGGTTCCAGTAGCCGATCTGCGGCTGGCGGCCATACGAATAGCGCCCCTGCGTATCCGAATGATTGCAGACGTGATGCGCGTTGAAGCCGTCCATGAAACCGAACGGGCCGTAGTCGATCGTCAGGCCGAGAATCGACATGTTGTCGGTGTTCATCACGCCGTGACAGAAACCGACGCCTTGCCATTCCACCATCAGGTCGGCGGTGGAGCGCACGGCTTCGCCCAGCAGCGCGAGATACGGATCCTGCGTGTCGCGACAATGCGGATAGAAACGCTCGATGACGTGATCGGCGAGCTTTTTCAGATCGTCGATGCGATCGTTCGAATAGAAATGTTCGAAGTGACCGAAGCGCACGAAGCTCGGCGCGACGCGCGTGACGATCGCCGCGGCCTCGATGGTCTCGCGGCGCACCGGCAAATCGGAGCCGATCACGGTGAGCGCGCGCGTCGTCGGGATGCCGAGGTGATGCATCGCCTCCGAACAAAGGAACTCGCGGATCGACGAACGCAGCACCGCGCGGCCGTCGCCCATGCGCGAATAGGGCGTGCGTCCCGCGCCCTTCAGTTGCACTTCGAGCGGCGCGCCGCCGGCGTCGATTTCGCCCAGCGTGAGCGCGCGGCCGTCGCCGAGCTGGCCTGCCCATACGCCGAACTGATGCCCGGAATACACGGCCGCATACGGCAGCGCGTCGCTCGGCCAGTCGCGCGTCGGATTGCCGGCGAAGTAAGCGGCGAATGCGTCTTTTTCGGGGCCGAAAGCGACTTCCGGCGCGATGCCGAGCGTGTCGGCCATCTCGTCCGAGATGGCCACGAGATACGGATCGGGCACGGGCGCGGCGGGCAGCCGGGTGAGAAATGCGGTGCCGAGCGCGGCAAACGAACCCCGCTTGCCGAGTTCGATCGCGCGGGCGATTTCGCTCATGGAAAGCGCGCCGGCGGGCGTCTCGTCGCGCGCGGCGGGCACGGCATTGCTTGGGGAAAACGACATGTTGAGCGCCTCTGAGTTAAACGATATTGTAATTCCGCGCCCGCGGGCCTGCAGGAGCCGGGCCGCCGTCGACCGCCAAGCCATCGACCCTTCCGAGGACCTCGCCTATGACGTCGCCGCTTTACGGGCAAATGATGGAAGTACCGCTGCTCGCGTCGTCCCTGCTGTCCCATGCGTCGCGCCATTTCGGCGACCACGAGATCGTCTCGCGCCGCATCGAAGGCGATATCCACCGATATACCTATCGCGACTGCGAGAAACGCGCGAAGCAACTCGCGCAGGCGCTCACCTCGCTCGGCGTCGCGCAGGGCGAGCGCGTCGGCACGCTCGCGTGGAACGGCTACCGGCATCTCGAATGCTATTACGGCATCTCGGGCATGGGCGCCGTCTGCCACACGATCAACCCGCGGCTTTTTCCCGATCAGGTCGCGTTCATCATCGATCATGCCGACGATTCGTACGTCTTCTTCGACATGACGTTCGGCCCGCTCGTCGAGATCATCGCGCCGCAGTGCCCGAACGTGAAGGGCTGGATCGCGCTCGGCGACGCCGCGTGCATCGCCGAACATCTGTCGAACATGAGCGTGCCGGTGATGAGCTACGAGAGTCTCATCGGCGCACACGACGGCGCATATGAATGGCCTGTGCTCGACGAGCGTCAGGCCTCGTTTCTCTGCTACACGTCGGGGACGACGGGCAATCCGAAGGGCGCGCTCTATTCGCATCGCTCGACGGTACTGCACGCCTACGGCGCGGCGCTGCCGGACGCGATGGGCGCGTCATCGAGCGATGCGATTCTTCCCGTCGTGCCGATGTTCCACGTCAACGCGTGGGGCATTCCGCACGCGGCGCCGCTCGTCGGCGCGAAGCTCGTGTTTCCCGGCAAGGACCTCGACGGCCGCTCGCTCTATGAATTGATGGAAGCCGAAGGCGTCACGTATTCGGCCGGCGTGCCGACCGTCTGGATGAGCCTGCTCAACTACATGAAGCAGCAGAACGTGCGCTTCTCGACGCTCGCGCGCACGGTGATCGGCGGCTCCGCGTGTCCGCCCGCGATGCTGCGCATCTTCGAGGAAGAGTACGGCGTGCAGGTGATCCACGCATGGGGCATGACCGAGATGTCGCCGCTCGGCACGCTGTCGCGCCTCTCCTTCCGGCAGAAGCAGCGCCCGCTCGAAGCGCAGCGCCATTCGCTCGAAAAGCAGGGACACGCGATCTTCGGCGTGGACATGAAAGTGGTCGGCGACGACGGCCGCGAACTGCCCTGGGACGGCAAGTCCTTCGGCGATCTGTACGTGCGCGGCCCGTGGGTCATCGACCACTATTTCCGGCGGCACGATTCGCCGCTCGTCGACGGCTGGTTCCCGACCGGCGACGTCGCCACCATCGATCCGGATGGCTTCATGCAGATCACCGACCGCAGCAAGGACGTGATCAAGTCCGGCGGCGAATGGATCAGCTCGATCGATCTGGAGAACATCGCGGTGTCGCATCCGCAGGTCGCGGAAGCGGCGTGCATCGCGTGTCTGCATCCGAAGTGGACGGAGCGGCCGCTGATCGTCGCGGTGCTGAAACCCGACGCGACCGTCACGCGCGAGGAACTGCTCGCGCATTTCGAGGGCAAGGTCGCGAAGTGGTGGATCCCCGACGATGTCGTGTTCGCGCAGGAACTGCCGCACACGGCGACCGGCAAGCTGCAGAAGGTGCGGCTGCGCGAGCAATATCGCGATTACGTGTTGCCGAGCGCGACCGAAAATTCCGTCTGACGCGTTCCTCTTCCTGAGAACCCCGGCGCCGCGCTCGTGCGAAGCCGGGGTTTTTCGTTTCTGAAAGCACAGGCACGGCTTCATTTCTCCAATTGAACGATCGTGCTTTTTTGTGTATTCTGCATCGATCCGACTTCATAATCGGTCTATATCCGCTCGAAAGGAGACACGCTCATGGCAGTGGACTATGCGGTCCGCGACGGCGTCGCCGTCATCACGCTCGATAATCCGCCGGTCAATGGGCTCGGGCATTCGACGCGTCTCGGCATTCTCGAAGGCGTTGAGCGCGCGGGGCATGATGCGAACGTGCGCGCGCTCGTGCTCATCGGCGCGGGCAAGGCGTTCTCGGGCGGCGCGGACATCACCGAATTCAACACGCCGAAGGCCACGCAGGAACCGACGCTCATGACCGTGATCAAGGCGGTCGAGGCGAGCGCGAAGCCCGTCGTTGCAGCGATTCACGCCGTCGCCATGGGCGGCGGCCTCGAACTCGCGCTCGGCGCGCATTACCGCATCGCGGCACCGGGCGCGCAGATCGCGCTGCCGGAAGTGAAGCTCGGCCTCTTGCCCGGCGCAGGCGGCACGCAGCGTCTGCCGCGCGCGGTCGGTCTCGAGACCGCGTTGAACATGATCGTCTCGGGCACGCCGGTATCGTCCGAGAAACTCGCGCAGACCGCGCTCTTCGACGAGATCGCCGAGGGCGATCTGCTCGACGCGGCGCTCGCGTTCGCGAATCGGGCCGCGGAACGGGAAGGTCCGCATCCGAAAGTGCGCGACCGCCCGATCGCGCATCCCAACGCGGAAGGCTTCATCCAGTTCGCGAGAAACAGCGTCGCGGCGGTCGCGAAGCACTTCCCGGCGCCGCACAAATGCATCGACGCGATCGAAAAGGGCGTGCAGGAAGGCTTCGAGCGCGGGCTCGCGTTCGAGCGCGAATGCTTTCTCGCGCTCGTGCAGACGCCCGAAAGCCGCGCGCTGCGGCACGCGTTCTTCGGCGAGCGCGCGGCAGGCAAGATCGCCGATGTGCCGTCGAACACGCCCGTCAGGAAGATCGAGCGCATCGGCGTGGTCGGCGCGGGGACGATGGGCGGCGGCATCGCGATGAACTTCCTCAACGCGGGCTTGCCGGTCGTGCTGCTGGAGACGAAGCAGGACGCGCTCGATCGCGGCATCGCCACGATTCGCCGCAACTACGAAGCGCAGGCCAAAAAGGGCAAGCTCACGCCGGAAAAGCTCGAGGAGCGCATGGCGCTGATCCGGCCGACGCTCGCCTACGCCGATCTCGCGCAGGCGGATCTGATCATCGAAGCGGTGTTCGAGGAACTGAGCGTGAAGGAACAAGTGTTCCGCCAGCTCGATGAAATCGCGAAGCCCGGCGCGATCCTGGCGTCGAACACATCGACGCTCGATCTGAACAAGATCGCGGCCTTCACGAAACGTCCCGGCGATGTCGTCGGCCTGCATTTCTTCAGCCCGGCCAACGTGATGAAGCTGCTCGAAGTCGTGCGCGGCGCGAAAACGGACAAGGACGTGCTCGCAAGCGTCATGCAGCTCGCGAAGAAGATCAGGAAAACGGCCGTGGTGTCGGGCGTGTGCGACGGCTTCATCGGCAACCGCATGATCGAGCAGTACATCCGGCAGGCGCTCTTCATGCTGGAAGAAGGCGCGCTGCCCGCGCAGATCGATCGCGCGATCGAAAAGTTCGGCTTCGCGATGGGCCCGTTCCGCATGAGCGATCTCGCGGGCAACGACATCGGCTGGGCAATTCGCAAGCGCCGCTATCGGGAGCAGCCGGAACTGCGCTACTCGCGGGTGGCGGATCGCCTGTGCGAGATGGGCCGCTTCGGGCAGAAGACCGGCGCGGGCTGGTACGACTACGAGCCGGGCCGGCGCGACGCGCAGCCCTCGAAGATCGTCGACGAGATGATCTTCGCGTACTCAAAGGAACAAGGCGCCGGGCGGCGCAGGATCGGCGACGAGGAAATCGTCGAGCGCCTCGTGCTCTCGCTCGTGAACGAGGGTGCGAAGATCCTCGAAGAGGGTATCGCCGCGAAGGCGTCGGACATCGACATGGTCTATCTGACGGGCTACGGTTTTCCGCTCTGGCGCGGCGGCCCGATGCTGTACGCGGACACCATCGGGCTCTACAACGTGGAGCGCGCGATCCGCAAGTACGCGCAGCAGCCGAACGGCGAAGCGTGGCGGCCGGCGGCGCGCGTGAGCGAGCTTGCAGCATCCGCCGGGCGCTTCAATGTCTGAACGAACTCACATGATGAAACCCGTCGAAGATGTGTTCCTCGTCGTGGACGTGCAATACGACTTCATGCCGGGCGGAGCGCTGGCGGTTGCGCGCGGCGATGAAGTCGTGCCGGTCATCAACCGGCTCGCGCGCGCGTTCTCGCATGTCGTGCTGACGCAGGACTGGCATCCGCGCTCGCACGTTTCCTTCGCGGCGAATCACGCTGGCCGCAAGCCGTTCGAGACCATGCGGCTGCCCTACGGCGAGCAGGTGCTGTGGCCGGTGCATTGCGTGCAGGACACCGAAGGCGCGGCGCTCCATCGTGATCTGCACGTGCCGCAGGCGCGGCTCGTCGTGCGCAAGGGGCATCACGAGCACGTCGACAGTTATTCGGCGTTTCTCGAAGCGGATCGCACGACGCCCACGGGCCTCGCCGGCTATCTGCGCGATGTCGGCGCGCAGCGCGTCTGGCTCGCGGGACTGGCCACCGACTATTGCGTCGCGTGGTCCGCGCAAGATGCGCGCGCCGCGGGCTTCGAGGTGCGCGTGATCGAAGATGCGTGCCGCGCGATCGATCTGAACGGCTCGCTCGAGCGCGCGTGGCAGGACATGGACGACGCAGGCGTCACGCGCGTGACGTCGCAGGACATAACAGCAAGGGAGACGACATGACCGATGCAGTGATCGTATCGACGGCGCGCACGGCGCTCGCCAAATCGTGGCGCGGCGCGCTGAACATGACTCACGGCGCGACGCTCGGCGGCCACGTGACGCGGGCCGTCGTCGAACGCGCGGGCATCGATCCGGCGCGCGTCGAGGACGTCATCATGGGATGCGCGAATCCGGAAGGCGCGACGGGCATGAACATCGCGCGGCAGATCGGCTTGCGCGCTGGTTTGCCGGTGTCGGTGCCGGGCATGACGGTGAACCGCTTCTGCTCGTCGGGTTTGCAGACGATCGCGCTCGCCGCGCAGCGCGTGATGGCGGGCGAGGGCGACGTGTACGTCGCGGGCGGCGTCGAATCGATCTCGTGCGTGCAGAACGAGATGAACCGCCACATGCTCAAGGACGGCTGGCTCGATCAGCACAAACCGGAAATCTACTGGTCGATGCTGCAGACCGCGGAGAACGTCGCGAAGCGTTACGAGATCTCGAAGGAACGGCAGGACGAATACGGCGTGCGCTCGCAGCAACGCGCGGCGGCCGCGCAGGCGGCAGGAAAATTCGCCGACGAAATCGTGCCGATCACCGTGCTCGCCGGCATCGCCGACAAGGCAACCGGCCGGCTCTTCACGACGGAAGTGACGCTCGCCGCCGACGAAGGCATTCGCGCCGACACGACGCTCGAAGGCGTCGCGAAGATCCGCACGGCGCTGCCGGGCGGCGTCGTCACGGCGGGCAACGCGAGCCAGTTTTCCGACGGCGCGTCCGCCTGTGTCGTGATGAACGCGACGCAGGCCGAGAAGGAAGGCCTGAGCCCGCTCGGCATTTTCAGAGGCTTCGCGGTCGCGGGCTGCGAGCCCGACGAAATGGGCATCGGTCCGGTATTCGCGGTGCCGAAGCTGCTGAAGCGCGCGGGCCTGTCCGTCGACGACATCGGCTTGTGGGAACTGAACGAGGCGTTCGCCGTGCAGGTGCTCTATTGCCGCGACCGGCTGGGCATTCCCGACGAGCGCCTGAACGTGAACGGCGGCGCCATCGCGGTCGGGCATCCGTACGGCGTGTCGGGCGCGCGGCTGACGGGGCACGCGCTCATCGAAGGAAAGCGGCGCGGCGCGAAATTCGTCGTGGTGACGATGTGCATCGGCGGCGGGCAGGGCGCGGCGGGGCTCTTCGAAATCGTGTGAAGGTTGCGCGCCGGTGGCGCGCGTCTCTCGGCGCAGGGCGATTTTTGCTACGCTTCAGTTCTCGATCGATCACAGGAGCCGCCGTGCTACGTCACATCGTCATGTGGAAGCTGAAGGAAAACGCCGAAGGCGCGAGCCGCGCCGAGAACGCGCAGAAACTGAAGGCGAAACTCGAAACCTGCCGCAGTATCGTGAAAGGGCAGGGACACTTCGAAGTCGGCACCGCGCAGCCGGGCTTCGACTGCACGTATGACGTCGTGCTGGTCTCGGATTTCGACGACCAGTCGGCGCTCGAAGCCTATCAGGTTCACCCGAAGCACCAGGCGCTGAAGGATTTCGTCGCGGCGATCCGCGAAGCGCGCCAGTGCGTGGACTACGAAGTGTGAGCGCGATGTCCAACGCCAAACCCTCCGCGAGCGGCGTCTCGATCGAAAGTCCGTTCATCGATACGCTCGGCGTCGAACTCGTCATGGCCGCCGACGGCGCGAGCGAAGTGCGCATGCCGCTGCGGGAAACGCATCTGAACACCTGGGGCATCGCGCACGGCGGCGTCACGATGACCTTGCTCGACGCCGCGCTCGCGCTCGCCGCGCGCAGCGTCGCGGGCGACGGCATCGGCGTCGTGACCGTCGAGATGAAAGTGAATTTCATGCAGCCGGGACGCGGCGAACTGCGCGGCTACGGCCGCGTGCTGCATCGTTCGACCACGATGGCCTATTGCGAAGGCGAGATCCGCGACAGCGAAGGCCACTTCGTCGCGAAGGCGCTCGGCACGTTCAAATACATGAAGCGGCTCGCGGTTGGCCGCGACATCGTCCGGCAGAAGCTGCGCTCCGATCCGAAGGCCACGCCCGGCCCGAGCGACGCCTGAGCCGGGCCGCATCAGTCAAGGAGAATTCGCATGGCAGACGCACAGATCAATCGCCAGATATTGCTCGTCTCGCGGCCGCAAGGCGAGGCGTCGGTGTCGAACTTCAAACTTGTCGAGACGCCGCTCGCGCCGCTTGCCGACGGTGAAGTGCGCGTGCGCAATCACTATTTGTCGCTCGACCCGTACATGCGCGGCCGCATGGACGACGCCAAATCCTACGCCGCGCCGCAGCCGCTCGGCGAAGTGATGATCGGGGGCACCGTGGGCGTCGTGACCGAGTCGCGCAACGCGGCTTTCAAGGCCGGCGACAACGTCGTCGGCATGCTCGGCTGGCAGGAATACGGCACGTCCGACGGCCGCGGCCTGAACAAGGTCGATGCCTCGCGCGTGCCGCTGTCCGCCTATCTCGGCGCGGTCGGCATGCCGGGCGTGACGGCGTGGTACGGGCTGCATCGCATCATCGAGCCGAAAGCGGGCGAGACGGTCGCCGTGTCGGCGGCGAGCGGCGCGGTGGGCAGCGTCGTCGGGCAACTGGCGAAGGCGGCCGGATGCCGCGTCGTGGGCATCGCGGGCGGCGCGGAGAAGTGCCGCTATGTCGTCGAGACGCTCGGCTTCGATGCGTGCGTCGACTACAAGGCCGGCAAGCTGCACGACGATCTGAAGGCCGCGGCGCCGAACGGTGTCGACGGTTATTTCGAGAACGTCGGCGGCGAAGTGCTCGATGCCGTGCTCGCGCGCATGAACGCGTTCGGGCGCATCGCGCTGTGCGGCATGATTTCCGGCTACGACGGCGCGCCGTTGCCGCTGAAGTCGCCCCGCTTCATCCTGACGCAGCGGCTCAAGCTGCAGGGCTTCATCGTGAGCGAACACCTCGACGTGTGGCCGGAGGCGCTCCGGGAACTCGGCGAACGCGTCGCTTCGAAGAAGCTGCATTTTCGCGAAAGCATTGCCGAAGGACTCGAAAACGCACCTGAAGCGTTTCTCGGCCTGTTGCGCGGGAAGAACTTCGGCAAGCAGCTCGTGAAGCTCGTTTAATTCAGGGGACGCGCGTGGATCGTTTCGCAGGCAAGGTCGCCGTCATCACCGGCGCGGGCAGCGGCTTCGGCCGGGAATTCGCGCTCGCGGGCGCGGCGCTCGGCATGAAGCTCGTGCTTGCCGATCTCGATGCCGCCGGCCTCGCCGCCACCGTCGACGCGGTGCGCACGCAGGGCGGCGACGCGCTCGGCGTGACGGTGGACGTGTCGGACGCCGCACAGGTCGACGCGCTCGCGCGCGCCGCGCTCGATGCGTTCGGCGGCGTGCATCTGCTCTTCAATAACGCGGGCGTCGGCGCGGGCGGCTTCGTCTGGGAGAACAGCGCGAACGACTGGCAATGGGTCTTCGGCGTGAACGTGATGGGCGTCGCGAACGGCCTGCGCGCGTTCGTGCCGATCATGCTCGAACAGAAGGAGCC
Source organism: Caballeronia peredens (assembly GCA_001544595.2). Classification (GTDB taxonomy): domain Bacteria; phylum Pseudomonadota; class Gammaproteobacteria; order Burkholderiales; family Burkholderiaceae; genus Caballeronia; species Caballeronia peredens. The sequence goes on along the minus strand of FCOH02000012.1, from coordinate 43,744 downwards.
GGCGCATATCGTCAATACGGCGTCGGTGGCAGGCTTGCTCGCCGCGCCCGCGATGGGCGTGTACAACGCGTCCAAGCATGCGGTCGTCGCGCTGACGGAGACGCTCTATCACGACTTGCGGCTCGCGGGCGCGTCGATGATCGGCGTGTCGCTGCTGTGTCCGGCGTTCGTGCCGACCGGCATCGCCGCCGCCGAACGCTCGCGGCCCGCGACGCTCGCCAACGACGCGCCATACACGGCCTCGCAGAAGCTGGCGGCGCGGCAACTGACGAAGGCAGTGGAAGGCGGCAAGCTGTTGGCGCGCGACATCGCCGCGCTGACTTTCGATGCGGTGCGCGAAGGGCGCTTCTACGTGATCACGCATCCGAACATCATGAGTTCGGTGCAACTGCGCCTCGACGACATCGCGCAACTGCGCAATCCGAGCGATCCGATGTCGCTCAAACGCGGCTGAGCCGCCCGCGCATGGCGTGGCATCATGCTGTCCCTCTGACGCCTTTTTCATCGACGCCGCCGATGCCGCTCAATCCCAAGATCGCGCAAATCCTCGATATGGTCGCGCGGGCCAATCGTCCGCCGTATCACATGCTCACGCCGCAACAGGCGCGCGCCGCCTACGCGATGAGCGCGCAGATTCTCGACATCGCGCCACTGCCGATGTTCAGCGTCGAGGACATGCGCGTGCCTGCGCGCGACGGCGAAACGTTCGGCGTGCGCGTGTATCAGCCGGTCGAGCCGAGCTGGGCCGAACCGTCTCCCGGGCTGCTGTATCTGCACGGCGGGGGCTTTACGGTCGGCAGCGTGTCGACGCACGACGCGCTGTGCCGCAAGCTCGCGCACGATGCGGGTTGTGCGGTCGTATCGGTCGATTACCGGCTCGCGCCCGAGCACAGGTTTCCCGTGGCGGTCCACGATGCATTCGATGCGCTGCAATGGCTCGCGCGCGAGGCGCCGACGCTCGGCATCGATCCGGCGCGGCTCGCGATCGGCGGCGACAGTGCGGGCGGCACGCTCGCGATCGTGTGCGCGGTGCTCGCGCGCGACGCGAGCATCGACTTGCGGCTGCAACTGCTGATCTATCCGGGCACGAGTGCGTGGCAGCGGAGCGCGTCGCACGCGCGGCTCGCGGAGGGCTATCTGCTATCGGGCGAGACGATTCAGTGGTTCTTCGAACAGTATGTGCGCGACGAGCGCGATCGCGACGACTGGCGTTTCGCGCCGCTCGATGCCGCGGACGGCGTGCCGGACTACAAGGGCGTGGCGCCCGCGTGGATCGCGGCGGCGGATCATGATCCGCTGTACGACGAAGACGTCGCGTTCGCCGCGATGCTCGAACGGGCGGGCGTGCCGGTCACGCTCGCGCGCTACGAAGGCATGATTCACGAGTTCTTCAAGATGGGCGGCTTCGTGCCGGAAGTGGCGCAGGCGCACGCGGATGCGGTGAACGCGCTGCGTGCGGCATTTGACTGAAACGCTTGCGTGAAGCGAAGCGCTCGTGCGCTGCCCTCAGCGGACGATATCGAACGCGAACGCCCGCTCGAACGCCCCGGGCCGCACGATGCGATGCGAACCGTCGTCGTCGCTGCGCTCCCTGATCTCGACCGCCAGGCCCTGCGCCGACGGATTCACGCGCAACGCCGTCGTGCTGCGCGTGCCGTACTCGGGCGTTTCGATGAACGCCGCCGACAACACACGTTCACGTTCGATCGAAATACCGGTCGAGGGCAGCGACTCGTCATTGGCAATGCGCGGATCGCGCAATGTGTCGATCAGCACATCGAGCGACGGATGCTCGTCGGCGTGAATCAGATCGCACAAGGCCTCGCGCTGCGCGACGAGTTTCGGCCACGGCGTGTTCAGCAGGCTGTTCGACAGGCCGTGCACGCCGGCATCGAGCAGCGCGGGCGGCGCATCGGCGCGATTGCCGAACCAGCCCAGTTCGCGCCGCGTGAAGTCTCCGCACAGCAGATTGAAACCGTTATAGCGATGGCCTTCCTGCGCCACGCGCTCGAGATAGTCGAGCGGCGCCAGGCGCTCGCCCGCGAGGAACGCGCTCACGAGCGTGCCGCGCGTCGGCGCGTTCGGGCGCATCTCGCTCGGCGCGCGAAAGTTCGTCAGCGCGGCGAACCGGCCGTCGCGCGAGATCCCGAGCCAGGTCCCGCCGCCCGTCAGATCGCGGCCCGCGAGCACGCCGGGCGCATCGTTCCACCAGTGCATCGGCTCGGCATCGCGGCGGAAGAACTCGTCGCGATTGGCCGACAGCGTCAGCAGCGCGCGGCCGTTTTCTTGCGATGCCGCGGGTTGCCAGTCGAAGACGATCAGACACATGGATGAGAAATCTCAGGCGTCGGCGGGAAAGGCGTAGGGCAGCGGCACGAACGTGAGCGCGGGGCCATCGGCCGCGCCGACGTGCACCGAGCCGCTCGCCAGCGCCGCCAGCTTGATTTCGACGAGACAGTCGACACCGCCGCCTTCCGCGGGCGCCGCATTGACGACGAGACCGCACGGCTGGCCGGGATCGTCGGAATGGAACAGCTCGACGCCGGCGGCGGCCGTGTCGGCGTGCGCGAGCGCCGTGCGCCGCTTGATCGTGCCGCGATACTGGCTGCGCGCGACGATTTCCTGCCCCGGATAGCAGCCTTTCTTGAAGTTCACGCCGCCGAGCACGTCGAAGTTGACCATCTGCGGGACGAACTGCTCGACCGTCGCCTGCGTGATGCGCGGCTCGCCCGCGTGGATATCGAGCCAGTCCCACATCGATTCGGGCACGCGCGTGAGTTTTTCGTCGAGCTTCGCGAGTTGCGCCTCGACCTCGGCCTTCGGTCCGACCCACAGAAAGCGCGGACGATGCGCCGCGTCCGGCACGCGGATCAGCGCGCCGTGCGGGCCTTCGACCTTCACGTGCACGCCGTCCGGCAGCGCATCGAAGATGCCGGACAGCGCCGCGCGCACGTCGCCCGCGAAACCGATCGCGGCGACTTCGGGCGTGGCGTCGGAGAGCTTGGCCTTCGCGCGCAGCACGAACATCGACAGGCGTTTCTGCACGGCGGACTGCACGTCGCGCGCGATGAGCAGCCGCACGGTATCGGCCGTGCGCCACATCAGGAAAGAGCCGAGGAGGCGTCCCTTCGGCGAGCAGTAGCCCGCGAGACGCGCGGTCGAGGCGTCGAGATGCTGGACGTCGTTGGTGATCTGGCTGTGCAGAAAGGAGGCGGCGTCCTCGCCCTTGACGTCGATCACGCCGAATTGCGCGAGCGGCATGTAGGCGCCGGCGTTCTTGACGGCGTCGAAATCGGAGGCGGCGAGGGCTGGGTTCTGGGAATTCATGAGGTGGGCGGCTGTCAATGCGGCTAGATACGCGCGATTGCGACGCGCGGCGGTCCGTTCTGTCGTGCAGGCGCTGCGGCGGAAACGACTCCGCGACTCCGGTGCAGGCGGCAAGTTATTATATTGGTCTTATCTCAAGCGTGTTTCGCATGACCTTTCTGAAGAAATGCGTCGTGGCGACGGTGCTCGCCGCGTTGCTCGCGGCAGCGGTCGCGGGCGGCGTCTGGTGGTGGGCCAACCGCCCGATGGAGCTTTCGACGCCCGAACTCGACGTCACCATCAAACCCCACAGCAGCCTGCGCAGCGTGAGCGCCCAGTTGAATCGCGGCGGCGTGCCCGTCGAGCCAGAGCTCTTCGTGCTGATGACGCGCGTGCTCGGCCTGTCCGCGCAACTAAAATCGGGCAATTACGCGTTCAAGAGCGGCATTACGCCTTACGAAGTGCTGCAGAAGATCGCCCGCGGTGACGTGAACGAGTATGTCGCGACCGTCATCGAAGGCTGGACGCTGCAGAAAATGCGCAACGAACTCGACGGCAATCCCGCGCTCAAGCACGACACGGCCGGCATGAGCGACATCGATCTCCTGCGCGCGATCGGCGCGGCGGAAGTGGACAAGGCCTCGGCCGAAGGCCTGTTCTTCCCCGACACCTATCTCTTCGATAAAAACACCAGCGATCTGACGGTCTACAAGCGCGCATACCGGCTGATGCAGGCACGCCTGACGGAAGCGTGGAACACGCGCGCGCAGAATCTGCCTTACAAGACGCCTTACGAGGCGCTGATCATGGCCTCGATCGTCGAGAAGGAGACGGGGCGCGCGACGGACCGGCCGCTCGTCGCGGCGGTTTTCGCGAACCGGCTGCGCATCGGCATGCCGCTGCAGACCGATCCGAGCGTGATCTACGGTCTGGGTCAGGCATACGGCGGCCGTCTGAAGAAAAAGGACCTGCAGACCGACACTCCGTACAATACCTACACGCGCATGGGGCTGCCGCCCACTCCGATCGCGCTGCCGGGCGTGGCCGCGCTGAACGCCACGCTCAATCCCGCCACGAGCAGCGCGCTGTACTTCGTGTCTCGCGGCGACGGCAGCAGCATCTTTTCCGACAATCTGGGCGACCACAACAAGGCCGTCGACAAATACATCCGGGGTCAATGATGGCGCGGGGCAAGTTCATCACGTTCGAAGGCATCGACGGCGCGGGCAAGACCACGCATCTGGACTGGTTTCGCGAGCAGCTCGCAGCGAAACTCGGCGCGCACGGGCGTCAGGTCGTCATGACGCGCGAGCCCGGCGGCACGCCGCTCGGCGAAACGTTGCGCGGCATCCTGCTGAATCAGCCGATGGACCTCGAAACCGAAGCGCTGTTGATGTTCGCGGCGCGCCGCGAGCATCTCGCGCAGGTGATCGAGCCGGCGCTCGCACGCGGCGACTGGGTGCTGTCGGACCGTTTTTCCGATGCGACCTTCGCCTATCAGGGCGGCGGACGCGGCCTGCCGCGCGACAAGCTCGAAGCGCTGGAACGCTGGGTGCAGGGCGGTTTTCAGCCCGATCTGACCGTGCTCTTCGACGTGCCGACCGACACGGCGAGCGAGCGCCGCTCGGCCGCGCGCGCGCCGGACAAGTTCGAGAGCGAATCGGAGGCGTTTTTCGAGCGCACGCGCAGCGAATATCTGCGCCGCGCGGCGGAATCGCCGCAACGCTTTTTCATCGTCGATTCGACGCGGCCCATCGGCGAGATTCGCGAGAAACTCGAAGAAGTGGTCGCAAGCATCTGATTTAGATAGAAAATGATCTACCCCTGGCAAACCGACGACTGGCAGCGCCTGCAGCAATTGCGCGCACACTGGCCGCATGCGCTGCTGCTGCACGGAGAAGCGGGCATCGGCAAGCTTCAGTTCGCGCAGCATCTGGCGAAGGGACTTCTCTGCGAGAATCCCGCTGCGAACGGCGAACCGTGCGGAACGTGCCCGGCCTGCCTGTGGTTATCGCAGGGCAATCATCCGGACTATCGCGCGGTGTTGCCGGAAGCGCTCGCGGGTCTGGCGGCCGCGGGCAACGACGCCGCCGATGCGCCCGCTGACAAGGCCGACGGCGACGAAGGCAAGAAAACCCGCGCGCCGAGCAAGGAAATCAAGATCGAGCAGGTGCGCGCGCTGCTGGACTTCTGCGGCGTGGGCTCGCATCGCGGCGGCATGCGCGTCGTGCTGCTGTATCCGGCCGAGGCGCTCAACGTCGCGGCGGCGAACGCGCTCCTGAAAACGCTCGAGGAACCGCCTGCGGGCGTCGTGTTTCTGCTGGTGTCGGCGCGCATCGACCGGCTGTTGCCGACCATCATCAGCCGCTGCCGTCAGTGGCCGATGAGCGTCCCGCAGCCCGAAGCCGCGCAGACGTGGCTCGCGGCGCAAGGCGTCGACGATCCCGCCGGACTGCTCGCGCAGGCAGGCGGCGCTCCGCTCGCGGCGCTGGCCCTCGCGAGCGACGAAAATCGCGCGTTGCGCGACTTCACGCTCGCCCAGCTTGCGGCCGGCCCGAACTGCGACGCCTTCGCCTGCGGCGAAAATCTGCAGAAGCTGCCGGTGCCGCTGGTGCTCGGCTGGCTGCAACGCTGGCTCTACGATCTGCTCGCGCAACGCACGGCGAACCGGCCGCGCTACTTTCCCGGCGCGGGCAAGGCGCTTGCCCGCTGCGCGCAAAGCGCCGATCCCGCCGCGCTTGCGCGCTACATCAAAACCGTCACGCGGCAGCGCGCCGTGGAGAATCACCCGCTCAACGCGCGCCTCGTGTTCGAAGAACTGTTTCTCGCGTACCGCGGGATTTATCCGGCCTGACGCCATTCATCCGCACAACCATGAGTCTTGAATACCGCGACGCCACGCTCGACGATCTGCCTGCCATCGTCTCCATCTACAATTCGACGGTCGCCTCACGCCAGGTCACCGCGGACCTCGATCCGGTCACGGTCGACAGCCGCATCGCCTGGTTTCAGGCCCACAGCCCGCACGCGCGGCCGCTGTGGGTCGTGGAGGAAGACGGCGAGATCATCGCGTGGCTGAGCTTCTCCGATTTCTACGGGCGCCCGGCCTATGCGCGCACGGTGGAAGTCAGCATCTATCTGGACGAACGCTCGCGCGGCAAAGGCCTCGGCAGGAAGCTGCTGCGCGAGGCTCTGGACCGCGCGCCGTCGCTCGGTGTGGATACCGTGCTCGGCTTCGTCTTCGGTCACAACGAGGCGAGCATGAAGCTTTTCGCGGGCTTCGGCTTCGAGGTCTGGGGCACGTTGCCGCGCGTCGCGGTATTGGACGGCGTCGAGCGCGATCTCGTGATTCTCGGCTTGCGTCTGGATGCGCAGCGGGCCGCGCCGCAGCAAGTGCATTAAGGAGCATCGCATGTTCGTCGATTCGCATTGCCACATCAATTTTGAAGGGCTCGGCGAGCGCCTGCCCGACGTGCTCGACAACATGCGCGCGCATTCGGTCACGCATGCGCTGTGCGTCTCCGTCGATCTGGAAACGCTGCCTTCGGTGCTCGCCATCGCGGAGCGGTTCGATAACGTCTATGCATCGGTCGGCGTGCATCCGGACCACGAAGACGCGAAGGAGCCGAGCGTCGCCGAACTGGTCGAGCTTGCGTCGCATCCGAAGGTCTGCGCGATCGGCGAGACCGGGCTCGACTACTATCGGCTGGAAGGGCGCAGCATCGCTGAAATGGAATGGCAGCGCGAGCGCTTTCGCACGCATATCCGCGCGGCGCACGCGACGGGCAAGCCGCTCATCGTCCACACGCGCGCGTCGTCGGAAGACACGCTGCGCATCATGGAGGAAGAGCGCGCCGGCGTGCCGGGCGGCGTCATGCACTGTTTCACCGAGACGTGGGAAGTCGCGCAGGCGGCGCTCGCGCAGAACTTTCATATTTCGCTCTCGGGCATCGTCACGTTCAAGAAAGCGACCGATGTGCAGGACGTCGCGCGGCGCGTGCCGATCGAGCGTCTTCTGATCGAAACCGATTCGCCCTATCTCGCGCCGGTGCCGTATCGCGGCAAGCCGAATGAACCCGCGTACGTGAGTTATGTCGGACGTTTCATCGCGCAGTTGCGCGAGCAGCCGGAGGACGCCGTCGCGCGGGCGACCACCGACAACTTCTTCCGGCTCTTCAAGATCGCGCGGCCGGCGTGATGTCCGACCCGGGCGGCCAGCTGCCCGGGCGCAAACCCGTTTCAAGGCAATCCGAAGGTCTCTTATGAACAATTCGTCGATGATTTCCACTCCGTCCGCGGCCTGCGCGCCAAACGTTTCCCCCGCGGTATCCACGGTACGCGCCGCGCGAGCGCGCGCCGCCGTGCGTGGTCTCGTCGCGGGCGCGCTGCTCGCGGCGTGCGCGATCGCGCAGCCGGTCCTGGCCGCGTCCGTGGACTCGCTCATCAAGGCGGTCAAGTTCGACGATATCTCCGCCGTCAAGAAGCAGCTCGCACAGGGCGCGGACCCGAACACGGTCGACAACACCGGCACGCCGATCCTCGTGATTGCCGCGCGCGAGAAATCGGACAAGGTCGGCCAGTTGCTCGCCGACAATCCGAAGACCGATCTCGAAAAGCTCGACCCCGCGGGCGAAAACGCGATGATGCTCGCCGCGCTCAACGGCGACGCCACCTTCGTCAATCTGCTGATCGCGAAGGATGCCGAAGTGAACAAGAAAGGCTGGACGCCGCTGCACTACGCGGCGACCAACGGCCATGACGACATCGTGAAGCTTCTCATCGACCATTCGGCCTATATCGACGCGGGCTCGCCCAATGGCACGACGCCGCTCATGATGGCCGCGCGCGGCGGGCATCTGTCCACCTGCAAGCTGCTGCTGGACGAAGGCGCGGACTTGCGTATCAAGAATCAGATCGGCATGACGGCCGTGGACTTCGCGCGCAAGTACAGCGAGAAGGATGTCGCCGAGGGCCTGCAGGCGCGTCTGGATTCGATGCAAGGCGCCGCTCCGCAAAGCGCTCCAAACGGTGCAAAATAGCGCAGCGCGATGTGCATTCGGCGCGAAGGGCGGTCGGGCGCGGCCGCCGCGCGTCCCGCACCCGTCGCTCCAATTAAGCCGCCGCTCAACATAAAAGGAAGATCATGCTGCGGGAATTCGTCATCGCCTGTGTTCTCGCCACGCCCGTGTGCGCGTTCGCGTTTACCGGCAACGATCTGAACAAGCTCTGCACCAAAACGGATCCCAACTCACGCACCGCCTGCGCGGCGTATATCGAAGGCGCGGCGGACGGCATCTACAACACGATCGAGGCGATCGGCGGAACCTCCGGGCCGCAAGTCGGCCAGTACTTTTGCCTGCCGGCGGATGTGAAACCGCAGCAACTCACGGACGCGGTGCGCAAGTACATCGCGAACAATCCCGACAAGGCCGACTTCAACGCGACCACGATGGTCTCGCTCGGCCTCGGCAAGGCGTTTCCCTGCAAGGCGGAACGCTGAAACCGGTTTGACGCCCGGACGCCGGCACGCGCCCGGGCGCCGCCTTATTGCTCAGGCACCGACGTAGCAAGGCCGCCTGCGTATCCGCCAACGGCGACCGCCGTATCTACCTCGCCGTGTTCACTTTCACGAGGCTGATCCCGCGACGCTCATGCATTCATTCGATCACTACCTCGACCTGGCCGAAAGGCCGCTCGGCACCTGGCCGGGCGCACTGGTCGTCGCGGCGATTGCCGTGGCGTTTGCGGTCGGCGTGCATCGCATCGGGACGCGCATCCTGACGCGCATCGCGCGGCCGTATCCGCTGATGAGCGTCGTGCTGCGCTACATCGAAACGCCCGCGCTGGTTCTGCTCATCTTCCTCGGGATCGGTTTCATGATCTTCGAGGCGCCGGATACGTTGCCGTTCATCGGCGTGCTGCGCGATATCGAAACCGTCGCGCTGATCGGCTCGCTCACGTTCCTCGCGGCGCGCTCGGCGAGCGCGGTGGGCGAAGCGATCGTGCAGGCGCATCCGCTCGACACCGACGACAACCTCAACGCACGCCGCATCCATACGCAGGCGCGCGTGCTGGCGCGCTCGGTGATGGTGGTGATCGTGATCATCGGCTTCGGCGCGGCGCTGATGGCGTTCCCGAGCGTGCGGCAGATCGGCGCGAGCCTGCTGGCTTCGGCGGGCGTCGCCGGTCTGGTCGCCGGGATCGCCGCGCGGCCGGTGCTCGGCAATCTGATCGCCGGGCTGCAGATCGCGCTGTCGCAGCCCATTCGGCTCGACGATGTCGTCGTCATTCAGGGCGAATGGGGCCGCGTGGAGGAGATCACGGGCACCTATGTGTCGATCCGCATCTGGGATCAGCGGCGGCTGATCGTGCCGTTGCAGTGGTTCATCGAGAATCCGTTCACGAACTGGACGCGCAACAGCTCGCAGATCATCGGTACGGTGTTTCTCTATGTCGATTACCGCATGCCGATCGCGCCGCTGCGCGAGGAGCTGGAGCGCATTCTTGCCCACGCGCCGGAATGGGACGGCCGCGTGCAGGTGCTGCAAGTCACCGACGCCACCGATCGCGCGATGCAGCTTCGCGTGCTCGTCAGTTCGTTCGATTCGGCGCTCAACTGGGATTTGCGTTGCCGCGTGCGCGAAGGGCTCGTGAATTTCGTGCAGGCGGCGTATCCGCAATATCTGCCGCGCGCGCGGGCGGATTTGTCGACCGACAAGGATCGCCACGTCGATTTCGCGCCGCCGCTCGAACGGGCGGGCCCGGAGCCTGCGTCCGCGAATACCGCGAATACGCCGGCGGACCCGGTTGCGAGCCGCGGCGAGCCGAACGGGCCGGACGCGCGGGCACACGCGGCGGCATCGACTGCGCCAGCGCCCGGCCACAGAAGCTGACGGAATCCGCGGAAACCCAGACGGCGTTTTCCGGTCGATATATTCGGGGTTATCCTGAAACCCGCACAATCGAAGAGGAAAGGAACGCATATGAGTCGTCTCGTCGTCGTATCCAACCGGGTCGCCACGCCGACCGAAACCAAGGGCTCTGCGGGCGGGCTCGCCGTCGGCGTCTTCGGCGCGCTGAAGGACAGCGGCGGCGTCTGGTTCGGCTGGAGCGGAGACGTGGTAAGCGAGACCGTGGCGAACCAGGGCCCGAAGCTCGAGCGGGACGGCGCGGTGACTTTCGCGACCGTCGGCCTGCCGAAGAAGGATTACGACCAGTACTACCGCGGATTTTCCAACGCGATGCTGTGGCCGGTCTTTCACTATCGCAACGATCTCGCCGTCTACGATCGCGACGAATACGCCGGCTACCGGCGCGTGAACGCGTGGCTCGCGCACAAGCTGATCAAGCTGCTCGAACCCGACGACATCATCTGGGTTCACGACTATCACCTGATTCCGTTCGCCGAAGCGTTGCGCTCGGCGGGCATCAAGAATCGCATCGGGTTCTTTTTGCACATCCCGTTTCCGTCGCCGCAGATTCTCTTGAACATTCCGCCGCACGAGGAACTGGTCAAGTCGCTGTGCTGCTATGACGTCGTGGGCTTTCAGACCGAACGCGACCGCGTCGCGTTTCACGATTACATCGTGCGGCACGCGCACGGCACGGCGACGCCGGACGGCCAGGTCGAAGCCTTCGGCCGCAAGCTCAAGACGAACGTGTATCGCATCGGCGTGTTTCCCGATGAAATCGCCGAACAGGCCGAGCGCGGCGAGGCGCGTCAGGACGTGATGGACCTCAAGCAGAGTCTCGAAGGGCGCAAGCTCATCATGAGCGTGGACCGGCTCGATTACTCGAAGGGTCTCGTCGAGCGCTTTCGCGCGTTCGAGCATTTTCTGGAGAAATCGGCGGAATGGCGCGGCAATGTCACGCTCGTGCAGATCGCCCCGCCGACGCGCTCGGACGTCGAAACCTACCAGCAGATTCGACAGAACCTGGAGTACGAAGCGGGGCGCATCAACGGACGCTACTCCGGCCTCGATTACACGCCGATCCGTTACCTGAACCAGCGCTACGACCGCTGGAAGCTGATGTCGCTGTTCCGCGAGTCGCAGGTCGGGCTCGTGACGCCGCTGCGCGACGGCATGAATCTGGTCGCGAAAGAATACGTCGCGGCGCAGAATCCGGACGATCCCGGCGTGCTCGTGCTGTCGCAATTCGCGGGCGCCGCCGATGAAATGACCGGCGCGATGATGGTCAATCCGCACGATATCGTCGGCACGAGCGAGGCCATCGCGCGCGCGCTCGCCATGCCGCTCGCCGAGCGCAAGCAGCGCTACGAAACCAACATGATCGCCTTGCGCAAACACGATCTGGGCGTGTGGCGCGACGACTTTCTCGCGGATCTGCGCGGCGACGCGAAGGCCTGACGCGCACGTAACCGCCGCCCGAAACGATTGTTTCCGGCCTGTAACAGAGCGATGAAAGTGCAAGCAGGCGCTTCATCGCCGCCGTTCTCACTCGATAATGAATTCGTCGTGTGGCTCGGGCATCGCGCGCGGCACGCAACGAGCAGCCTCGCAAGGAAAACGCGTAAGGGCAAACCTCGTTGTCCACGCTCGAGGCCCGCTGTCATACTCGATGCTCGCCGCGCGACGGCCTGTCTCGCGCCGCAGCCGAATACCGCATGGAGACGAGAACGATGAGAATTGCGCAGATTGCCCCGCTCACCGAATCGGTGCCGCCGAAGCTCTATGGCGGGACGGAGCGGGTCGTGTCCTATCTCACTGAAGCGCTCGTCGAGCAAGGTCATGAAGTCACGCTGTTCGCCACCGGCGACTCGCAGACCAAGGCCAATCTGGAGCCGGTGTGGCCGCGCGCGTTGCGCCTCGACCCGGCCATCCGCGACCGTATCGCGCCTCATATGCTGTTGATGGAAATGGTGCGGCGTCGCGCCGAAGAGTTCGATGTCCTGCACTTCCACATGGACTACTACTCGTTCTCGCTATTCAAGCGTCAGGACACGCCGTTCGTCACGACACTGCACGGCCGTCTCGATCTGCCCGAGCAGCAGCCGGTCTTCGACACGTTCAATACGGCGCCGGTCATTTCCATTTCCGATTCGCAACGGCATCCGCTGCCGCAGGCCAAGTGGGTCACGACGGTCTATCACGGGCTGCCCGAAACGCTCTATACGCCGCAGCCGGTGGAGCAGAAGTATCTGGCGTTTCTCGGACGCATCTCGCCGGAAAAGCGCGTCGATACGGCGATCCGCATCGCGGGAAGATGCGGCCTGCCGATCAGGATCGCCGCCAAGGTCGATGCCGCCGATCACGAATACTTCGAACGCGAGATCGCGCCGCTGCTCGAACTGCCGTACGTGGAATATGTCGGCGAGATCAACGACAGCCAGAAGGCCGAGTTCCTTTCGGGCGCGCACGCGCTGCTGTTTCCGATCGACTGGCCGGAGCCCTTCGGCCTCGTGATGATCGAGGCGATGGCATGCGGCACGCCGGTGATCGCGTTCAATCGCGGCGCGGTGCCGGAAGTGGTGGATGAAGGCGTGTCGGGCTTTATCGTCGAAGACGAAATCGGCGCAGTGGCCGCGGTGAACCGACTGCATACGCTGCCGCGCGCAGGTGTGCGCAAGCGCTTCGAAGAGCGCTTCACCTCGCACCGCATGGCGCGGCAGTATCTCGATGCCTATCAGGCGGTCGTGCGCGCGCAGAAACGCGCACGCTTCAAGCTGATCGATCGCGCATCGACGACCTGACGACCCGACAATCTGACGTCTGGCATCGGCTGAAAGCAAAAGACCGCCGTGTGGCGCGATCCGAAGATCGCACCACACGGCGGTCATTGCGTAACCTCAGCGCGGAAGACTCGCGCGCTGTTGCCCGCTCAGTACTTGACGCGCGACACCTTCGTGCCCTGAAGCGAGACATCGGCCATCAGGCCGGCGTTCGTCAGCACGATCGCCTCGACCGGCTTCGTTGCGGTGGTCGTGTCGATCGCACCGTTCGCGCCCATCTTGACGAGCGCCACGGATGCGTCCGCACCTGCCGACCAGCCGTCCGAATTGCGGAATTTGTCGAGCGCGTCCTGCGTCATGAACAGGAAGATCAGCGCCTTCGATTGCGCGCCGGCCTGCAGGCCGAACGAACCGGACGTGGTGCTGTAGTAGCCGACCGTGCTGCCGCCCACCCGCAACGAGCCCTTGCCGTATTGCGCGCCGACGATGAAGCCCGCCTGGATCACCGACGGGAACACCAGAATGCCGCGCGACTTCGCAACCAGCTCGCGCGAACCGGAAACGGTGGCGTACAGACGCTGAATGGTGCTGTCGACGTCGGCGTCGATCGAACGACGGTCATCGGCGGCGCCCGCAGCCGCTTCCGAGCCGGAGTTCTTGTTCGCGGTGCAGCCGGCAAGCGCGAGGCCTCCGAGCGCGAGAACAGCGGTCGACTTGAGCATGAAGTTTCGTCTTTGCATCATTTTTCTCCATCGTGGAATTTAGGAAACCCCATAGAGCGGGAGGGTGAGGCACGCCAAGTTATAGCACAGCAATACACAAAGGCCAGCCTCAACCATGCGCTCAAAGCCTTGTCACGCAAAGGTTTTCAGGCGCCGCACCATTCGGGGAGCAGAGAACTTGACTTTCTAGCTTACTCCGAATCAGGCCCTAAAAGCGCCATTGGTACGGTAAATTACATAAAACTTTCGTTTAAATTGCGCAGATGATTTCGGGTTGGACGAAGGTTCGACCCATTCATCCGGCCTCGGCTTTTTCGCCCGAACGGCTTCTGTCAGGCAAGCATAATTTTCGTGACAGACCGTCCGGCGACTACGACAAAACCGCAACAGCATGTAGCAACGACCGTACCCGGCCGGCAATCAGGAATGGGTCGTCGTTTTTACTTCGCCGGGCGCCGTGGTTTGCGTGGCGGATGTTGCATGCTGCGGGCGCCTCAGCGCGCGCCTGATTCCGCCGATCAAAATGCCGAGCACGAGGAGGAAGGCAGCCGGCACGATCCAATAGCCGACGAAGGCGTGCCACAGATAGTCCGCGAGCGTCGCCTTGCGATGCGCATATTCGTCGAGTGCTTCCTGATGCCTGGCCGCATTCGCCGCGAGGACTTCGGCGGGACAGCCGGCTGCGCGCGCTTCGTCGGGTGCGCCATGGCAGCGCGTCGCGACGCCGGCGGCGCGTTGCGGGTCGGTCAGTTCCCAGGTCGAGAGCGACTTCCGGAGATCGACCTTGTTGTACGCCATCTCTTCGCGCACTTCATTCACCGCGACGATCAGCACCGGCACGAACCAGAACGTGATCACCACGAGCCACCGCCTGAACCAGCGGTTCTTATGTCTCCATGCCATCCAATGCCTCCATGCGAAGCTTCTAACTTCGCTCGAAACCGCGGCGGCCGATGGCGTATTTCTTGTATTCGTGAGGGGGCCGCCTTCGCGCCATCTTATGAGAAAAAGACGACGGTGCGAATCGAAAGCTTGGGTGCAGTGCAATAACGGCGAGCAGGCAGCGTAATTTGGTAATACGCGATCGACCGGCGCACGCCGCACCGAATGGCACGGCGCGCGAGGTCGGGCGGAATCAGCCCTTGTTGCTGAGACAGCTCTTCATGAACGCCTTGCGATCATCGCCTTTCTTGTCGGTCGCCTGCTGATTGCAGGCGGTCATTTTCTGCTGCTGCGTCATCGGCGCGGATGCGGCAGCCGGCGCCGCCGACAGACAACTCTTCATGAACGCCTTACGGTCGTCGCCTTTCTTGTCGCCCGCCTGCTTGTTGCAATCAGTCATCTTGCTTTGCTGACTGTTGGCGGCGAATGCTGCGTTCGCGCCAAACGTCAGGCTGAGTGCGGCGACGAGTGCGGTGGCTAGAATTTTCATGTGACGCTCCCTGATCTGATTGACGGTTGTTCTTCGACAGCGCGTTTGAATCGCGGCACGAAACGAGTAGCCGCCGGCGCATTATGGCAAACCCAATATGAACGGTGTGCGGGATAGGGTGAAATCGGGAGGCGCGGGAATGGTGCTTGCACGATGCTTTCATCGACGGCTTGAGCGCGCCTGATCGTAAGCGTTCGCGCGAAGAACACGCGCCGTACGCGCGACACGCACGCGTCAGAGAGCCGACGTATCATCGTCCGATGCAGGTCCAACGAAAAGGAGACGCTCCATGTCCACGCCGCTGTCCGACCACTACAAGGGCTTCGAGATCAAGGTGCAGGCATTGCGGCGCGCCAAGGAGCGCGACGACCCGGACGACGGCCCGCGCCACTTCGATATCGTCGTGACGATCGCCCGCAGCGCGCACGGCGACAGCGGCCGCTCGGTCATGTTCGGCGTGCCCGACCAGGAACCGTTCGACAGTCCGATCGACGCCACGCGCGCGGGCATCGACTACGCGCGCGAAATCATCGACAACAAAGTGGAAGGCCAGTCCGTCGAAGACCTTTGACGGCTTTTGGTGTCCCTCAGAAAGTCATCGGCCCGTCCGGGTCCGCCATCGTCTAGCACGCCGCTCGGCGGAAAAGAGCGAATCTTTCGCGCTGAAATTAGCTGCGCAAATCCAGCGAACGAGGCGGTCGACGCCGCGCGACGGCATGCTTGCGCACGTTCTACACGTAAGCCCGATTGACCTCGTGCGCCTCACCAACGAGAATCGACGGCGAGCAAACGTTGGAACCGCGCGGCGAGGGCGTGCGAAGCCATTCGGCACACGAAACTCAATGGACGATGCGCAGACGCGACAGGGCGCCCGCGCTCGTTTCAGCCACTCGCCCGGACGGATCGAAACGCCACGCTCGCGTTCACTGCAGCACGCAGGACCAGACAAACCAAAACGAAAGCACTGGAGATCCGCATGAACCGAAACATCCGCCGACGCGTCCTTTCGGCCGCCGTCGCGCTCGCCGCCTGCACCGCATTGCCGTTCGCCTCGACATCCGCGTTCGCGCAGACGGCGGGCAAGCCGAAGGTCGCGCTCGTCATGAAGTCGCTCGCCAACGAGTTCTTCCTGACGATGGAAAACGGCGCGAAGGACTATCAGGCGCACAACGCCGGCCAGTTCGACCTGATCACCAACGGCATCAAGGACGAAACCGATACCGCCGCGCAGATCCGCATCGTCGAGCAGATGATCGTCTCGAAGGTCGACGCGCTCGTCATCGCGCCCGCCGATTCCAAGGCGCTCGTGCCGGTGATCAAGAAGGCGGCGGACGCAGGCATCATCGTCGTGAATATCGACAACCGGCTCGATCCGGACGTGCTCAAGTCGAAAGACCTGAACGTGCCGTTCGTGGGGCCGGACAACCGCAAGGGCGCGAAGAAGGTCGGCGACTATCTCGCCCAGCGTCTGAAGAAGGGTGACGACGTCGCGATCATCGAGGGCGTCACGACCACCACGAACTCGCAGGCGCGCAGCGCGGGCTTCAAGGACGCGATGGACGCGGGCGGCATGAAGGTGGTCGCGCTGCAGTCGGGCGAATGGGAAATCGACAAGGGCAATGCGGTCGCGTCCCAGATTCTGAACGCGAACCCGACCGTGAAGGCGCTGCTGTGCGACAACGACAACATGGCGATCGGCGCCGTGTCGGCGATTCGCGCGGCCGGCAAGGCGGGCAAGGTGCAGGTGGTCGGCTTCGACAACATCGGCGCGATCAAGCCGATGCTCAAGGACGGCCGCGTGCTCGCGACCGCCGACCAGTACGCCGCGAAGCAGGCCGTGTTCGGCATCGACGTCGCGCTGAAGGCGATTTCCGGCCACAAGAAGCAGTCGGAGCTTTCGCAGGTCGTGGAAACGCCTGTCGATCTCGTGACGAAGTAAGCGCGTCGCGAGGCGGCGGGCGGCGTGTGCCGTGCGCTGCCTCGCGTGACGAATCAGACCTCAAGTTTGCGGCCGGCGTGCCGATAAAACGCTGACGAGCGCGGAAGGCAGGCGGCGCGACGCTTCGCGCCGGGCGTCTGCCGAAGCCGCGCAAGGATCACCAGCGAGGATGTACAGCGAGATTTGAAGCACCTCATGACCGGATCGAACGATGCAGACGTGCTGACGGTGACGGGCATCGGCAAGACATATGTCGAGCCGGTGCTGGCGGACGTGTCGCTCGGACTCGTGCCCGGCGAAGCGCTCGCGCTCACCGGCGAGAACGGCGCGGGCAAGAGCACGCTGTCGAAGATCATCGGCGGGCTCACGGATCCGACCACGGGCACGATGACGCTCGCGGGCCAGCCCTATGCGCCGCGCAGCCGCTCGGACGCCGAGGCGCTCGGCGTGCGCATGGTGATGCAGGAGCTGAACCTGCTGCCCACTTTATCGGTGGCGGAAAATCTGTTCTTGAACCGCCTGCCGCGCTCGGGCGCGCTGGGCCCGCTCGGCTGGATCGACCGCAGGCGGCTCGCCGAAGACGCGCGTCACGCGATGGCGCAGGTCGGGCTCGATGCGATCGACCCGGACACCCTCGTCGGCAGTCTCGGCATCGGGCATCAGCAGATGGTGGAAATCGCGCGCAATCTGATCGGCGATTGCCGCGTGCTGATTCTCGACGAGCCGACCGCGATGCTCACAGCGCGCGAAGTCGACCTGCTGTTCGAGCAGGTCGAGCGGCTGAAGGCGCGCGGCGTGGCGCTGGTCTATATCTCGCACCGGCTCGAGGAATTGCGGCGCATCGCCGAACGTGCGGCAGTGTTGCGCGACGGACGCCTCGTGCATATCGGCCGGATGGACGAACTCACGAGCGATCGGCTCGTCACGCTGATGGTCGGACGCGAGATCGGCGAGCGCATCGATCTGGGCGAGCGCCGCATAGGCGACGTCGCGCTGAAAGTGGAAGGCATGACGCGCGCGCCGGTCGTGCGCGACGTGTCGTTCGAAGTGCGCGCGGGCGAGATTTTCGGCGTGAGCGGACTGATCGGCGCGGGCCGCACGGAACTGATGCGTCTCATCTACGGCGCGGATCGCGCGGATGCCGGCACGGTGTCGGTGGCGCGCGACGGGCGGCCGCTGCGCCGCGTGACGGTGCAGTCGCCCGCGGATGCAGTGAACGAAGGCATCGCGCTCATCACGGAGGATCGCAAGGGCGAGGGTCTGCTGCTCAGCCTGCCCATCGCCGCGAACGTTTCA
This sequence comes from Caballeronia peredens, assembly GCA_001544595.2. GTDB lineage: Bacteria > Pseudomonadota > Gammaproteobacteria > Burkholderiales > Burkholderiaceae > Caballeronia > Caballeronia peredens. Next base: position 25,358 of record FCOH02000012.1, on the reverse strand, counting down.
CTGGGCAACCTGAGCGCGGTGGCGCGTCACGGCGTGGTCGACGCGCACCGGGAAGCGGCGCTCGCGCAACGGCAGATCGAGGCGATGCGCATCCGCACGTCGGGGCCGGCGCAGGCCGTGTCGGAGTTGTCGGGCGGCAATCAGCAGAAGGTCGTGATCGGCCGATGGCTCGCGCGCGACTGCTCCGTGCTGCTGTTCGACGAACCGACGCGCGGCATCGACGTCGGCGCGAAGTTCGACATCTACGGGCTGATGGGCGCGCTCGCCCGCGAAGGACGCGCGCTCGTCGTGGTGTCGAGCGACTTGCGCGAGCTGATGCTGATCTGCGACCGGATCGGTGTGATGTCGGCCGGACGCATGACGGGCATGTTCGAGCGCGCGAACTGGACGCAGGACGCGCTGCTCGCCGCGGCGTTCGCCGGTTACGCGAAGCGCGAAGCGATCCTGCACGAGCCGATTGCGCCGGATGCGAGGGCGCCGGGCGCGACAGCGCCCGAAGACAACATGGAGCATTGAATGAGCGAAGCAAACCTGCCCGCCGATGCGCCGAAGAGCACGAAGGGCGTCGGCACGCGGCTGGGCATCTCGAATTATCTGGGTCTCGCGGGCGCGCTCGCCGCGATGATCGCGCTGTTTTCGGTGCTGAGTCCGCACTTCCTGACCTACGACACGTTCAGCACGATCGCGAACCAGATTCCCGACCTCGTCGTGATGTCGGTCGGCATGACGTTCGTGCTGATCATCGCGAGCATCGATCTGTCGGTGGGCTCGGTGCTCGCGCTGGGTGCATCGGTCGTGAGCGTGGCCGCGCTCAAGTGGCACTGGCCGGCGTTTCCCGCCGCGCTGATCGGGCTCGCCGCCGCCGCGCTCACGGGCGCGGTGACCGGGCTCGTGACGGTGGCGTGGCGCATTCCGTCGTTCATCGTGTCGCTCGGCGTGCTGGAAGGCGCGCGCGGGCTCGCCTATCAGATGACGAACTCGCGCACGGCCTATATCGGCGATGCGTTCGATTTCCTGTCGAATCCGATCGCGTTCGGCATCTCGCCGTCGTTCCTGATTGCGGTCGGGGTGATGATAATTGCGCATCTGGTCTTGACCCGGACGGTTTTTGGCCGATATCTCGTAGGAATCGGCACGAACGAGGAAGCCGTGCGGCTCGCGGGCGTCAATCCACGGCCATACAAGGTAATCGTTTTCGCGCTGATGGGCGCGCTCTCGGGACTGGCGGCACTGTTCCAGATCTCGCGGCTGGAGGCCGCCGATCCGAACGCGGGTTCGGGGCTGGAGCTGCAGGTGATCGCGGCGGTGGTAATCGGCGGCACGAGTCTGATGGGCGGCCGCGGCTCGGTGATCAGCACGTTTTTCGGCGTGTTGATCATTTCGGTGCTGGCGGCGGGCCTCGCGCAGATCGGCGCGAACGAGCCGACCAAGCGCATCATTACCGGTGCGGTGATCGTGGTGGCGGTGGTGCTGGATACGTATCGCAGCAGACGCAAGCGGGTTTGACCGGGTATTCGAAGGACGTCGACGGCGCGCTTCGCACGGGGCGAAGCACGAAGCCGCAGCAATAAAGCGGCAACAAGCGGCAATAAGCCGCAACAAGCGGCATCGATGAAGCAGGCAGGGCGCGGGGAAGCAGCAGCACGGCGTGAGAGAGCATGACGCGCCGGACGCCTTACGACCAATAAGAGCAGCAGGACCAAAGCAAAGCGAAGGACGATGTATGGCGACGATCAAAGACGTGGCAGCCATTGCCGGGGTGTCGTTTACGACGGTATCCCACGTAGTGAACAACTCGCGACCGGTATCGGCCGATGTGCGGGCGAAAGTCGAGCGGGCGATTCTCGAGCTCGACTACGTGCCGTCGGCGGTGGCGCGCTCGCTGAAGGCGCGTTCGACGGCGACCATCGGCCTGCTCGTGCCGAACGCGACCAATCCGTATTTCGCCGAGCTCGCGCGCGGCGTCGAGGACGGCTGCGCGAAGAACGGCTATTGCGTATTCTTCTGCAATTCGGACGACGATCCCGCGAAGCAGCGCAGCTATCTGCGCGTGCTGCAGGAAAAGCGTATCGACGGGCTGGTGATCGCCTCGGCGGGCGAGGACTCGGTGCTCGCGCAATGCCTCGCGGGCGCGCGCGAGCCGCTCGTGATCGTCGATCGCAATATCGAGGGGCTGCAGTCCGACCTCGTGCAGATCGATCACGAAAAGGGCGCGTATCTCGCGACCCGGCACCTGCTGCAGCTCGGACATTCGGAAATCGGCTGCATCACGGGGCCGGTGGCGACGGCGGTCTCCGCGATGCGCCTGCACGGTTTCATCCGCGCGATGGCCGAGCGCGGCATCGAGATCGAGCCGAACGCGATCGTGCAGAGCGATTTTTCCGCGACAGGCGGTTACGCCGCGGCCTCGCAACTGCTCGACAACATGAAGCCGACCGCGATCTTCGCGTGCAACGACATGATGGGCATCGGCGCGCTGCGTGCTGCGGCCGAGCGCCACATCAACGTGCCGACGGATTGCTCGATCATCGGTTTCGACGATGTCGAACTGTCGCGCTATACGTATCCGGCGCTGTCGACGGTCGGGCAGTCGGTGCGCGCGCTCGGCGAAATGGCTGCGCAGACGCTGATCGACCGCATCACCGGCAAGCTGACCGGGACGACGCGCCGCCGCGTCGTGGCGCCGCGCCTCGTGCGCCGCGAATCGACGGCGGTCGTGCCGGAAGCGCGCCGTCACGCACGCAGCGCGAATGCATAAACGAAGGTTGATTCAGAGGAAACGAACAAGATGGGCGAAGCAATGGGTCGCGTGACCGTGGTCGGCAGCCTCAACATGGATCTCGTCGCGCGCGCGCCGCGCCTGCCGAAACCGGGCGAGACGCTCGCCGGGCACGCGTTCGCGCAGGTCGCGGGCGGCAAGGGCGGCAATCAGGCCGTCGCGGCGGCGCGTCTGGGCGCGCAGGTCGCGATGATCGGCTGCGTCGGCGACGACGCGAACGGCGCGACGCTCAGACGCAGCCTCGAAACGGAAGGCATCGACTGCAGCGCGCTCGCGACCAGCGCGAATGCGCCGACGGGCGTGGCGCTCATCGTCGTCGACGACGCGAGTCAGAACGCCATCGTTATCGTCGCCGGGAGCAACGCGGAAGTGACGCCCGCGAGCGTGGAGGCGCAAGAAGCGCTGCTCGCGCGCGCCGATGTGATCGTCTGCCAGCTCGAAACGCCGACTGACACGGTGCGCGCCGCGCTCGCCGCCGGCCGGCGCCTGCAGCGCACGACCATCCTCAATCCCGCGCCCGCCGCGCGCAAATTGCCGCCGGACTGGTTCCCGCTGATCGATTATCTGATCCCGAACGAGCTCGAAGCGGCGACGCTCTCGGGCGTCGCGATCGACACGCCGGACGACGCGCGCCGCGCCGCGCAGGCGCTGAAGGCGAAAGGCGTGCGCAACGTCATCGTGACGCTCGGCGCGCAGGGCGTGCTCGCGCTCCTGGACGGAGACGACGAGGCCGGCGCGCATCTGACGTCGCCGCGCGTCGAGGCGGTGGACACGACCGCCGCCGGCGACACGTTCATCGGCGGCTTCGCGGCGGAACTCGCGCGCGGGGCGGCCGTGCGGGACGCCATTGCGTTCGGCCAGCGCGCGGCGGCGATCGCCGTGACGCGCGAGGGCGCGCAGCCATCGATTCCTCATCGCAGCGAAATTTCCGCATAACTTTTCAATGATCGTTGAATAACGGCGCGTATTGACGCGCCGTTTTCTCTTCATACGAATAATTCCCTCAAGTGTCCGTGCTTTCGCGCCGTTTACATCAGTAGCGGACGGGCGATGTCGTCTGTCCGCGATACGACGGATACGGCGACGCGCATCGGCCGCGCGATCGTCATCGGCCGCCGCGGCCGCTGTTCGCTGCCGCGCGCGCCGGCCGTCAATCGGCTGGAGGATCCGCTCGCTGCGGCACAGGGACAACTCAATGAAAAAGGCTTTGACGATCAAGGCGCGCCTCGGCATCTCGATGGCGTTTCTGGGCGCGCTGCTCATCTCGATCGGCGCACTCGGGCTCACCGGCATGAGCCACTCGAACGGCGCGTTTCTCGACACCTACGCGGTGCAGATGCCCGCGGCGATCGCCGTCGGCAACGCGGAGATGTACGCGGCGCGCGAGCGGCTCGTATTCGATCGCGCGGCGCTGCTCGCGGGCACGCCGGAAGTGGCGTCCACGGTCGAACGCGCGCGCATGATGCGCGAGCGCGCCGACGGCTACTGGAAAGAGTATGTGTCGCTGCCGCAGTCGGCCGGCGAGAAGCGTCTCGCGGAGGCGGCGCAGGAAAAACGCCTCGCGCTTCAGGCAATCGTCGATAAGGGCGTGGCGGCGGTCATGGCGAACGATCACGACGCCATCGTCGCGAACGCCAAGGCTATGCAGTCGACCTACAACGAACTCGCCAACGCGAACGACGCGCTGCGCAAATTCCTGACCGAAGCGTCGAAAAAGAGCTACGAGGAGGCGCAAGAGCGCTACCTGTGGTTCCGCGCGCTGAGTCTCACGGCGATCGCGCTCGGCATCGCCGCGGCCGCGTTCGCGTGGGTGTCGCTGCGCCGCGCGATCGCGCGTCCGCTCGAAGCCGCGCTCGGCCACTTCGACGCCATCGCCGCGGGCGATCTGCGCCGTGAAGTGGTCGTCACGTCGCGCGACGAGATGGGGCTCCTGCTCGAAGGCCTCGCCCGAATGCGCGCGAGCCTGTTGTCGACGGTGCGCACGGTGCGCTCGGGCAGCGAATCGATCGCGTCCGCCACGCAGCAGATCGCGGCGGGCAACACCGATCTGTCGTCGCGCACGGAAGAGCAGGCGTCCGCGTTGCAGGAAACCGCGTCGAGCATGGAAGAACTGACGGGCACCGTGCGCCAGAACGCCGACAACGCCCGCCAGGCTAGCGCGCTCGCCGCGAACGCCTCCGAGATCGCGGGCAAGGGCAGCGCGGTCGTAAATCAGGTCGTCGACACGATGGGCGAAATCAACCGCAGTTCGTCGAAGATCGCGGACATCATTTCGATCATCGAGGGCATTGCGTTCCAGACCAACATTCTCGCGCTCAACGCGGCGGTCGAAGCCGCGCGCGCGGGCGAGGAAGGGCGCGGCTTCGCGGTCGTGGCGGGCGAGGTGCGCAGTCTCGCGCAACGCTCGTCGGCGGCGGCGAAGGAGATCAAGGAACTGATCGACACCTCGGTGGCGCGGGTGCAGACCGGCTCGACGCTCGTCGACGAAGCCGGCCGCACGATGACCGAGATCATCGGCGCGGTGCAGCGCGTAACGGACATCATGGGCGAGATCGCGGCGGCGTCGGAGGAACAGTCGAGCGGCATCGAACAGGTGTCGCGCGCCGTCACGCAGATGGACGAAGTGACGCAGCAGAACGCGGCGCTCGTCGAGGAAGCGGCGGCGGCCGCGCAGTCGCTGGAAGATCAGGCCGGGCGCCTGCGACAGGCCGTGGCGGTGTTTCAGGTGACGGATGGCGCGGCGCCGGCATCCGCGCCGGCAGCGGCGATTGCATCGCGTGTAACGGTGGCCGCGAAGGCCGGCCACAAGCCCGCGATGGCCGCAATGCCCGCGATGAAGCCCGCCAAGGCCTCGGAGCGGCGCACGACGCCCGCGCCCGTGCCTGCGGCGAAGGCGGCGGCGGTGTCCGAGGCGAACGGCGACTGGGAAACGTTCTGAAACATGAAACGCGGCGGCGGACTGTCGCCGCGCACGAATCTCGATGGACGCGAGCAACGTCGATCCGGTAACCCGTACACTGACGGGTGTGCGTCACCGTTCACACGAGGACATCGACATGACCGGATCGACACTCGCCGCGAAACTTGCGCAAGCTCGCGCCCGGCATCAGTTGATCGAAGTGCTGGAGCCCGCCGACATTCCCGCCGACGCGCCGACCGCGTACGCGATCCAGCACGAGATGCTGAGAGCGACCGGAGCGCGCATCGGCGCGTGGAAGATCGGCGCGCGTGCGCCGGACGCGCTCGCCACGGGCGCGCCCATCGACGCGGCGCTGCTTTACGCGAGCCCCGCGCGCCTGCCGTTCGACTCATTCTTTCGCGTGCTGGTGGAACTCGAGATCGCGTTTCGCTTCGCGTACGCGCTGCCCGCCAGGATCGAACCTTACACGCGCGAGGAAGTGTTCGACGCGATCGGCGGCGTTGCGGTGGCGCTCGAAGTGGTCGACAGCCGTTTCGCGCAATGGCCCAATCTCGACCCGCTCGCGCAACTGGCCGACTCGCAGAACAACGGCGCGCTCGTCGTCTCCGGCATGGAGCCGTACGACGTCGTCGCGCCGGGTTTCGACTTTCTCACGCCGCGCCTCGAATTCACGCTCGACGGCGTGCCCATTGCGCCGGCCGCGTTCGGCAATCCGGCGGGCGATCCGCGCGAATTGCTGCCCTGGCTCGTCAACCATTGTTCGCGCATGGGATTGACGGTCGAACCGTTCTGGACGATCACGACAGGCTCTTACACGGGCGCATACCGCGTGGAAGGACCGGCGATGCTGCATGGTGCGATCGATCGCATCGGCGAACTGGAACTGGTGCTCGCATGAAGAAGACGCGGGCAAATACCATACATCGGAAACGGGTATTGACGATGCCGCGCGCGACTCGCGACGCCGCATCCGGCGAGCCCGCGCGCACGTATGTCACCTGATGATGCGAGCAGCCGCTCGTGACTTCGACTGCCAGCGTGCGCAAGCGCGATATACGCGTTGCAATGGCGGATAGGCGCTGCTCTTTAGTACGCGAGAGCGCGGTGAAACGTACAGGCAGGGGAGATGTCCGGCAACACGATATGGACATTGGGATGAGGATTGTAGGTGAACGAAAATAACTCACCAAGCTAGGAATTCTTCGAAGCAAATGAACAACGCAAGTGCGTGAAAAAAAATTCGAAAGGGTTTAGGATGATTTCAAGCGATGTCGTTTCGATTACGCGCGTTGCGCACGACATAGCTTTCTGACTTCGGCGAGGAGGTAGCATGGATATCTACAGCAGTTTCGCGACCCGCTTCGAAAAAACCCGCGAGGAGGAATTCTCGCTCGAAGAGTATCTCGCGCTCTGCAAAGAAGATCCGGCCACATACGCAACAGCGGGCGAACGCATGTTGACGGCCATCGGGGAACCGGAGATGGTCGACACTCGCCTCGACCCGCGTCTATCGCGTGTGTTTGCAAACAAGAACATCAAGGTGTACCCGGCGTTCCGCGAGTTCTACGGCATGGAGGACGTGATCGAGAACGTCGTGTCGTACTTCCGGCACGCGGCTCAGGGTCTCGAAGAGAAGAAGCAAATTCTCTATCTGCTGGGGCCGGTGGGCGGCGGCAAGTCGTCAATCGCCGAACGACTGAAGCAGCTCATGGAACGCGTGCCGTTCTATTCGCTCAAGAACTCGCCGGTCAACGAATCGCCGCTCGGTCTCTTCGATTACGACGAAGACGGCCCGGTGCTCGAAGAGCAATACGGCATTCCGCGCCGCTATCTCAAAAGCATTCTTTCGCCGTGGGCCGTGAAGCGCCTGCACGAGTACAACGGCGACATCCGCAAGTTCCGCGTGGTGCGCCGTTATCCGTCCATCCTCCGTCAGATCGGTATCGCGAAGACGGAACCGGGCGACGAAAACAACCAGGACATCTCCTCGCTCGTCGGCAAGGTGGATATCCGCAAGCTCGAAACCTATTCGCAGGACGACGCGGACGCCTACAGCTATTCCGGCGGCCTGTGCCTTGCGAATCAGGGCCTGCTCGAATTCGTCGAAATGTTCAAGGCGCCGATCAAGGTGCTGCATCCGCTGCTCACCGCAACCCAGGAAGGCAACTTCAAGGGCACGGAAGGTTTCGGTGCGATTCCGTTCGACGGCGTCATCCTCGCTCACTCGAACGAGTCGGAGTGGAAGGCGTTCCGCAACAACAAGAACAACGAGGCTCTGCTCGATCGTATCTTCGTCGTGAAGGTGCCGTACTGCCTGCGCTACGGCGAAGAGATCAAGATCTACGAAAAGCTCCTGCGCAACTCGTCGCTCGCCGAAGCGGTCTGCGCGCCGGGCACGCTCAAGATGATGGCGCAGATGGCCGTGCTCACGCGCCTGCACGAACCGGAAAATTCGAGCCTCTTCTCGAAGATGCAGGTCTACGACGGCGAGAACCTCAAGGACACGGATCCGAAAGCGAAGTCGTATCAGGAGTACCGCGATTACGCGGGCGTCGATGAAGGCATGACGGGCGTCTCCACGCGCTTCGCGTTCAAGATCCTGTCGCGCGTCTTCAACTTCGACTCGTCCGAAGTCGCGGCGAATCCGGTGCATCTGATGTACGTGCTCGAACAGCAGATCGAACGCGAGCAGTTCCCGCCGGAAACGGAGCAGAAGTATCTGTCCTTCATCAAGGACGTGCTGGCTTCGCGCTACGCCGAATTCATCGGGAAGGAGATTCAGACCGCTTATCTGGAATCGTATTCGGAGTATGGACAAAACATCTTCGACCGCTATGTGACGTACGCGGATTTCTGGATTCAGGATCAGGAGTTCCGCGATCACGACACCGGCGAGAGCTTCGACCGTGCGGCCCTGAACGCCGAGCTGGAGAAGATCGAGAAGCCCGCGGGCATCAGCAACCCGAAGGATTTCCGCAACGAGATCGTGAACTTCGTGTTGCGCGCGCGTGCGGCCAACGGCGGCAAGAACCCCGCGTGGATCAGCTATGAAAAGCTGCGCGTGGTCATCGAGAAGAAGATGTTCTCCAACACCGAAGAACTTCTGCCGGTGATTTCGTTCAACGCGAAGGGCTCGGCCGAAGAGCAGCGCAAGCACGAAGACTTCGTCAATCGCATGGTCGCGAAGGGCTACACGCCGAAGCAGGTGCGTCTCCTGTGCGACTGGTACCTGCGCGTGCGCAAGTCGTCGTGATCGTCGTGATGTAATGTCGTGAGGGCGACGCGAGCGGCTTGACGGCCATCGCGAAGCCCGTCGATCGGAGCGGGCGCACGGGCAGGCTGTTCGCCAACTCCGGTCCCGCGCAGCGCGGGAGTTAAGATGTCACTGTCGTCCGGGCGCGCGCATTGCGTCCGTGCGGCACAGTGGACAGTTTGCGAGACAGAGACGCTGCACAACCGGCCGCACGCGGCCTCAAGCTTCGCGCAGCGCCTCGCCCCCTCGCCAATAACGCGGGAGACTGGATGTGCTGCACCAAATCATCGACCGCAGGTTAGCCGGCAAAAACAAGAGCATCGCCAACCGCGAACGCTTTCTGCGACGCGTCAAGAGTTACATTCGCCGCGCGGTTTCCGACGCGGTGCGCGATCGCAGCATCAAAGACATTCAAAGCACCCAGAGCATCACCATTCCCAAGAAGGACATCTCCGAACCGTCGTTCCGTCACGGACCGGGCGGCAAGCGCGAGTACGTCCATCCGGGCAACGCCGATTACATTCGCGGCGACAAGATTCCGCGGCCGCCGGGCGGCGCGGGCGGCGGCGGCAAGAGCGCCAGCAACGAGGGTGAAGGGCAGGACGACTTCGTCTTCGAACTGTCGCGCGAAGAGTTCATGCAGTACTTCTTCGACGACCTCGAACTGCCGCGCCTCGTCAAAACCCAGCTGCTCGCCGTGCCGACGTGGAAAAACGTGCGCGCGGGCTGGGCGGCGGAAGGCACGCCGAACAACATCGACGTGGTGAGATCGCTGCGCTCCGCGCTCGGCCGGCGCATCGCGCTCGGCTGGCCGCTCGCCACGCAATTGCGCGATCTGGAGCGGCAACTCGAGGAACTGAAGGAAGACAACGCCGACCCCGAGGAAATCGCCCGGCTGGAAGCGGACATCGTCATCATGCAGGGACGGATCACGCGCATTCCGTTCATCGATCCGTTCGACCTGCGCTACATCAACCGCGTGAAGCAGCCGACGCCGTCGAGCAAAGCGGTGATGTTCTGTCTGATGGACGTGTCAGGCTCCATGGACGAGCAGCGCAAGGACCTGTCGAAGCGCTTCTTCATCCTGCTTTACCTGTTCCTGCAGCGGAACTACGAGAAGATCGAGGTCGTGTTCATCCGGCACCATACGCGCGCCGAGGAAGTGGACGAGGACACCTTCTTCCATTCGACGGAAAGCGGCGGTACGGTCGTGTCGAGCGCGCTCGAGCTCATGAAGAAGATCATGGACGAGCGTTATTCGCCGACCGAATGGAACATTTACGGGGCTCAGGCATCGGACGGCGACAACTGGACCGATGATTCCCCGAAGTGCCGCAAGCTTCTCGCCGACGACATCCTGCCGAAGGTCCGGTATTTTGCCTATATTCAAGTTGCGCCAGAGGAGCAGAATCTCTGGTTGGAGTATGCTCAGCTTGCCATGGGCGCGCCCGAGCTGGCCATGAAGAAAGTCGATTCGGCGGCGGACATCTATCCGGTGTTCCGCGAACTGTTCGAGAAGCAACAGGCGGCCGCATGACGAGGCATTTGCATAACGAGACGCGGGGTTATCAGCTGGAAGGCACGGACGATCGTGTTTCTTCCAGGCTCGGGCCCGAAGCAGGGCAACGCAATGCGTCCGCAGAGCAGCACGAGGCGCACGAGGAAGGCAGAATGAATGTTGCAGAAAAGCGGCGACCACTTCCGTTCCCGTCGGATTGGAGCATCGAGCTGATCGAGGAATACGACGCGGAAATCTCGCGCGTCGCGAATCGCTACGGGCTCGACGTCTACCCCATCCAGCTCGAGATCATCAGCTCCGAGCAGATGATGGATGCCTATGCCTCGGTCGGCATGCCGGTGAACTATCGGCACTGGTCGTTCGGCAAGCATTTTCTCTCCACCGAGAAAGGCTATCGGCGCGGGCAGATGGGCCTCGCGTACGAAATCGTCATCAATTCGAATCCCTGCATCGCGTATCTCATGGAAGAAAACACCATGACGATGCAGGCGCTCGTCATCGCGCACGCGGCGTACGGGCACAACTCGTTTTTCAAGGGCAATTATCTGTTCCGTCTGTGGACGGACGCGCACGCCATCATCGATTACCTCGTGTACGCGAAGAACTACATCGCGGAATGCGAGGAGCGTTACGGGCTGGATCGCGTCGAGGAACTGCTCGATTCGTGCCACGCGCTGATGAATTACGGCGTGGACCGCTACAAGCGGCCGCAGAAACTGTCGCTCGCGAAGGAAGCGGCAATGCGGCGCGAGCGCGAGGCGTATCTGCAGTCGCAGGTCAACGAATTGTGGCGCACGCTGCCGAACCGCAAGGAAACGTCGCCCGAGGAAACCGAGAGCCGCTATCCGCCGGAGCCGCAGGAAAACCTGCTGTATTTCGCGGAAAAGAACGCGCCGCTGCTGGAGCCGTGGGAGCGGGAAGTCATCCGCATCGTGCGCAAGGTCGGCCAATATTTTTATCCGCAGCGTCAGACGCAGGTCATGAATGAAGGCTGGGCCACGTTCTGGCACTACACGCTGCTCAATACGCTCTACAACGAAGGCCGCCTCGAAGACGGCTTCATGATGGAGTTTCTGCATTCGCATTCGAACGTGGTGTATCAGCCGCCGGTGACGAAGCCGTATTACAGCGGCATCAACCCGTACGCGCTCGGCTTTTCAATGATGAGCGACATCCGCCGCATCTGCGAAAACCCGACGGACGAAGACCGCGAGTGGTTCCCGGAACTCGCGGGCAGCGACTGGCTCGAGTCCCTGCATTACGCCATGCGCAACTTCAAGGACGAGAGCTTCATCGCGCAGTACTTGTCGCCGCACCTGATTCGCGAGATGCGTCTCTTCTCGATTCTCGACGACGACATGCGCGACGCGCTCGAAGTCTCGGCCATACACGACGACAGCGGTTATCGCTATGTGCGTCAGGCGTTGTCGCGGCAGTACGACATTCATCACCGCGAGCCGAACATTCAGGTGTATTCCGTCAATACACGCGGCGACCGCAGTCTGACGCTGCGTCACTTCATGACCGACAACCGGCATCTGTCGAACGACAGCGACGAAGTGCTCAAGCACATGGCGCGCTTGTGGCAGTTCGACGTGTATCTGGAAAGCGTCGATGAAAACGGCACGGTCAGGAAGCGCTTCGAGTGCAAGTACGTCGCGCCGAATTCGCGCTGAACGGCGCGCGCCCAATCGAACGGCTAAACCGGCTCTGATTCAGAGCCGGTTTTTCATGGCGCTTACTGTTTCGCGGCCTCGTCCTGCGAGAACAGATCCCAGCTCGCCATGAACAGCGCGGCAACCAGCGGCCCGATCACGAAGCCGTTGATGCCGAAGAGCGCCATGCCGCCGAGCGTCGAGATGAGCACGACCCAGTCGGGCATCTTCGTGTCCTTGCCGACGAGAATCGGGCGCAGCACGTTATCCACGAGCCCGATCACGACGACGCAGAACACGACGAGAATCAGCCCTTTGAGAATCTGTCCCGTCATGAAGAAGTAGATTGCGGCGGGCGCCCAGACAATGGCCGCGCCGACCGCCGGCAGCAGCGACAGGAACGCCATCAGCACGCCCCAGAGCAGCGAACCGCTGATGCCGAGAACCCAGAAAATCAGTCCGCCGAGCAATCCCTGCACGGCCGCGACCGCGATGTTCCCCTTGACGGTCGCGCGCACGACCGTGGTGAACTTCGCGATCAGATGCTGCTTCGGTTCGGGATCGAGCGGAATCGCGCGGCGGATGCGCCGGCCGATCTCGCCGCCGTCGCGCAGCAAGAAAAACACGAGATAGAGCATCACGCCGAAGCTCACGACGAACTGAAACGTGTTCTGGCCGATCGACAGCGCCTGCGCCGCCGCGAACTGGCTGATCTGCGTGGCGCCTTCCATCAGGCGGCGCTGCACGCCCGGAATGTCGTCGAGGCCGTAGCGCCCGAGCAGTTGCTGGACCGACACGGGCAACGCATGCAGCACATGCTGGAAGTAAAGTCCGAAGTTCAGATCGCCGCTCTTGATGCGCGCGTAGACGAGCGCGATTTCCTGCACGAGCGTCACCGCGACGATGGCGAGCGGAATGATGACGATGAGAATCGCCGCGCCGAGCGTCGTCAGCGCGGCGAGATTGCGGCGCTTGCCGAAACGTACGGCGAGATAGCGCTGCATCGGCTGAAACAGGATGGCGAGGATCGCGCCCCAGAAGATCGCCCCGAAGAACGGCAGCAACACCCACGCGAGCGCGAGCGTCACGACGAACAGCAGGATATGGAAAAAGCTCTGATGGACGGTATGGTTGTTCATTAGCGAGGAAGAGGGCGGAACGGGATCGCTGACGTCAATCGGGAGGCCGGGGCATGCTATCACGGCCCTCGGGCTGCTCCGGCGGGCGTCGGCGGGGTTTTGCGCTCAGGGTTCGAGCAAGAAATCGTCCCGGGGTTCGCAAAACAGTACGCATACAGTGCGCAATAGCGTGTGACTGTCGCTGGAGCCGACGCGGACCGTCGACTAAAATCCGGCTTCCAATCCTTGCGGAACGCTTTCCAGTGCGGATGGCGGCACCGCGCAACGCATCGAACAATGAATCCAGGCGTCGTCTACGCATTCGCGGCCTTTGCCATCTGGGGCCTTTTCCCGATTTACTTCAAGGCCCTGCATTCGATCGGCGCGATCGAGATGCTCGCGCATCGTATGGCGTGGTCGATGCTTTTTCTGCTGATCGTGCTGACCGTGCGCCTGCAGTGGAAGTGGCTCGGGCCCGTATTGCGCGACCGGCGTCTGCTCGCGCGCTTCGCGGCGAGCGCCGTGCTGCTTTCGGCCAACTGGGGCATCTATATCTGGGCGGTGAACGACGGGCGCATCGTCGAGGCGAGCCTCGGCTACTTCATCAACCCGCTCGTCAACGTGCTGTTCGGCATGGCTTTCCTGCACGAGCGTCTGCGGCCGGTGCAGTGGATCGCGGTGACCGTCGCCGCGCTCGGCGTCGCGTGGCTCACGTGGGCGAACGGCGCGCCGCCGTGGATCAGCCTCGCGCTGGCGCTGACTTTCGGCGGCTACGGGCTCCTGCGCAAGACGGCGTCGCTCGGGGCGCTCGAAGGACTGACGCTCGAAACCATGCTGCTGTGCCCCGTCGCGCTGCTGTTTTTGCTGTTCCTGAACACGCACGGCGGCAGCGGTTTCACCCACGCCTCGCTCGGCGTGAAGCTGCTGCTTGCAGCGGCGGGGCCTGTGACCGCCGTGCCGCTGCTGCTTTTCGCGGCGGGCGCGCGACGCATTCCGCTGTCGATGCTCGGGCTCATTCAGTACATCACGCCGACGCTGCAATTGCTGATCGGCGTCGTGATCTATCAGGAATACTTCGGCCACGACCAGCTGATCGGCTATGGCGCCATCTGGGCCGCGCTCGCGCTGTATTCGCTCGAAGGCGTCTACCGGGCGCGCGCGGCCCGCGCGTAGGCGCCGGCGGGGCGCGCCGCGTTCAGCGCAGCGCGTCGCCGAAACGATATTCGACCGTCGCCTCGTCGAGCTTCGCCTTGATTTCCGGATCGATCGGCTGATCGACTGCCGCAAGCGTCTCGTTCAACTGATCGGGCCTGCTGGCGCCGATGATCGCCGAGGTCACCGCCGGATTCGCCAGCACCCACGCGAGCGCCGTGCTCGCAAGCGAGCGTCCCGTCGGCGCGACGATCCGGTTGATTTCCTCGATCGTGTGAAACTCGCGCTCGTGCCAGTAGCGCTGCGTGTACATCGCGCCGGCCTTGCCGACCGCGCTGGTGAAACGGCCTTCGCCCGGACCCGCACCGTAGCTGTGCTTGCCGGTCAGCAAGCCGCCGGCGAGCGGGTTGTACGGAATCACGGCGAGACCTTCTTCGGTCGCGAGCGGCAGCAATTCGCGCTCGATCTGACGGAACAGCAAGTTATAGCGCGGCTGCACCGAAACGAAGCGCGCCGCGCGCAGCACGTCCGAGCGGCCGAGCGCGCGCGCCAGGCGGTACGCCAGAAAATTCGACACGCCGATATAACGCGCCTTGCCTTGCTTCACGATGATGTCGAGCGCTTCGACCATTTCGTCGAGCGGCGTGTCGTGGTCGTCGTTGTGGAGCTGATACAGATCGACGTAATCGGTGTTCAGGCGCTTGAGCGACGCGTCGATCGCATCGAGCAGATGCTTGCGCGACGCGCCCTTGTTCCACGCGAGCGGTCCCATTTCGTGCACGGCCTTGGTCGCGAGGATGAATTGGTCGCGCCGGCCCTTGAGCCAGCGCCCGACGATCTCTTCGGTACGGCCGGCCAGATCGTGGCCGCTGCCGAGCGGATACACGTTCGCCGTATCGATGAAATTGACGCCCGCGTCCGCCGCGCGGTCCATGATGCTGCGCGACACGTCTTCCTCGGTCTGCAGGCCGAAGGTCATCGTGCCGAGCGTGAGACGCGAAACGGTGAGACCGGTATTGCCGAATTTGCCGTATTGCACAGTTGCGCTCCAGAAGAAAGAGACCGAGTGGAAACCACTGCATTCGAATTCGATGCGCTCGAACCGACGGGACGGACAGGATAGCCCCAACGGCTAGGACGTGCCCGCGCGGACCGGCACGGCGGCCTGCGGCCCGGGATCGAGCCGGCGGAACACGATGCCCGACAGGAGCGTCACCACGCCCATGCACACGAAGCTGAGCCTGAAGCCGGTCGCGGTCGAGAACGGCCCCTGGAACACCTGCACGAGCGAGCCGCCGATCGACACGCCCAGGCCGATCGCGAGCATCTGCACCATCGAGAAAAGGCTGTTGCCGCTGCCCGCGTCCTTGATCGACAGGCCTTTGAGCGTGACGCTGTTCATGGCGGCGAACTGCATCGAGTTGGATGCCCCGAATACGACGAGAATCGCGATTTCGACCGCCAACGGCAGCGACGGCGAAAACGCCGCGAACGCGACGATCGACGCCCCCACGAGCGCCGTGTTCACCAGCAGGAACATGTCGTAGCCGTAGTGCTTCACCAGTTGCGCGATCCAGCGCTTGCTGAGCGTGCCGGCAATCGCGATGGGCAGCATCATCAGGCCGGAATGCAGCGGGCTGTAGCCAAGTTCGAGCTGCATCAGGAGCGGCAGCAGGAACGGCACCGCGCTCGAACCGACGCGGCAGAGCAGATTGCCGATCAGCCCGACGCTGAAGTTCGGCTCGCTGAACAGCCCGAGATGAAAGAGCGGATTGCGCTTGCGCCGCGCGTAGGGGACATACGCGAACGCCGACACCGCGGCGAGCGCGAACAGCGCCGCCGACACCGCGCCGCGATGCGTCTCGACGGGAGAATCGAGGGCGAGCGAGAAGGACACCATGCACATCGACAAGAGGCCGCAGCCGACGAAATCGAAGGGTGGGGCGTCGTGTACCGTGTCGCTCGGCAGGAAGCGCTGCACGGCGTAGATGCCGAGCGCGCCGATCGGCACGTTGATCAGGAAGATCCAGTGCCACGAGAACGATTCGACGAACCAGCCGCCGAGCGTCGGGCCGAGAATCGGGCCCACCTGTCCGGCGACGGAAATCATCGCGAGCGCCGAGACATACGCTTCGCCGGAGACGGCGCGCAGCACGGCAAGTCGTCCGATCGGCAGCAGCATCGAGCCGCCGACGCCCTGCAGCACGCGCGCCAGCACGAGCTGGTTCAGCGTATGCGCGCTCGCGCAGGCGAGCGAGCCGATCACGAACAGCGAAATCGCCACGGCATAGACGCGGCGCGTGCCGAAGCGGTCCGCGAGCCAGCCGGACGCCGGCGTGAGCAGCGCCATCGTGAGCGTGTAGGCGACGACGATCGACTGCATGCCGAGCGGCGCGGCATGCAGACTCCGCGCGATGGACGGCAGCGCCGTGTTGACGATGGTCGTGTCGAGCGCCTGCATGAAAAAGCCCACGGCGACGATCCAAAGAAGCGCCGTGTGCGAGGACTGTCTGGTCATGAAAAGGTTTTGCCTGGAGCCACGCGTGATCGAAAGCCTGATGGAAGTCGCTCGAAACCGGCTCGAACCCGGCTCGAAACCGATTTCCCACGCGAATCATGAAAGTTTAGTGTCTCGCAGGGTCATCGGGAAGACCGCTAACCGCATTGACTGTCATCGTGTTTGGCGATCACAATGTCGCATGCTGAATCCAGTCTGGCTGAACACGTTTGCGACGGTGGCCGCGTCGCACAGCTTTACCGACGCCGGACGGCAACTCGGGCTCAGGCAATCGAGCGTGTCCGAGCATATCCGCCGGCTGGAAGAGAGCGTCGGGCGGCGGCTATTCGTGCGCGACACGCATTCGCTCGCGCTCACCGCCGACGGCGAGGCCATGCTAGTACACGCCCGCGTCATTCTCGATGCGATGGCGCACGCGCAGTCGCAGTTCAGCTCGCCGCGACTGCGCGGGCGCGTGCGGCTCGGTTCGTCGGACGATCTCGCGCTCGGGCCGCTGCCGAGCGTGCTCGCGGCGTTTCGCGACACGCATCCGGATGTGGAACTGGAAATCACCATCGGCATGACGGGACGGCTCTATCAGATGGTCGATGCGGGCGAGCTCGATCTCGCGGTCGGCAAGCGGCGTCTGGGCGACGCGCGCGGCACGCGGCTGTTTTCCGGGCGGCTCGAATGGCTCGCGAAGCCCGGCACGCTCGTCGATACGAGCCAGCCGCTGCCGCTGATCCTGGTCGCGGAGCCGAGCGTCACGCGCGGCGTCGTGCTCGATTCGCTCGCGACGACCGGCGCAAGCTGGCAAATGGTCTGCACGAGCAGCAGTCACGCGGGCTGCATCGCGGCGGCGCGCGGCGGCCTCGGACTGACCGTCCGTTCGCATTTTCTGGCAGCGCGCGGGCTGGCGCCGCCCGTGAACCGCGCGGAGTTGCCCGAGTTGCCGGAAGTGGAGTTCATTGCGTTCGGCTCGAAGCATCCGGGCCGTCCGGCCGAAACCTTGCTACAGCTTCTGGAGAACAGCGACCTGCGCGGCGAATGGGACGGCGAGTGAACCGCCGCCGAAGCGCGCGCGGGCCGGGAACCGGTTGTGCCGCTGCAACGGCCGGCAGTCCCGAATAGCGATCGTCAAACTGTTCTTATATATTGTGCGGCTTTTGAAGTAGTCACTTCCGAGACGTGTTTCGCTTGCTGCGCTTCCTTTCCTCCGATCTGTTCCGCTTCCGGGCGTTCGTCGCGATGTTCGCCCTCGCGGCGCTGGCGCACGCGCCGTACGCGCACGCGGCGTCGTACCTGGCGAAGCACTGCGACGATCTCGACGGCAAGATCGTGCCCGCCTCGGTGATCGGACTGCCGACGCGCGGCGCGACCGTCTTCAGCGCATCGATCGTGAAGGCGGCCGCGCCCGGCAACCGTAACGGCGAGTACTGCCGCATCACCGGATATATCCGCGCGCTGCAGGACACGACGCCCGACATCCGCTTCGAAGTGAATCTGCCGACGCGCTGGAACGGCCGCGCCCTGCAGATGGGCGGCGGGGGCTACAACGGCACGATCGTGTCCGGCACCGAGCCGATGTCCTTCGCGCCCGACTCGACGCCGCTCGCGCGCGGCTATGCGACGTTCGGCTCGGATTCGGGACACGTCGGTAATGCGGGGCGCGCGGATTTCGCGGTCAACGACGAAGCCATCGTCAACTTCGGCTTCGGGCATCTCAAGAAAACGCGCGACGTCGCGCTGGCGCTCATTCAGATGGGCTACGGCCGTTCGCCCGAAAAAACCTACTTCGCGGGCGGCTCGACTGGCGGGCGGGAAGGCTTCACCGTGATCGAGCGCTTTCCGAACGATTACGACGGCGTGATCGCCAACGCGCCCGCGATCAACTTCTCGGGCGTGCGGCTGATGGGCGTGAAGGTCGGGCAGTCGTCGTATGCGAAGCCCGGCGGCTTCGTCGGGCTCGCGCAGCAGCGGCGCGTGTTCGAGACGGTCGTGCACGATTGCGACCGCCTCGACGGCGCGGCCGACGGCATCGTCAGCAATGTCGAGGCGTGCCGCAAGCTGGAGCCGCAGATCATCGCGTCGCTGCGCTGCGCGAACGGGCAGCGTCCGTCACTGCGCGACAGTTGCCTGTCCGATGCGCAGCTCGACACGCTCGAAGCCCTGCGCGACGGCCTCACGATGCCGTATCCGCTCGCGTACGGCGTCGACCGTTATCCGGGCTACAACGTGTTTCAGGGCGTGGACTTCTCGGGCACGCTCGGCCTCGGCGATTCGCCCACGCTGCTCAATCCGCCGACCTTCGCGGCGAACGGCTATCTGTTCGCGCAAGGCGATGCGTACCTCCGCCACTTCGTCGCACGCGATCTCGGCTACAGCGCGCTCACGTTCGATATCGACAATCCCGGCCGCTTCAAGCAGCGCCTGATCACGCTCGCGTACACCGTCGGCGCGATGAACCCGGATTTCTCCGCGTTCATCGCACACGGCGGCAAGCTGATCGCGATGCACGGCCTGTCCGACGAAGTCATCAGCCCGAATCAGACGATCGCGTTCTATCGCGGGCTCGTCGAACGATACGGCAGCGACACCGTCGATTCCTTCATGCGGCTCTACATGGTGCCGGGGTTTCAGCACGGCAACGGCGTGTTCATTCCGGCATGGGACGAACTCGGCGCCCTCGACGAATGGGTGAGCAGCGGCGTCGCGCCGGAGACGCTCATCGGCAGCGACATCGCGCCCGCCACCAACGGACGCACGCGGCCGATATGCCGTTATCCGAACTATCCGCGCTATATCGGCCGCGGCAGTATCAATGCGGCGGCGAATTTCCGCTGCGTCGAGCCCTGAGCTAGAGCGCGTTCGCATGCGGCCCCGCGATGCGCGGCCAGTACCTCGCGAGCCAGCGTCCGAGCGCGCCGCGGCGCGCATCGCGATACGACGTGAGCGACACTTCGATTGCGCGATCGCCCTCCGACGAGAGCCACACGCGTTCGCCGCGCGACAGGCGCACGACATCGCCGGGCCTCACCCAGTAGTCGTAGGGATCCTGATGACGCGTGACCCACACCGACGCCGCCGATGCATCGGCGACGCGCAATTCGGCATCGCGCGTGAGGCGCCACGACACCGTCTGATGCGGATGCACGTCGATGAAAACAACCACCCGCGCGCCCGACGAGCCCAGCCTGCCCGACGCGACGCCGTGGCCGACGCCACAGCTTCCAGAGACTTGCGACACTTCTTCCATCTTGCTCTCCACGATGTGAGCCGAAGACGGAACCGGGCACGCAAAAACAAGAAGGCCCCGTCTTGCGGCGGGGCCTTCGGAATGATTGCTTGCCTGTCTCGCTAGCGCACACGCTCTCCCGATGACCCGCCACAGATGGCGTTCATACGGTTTTTAATCGCGGCGATGGTGACGAGGATGGCTGCGTGCATGTGTCGCAGTATCGTGTGGCGCGTTCGGGTTTGTCAATATCGAGATAGCTGCAAGAAAAAAAAACTGCGCAGGGAAGCCTGCGCAGTTTTTCTCGCTTGCGGCCATCGTCGACCGCCGGACGTTCAGACGCCCGTGTAGCCCTGCGGCTTGGTCGAGTTGTTCTTCGCGACATCCGCGTTGACCGACACCACGTACTGCGGCGACTCCGTGAGGGTCAGCGTGATCGCGCCGTTCGTGTACGGCGCGCTCGAGACGTTGCCCATCGCGTCGATCAGTTGCACCGTGCCGCTCGTGCCGGCTGCATCGACGTTGAGCTTGTAGTTCGTGCTGTACGTCGTGCTGAAGCTGCCGTTCGACGCCGGCCAGACCGCATTGTTATGCGTCCACAGCGCGGTGATGACACGGCCGTTGTTCAGTTGCTGGAACGAGTACGCATACACGCCCGAGGGCAGGTTCTTCACGGGACCGAGCGTGGTCGTGCCGTCCAGCACGCGCGTCATCGCCGCGACAGCCATCGCGCCCGGCTTCGGGCTGATGTTGGTCGTGCCGAAGGCGGCCTGCGGATGATCGAGGTCGAAGAACGTGCCGTGACCCGCTTCGCCCGGGAAGTCCGGACCGAAGAACACGTAGGTCTGGTCCGCGCCTTCGCCGAGCAGAATGATGTGCGTACGCGCCACGACGGCGCCTTGTGCGAACAGGATGTTCGGGGTCGGATAATTCGGGCCGTAGTTCGAACCGACGTCATAGCTGATGCCCGTTTCCGTGACGAACAGCTTCATGTTCGGCTTGTAGTCCTTCGCCATTTCGGCGCGCAGGTTGCGCATCTCGTTGAGCAGCGAATTGGCGGCGTCGGCCGGATCCGGATCCGTATGACGACGCTCCGGCGGATGCGACGGCGACGTGCCCGCATCGTAATAACCGTGCGTGGCGATGCCGTCCAGATACTGCGCGAGCCCGAGCGGCGCGAGGCGTTTCAGGCGATCAGTTGTAAGCGACGGAAACGGCTCGGCTGGACCCATGACGACCGCGCGCGGATCCTTCGAATGCAGGCCCTGATAGGCGGCCTTGTACAGCGCGACGAAGTTGGCGTCCGTGTCTTTCCACTGGACGTAGGGCTCCCACGTGACCTGATAGTAGTTCGCCGACATCGTCGGGTAATACTTCGCGCGGATCGCTTCCGTTTCCTGGCCGACGCGGGCCAGATAATTCGTGAAGTAGCTCAGATCGGCCGGTGCGTACGCGTAGTCCGGGTTCAGGCCGTGACCGCTCGCCCAGCCGGGAATGCCGTCGAGACGCACGAGGCGCATCACCTTGCCCGACGTGTAGAACGGGTCGAGGTTGTTCGCGCTCGGATTGAACGTGTTGCGCCCGTTCGGCTCCATCACGGACATCTGGCGGTCGTCGATCGTCGACGTGATGCCGAGCGCCGTGAGCATGACGCCGTTATCGTTGAAGCCCTGCATGCCGAAGCGATGCTGCTCCTGCTTCGCATACGTGACCGCGGGAATCGCGGCCGCCACGTTCGGGATCACGCCGAAGGTCGCGATACCGTTCGGACGCGTGCCCGAGGTCTGCACCTGGCCGCCCGCGTTGGCGAGCGTGGCCGACACGGCGAAGTAGCCGGCGAGCGTCGACGTGCAGGTGAGGGTGGTCGTCGTGGCGACGGACGGCACGGCGAAGCTGCCGCTCGCGACGGTCTTGCCGACCGAATCGGCGATGCTCCACTTGAGCGTGTCCGCCGAATCGATGCGCGTCGTGATCGCCAGCTTGAACTTCGTGTTGGTCTGGAACATGCGCGAACCGTCCGATTCCGGCGTATCGACGCTGATCTCGCCGTCGCCGCCCGTTGCCGACGACACCGTCGGCGACGCGCACGACAGGCGCAGGTTCGATGCCGAAGTCGCGGCGGCCTGCGTGGTCGCGGCGGCGTCGCTCGCGAGCGCGGCCGAGCTCTGCGACGAAGGCACGCCGTTCGAGCCGCTCGCGGTCGAACCCGCGGCGGATCCGTTGGCGCTGGAACCGGCGGCGTTCGAACCCGCGGCGCTCGAGCCGGTAGCGCCCGAATCATTGGCCGTCGACGATGTATTGCCGGATGCGGTCGCCGGAGCACTAATGCTCGACGGGCTCGACGCGCTGGCCGCGTTCGCGGCCGACGAGGGCGACGTGCCGTCGCCGCCGCCGCCGCAGGCAGCGAGGGCAAACGCGAGCATCGAAAGCAGGAGAGAATTCTTTTTCATCGTGTCATACGCACATGAACCAGGCGCGCAAAAGAGCGCCCGGCGACGCCATCGGGCATCGAGGGTTTTGACGGACAGGCAGGGGACGGTGAAAGCCGTCCGGCCAGGCGTTTTATCGCGCACGCCCCGCGATGTTCGACTCGTCGAGCCGGAAAACGAGGGCGCAAACGTTTCCCTGCGCTTCGCAAGGAAGCACGGAGGGTTTTGCGGATCGAGACCACCGGGGAGGTGTCGGACGCTGCAGGGCGTGTTGCGCAGATCGCTAGCAGCTACGGACACGCGAAACAGTGCGCGCGCGAACGTTTGATAAGACAAGCATCGGAGCGAATCCTACTAGGAAAGACCGGTAACAGTGCGTAATAGCGCGTAAGTACTTGTAACGTATGATAAATGTTTAAATCATCATAAGAAATTCTCAAACCCCGTCAGTATTGCCGTTGCGCGCCTCACGGTTTACCTTGGACGCCACCAAATTTTTTTCGCGGAGGTTGTTGTGGCTTATCTGCTACTCGTCGTGGAACCGGTCGGACAGCGCGCCCAGCGCACCCAGGAAGAGGGCCGCGAGGCGTACGGCCAGATGGTGCAGTTTGCCGATTCGCTGCGGGCGCGCGGGGTGTTGCGGGCGGTGGAATCGCTGACGTCGCTCACGGACGCGGCGCGCGTCACGACCGCAAACGGCGACGCCCGCGTGATCGACGGACCCTTCGCCGAGGCCAAGGAGATGATCGGCGGTTTTTTCCTCATCGACTGCGAAACCCATGCCGAAGCGGTCGCAATTGCCGCCGAATGTCCCGCCGCGGCGTGGTGCACGATCGAAGTCCGCAAAGTGGGTCCGTGCTATTTCTGACTGAGTGATTTCCCTGAGTCGGTAATTTCGCGTCGATTTTTCGAAGCGCCGTTCGTCGTGTCATTAACGACGATGACAACCATCCAACCAGGAGACATTCGCCATGCACAAGCAGATTTTCGTGAACTTGCCGGTCCGCGACCTCAAGCGCTCGATGACGTTTTTCAAGGCGCTCGGATTGAACTTCAACCCCGCATTCACGAACGACGACGCGGCGTGCCTCGTCATCGGGGAAAACATTTACGCGATGCTGCTGGTCGGGAAATTCTTCCAGACGTTCACGGAAAAACCGATCGTCGACGCCCACGCGGGCACCGAAACGCTCGTGTGCCTGTCGTGCGAGAGCCGCGCGGAAGTCGACGAACTCGTTGCGAAGGCCGTCGCGGCGGGCGGGCGCGCGCCGCGCGAACCGCAGGATCACGGCTTCATGTACGGCCATGGTTTCGAGGATCCGGACGGACATATCTGGGAACTCGTGCACATGAATCCGGAAGCGGCGTGAGCGGGCCGGCGACGCAGAAAGGCGCCGCGGACGATGCGACCCGGCGCGTGATCGACGCGGTATGGCGCATCGAGTCGGCGAAGGTGATCGCGAGCGTGGCGCGCGTCGTACGCGACGTCGCGCTCGCCGAGGAGCTGGCGCAGGACGCGTTCGTCGCCGCGCTGGAGCACTGGAGCGAGGCGGGCGTGCCCGAAAAGCCGGGAGCGTGGCTCATGACGACAGCGAAAAACAAGGCGCTCGACCGTCTGCGGCAGCACGCGCTGCACGCGCGCAAGCACGAGGAATACGGGCGCGATCTCGACGCGCAGGAAGCGCACGTCACGCCGGATTTCGTCGATGCGCTCGACGCCGCGCGCGAGGACGATATCGGCGACGATCTGCTGCGGCTCATCTTCACGGCGTGCCATCCGCTGCTGTCCGTCGATGCGCGCGCCGCGCTGACGCTGCGCCTGATCGGCGGCCTCACGACCGACGAGATCGCGCGGGCGTTTCTCGTGCCGGAGCCGACGATCGCGCAACGGATCGTGCGGGCGAAGCGCACGCTGTCGGCGGCCCGCGTGCCGTTCGAGGTGCCGAAGGCGGATGCGCGCGCGGCGCGGCTCGGATCGGTGCTCGAAGTCATCTATCTGGTGTTCAACGAAGGCTATTCCGCGACGGCCGGCGACGACTGGATGCGCCCGGCGCTATGCGAGGATGCGCTGCGGCTCGGCCGTATTCTGGCGGAACTGATGCCTGATGAAAGCGAGGTGCACGGGCTGGTCGCGCTGATGGAGATTCAGGCGTCGCGCACGAAGGCGCGCGTCGACCGGCAAGGACGTCCGGTGCTGCTGCCGGATCAGGATCGCAGCCGCTGGGATCCGCTGCTGATCCGGCGCGGGCTCGCGGCTTTGCGGCGTTCCGAAGCGCTGGGCGGTGCGCGCGGCGTGTACGCGCTGCAGGCGGCGCTGGCCGCATGCCACGCGCGCGCGCCGAGCGCCGCCGACACCGACTGGCCGATGATCGTCGCGCTCTACGACGCACTGATGCAGACCGCGCCGACACCGGTGGTCGAACTGAACCGCGCGGTGGCGGTGAGCATGGCGTACGGTCCGGCGGAAGCGTTGCCGATCGTCGATGCTTTGCGCGATGCGCCGGCGCTCAGGAGTTATCACTGGTTGCCGAGCGTGCGGGCGGATCTGCTGGCGAAGCTCGGACGGAAGGATGAGGCGCGCGCCGAGTTCGAGCATGCGGCGTCGCTCGCGAAGAATGCGCGTGAGCGGGAGTTTTTGATGGAGCGGGCTGGTGCGATGGAGTGATGGGTTTGGAGGCGGGTTGGCTCTTGGTGTTTAAGTTGACATAACATAAATTATCAATTCTGTTGGTATGTTTTAGGGTGTTGCATGCTGGACTGCTTTCTGACCCTAGATACCGCAACAACTGTATGTATTTATG
>FCOH02000069.1 GCA_001544595.2 Caballeronia peredens | reverse complement strand
CGTTGATGATCTTCGTGCCGCCCGTGTGCGTCGTGCTGTTGTACGTGTCGCCACCCAGCGTGATGCTGTTGTAGTTCGTCACGCCGTTCACAACGTCGTACTTCACCGAGCCTGCGCTCGAACCGTTGATCGCGTTGGACAACGCCGAGTTCGTCGCGTACAGCTGCGAGCCGTTGATCGCATCCGTCGACGTCGACGACAGACGACCCGCCGCCACGTTCGTGATCGTGCGCTCGTTGCCTTCGCTACCCACCGACACCGTGCTCGTCGCGTTGCTGCCTGCGAACGTGTACGCCGTGCCGCCGATCGTCGCGCCCGTGGTGTTCACCACCGCAGCCGTCGTCGAGTTCGC
The DNA here is from genome assembly GCA_001544595.2 of Caballeronia peredens. GTDB lineage: Bacteria > Pseudomonadota > Gammaproteobacteria > Burkholderiales > Burkholderiaceae > Caballeronia > Caballeronia peredens. The sequence continues at coordinate 702 of FCOH02000069.1, read as the reverse complement.
ACCCAGCGCCACATCGTTGGCATTGGCCGACACCGCACCCGTACCGATCGCAACCGAATCCACACCCACCGCCGACGAGTCCACTCCCGTGCTGTTCGCATGGAAGTACTTCGTGCCCGTTTCGTAGATGTTGTTGACCGAGTTGCTTACGTTGGTCAGCTGCGAGTAGTTCACCGCGTCGCCGGCGTTCGTGCCGTCAGCCACGTTGATGATCTTCGTGCCGCCCGTGTGCGTCGTGCTGTTGTACGTGTCGCCACCCAGCGTGATGCTGTTGTAGTTCGTCACGCCGTTCACAACGTCGTACTTCACCGAGCCTGCGCTCGAACCGTTGATCGCGTTGGTCAACGCCGAGTTCGTCGCGTACAGCTGCGAGCCGTTGATCGCATCGGTCGACGTCGACGTCACGCGGCCTGCTGCCACGTTCGTGATCGTGCGCTCGTTGCCTTCGCTACCCACCGACACCGTGCTCGTCGCGTTCGTACCCGCAAACGTGTACGCCGTGCCGCCGATCGTCACACCCGTGGTGTTCGCCACCGCAGCCGTCGTCGAACCTGCACCCAGTGCAACGTCGTTCTTGTTGGCCGACACCGCGCCCGTACCGATCGCAACCGAGTCCACACCCACCGCCGACGAGTCCGCTCCCGTGCTGTTCGCATGGAAGTACTTCGTACCCGTTTCGTAGATGTTGTTGACCGAGTTGCT
>FCOH02000048.1 GCA_001544595.2 Caballeronia peredens | reverse complement strand
AAAGGTGGGCTGATAATCATGAATCAACGGGTCAGCGGATAAGAGTGGGTCGGCTTGAATTCGCTGTCAGGCAGCTTAGGCAATGGCGCGTCGGCGTTCTGCGGCCCCTCAAACGTGAACGACCCCGCCTTGATCCTGAAGTCCCCCGGACAGATGACCTCGACGCTGCCGTTTTCGATCCTGATCGTGATGCTCACGTCCATCTATATATCTTCGACTTTTTGGGGAGACGCGCACCTGAATGCCACAGCGCGCTTGTAGCGCTTCTTGGCTGCAATGTAATTTGCATTCCTATTTAAAAAGGATTGCAAACCGCCAGGTTCAGAGCTCTTTGCGTAGAAATCTAGGGATGCAGTGAAGGAGCGTCAATCAGATTAACTGACAATTCGCCTTATTAGGAAAACTCCTAGGTCTGGGCCTCGCACGCTGCGGTCATCCATGTAATTCGGCGTTATCCGTCTTACCTCGGTCTGCAGGTCTCTGGCGCCAAGTTAATCAGGGATGCGACTATTTACGGTGTGAGCGACGCGCATACGCTGAAGCGTGCGAAGGAAAAGAAAAGACCCGCGCGACGAGCGTCGCGCGGTTAAAACAGAAATGCGTTCAGGCGCTCTTGAAGCCGAGGCCTTCGCAGACCGTCCTCGCAGCCCACGCGCCGTTGAGCGTGTAGAAATGCAGGCCGGGCGCGCCTTCGTCGATGAGACGGCGGCACAAACCCGTCACCACATCGACGCCGAACGCGCGGATCGACTCGCGGTCGTCGCCGAAGCTTTCGAGCCGGCGCGCGATCCACTTCGGCACTTCGGCGCCGCACATGTCGGAGAAGCGCATCAGTTGCGAGAAGTTCGTGATCGGCATGATGCCCGGCACGATCGGCACGTCGACGCCCAGCTTCTTTGCTTCATCGACAAACTTGAAGTACGAATCCGCGTTGAAGAAATACTGCGTGATCGCGGAATTCGCGCCCGCTTTCACCTTGCGCGCGAAGTTTTCGAGATCGGCGCGCGGCGACTTCGATTGCGGATGGAACTCCGGATACGCGGCCACTTCGATATTGAACCAGTCACCGTGTTCCTGGCGGATGAACGCCACGAGCTCGGACGCATAGCGCAACTCGCCGACTTCGCCCATGCCCGAGGGCAGGTCGCCGCGCAACGCGACGATATGGCGAATGCCGTGGCCGCGATATTGCGCCAGAATCGCGCGCAGGTTTTCCCTCGACGAGCCGATGCACGACAAATGCGGCGCGGCCTCGAAGCCTTCCGCGGCCATTTCGAGCACGGTGTCGAGCGTGCCTTGCTGCGTGGAGCCGCCCGCGCCGAACGTCACGGAGACGAACTTGGGCGAAAGCTTCTTCAACTCGGCCCGCGTCGCGCGCAGCTTGTCCACGCCTTCCTGCGTCTTCGGCGGAAAAAACTCGAATGAAAGTTCGATCGGTTTCATGATGTGTGTTGGTCGAACGACGAAGCCTGAACGACCCGACTCAGCCGAAGTTGCGGTTCCCGAAGATCAGCGCCGACAGCAGCCACGACACGATGCTGTAGAGAATCGAGCCGAAGAACGCGGACCAGAATCCCGATACTTCGAAGCCCTTCAGCAGCGACGAGCACAGCCAGAAACACAGCGCATTCACCACGAGGATGAACAGGCCGAGCGTGAGGATCGTCACCGGCAATGTAAGGATGATGAGCAGCGGGCGCAGGATCGCGTTGATGAGCCCGAGCACCACCGCGATGATGAGCGCCGTGCCGAAACTGCGAATATGAATCGACGGCACGAGATAGGTAATGATCAGGAGCGCGAGCGCATTGATCAGCCATGTCAGGAGCACGGTCATCGAAGAATCTCCGGTTGAAGCCTTGGGTCGCGCGCGGGCCGAAACGCCCGCGCGCCGCTCTGCCGCCGAGAGCGATTAATAGCGGTAATGGTTCGGCTTGAACGGGCCGTTTTTATCGACGCCGATATAGCCGGCCTGCTCGTTCGACAGCACGGTCAGTTCCGCGCCGATGCGGCCCAGATGCAGACGCGCGACCTTTTCGTCGAGATGCTTCGGCAGCACGTAGACCTTGTTCTCGTACTTCTTGCCTTCGCAGAACAGTTCGATCTGCGCGAGCGTCTGGTTGGTGAACGAGTTCGACATCACGAACGACGGATGGCCGGTCGCGCAGCCGAGGTTCACGAGACGTCCTTCAGCCAGCAGGATGATCTTCTTGCCGTCCGGGAAGATGATGTGATCGACCTGCGGCTTGATGTTGTCCCACGTGTACTGACGCGTGGACGCGACGTCGATTTCGGAATCGAAGTGACCGATGTTGCAGACGATCGCGTTGTTGCGCATCGCCTTCATGTGGTCGTGGTTGATGACGTGGTAGTTACCCGTCGCCGTCACGAAGATGTCGGCCTTGTCGGCGGCGTATTCCATCGTCACGACGCGATAGCCTTCCATCGCCGCCTGCAGCGCGCAGATCGGATCGATTTCCGTGACCCACACGGTCGCGCCCAGGCCGCGCAGCGATTGCGCGCAGCCCTTCCCCACGTCGCCGTAACCGGCCACGACCGCGATCTTGCCCGCGATCATCACGTCGGTCGCGCGCTTGATGCCGTCGACGAGCGACTCGCGGCAGCCGTACAGGTTGTCGAACTTCGACTTCGTGACCGAATCGTTCACGTTGATGGCCGGGAACGGCAGACGCCCTTCTTTTTCCATCTGATACAGACGATGCACGCCCGTGGTCGTTTCTTCCGTCACGCCCTGAATGTGCGCGAGACGCGTGGAATACCAGGTCGGATCGGCGTCGAGATGGCGCGCGATCGACTTGTACAGCGCGACTTCTTCCTCGTTCGTCGGCTTGGCGATGACCGAGCGGTCCTTCTCCGCCTTCGAACCGAGAATGAGCAGCAGCGTGGCATCGCCGCCGTCATCGAGAATCATGTTGGCGAATTCGCCGTTCGGCCATTCGAAGATGCGGTGCGAGAACTCCCAGTATTCGTCGAGCGATTCGCCCTTGAACGCGAACACCGGCGTGCCGCCCGCGGCGATGGCGGCGGCCGCGTGATCCTGCGTCGAGAAAATGTTGCACGATGCCCAGCGCACGTCGGCGCCCAGCGCGGTCAGCGTTTCGATCAGCACGCCGGTCTGGATGGTCATGTGCAGCGAGCCCGCGACGCGCGCGCCTTTCAGCGGCTGCTGCGCCTTGTACTCTTCGCGCGTCTGGATGAGACCGGGCATTTCCGTCTCGGCGATGTCGAGTTCCTTGCGGCCCCATGCGGCCAGCGACATGTCGGCGACGACGTAATCCTTGGAATTTTTGGAATCGAGAACTGCGGCGTTCATCACGCCCTCCTTTCTAAATAGTCTAGAAATGTTGACGTGAGCGCCGTTCGATGCGGTGGCTCAGCGGGCATTTGATATGCCTTCGAACCGTCCGGATTGAATGCTCCGAGCCTGGCGGGCAAATTTCAGCGATTACCCGTCGCAACGCTCCTCGGAAGCGAGTGGCGATTGTAGCAAAGTCTCAACGATGGAACCGGCATTCGGGTCTCGTTCCGGCTAGATTTTGGCGGCCGGCCCGTTCAGCAATTCGCGCAGCGTCTGCATGCCGTTCACGGCGCGCTGCATGATGCGCATTTGCTCCGCGATGAGCGCCGCGGTCTGCTCCGGCGCGGGATCGGCGGAAAAGCCCATGTTGATGGAAAAGAATCGTTCGGCGTGAATGCGCGGATGAAAATGCATGCGCACGGCTTTGCGGCCGTCGAAACGTGTATTGCCGAACAGCGTGAATAGCGCTTTCGAAAGGGGCATGTCTTCGCCGCCCGCAGTGCGGAAGATTTCGTCGCTGGGAAAGCCGCCGAGCGCCATGAAAGCCGGCCGGCGGATCACGAGGCTGCTCGGCACCGTTCCGGCGAGCAGCCCGCCCAGCTTTTCAAAAGCGGGATGGCTCGTGATCTTCTCCGGAAACCCGCAGAACTCGATATTCAGCCGGATGCTCGGCTGATGCGGATTGCCGGCGAGAAACGAGGTTGCGTCGTGGAGCGCGCCGGGCAGATATTCGTCGTCGGCGTCGAGGAAGGCAAGGATGTCGAAATCGGCGTGCATCGCGCCCCAGTTGCGCGCGCGGGCCGCGCCGGAATTCTGGTTCAGCAACAAGGGCTTCACGCGCGCACACTGCGCGGCATAGCGCGCGGCGATGTGCTGCGAGCCATCGGTCGAGCCGTCGTCCACGACGATGATCTGCTTCGCCTCCGGCTGCCCGATACAGCTGTCCAGCGTCCGCGCGAGCGTCGCCGCCGCGTTGAAGCAGGGGATGATGACGGACGTAGCGAGCATGATCGAGCCGGATGAAAACAGAACGGACTATTTTATGTCGCCCGGCTCTTATCTTTTCGAAGACTAATCTGAATTCGCGCGGCTCGGCGCATTACATCGGCAACAGGCTGAAAAGCGGCGCGAGCAGCACCATCGCGACGCCCGCGATCATCATCGTGAGACTGGCGACGACGCCTTCCTCGCTTCCGAGTTCACGCGCCTTCGCCGTGCCGACGCCGTGCGCCGCCGCGCCGAACAACGCGCCGCGCGCGAGCCGCGTGCGCAACGGCACGAGCGCCAGCACGATTTCGCCGAACAACATGCCGCAGACGCCCGTCGCGATCACGAACAGCGCAGTGAGATCTCGCGGCGCGTGGATCTTGTCGGAGACGGCGAGCGCGAACGGGGTGGAGACGGAGCGCGTCGCGAGGCTGCGCTGCAGTTCGGGCGACAGATGCAGCAGCTTCGCCAATGCGAGCGATCCGCCCACCGCCACCAGAATGCCGACGGTCACGCCGACCGTCAGCGACAGCCAGTGTCGCCTGATGAGCGCGCGGTATTCGTAGATCGGCACCGCGAACGCGACGGTCGCCGGGCCGAGCAGCCACATGAGCCAGCGCGTGTCGGCGAAGTAGACCGGATACGGGATGCGCGCCATCACGACAATGAGCGCGAGCACGGCCGGCACCGCGAGCAACGGCGTGAGCCACGGGCGCCTGAAACGCGCGTAGAGATGCTTGGCGACGAAATAGAGCGCGATCGTCAGCACGAAGCAGCCCGCCGCGATCAGGCGCGCGGAGTCGTCCGCGAAAAGGGAGGCGTAGAAGCGATTCATTTCAGGCCCGCGCATGCCGCGCCACGAGCGCGCGGCGCAGGGCGAGACGGCGCTCCAGCCCCGCCGCCCGGTCGACAGCGAAGGCCACTGCCACCATCACCATCAAGGTTCCGCCGACGACAACGAGCGCGAGGCGCCAGCCGTCTTCCATGAAGAGGCCGCCGTACTGCACCGCCGCGACCGCCGCCGGAATGAAGAACAGCAGCATGTCGGCGAGCAGCCAGTCGGCGCCCGCTTTCACCCAGCGCGGCGCGACGCCGCCGCAGAACAGCAGCGCAAGCAGCGCGACGAGCCCGATGACGCCGCCGGGCACCGGCAGCGCCAGCTTGCGCGCGACGAAGTCCGCCACGACCCAGATGCCCGCGAGCGCCGTCGACTGCAACGCGACGCGCAGGAATCGACCGAGCGCCGCGCGGGCGTTCGCGGCTTGGGTTCGGGAGGTCAGGACGGCGGACATGGCGGGCTCTTCTGCGTAAGACGGCGGTGAATAAGGGTTAACCTGTAGCCGAGTATATGGGCGCCCTTCGCATAATAAAAATGACTTAACCTTATTCAAATCATTCCAAAGTGGAATTCGGAGTCGAAAATGGAATTGCGCGCCTTGCGGTATTTCATCGAGGTCGTGAAGCAGAAGAGCTTCACGGCCGCCGCCGAGCACATGTTCGTGACGCAGCCGACCATCAGCAAGATGGTGAAGGCGCTGGAAGACGAGGTCGGCTCGCCGCTGCTGTTGCGCGAAGGCCGTCAGATGGTGCTGACCGATGCCGGGCAGATCGTGTATCAGCGCGGCGTCGAGGTTCTGGCGGCGCACGCGCGGCTCGAAGCCGAACTGAACGATCTCGGCACATTCGGGCGCGGTACGCTCACGATCGGCATTCCGCCGATGGGCGGCTCGCTTTTCACGCCGGCCATCGCCGAATTCCGGCGGCGTTATCCGAAAGTCGAGCTCAAGCTGTTCGAACGCGGCTCGAAGGCGATCGAGGCGGCGCTCATCGACGGCGAACTGGAACTGGGCGGCGTGCTGCAGCCCGTGGATACCGCGGTGTTCGACGTCCTGCCCGTGAGCCGGCAGATTTTGTGGCTCGTCGCGCAGAAGGGTTCGCGCTGGGACGCGTCGCGCGAAGTCGCGCTCACCGATCTCGCCGCCGAGCCGTTCGTGTTCTACGGCGAGAGCCTCGCGCTCAACGATGTCGTGCTCAACGCGTGCCGCGAGGCAGGTTTCGCGCCGACGATCGTCGGGCGCAGCGGGCACTGGGATTTCATGGCGGCGCTGGTGCAGGCGGGCATCGGCATCGCGCTGCTGCCCGCGCCGTATTGCCGCCGCCTTGACGCCGACGCGTTCACCTGCCGCCCGGTGGTCGCGCCCGAAATTCACTGGGACATGGCGCTCGGCTGGCGGCGCAACGGTTATTTGTCGCACGCGGCGCGCGCGTGGATCGAAGTCGCCCGCGAAATGCTGCCCGCCAATCTCGATCAGGATTTCATGGGCGACGGCTTTCCCCGCGCGCGGCGCGGCGAGCCGGGCAAATGAAAACGCGCCGGTCCGCGATGAGCGGAGCGGCGCGCTTTGCAGGCAACGTCAGGCGCGTAACGCGGTTCAGCTCACTTCCTTGAATTCGATGCGCCGGTTCGCCGTGCGGCCCTCGGCGGTTGCGTTGTCACCGACCGGGCTCGCGTCGCCGAAGCCTTCCGCCGTGAGCGTGTCCGCGGGCACGCCGTGGCGGATCAGATACAGGCGCACGGCCTGCGCGCGTTTCTGCGACAGCCGCGTGTTCAACGCGGAATCGCCGGTGCTGTCCGTGAAGCCGCCGATCTGCAGTTTGATCGGCTTGCCGGCCGAGTGGCAATTCTTCAGCGATTTCGCGGATTCCGCGAGACTCGCGAGCGCCGCGCGCGGCAGCGCGTTCGACGCATAGCCGAAGTTGACCGGCCGGAGATTCAGCTTTTTCGCGATGCCGGGCGCGCAGGCGCTGTCGCCGGTTGCGTCGCGCTCGCCGGCAGCGGCTTGCGCGCCGTTCGCGGTGATCGTCCAGCCGGCGCCGAGGCCGGCTTTCAGCTTGTCCGCCCAGCCGAGCGTCGCGTCGGCGGCGCGGCCGCTCAGATCCAGCGTGCTGCCCGCGATCCGCGCCTGCGCGTCCGGCACCGTCATGAGCGGCAACAGCGCGCCGATTTCGCCGATCCACGCAGCGGGTTTCGTGTCCGGATCCACCGTGATGTTCGCGTGGAACTTGTCCGCGCCGAGCGCCGCCGACAGCGTGTCGATCAGGCGGCGCTTCTCGTCTTCGCTGCCGACGGTGGCGGTCAGTGTCGGAACGCCTGAAGCATCGACAAGCAAGGACATCGCCGAATCCTTCGCCGGCGCGGCGACAGCGGCCGAGGCGACGGTGTCGGCGTCGGGCCTGGCGGCAGGCGCGGCTTCGTGTTCCGGCTTCGCCAGCTTGTCCGACTGCGCCGGCGTGCAACCCCGGCCGAGCAGCGCGGCGAACAGCGCGAGCGCGGCGGCCAGCGCGACCCACCACCATTGCTTGCGGCACGCGTTCTCTTTCTCGGCGGGCTGGCCGGCGGCGGCTGCTTCCGGCTGGAGCGGGAACTCGGCGGCTTCCTGCGTCGCCGGGTGTTCGAGATGTGCCGACACCGCCTTCAGCCGCGATGCCACGCCCGCGATGAACGCGCCCACCGGGCCGAGCCCGAGTGCATGGGCGAATGTGTCCGTCAGATTGGCGCGCACCGCCGGCAGCTGATGGCCGAGCAGCGCGGGAAGCTCGGACGCGGCGGCGTCGTGCTGAGAGAAATGTCGCTTGAGCAGGCCGAAGAGCGTCGCGCAGACGACGCCGGCGAGCGTGCGCGTCGCGCTCGCGGTCACGCCCGCATAGTCGCCGATGCGCTCGGCGAGCACGTCGAGGCTGTCGCGCGAGGCGACCGCGTGATCGAGCGTCGCGCCGTCGTCGACGAGCGTTTTGAAACTGTCGTCGTGCACGACGAAATGCGGCAACTCTTCCGCGATCAAAGCGTTCGCGGCGGGCGACATGACGACCGCGAACAGACTGCGCGCGCCTTCGAGCGACGACGCCCGGTTCATCATCGCGCCGATGAGCGCGGGCCCGCACAGCGACACGACGCGCTTCGCCGATTCAGGCGCGCAGCCGATACGTCCGGCGACGTGCTGCAACACACTTTCGGACAGTGCGCCCTGTACCAGTTGATTGAGGTTGATGCTCATCGCGAATGCTTCCTTGAGAGGTGAACCGGCGTTCGCCGAAATTAGGCGGGCCGATTATAGGTTCGTGGTCCTGCACGTCATTAGGGCGCGATGAACAATCGGAAACGTCCCAACCCGTACCGCTTTAGGAGCGCATCAGAAACGGATGGGCAATTCTGAAAAGAACGATGCCTCTACCCGGCCGGCGAGCGTGCGGCCTATGATTCCTAAATTCGAGATGGCGCCCGCAAGGCCGGCGGCGGCTGTTGCGCCCGCCCGACAGTGCGCCGCGCCAAAAGAAGGAGACCGACGATGTCCTCGTCATCGCCCGCCTTTTCCGGGAACGAAGCCCGTCCGTTCGGGCAGACCCACGAAGTCACGAATCAGGTGGAACCGCTCGTCGGCTACGACGCGTTCGCCTTCGATCCCGCGCTCGTCGCGGCCGTCGAACGTGAAGGCGCGCAATGGCACGCGCAAGCGCTGTCGCACGACGGCATGGCGCTGACACAGCCGGACGTCGTCGCGCTCGCGGAACTCGCCAATCGCCACGAACCCGAACTCGCGACGCACAGTCCGCGCGGCGAACGCATCGACGCGCTGTCGTTTCATCCGGCCTGGCACGAACTGCTGCGCCGTCTGCGCCACGAAGGCCTGCATGCGCTGCCGTTCGAGCCGTCCGCGCGCGCCGGCTCGATGGCCGCGCGCTGCGCCGGCTACTATCTGCACGGCCAGCTCGAATCCGGTTCGCTGTGCCCGATCACGATGACCTTCGCCAGCATTCCGGTCTTGCGCCACGAGCCGGACTTGTTCGCGCGGCTTGCGCGCCCGCTGTTGTCGCGCGAGCACGATTCCCGCGACATTCCGCTGGAAGCCGGCAAGCATTCGATGATGATCGGCATGGGCATGACGGAGAAACAGGGCGGCTCGGATGTGCGCAGCAATCGCACGCGCGCGTATGCGACCGGCGCGCCGGGACGCGGGGGCGCGTACCGGCTGGTCGGGCACAAATGGTTCTTCTCCGCGCCGCAGTGCGACGCGCATCTCGTGCTCGCGCGCACGCAGGACGAAGGCGGCCTGTCGTGCTTCTACGTACCGCGCTTCAGGCCGGACGGCCGCAAGAACGCGGTGCAGGTCCAGCGCCTGAAGGACAAGCTCGGCAATCGCTCGAATGCGAGCAGCGAAGTCGAATTTCTCGATGCCTGCGGCGTGATGATCGGCGACGAGGGACGCGGCGTGCCGACCATCATCGAAATGGCGAATTACACGCGGCTCGATTGCGTGATCGGCAGCGCGGCGCTGATGCGCGCGGCGCTCGTGCAGGCGATTCATCACGCGCGGCATCGCACGGCGTTCGGCGCGCATCTCGTCGATCAGCCGCTGATGCGCAACGTACTCGCCGATCTCGCGCTCGAATCGGAAGCCGCCACGCTGCTCTTCATGCGGCTCGCGGGCGCGTTCGAGGAAAGCGCCGCGCCCGGCGGCCCGCTGCAGGCGCGCGCGTGGCGGCGCATCGTGACGCCCGCCGCGAAGTTCTGGGTGTGCAAGCGCGCGCTCGAATTCACCGGCGAGGCGATGGAAGTCTGGGGCGGCAACGGCTATGTCGAAACCGGGCCGATGGCGCGCTTCTATCGCGAGGCGCCCGTCAATTCGATCTGGGAAGGCTCGGGCAACGTGATGTGCCTCGACGTGCTGCGCGCCTTCGAGCGCGAGCAGGATGCCGCGCAGGCGCTTCTCGACGACTGGAAAACGAGCGCGGGCGCGCATCCGGCCTTGGCGGGCGCGTTGTCGTCGCTGACAAGAATGCTGACGGGCGACCCCGCCGCGCGCGAGGCGTCGGCGCGGCGCATCGCGCAGCAAGTGGCGTTGTGCGCGCAAGGCGTGCTGATGGCGCGGCACGCACCGCAGGAAGTCGCCGATGCGTTCATCGACACGCGGCTCGGCGATGCGCGCGGCGAAACCGGGCGCGTCTACGGCACGCTGCCCGCGCGCTTCGATCACGCGGCGATCGTCACACGGGCGTTCCCGGCCTGAAACGCGGTGTCAGCGGATAGCGCGGCCGGCCTCGCGCATCGGCTCTTCGTTTTCCAGCCGGTACACCCACGACAGCAGTTCCGCCACCGCGTGATACAGCGCGGGCGGAATGTGCGCGTCGAGATCGACCTGCATCAGGAGCGACACCATTTCCGGCGACTCGTGCACGTACAGGCCCGCTTCCTTCGCGCGCTGCACGATCATCTCCGCGACCATGCCGTAACCCTTCGCGACGACGCGCGGCGTCGATTCGCGATTGCCCGCCTCGTAGGCGAGCGCCGTTGCCTGCTTGCGCGTGTAAGGCGGATTGCCGGCGCTGCTCATGCCTGCCCCTCCCCGCCGGACGATGCGCGGAACAGATGTTCGAGCGGCGAGCGCACCGGCTTTTTCGCGCCGCTGCCCGCGTCGCCGGACAGCGCCGAATCGGTCGATCCGTCCATCGAGCGCACCGACAGCGACGCCAGCGCGATTCCCGCCGCTTCGAGCTGACGCGCGAACGCGGGGCCCTCGGAGGCGAGCCGCCGCGCGCCCGCGTCGCTTGCCTTGATGCGCGCGACGAGCTTGTCGCCCGCCAGCACGAGTTCGGCATCGACGGTGCCGAGCGCCGGCAGCGACAGCGTGATGCGGGTGCGCCAGGCGCGTTCGTCGGCGATGTCGTCGGTACTGCGCGAATCGCGCGGCTCGCGGGCGATTTCCCATTCGAAGCGCGTGCCCGGCCACGCCTCGCCCTGCCAGCGAAACTGCTGATTGGCGAGCATGTCGAGTTGCTGGCGCACCACGTTGATCGTCGCCGGATGAATGCCCGCCGCGATCGACGCCTGCATCGCCGATTCATGCGGGCTCGGCTGCGCGGCGGACGTGCTCGCGCCGTTCGTGCCGTTCGCGCCCTGCGAATTCGACAGCGCCGACGGCGGCGCATCGCGCACCGACGCGGCGAGCGCGGCCGCCTGCTGCGGCGTCTGCGGCGTCGCGACGGCGCGCGCGGGGCTGTGGAAATCGGGCAGATCCGGCGCGGCCTGCGGCGCCGATGCGTCGTCGAGCCATGCGGAGTTGGCCGGGGCGCCGTTCGGCGCGTTATTCGCGAAATCGAGCGGCAGCGCGAGCGCGCGGGGATCGACGCGCGCCTGCGGCTCGTTGCCGAGCGACGCGGCGCTGCGCTGGCCCGCCAGCCACTGCATCAGATGGGCTTCATAGAACAGTCCGCTCTCGCCGACGGTCTTCGCCAGTTCGGTGGCGAGCGCGGCGGCGGGCAGCGGCGGCAGGTTCTGGCTCGCGGCGCGCGCGGCGGCCACGGCTGCGGCGTTGGAGGAGAAAGCGGTATCGAAGAGGCCGGTCGTGAGCGCGGCGAAGGCGCTTGCGGGGCGCGGCGGCGTCGGCCAGAGCGGAAGCTCGCCGGCAATCGCGGGCGTTGCGCCGCCGAAGCGGGAAATCACGTCGAGCGTGCGCGCGACGCTCGACAGCGCGGTTTGCGCCGATGCCGCCGGTGCGCCCGAACCGGGCGGCGTGCCGGCGAGTTGCGACGTGTCCGCCTGCGTCGTCGTCTGCCCGACGCTCGCGCCGGTGACGCCGCTGCCGGCGACGCCGTTGGGCGCGCGAATCGCGGACAGAAGGAGCTCGGTGCGGTTGGCGAGCAACGATGCGATCGCAGTGTCGAGTCCAGTCATGCCCACATCCTCATATGCGCGTCGGCCAGGCCGCCGCGCGAACGGACGCCTAGTGTGTTCTAGCGCAGTCCGACCATCTTTTTCAGTACGCGCGCCGGGCTGTTGACCGTGAAGAGCGCGGACAGGCGCGCGAGGCTCGGCGAAGTCAGATCGCGAATCGCGGCGTCGTCGGCGAGAATTTTCTTCACGAGGTCCAGCTTGCGCGCGCGGGCGTTTTCGTCGAGTTCCGAGCCGGAGTCCACTTCCTTCAGCTTCTCGACCAGCTCGCGGTACGTGCTCTGCAACGCCTTCAGCTCGCTCCACTCTCCGCCGCGCGCGGCCGAGAGCATCTGGCCCGAGATCGTCGCGATGGCTTCGTAGTGGGCGAAATATTCTTGTGTCGTCTTCATTCTCATGAGGCTGTCGGCCCGGCGTCCCGTCAAACGGGCGCTGCGGTCAACTGAGCCACTTCCGGTGCAATGCCCACCCACGCTTCTTCGAGCGTCGCGAGCAGATTGTCGACTTCCACGAGCATGGCCTCGTCCTGCTTCAGGTTCGCCTCGAGCAGCCGGCGCGACATGTACGTGTACAGCGCGTCGAGCCGCCCGGCGATCTCGCCGCCCGCTTCCTTGTTGAGCGCCTGCTGAAGCCCGCTCTCGATGATGCTGATGGCCTTGCCGATCGCCGCGCCGCGCGCCCCGACGTTGTTCTGCTGCATGTGCATGCGCGCCTGCGCGATCGCCTGGCGCGCGCCCTGATACAGCATCGTGATCAGCCGGTGCGGGCTCGCTCCCATCACGCCTGTCTGGACGCCCACGCGAGCGTAGGCGTTGGCTCCGGCCTGTCCTGGGGAAAACATCTGTCGCTTCTCCTTTTACGATGCCGCGGCGTCTCGCGCTCCCGGCGGCACGCGGCATTCGCGGCCTTCGGCGGGCGCCGGCGCGCGTCGTCCTGTGTCGATCCGGTGTCGATGCGGCGCGAACCGGTGCAGGCGAGCGGGCCGCCCGCCGTACGCGGGCGAACCATCGTTCGCCGAGCTGTTATCGAGGTTATCGGAGAAACGCGGCAAAGCTTTAGGACGTAAGGCTCCAGAGCCGTTCGCAAGGGCTGCCGGGGCGCCGGCTATCGGGCTGTCGGACGGGCGCGGTCGAACCGATGGCGCGGGCGTCAGACCGAGATCTGCATGATGTCGTTGTAGGCCGACACGAGCTTGTTGCGCACTTGCAGCCCGAATTGCAGGCCGACGTTCGCCTTCTGCATATCCACCATCACGTCGTTGAGCGACACGTTCGGCGCGCCGATTTCGAATGCATGCGCTTCGCCGAGCGCCTTGGTCTGGTTGTCGCTGATCTTGTCGATCGACGTTTTCAGCGCGTCGGCGAAACTGCCCGCGCTGGCCGCGCCCGATGTCCCGCTTTGTCCCGTGACGGCGCCCGACGCGACGCTCGCGCCGTTTGTCGCGCCCGTGCCGCCGGCGGCTTGCGACGCCATCGACTGGATCGCCGAGAGAGCGGCGGAAAGCGGATTGATCGGAAAGTTCATGTTGACTCCGGGTGACAGTGAAATGCCGGCGGAACGCGTCCGAAGGCGGGACGGCCCGCGCCGCTCGACGCGGTGGGCAGAGGCTCGGGGCCGCATCTGCGAAAAGCCTGACCGAGTACGAAAAAGCTTAGCAGCGGGTGGTTTTTCAAAGCGCGGGAAGAACGGGGAAAACCCCGCTCTATTCGCCGAATCGACTTGCAATCTTCTGCGGATAATCCCCATCGTGAAAAGTCCTCCACCGCCGCTTACATCAGAGCGATAAGCGGCGCGAGGAGACACCTGGATTCGGAGCTTCGACGCTAAATGGAAACGCCCAACAACTCACTGATCACGCCCGACGCCAGAATGGGCCTGGCGGGCGCACAGCCGGGAGCCGCCGGCGCGGCCGCGGGCCCAAGCCTCGCGGGCGGCGCCGATTTCGGCGGATTCGCGCAGCGCGTGCCGATGCTCAACCAGTTCCGCTCGAATCCGCGCGTGCCGCTCATCGTGGCCGTCGCGATTCTGGTGATGGTGGTCGCGGGCCTCGTCATGTGGTCGCGCCAGCCGGACTACCGCGTGCTGTTCTCCAATCTCTCCGATCGGGACGGCGGCGCAATCGTTGCCGCGCTCCAGCAGGGCAACATTCCCTATAAGTTGTCCGACGGCGGCGGCGCCATTCTCGTGCCCGCCGAGCAGGTTCACGAAACGCGTCTGCGTCTCGCGAGCCAGGGTCTGCCGAAAAGCGGCTCGGTCGGCTTCGAACTGATGGACAACCAGAAGTTCGGCATCAGCCAGTTCGCCGAGCAGGTCAACTATCAGCGCGCGCTGGAAGGCGAACTCGAACGCACGATCGGCGCGGTGTCGTCGGTGAAGTCGGCGCGCGTGCATCTGGCGATTCCGAAGCCGAGCGTCTTCGTGCGCGACAAGGAACTGCCGACCGCCTCCGTGATGGTCAATCTGTATCCGGGCCGCGTGCTCGACGAAGGGCAAGTGGTCGCGATTGCGCACATGGTGGCGTCGGGCGTGGCGGACATGCCGGTGAAGAACGTCAATATCGTCGATCAGGACGGCAACCTGCTCACGAGCCAGAGCGCCGCCAGCGGTCTCGACGCGTCGCAGCTGAAATATGTGCAGCAGATCGAGCACAACACGCAAAAGCGCATCGACGCGATCCTCGCGCCGCTCTTCGGCGCCGGCAACGCCCGCTCGCAGGTGAGCGCCGACATCGACTTCTCGAAGCTCGAACAGACCGCCGAAAGCTACGGCCCGAACGGCAATCCGCAAAGCACGGCGATCCGCAGCCAGCAGTCGAGCGAATCGAGCGAAACGACGGGCAGCGGCGCATCCGGCGTGCCGGGCGCGCTGTCGAACCAGCCGCCGCAGCCGGCCTCCGCGCCGATCGACGCGGCCGCATCCGGCGCCGCGGGCGCGGCGGCGAAAGCCACGCCGCAGAATCAGCGCCGCGACACGACAACGAACTACGAAGTGGATCGCACCGTGCGCCATTTCGAGCAGGCGACGGGCGGCATCAAGCGTCTGTCGGTGGCGGTGGTCGTCAACTACGACAAGAAGGTCGACGCGAAGGGCAACGTCACGATGACGCCGCTCGCCGCCGACAAGCTCGCGCAGGTCCAGCAACTCGTGAAGGACGCGATGGGCTTCGACGAGAAGCGCGGCGACTCGGTCAACGTCGTGAACAGCGCGTTCTCGGCGGATCTGAACGTGACGCCCGAGCTGCCCTGGTGGCGCACGCCGCAGATGATCGCGTGGGGTCTGCAGGCGGCGAAGTACGTGGGCATCGGCATCGTCGGGCTGTTCCTGTACTTCAGCATGGTGAAGCCGGCGATGCGCCGCGCCTTCCCGCCGCCCGAACCCGCCGCCCCGGCGCTCGGCGCACCGGATGAACTCTCGCTGCTCGACGGCCCGTCGATGGGCGGCGAGAACAAGGAAGACGAAGACAAGGATGCCGAGGTGAGTCTGCTCGGTCATGAAAGCAAGAAGGCCAAATTCGATCGCAATCTCGACTACGCGCGCATGGTGGCGCGTCAGGACGCGAGAATCGTTGCGACGGTCGTGAAAAACTGGGTGTCCGATGAACGCTGAAGGCCTGAACAAAGCCGCTCTCCTCCTGATGTCGATCGGTGAGGAAGAAGCCGCCGAAGTATTCAAGTATCTCGCCCCGCGCGAGGTGCAGAAGATCGGCGCGACCATGGCGGCGCTGAAGAACGTGACGCGCGAGCAGCTCGACAACGTGCTGACCGAATTCGTGAGCGAAGCGGAGCAGCACACCGCGTTGTCGCTCGATTCCTCCGAGTACATCCGCTCGGTACTGACGAAGGCGCTCGGCGAGACCAAGGCCGGCGCGCTGATCGACCGGATCCTGCAGGGCAGCGACACGAGCGGCATCGAAGGCCTGAAGTGGATGGACTCGGGCGCGGTCGCGGAACTGATCAAGAACGAGCATCCGCAGATCATCGCGACGATCCTCGTGCATCTGGACCGCGATCAGGCGTCGGAAATCGTCTCGCTGCTGACCGAGCGGCTGCGCAACGACGTGCTGCTGCGCATCGCGACGCTCGACGGCATTCAGCCGGCCGCGCTGCGCGAACTCGACGACGTGCTGACCACGCTTCTCTCCGGCAGCGACAACCTGAAGCGCGCGCCGATGGGCGGCATCCGCACGGCGGCGGAAATTCTCAACTTCATGTCGAGCAATCACGAGGAAGGCGTCATTTCGAACGTGCGCGAATACGATGCGGAACTCGCGCAGAAGATCATCGACCAGATGTTCGTGTTCGAAAACCTGCTCGACCTCGAAGACCGCGCGATCCAGCTGCTGCTCAAGGAAGTGGAGTCGGAGACGCTGATCGTGTCGCTGAAGGGCGCGCAGCCGGCGCTGCGTCAGAAGTTCCTGTCGAACATGTCGCAGCGCGCAGCCGAACTGCTCGCCGAAGACCTCGATTCGCGCGGTCCGGTACGCGTGTCGGAAGTCGAGCAGCAACAGCGCAAGGTACTGCAGATCGTGCGCAATCTGGCGGAAAACGGTCAGATCCAGCTAGGCGGCAAGGCGGAGGACGCGTATGTCTGACGCGGCCCGCTCGCAGAAGGCTCCGCTTTCGGCGTATCAGCGCTGGGAGATGGCGTCGTTCGATCCCGTCACCGTCACGGTAGACAACAGCGCGGCGGAACAGGCCGCGCTCGAAGCGCACCTGCGCGGCCTCGAGGAAGAGGCGCACGCGCAAGGGCTCGCGAAGGGTCACGTCGCGGGACAGGCGCTCGGCTATCAGGCGGGTTTCGAGCAAGGCCAGGCGAAGGGGTTCGAGGAAGGCCGCAAGGAAGCGCTCGCGCAGGCCGCGCGTCTCGCCGAAATCGCCGACGGCTTCAAGACGGCGCTCGCCGCCGCCGATTCCGCCATCGCGGAAGCGCTCGCCGAACTCGCCGTCGATATCGCGCAGCAGGTCGTGCGCCAGCATCTCGCGCTCGATCCGACCGCGCTCGTCGCCGTGGCGCGTGAAGTGATCGCCGCCGAGCCGGAGCTTGCGGGCGCGCCGACGCTCGTCGTCAATCCGGCGGACATGCCGATCGTCGATGCGTATCTGAAAGACGAACTCGAAGCCGCGGGCTGGACCGTGCGGCCCGATCCGGTCGTCGAGCGCGGCGGCTGCCGCGCGCACGCCGCGACCGGCGAAGTCGATTCGACCAACGTGTCGCGCTGGGAGCGCGTCGTGGGCGCTCTGGGGAGACACAAGCCGTGGTAAACAGCCAAGCCCATCGCATCACGCAGGACGGTTTGAGCGCGCTCGAACAGGAACTGGCGCGCGCATCGTTCGGCCCGCTCGGAACCGACGACACCGCCGCCGACGAAGCCCCCGACGAACTCGCCGCCCGCACGATCTCCGAACTCGCCGATATCGCCGGCAATCCGCACATCGACGCATGGCGCGCGAAGCTCGACGCGCTCAGCACGCGCAGCGAACTCGCGAAGCCGCTGCGTTCGTGCGGGCGCCTGACGCGCGCCGCCGGCCTCGTGCTGGAAGCCGTCGGCCTGAAGATGGGCGTCGGCTCCGAATGCATGATCGAGCTGCCGCCGGGCAGCTCGATTCCGACCGCCGAAGCGGAAGTCGTCGGCTTTTCGGGCGACAAGCTCTTTCTGATGCCGACCACCGAAGTGGCCGGCCTTCTGCCCGGCGCGCGCGTCTATCCGCTCGAAAGCGCGCCGATCAACGATCCGATGGCGGGCGCCAAGCGCTTGCCCGTCGGCTGGGAAATGCTCGGCCGCGTGGTCGATGCATCGGGCCGTCCGCTCGACGGGCTCGGTCCGCTCGGCGCGAAAGTCGATGCGCCGCTGTCCTCGCCGGTCATCAACCCGCTGAACCGCGAGCCGATTCATAAAGTGCTCGATGTCGGCGTGCGCGCGATCAACACGCTTCTGACGGTCGGGCGCGGCCAGCGCATGGGACTGTTCGCGGGTTCGGGCGTCGGTAAATCGGTGCTGCTCGGCACGATGGCGCGCTACACGAGCGCGGAAGTGATCGTCATCGGGCTGATCGGCGAACGCGGCCGCGAAGTGAAGGAATTCATCGAGCAGATTCTCGGCGAGGACGGTCTCGCGCGCTCGGTTGTCGTCGCGGCGCCGGCGGATGTATCGCCCGTGCTGCGGATGCAGGCCGCCGCGTACACGACCTCGCTTGCCGAATATTTCCGCGATCAGGGCAAGCATGTCCTGATGCTGATGGATTCGCTTACGCGCTACGCGATGGCGCAGCGCGAGATTGCGCTCGCGATCGGCGAGCCGCCCGCGACGAAGGGTTATCCGCCGTCCGTGTTCGCGAAGCTGCCGGCGCTCGTCGAGCGTACGGGCAACGGTCCGGAGGGCGGCGGCTCGATTACCGCGTTCTACACCGTGCTCACCGAAGGCGACGATCAGCAGGACCCGATCGCCGACTCGGCGCGCGCGATTCTCGACGGCCATATCGTGCTGAACCGCTCGCTGGCGGAGGCGGGACACTATCCGGCCATCGATATCGAACAGTCGATCAGCCGCGCGATGACCGCGCTCATCGACGACAAACATCTCGAACGCGTGCGTCTCTTCAAGCAGATGCTGTCGCGCTATCAGCGCAACCGCGATCTGATCAACGTGGGCGCGTATTCGAGCGGCCGCGACGCGCTGCTCGACCGCGCGATCGCGCTGTATCCGCGCATGGAGTCGTTTTTGCAGCAGGGGTTTCGCGAGCAGGCGCCGTTCGAGCCGAGCATCGCGATGTTGAATCAACTGTTCGAATAGTTTTCGACTAGTATCCGAACCATTCGTCATAAGAACGCCAAAAGACCAAACGGGACCGCCACGCCATGTCCAAGAATCTGCCGATCAACACCCTCATCGGACTTGCCGAAGAGGAACTCGACGCCGCCGCCAAGAAGCTCGGCAAGCTCCAGCAGGAGAGAAACGAGATCGAGACGCAGCTCGACTCGCTCGTGACTTATCGCGACGAGTACCACGCACGATTCACGGCATCGGCGCAGGAAGGCACCACGGCGCAGACGCTGCGCAACTTCCAGGCGTTCGTCGATACGCTCGATGCCGCGATCTCGCAGCAGCGCGCATTGCTGGTTGCAGCGGATCAGCGCATCGAGGCGGCCAAGCCCGACTGGCGTCTGAAGAAGCAGAAGCTCGGCAGCTACGAAGTCCTGGCCGCGCGCGGCGAGGCGATGCTCGCGAAAAAGGCTGCGCGCGTCGAGCAGCGCGATGCCGACGAGCACGCCGCGAAGGTGCTGCGCATGCGCGCCGAGCGGGCGTCGTCCTGATCGATCCAAACACCATTTACTGAATTCACAGAGGCTCAGCATGTCCTCCGTTTCTCTTCTCGGCGCGCTTTCGGGCGCGGCGTCTTCGAACAAGGCGGCGTCGCAGCGCGCGGCGAGCGCGGCGGTGTCCTTCGGCATGACACTGCAGGGCATCACCGACCGCGCCAACGCCGACGCGCAGGCGGCGCAGGCGCTGGCGGACTCGGCGCAGGCATCGGGCGACAAGTCGAGCGTGCACGACGCGCCGAAGCCCGACGACAGCGCGGCCGATACGTCCAGTTCGTCCGATGCATCCAGCGCATCCGCTACGCAGGCTGCCGCGAAAGCCGACAAGGCCGATTCGGGCGCGAAGCCGGCGGCATCGAAGAGTTCGGGCAAGACCGACACGGCGGATGCGTCGAAGGCGACGCAATCGGCGGCTTCGCCGGACGCGGCTGCGGCGGCGCAAGCGAAGGCGCGCGCGGATGCCGCCAACGCCGGCGACACCGATCCGTCGCTCGCCGAACTGAGCGACGCGGCGAGCGCGGCGACGGCGAGCGTCTCGACCGGCGACACGAAGCCTGCGAGCGATGCGCGCAAGAGCGGCGATGCGAAATCGGCGCAGGACGCGTTGCAGGCGGCGCTCGCGGCGCTGAACAATCCGCAGCCGAACGCGCTGCCCGCGAACGCGGCGGCGGCCGCTGGCTCTGTCGCGACGGCGCGCGAGAGTGCGGAGGGCGCGGAGCAAGGCGGCCTGTTCGGCAAGGGTGGAAAGAGCGCGGTGCTGATCGGCCTGGCGAACAACGCGAACGTGAATGTGGACGCGAAGGCGGCCAGTACGGCGACGCAACTCGACGCGGCGGCTCAGGCGGTCGCGACGCCGCCCGCCGATGCCGCGAGCGCCGCATACAAGGAAGCTGCGGATGCGGCGGCGCACGCGGTGGCGTTGCAGGCGGCGTCGGCGAATTCGGCGGTATCGAGTCCGCAAGGATCGATGGCGGCGGCGACGAGCGCGGCGATTGCGCCGCACGTCGGCGGTTCCGGCTGGGACGATGCGTTTAGCCAGAAGGTGGTGTTTCTGTCGAAGTCGGATCAGACGAGTGCTGAACTGACGCTGAATCCGAAGGATCTCGGGCCGTTGCAGGTGACGCTGCAGGTTTCGGAAAATCACGCGCATGCGTTGTTCGTGTCGCAGCATTCGCAGGTGCGGGAGGCGGTCGAGGCCGCCATGCCGAAGCTGCGTGAGGCGATGGAGGCGAACGGCATCAGTCTCGGGAGCGCATCGGTTTCGGATGGGTCGGCGTTTGCGCGCCAGTCGCAGCAGGGGAGCGAGGGTTCGGGCTCGCGCTCGGGCTCGGGTTCGGGCTCGCGTGGCGCGGGCGGTGGTTCCGGTTCCAGTTCCGGCGATGCCGCCGTCGGTAGCGTGAATGTGGCGGTGCGGCGCACCGTGGGGCTCGTGGATACGTTTGCCTGACGGCTTTTTTTCGTGGAATCCTGATTTCGCGTTGGTTTGTTTTTGGGTTTTTTTCTCGTGGAATCCTGATTTCGCGTCGGTCTATTGGCACTGCCCCTGTGCGGGGCGGCAGTCACTTTCTTTGCTGCTGCAAAGAAAGTAACCAAAGAAAGCAGCTCTCCCCATCCAAAGTACCTCAC
>FCOH02000055.1 GCA_001544595.2 Caballeronia peredens | reverse complement strand
TGAGGCATGAGGAGCCTGACGATTACCTACTTTCACACGGGAGATCCGCACTATCATCGGCGTGGAGTCGTTTCACGGTCCTGTTCGGGATGGGAAGGGGTGGTACCAACTCGCTGTGGTCATCAGGCATGACTTGTTGTTGCGGGCCTGCGGGCCTACAACCAATCTGGGAAGAAGCGGTAAAGAATTTGGGTGGCGATTGTCGCACACGCTGTTACTCAGCCAGTGGTGGCTCCTTGAGGAGACACAAACACACTGGTTATAGGATCAAGCCTTACGGGCAATTAGTATCAGTTAGCTCAATGCATTACTGCACTTACACACCTGACCTATCAACGTCCTGGTCTGGAACGACCCTTCAAGGGGCTCGAAGCCCCGGGGATATCTCATCTTAAGGCGAGTTTCCCGCTTAGATGCTTTCAGCGGTTATCTCTTCCGAACATAGCTACCCGGCGATGCCACTGGCGTGACAACCGGTACACCAGAGGTTCGTCCACTCCGGTCCTCTCGTACTAGGAGCAGCCCCCTTCAAATATCCAACGCCCACGGCAGATAGGGACCAAACTGTCTCACGACGTTTTAAACCCAGCTCACGTACCTCTTTAAATGGCGAACAGCCATACCCTTGGGACCGGCTACAGCCCCAGGATGAGATGAGCCGACATCGAGGTGCCAAACACCGCCGTCGATATGAACTCTTGGGCGGTATCAGCCTGTTATCCCCAGAGTACCTTTTATCCGTTGAGCGATGGCCCTTCCATACAGAACCACCGGATCACTATGACCTGCTTTCGCACCTGCTCGACTTGTCGGTCTCGCAGTTAAGCACGCTTATGCCATTGCACTATCAGCACGATTTCCGACCGTACCTAGCGTACCTTCGTACTCCTCCGTTACACTTTGGGAGGAGACCGCCCCAGTCAAACTGCCTACCATGCACTGTCCCCGACCCGGATCACGGGCCAAGGTTAGAACCTCAAACAAACCAGGGTGGTATTTCAAGGACGGCTCCACCGAAACTAGCGTTCCGGTTTCATAGCCTCCCACCTATCCTACACAGATCGGTTCAAAGTCCAATGCAAAGCTACAGTAAAGGTTCATGGGGTCTTTCCGTCTAGCCGCGGGGAGATTGCATCATCACAAACACTTCAACTTCGCTGAGTCTCGGGAGGAGACAGTGTGGCCATCGTTACGCCATTCGTGCAGGTCGGAACTTACCCGACAAGGAATTTCGCTACCTTAGGACCGTTATAGTTACGGCCGCCGTTTACCGGGACTTCAATCAAGAGCTTGCACCCCATCATTTAATCTTCCGGCACCGGGCAGGCGTCACACCCTATACGTCCACTTTCGTGTTTGCAGAGTGCTGTGTTTTTATTAAACAGTCGCAGCCACCAGTTTATTGCAACCCTTTCACCCTCCTGGCGCAGGCCAGTCAAGCTACAAGGGCGTACCTTATCCCGAAGTTACGGTACCAATTTGCCGAGTTCCTTCTCCCGAGTTCTCTCAAGCGCCTTAGAATACTCATCTCGCCCACCTGTGTCGGTTTGCGGTACGGTCACTATTAGACTGAAGCTTAGAGGCTTTTCTTGGAACCACTTCCAATTGCTTCGCTTCCTAAGAAGCTCGCGCCACACCCTTGAATCCTGTGCCCGGATTTGCCTGAGCACCTTCTCCAATGCAGCGACCGGGACGTCCAACACCCGGACAACCTTCCGCGATCCGTCCCCCCATCGCATCTAACAATGGTGCAGGAATATTGACCTGCTTCCCATCAGCTACGCATTTCTGCCTCGCCTTAGGGGCCGACTCACCCTACGCCGATGAACGTTGCGTAGGAAACCTTGGGCTTACGGCGAGGGGGCTTTTCACCCCCTTTATCGCTACTCATGTCAGCATTCGCACTTCCGATACCTCCAGCACGCTTTTCAACGCACCTTCGCAGGCTTACGGAACGCTCTCCTACCACACACGTATCTTTCAACGTGTATCCGCAGCTTCGGTGACTGGCTTGAGCCCCGTTACATCTTCCGCGCAGGACGACTCGATCAGTGAGCTATTACGCTTTCTTTAAAGGGTGGCTGCTTCTAAGCCAACCTCCTGACTGTTTTAGCCTTCCCACTTCGTTTCCCACTTAGCCAATCTTTGGGACCTTAGCTGGCGGTCTGGGTTGTTTCCCTCTTGACACCGGACGTTAGCACCCGATGTCTGTCTCCCGTGATTGCACTCTTCGGTATTCGGAGTTTGCTATGGCGTAGTAATCCGCAATGGACCCCACAACCATGACAGTGCTCTACCCCCGAAGGTGATACACGAGGCACTACCTAAATAGTTTTCGGAGAGAACCAGCTATTTCCAAGTTTGTTTAGCCTTTCACCCCTATCCACAGCTCATCCCCTAACTTTTCAACGTTAGTGGGTTCGGTCCTCCAGTACGTGTTACCGCACCTTCAACCTGGCCATGGATAGATCACTTGGTTTCGGGTCTACGCCCAGCAACTGATCGCCCTATTCGGACTCGCTTTCGCTACGCCTGCCTTAATCAGTTAAGCTCGCTACTGAACGTAAGTCGCTGACCCATTATACAAAAGGTACGCCGTCACCCCTTACGAGGCTCCGACTGTTTGTATGCATGCGGTTTCAGGATCTATTTCACTCCCCTCCCGGGGTTCTTTTCGCCTTTCCCTCACGGTACTGGTTCACTATCGGTCGATCACGAGTATTTAGCCTTGGAGGATGGTCCCCCCATCTTCAGACAGGATTTCACGTGTCCCGCCCTACTTCTCGTACCCCTAGTTCTTCCTCACAGTTTTCGCTTACAGGGCTATCACCTGCTATGGCCGCACTTTCCAGAGCGTTCAGCTAACCACGAAGATAAAGAGTACAGGCTGATCCCATTTCGCTCGCCACTACTTTGGGAATCTCGGTTGATTTCTGTTCCTGCGGTTACTTAGATGTTTCAGTTCACCGCGTTCGCTCCACATGACCTATGTATTCAGTCAAGGGTACTCCATTAGGAGTGGGTTTCCCCATTCGGATATCGGAGGATCAAAGCTCGTTTGCCAGCTCCCCTCCGCTTTTCGCAGGCTACCGCGTCCTTCATCGCCTGTGATCGCCAAGGCATCCACCACATGCACTTGTTCGCTTGACCCTATAACGAGTGTGTCTGTCGACTCACACGCCATAGGCTGAGTATTCGCGTTGTGCCGTATTCCAAGTCATCATTAAGATCACTTTTCATACTTGATACAATCACTACCCTGAGTCCCTACTCACACCCATCTCTAAGTGCTTTCAGCAACTCTCTTTACTACTTCTTCCAGATTGTTAAAGAACGTTTAGCCGACTGGGTCACTTCTCTACCCATCTGCATCAACTGGCTATCAATCGCCAATGCAAAACATTTCACTCAACCGCGAAACGCTTGGCATTGAAGATTGGTGGAGGATGACGGGATCGAACCGACGACCCCCTGCTTGCAAAGCAGGTGCTCTCCCAGCTGAGCTAATCCCCCTTCCGTGGCCTGACTAGAAACTGCGACTCCGTCAGCACGCCTGTTCGGGTGGTGGGTCTGGTTGGATTCGAACCAACGACCCCCGCCTTATCAAGACGGTGCTCTAACCGACTGAGCTACAGACCCTTAGCCTGTCTTTCTTACAGCCGATAAGCGTGAGCGCTTAATTTAGTGTGCGAAGCTCGAGAAAGGAGGTGATCCAGCCGCACCTTCCGATACGGCTACCTTGTTACGACTTCACCCCAGTCATGAATCCTACCGTGGTGACCGTCCTCCTTGCGGTTAGACTAGCCACTTCTGGTAAAACCCACTCCCATGGTGTGACGGGCGGTGTGTACAAGACCCGGGAACGTATTCACCGCGGCATGCTGATCCGCGATTACTAGCGATTCCAGCTTCACGCAGTCGAGTTGCAGACTGCGATCCGGACTACGATCGGTTTTCTGGGATTGGCTCCACCTCGCGGCTTGGCAACCCTCTGTTCCGACCATTGTATGACGTGTGAAGCCCTACCCATAAGGGCCATGAGGACTTGACGTCATCCCCACCTTCCTCCGGTTTGTCACCGGCAGTCTCCTTAGAGTGCTCTTGCGTAGCAACTAAGGACAAGGGTTGCGCTCGTTGCGGGACTTAACCCAACATCTCACGACACGAGCTGACGACAGCCATGCAGCACCTGTGCGCCGGTTCTCTTTCGAGCACTCCCGCCTCTCAGCAGGATTCCGACCATGTCAAGGGTAGGTAAGGTTTTTCGCGTTGCATCGAATTAATCCACATCATCCACCGCTTGTGCGGGTCCCCGTCAATTCCTTTGAGTTTTAATCTTGCGACCGTACTCCCCAGGCGGTCAACTTCACGCGTTAGCTACGTTACTAAGGAAATGAATCCCCAACAACTAGTTGACATCGTTTAGGGCGTGGACTACCAGGGTATCTAATCCTGTTTGCTCCCCACGCTTTCGTGCATGAGCGTCAGTGTTGGCCCAGGGGGCTGCCTTCGCCATCGGTATTCCTCCACATCTCTACGCATTTCACTGCTACACGTGGAATTCTACCCCCCTCTGCCACACTCAAAGCCTGCCAGTCACCAATGCAGTTCCCAGGTTAAGCCCGGGGATTTCACATCGGTCTTAACAGACCGCCTGCGCACGCTTTACGCCCAGTAATTCCGATTAACGCTCGCACCCTACGTATTACCGCGGCTGCTGGCACGTAGTTAGCCGGTGCTTATTCTTCCGGTACCGTCATCCCACCACCATATTAGGGCGATGGTTTTCTTTCCGGACAAAAGTGCTTTACAACCCGAAGGCCTTCTTCACACACGCGGCATTGCTGGATCAGGGTTGCCCCCATTGTCCAAAATTCCCCACTGCTGCCTCCCGTAGGAGTCTGGGCCGTGTCTCAGTCCCAGTGTGGCTGGTCGTCCTCTCAGACCAGCTACAGATCGTCGCCTTGGTAGGCCTTTACCCCACCAACTAGCTAATCTGCCATCGGCCGCCCCTATAGCGCGAGGTCCCGAAGGATCCCCCGCTTTCTTCCGTAGATCGTATGCGGTATTAATCCGGCTTTCGCCGGGCTATCCCCCACTACAGGACACGTTCCGATGTATTACTCACCCGTTCGCCACTCGCCACCAGGGTTGCCCCCGTGCTGCCGTTCGACTTGCATGTGTAAGGCATGCCGCCAGCGTTCAATCTGAGCCAGGATCAAACTCTTCAGTTCAAACCTGTTACTGTTTTCGGTTCCGTTAAGAACCGGTCGCTCACTCAACGTACTGACGATGATTGTTCATCCTAAAGATGAAAAACCTTCCTCTATACTTCGTGTGAGACTCTTGATTACTTTTGCTTTTGCTTCAGCCCCGAAAGACTGAAACCGCACTCGCCATCAAGCGCCCACACTTATCGGCTGTTAGTTTTTAAAGAACATTCGCA
>FCOH02000050.1 GCA_001544595.2 Caballeronia peredens | reverse complement strand
TGGGGAAAGCTGCTTTCTTTGCCTACTTTCTTTGCAGCAGCAAAGAAAGTAGGTGCCGCCCCGCACAGGGGCAGTACTAATAGACCGACACGAAATCAGGATTTAACGAAATCGCAAGCGAACGACAAAGCAAAGCAATCAAACCACAACCGCCCCATGCAACGCCTGAGCCCACCTCTCGACCCGCCTGGGGTCGAGCCTCCCGACTCGTCCATCCCGCTCATCGCAAAGCGCCCCGCGAAATCCCGCGATATCCGGCGCCAGCATGCGAATCCTGTCGAGATCGCCCCAACCCAAAGAACCCGCAACCGCAATCATCGTCCCACGAGAACGAACCTCGGCGACGCAAGCCGCCAGCATCGCGATATCCACGCAATCGAACAGCGTGCGCCCGTTCTTGCTCGCCGTATCGAACACGATGCCGACAAAGCCCAGTTGCGCCGCCAGCGCCGCCAGTTCGCGATCAATGCCGTCATCGGAAAGCAGTACCGGCACCACAGCAGCCGGCAATCCCGCCAGATGCCGCAAGCAAGCCGCCGCGCCCGCCCCGGGCGAAACACCGACCTTCACATAATCGACGCCCGCCGCCGCCACATCCAGCACGCGCGCGGTCATTTCATCGAGCGCATCGTTAGGCAGATCGCCAATGGTCGCGCTGATCGGCCGCACCGCATACTGCGCCCGCAACGCTCGCACGATACGCGCGATCTCGCTCGTGGCAACGCCGCCCAGCGCGCCCGCGCCCGGCTCCTTCAGATCGATCAGTTCGGCGCCGGCTTTCGCGGCATCGAATGCTTCATCCGCCGAGCGGACGCTCGCAAGCAATGCAGTCATCGTGAAGACTCCAGAGGGATACTGCGGAAGAAGCGTCAGCCAGCCGCCTTCGCGCGATGTGCTTCGATCGCGCGCAACAACCATTGCCACGCCTCGCGTTCGACGTCGCCCGCGGTTTTGTCGATCGCGATCTGCAAGTACGCAATCTCGCTGTCCACCTTGTCCGGCGGCAGCATGAACAGCCGGCTCACCAGAATCGCGCCTTCGACCACCGCCGCCTGCGCGCGATTGAAGCCCGCAAAAGGCGCATGCGTCGCGCGATGCACGCATTCCATACGCAGCACGGGGCGTGTTTCATCGTCGCTCACCTCGGCGAGGCGCAGCTCGCTGTGCGCAAGCGTCGCTTCCAGCCGCACGCCCGGCACCATGTCCGCACGGACCGTCGGCCAGTCGCGCGCGTAGCCCGTCACGCAGCCGGCGAACACGCGCACGTCGGTCGTGAAGTTGATGACGGCGCTCTGCGTCGCGATGACGTTGTCGAGCGTCGTCGAAGGCCGAAACGGCGCGAGGATCGCGAAACCTTCCTCGAAGCGCACGCCCATCGGCGCAATGTGCGGCCGGCCTTCGCGATCCGCGGTCGTGACGATAGTCTCGTAGATCATGACGGCAGGCCCGGTCATTCAGGGCCGCACGAAAGAACCGCGCATCGGTTGCGCGGCTTCGTGCGGTTCGTCCGCGCTTAGCGGGTGGCGATATACATCGTGATTTCGAAACCAAAACGCATATCGGTGAAGCTAGGTGTAGTCCATTGCATGCGCGTTCCTCCACGTGAGTTGAGATGCTGCCTCGGATCGATTCCTCGATAGCTTGCCGATGCGGACGAATCCGCCAGGCGACCGGAAGAGAGCCGGCATTTCGACGATGCAAGCGCCATGCCAGTGGCATGTAGCGGATGCCGAAGACCGTCGCTGTTTCGTCTCGCACGCCGACTGTGACGGAATCAGAGCAAAGTGTCCCATCCGCCTGGCAATGTCCCCATCAGGGCTAACACCCAATAAGGCATTGCTTATGCCCGCACAAGTTAATCGTGAATTCCTTTCGTTGCCGCCAGTGCTTACTCTGCAATCACAGCAGCCGCAGCACATCAGCGCGACGGTCGCTTCGAGCATCAGGGCGCACGTCTCTTTCATCGTCACTGTCGAGGAAACGGAATGAACGACTTCAGCAAGGCCGCCGTCGAGGCGGCGCGCAACCCGTCCGATCCGCGCTCGCGCTATGCGGCCGGCGTCATGAAGTATCGCGAGATGGGCTACTGGCAGCCCGACTACACGCCCAAGGACACCGACGTGATCGCGCTGTTCCGCATCACGCCGCAAGCAGGCGTCGAGCCGGAAGAAGCGGCCGCGGCGGTGGCCGGCGAATCGTCCACGGCGACGTGGACCGTCGTGTGGACCGATCGTCTCACCGCATGCGACATGTATCGCGCGAAGGCATATCGTGTCGAACCGGTGCCGAATGCTCGCGCCGACGAGCCGCAATACTTCGCGTACATTGCCTACGAACTCGATCTGTTCGAGGAAGGGTCGGTCGCGAACCTGACGGCGTCGATCATCGGCAACGTGTTCGGCTTCAAGCCGCTGAAGGCGCTTCGTCTCGAAGACATGCGCATTCCCGTCGCGTATCTGAAGACGTTTCAGGGACCGCCGACGGGCATCGTCGTGGAACGCGAGCGGCTCGACAAATACGGACGCCCGCTGCTCGGCGCAACCGTCAAGCCCAAGCTCGGACTGTCGGGCAAGAACTATGGGCGCGTCGTGTATGAAGGCCTGAAGGGCGGGCTCGATTTCCTGAAGGACGACGAGAACATCAATTCGCAGGCGTTCATGCACTGGCGCGACCGCTATCTCTTCGCGATGGAAGCCGTGAACCGCGCTCAGGCCGAAACCGGTGAAGTCAAAGGCCATTACCTGAACGTGACCGCTGGCACGATGGAGGACATGTACGAACGCGCCGAATTCGCGAAGGAACTGGGCTCGTGCATCGTGATGATCGATCTCGTGATCGGCTGGACCGCCATTCAGTCGATGTCGAAGTGGGCGCGCAAAAACGACATGATCCTGCACCTGCATCGTGCCGGACATGGCACCTACACGCGGCAGCGCAATCACGGCATCTCGTTCCGCGTGATCGCGAAGTGGCTGCGCATGGCGGGCGTGGATCATGCGCATGCGGGCACGGCGGTGGGCAAGCTCGAGGGCGATCCGCTCTCGGTGCAGGGCTATTACAACGTGTGCCGCGAGGCGCGCAACGAAGTCGATCTGTCACGCGGCATCTTCTTCGATCAGCCGTGGGCAGGCCTGCGCAAGGTGATGCCGGTGGCGTCGGGCGGCATTCATGCGGGGCAGATGCATCAGTTGCTCGATCTTTTCGGCGACGACGCGATCCTCCAATTCGGCGGCGGCACGATCGGACATCCGCAAGGCATTCAGGCGGGCGCGACGGCCAATCGCGTCGCACTCGAAGCGATGGTGAAGGCGCGCAACGAAGGACGGGATATCGCGAACGAAGGGCCCGATATTCTCGAAGCCGCGGCGCGTTCGTGCACGCCGCTCAAGCAGGCGCTCGATACCTGGCGCGATGTGACCTTCAACTACGCATCGACGGACACGCCGGATTTCGCGGTGACCGCAACCGCATCGGCCTGAGTGGTTCGTCTGTCCGGCATCGCCAAATCTGTCTGGCAATATCAAACGATTAGGATGACAAATGAAAATCACGCAAGGCACGTTTTCATTCCTGCCTCCTCTCACCGATGAGGAAGTCTCCGCGCAGATCAACTACGCACTGGATCAGGGCTGGGCCTGTTCAGTCGAGTTCACCGACGATCCGCATCCGCGCAACACCTACTGGGACATGTGGGGCATGCCGATGTTCGATCTTCACGATGCCGCCGGCGTGCTGATGGAAGTGAACGCCTGCCGCAAGACGTATCCGCAACACTACATCAAGGTCAATGCGTTCGATTCCGTGCGCGGCTTCGAAACGATGCGTCTTTCGTTCATCGTGAATCGCCCGGAGGAAGAGAAGGGCTTCCGTCTGGAGCGCCAGGATGGTCAGGGCCGCGTGCAACGTTACGCGATCCGCACTTACGCGACCGACCGCCCGGGCGGCGAGCGCTACTGATGAGGAGACGACACCATGAGCGCCGAAGCCACGCTCGAAGCAGCGCCCGATCAAACCGCCGAGCCGCGCGCGACGCATGCCGACCTGATGGCGCTGTATCGCGAATCGCGTATCGGCGAAGTGCTGGCAGAACTGGACCGCGATCTGATCGGACTCGCGCCGGTGAAGACGCGCATTCGCGAGATCGCGGCGCATCTGCTCGTCGAACGCGCCCGCGAGACACTCGGTATCGCCTCGGGTGCGCCCACGCTGCACATGTGCTTCTCGGGCAACCCCGGAACCGGCAAGACGAGTGTCGCGATGCGCATGGCGCAGGTGCTGCACCGGCTGGGCTATATCCGGCGCAATCATCTCGTCTCGGTGACGCGCGACGATCTCGTCGGCCAGTACATTGGCCACACCGCGCCGAAAACGCGCGAAGTGCTCAAGCGCGCGATGGGCGGCGTGCTGTTCATCGACGAGGCCTACTACCTGTATCGCCCGGAGAACGAGCGCGATTACGGACAGGAGGCCATTGAAATTCTGCTGCAGACGATGGAGAACCAGCGCGACGATCTCGTCGTGATTCTGGCCGGCTACGAGTCGCGCATGGAGACGTTCTTCCACAGCAATCCCGGCTTCCGTTCGCGCATCGCGCATCACCTCGTGTTTCCCGACTATGCACCCGATGAGCTTCTGCAGATCGCCGGGCACATGCTCGCCGACATGCACTATCGCTTCGACGACGACGCGCGCCGCGCCTTCGAGGAGTATCTCGCGCGCCGCATTCGTCAGCCGAACTTCGCCAACGCGCGTTCCGTGCGCAACGCGCTGGATCGCGCGCGGCTGCGTCAGGCGAACCGTCTTTTCGCGGCGGCCGAACGAGGCAGCGGCGCCGCCGACGCCGCTGCGCTGATGCAGCTCGATGCGAGCGATATCCGCGCGAGCCGTGTGTTCACCGATTCATAACGAAGGAGAGCGCGATGCAGGATGGACGCACGACCTTATCGAAGTTCCTGATCGACACGCTGGACCGCAAGCCCGGCCCGGAGGCGGCGAGCGGGCTGTCGGCGCTGCTCATCGACGTGGCCGCATCGATCAAGACGATCGCCGCGGCGTTGACCCGCGGCGCGCTCGGCGGACAGCACGGCTCGGCGCAATCGGTCAACACGCACGGCGAAGAGCAGAAGAAGCTCGATCTCGTGACCAACGACATCTTCCTGCAGCACTGCGAGTGGGACGGCCTGCTCGCGGGCATGGTGTCGGAGGAGATGGACGACGTCTATGCAATTCCAGACGCATATCCGCGAGGCGAGTATTTACTCGCATTCGATCCGCTCGACGGCTCGTCGAACATCGACATCAACGGCGTGGTCGGATCGATCTTCTCCGTGCTGAAGCGCGGCACTGCTGACACGGGCGCCGCCGACGAAGCGTCGTTCCTGCGTCCGGGCCACGAGCAGGTCGCGGCCGGCTACGCGATCTACGGCCCGTCGACGATGCTCGTGCTTTCCGTCGGCAACGGCACGCACGGCTTCACGCTGGAACGCGATGTCGGCAACTTCGTGCTCACGCATTCCGATATCCGCATTCCCGAGGATTCGTGCGAATTTGCGATCAACGCATCAAACGAGCGCTTCTGGGAGCCGCCCGTGCGCCGCTACGTGCAGGAATGCAAAGACGGACGCACCGGCTGCCGCGCGCAGGATTTCAACATGCGCTGGATCGCGTCGATGGTGGCGGAAGTGCATCGCATCCTGATGCGCGGCGGCGTGTTCATGTATCCGCGCGACTTCAAGACGCCCGCCATGGAAGGGCGTCTGCGGCTGCTGTATGAGGCGAATCCGATGAGCTTCATCGTCGAACAGGCGGGCGGGCTGTCGATCACCGGGCGCGAGCGCATTCTCGATCTGAAGCCGCGCGCGTTGCATCAGCGCGTGCCGGTGATTCTCGGCTCGCGCAACGAAGTGGCGCGCATTCATCGTTATCACGGCGAATACGATCGCGGCGAGGACAAGCCTTTTACGTCGCCGCTCTTCAACGAACGCTCGCTGTTCCTGCCCGAAACGCCGGCGTGATCTTCACGAAGTGCGCTCACCAAATATATAAAGGGAGGCAAGCGCATGTCCATCAAGCATCCGATCGTCGCGGTGACCGGTTCGAGCGGCGCCGGCACCACCACTGTCATGAAGAGCTTCACGCACATCTTCAGGCGCGAAAAAATCAATGCGCAGATTGTCGAAGGCGATGCGTTTCATCGTTACGATCGTCTTGGCATGCGTGAGGCGCTCAAACAGAGCGAGCGCGACGGCCTGCTCAACTTCAGCCACTTCGGGCCGGAAGCGAACCTGCTCGAAGAACTCGAAACCTTGTTCGCAAGCTACGGCGAATCGGGCGGCGGGAAGTTTCGTCATTACGTGCACGATGAAGGCGAAGCAGCGCATTACAAACAAGACGCTGGCACCTTCACGCCTTGGGAAGACATCGCCGCCGATACCGATTTGATGTTCTACGAAGGCCTGCATGGCGCGGCCGTCACCG
Source organism: Caballeronia peredens (assembly GCA_001544595.2). Classification (GTDB taxonomy): domain Bacteria; phylum Pseudomonadota; class Gammaproteobacteria; order Burkholderiales; family Burkholderiaceae; genus Caballeronia; species Caballeronia peredens. The sequence continues at coordinate 10,260 of FCOH02000050.1, read as the reverse complement.
AGCGCGTGGATATCGCGCGTCATGCCGATCTGCTCGTCGGTGTCGTGCCGATCATCAATCTCGAGTGGATTCAGAAGCTGCATCGCGACCAGACGATGCGCGGCTATTCGCATGAAGCCGTGGTCGATACGATCCTGCGCCGCATGCCCGATTACGTGAACTACATCTGTCCGCAGTTCTCGCGCACACATGTGAATTTTCAGCGCGTGCCGACCGTGGATACGTCGAATCCGTTTACCGCGCGCGAAATTCCGCAGCCCGACGAGAGCTTCGTCGTGATCCGCTTTGCGAAGCCGAAGGGCATCGACTTTCCCTATCTGCTGACGATGCTGCACGACTCGTTCATGTCGCGCCCGAATGTGATCGTCGTGCCGGGCGGCAAGATGGGCCTCGCGATGCAACTCATCTTCACGCCGATGATCCTGCAGCTGCGCGACCGTTGCGCGCGCGCATAAAAAGTTTCTATCCATCGCATCAAAGGAGGCATCTCATGAATGCCGTTGCCGAGGCTTTGCCGCAACTTCATCGCTCGTCCGATACGCGACAGATGGCGAACGCGCTGCGCATGCTCGCCGTCGACGCCGTGCAGCAGGCGAATTCCGGTCATCCCGGCATGCCGATGGGCATGGCGGAGATCGCGGTCGCGCTGTGGGGCCGTCATCTGAAGCACAATCCCGCCGATCCCGACTGGCCGGACCGCGATCGCTTCGTGTTGTCGAACGGGCATGGCTCGATGCTGCTCTACGGGCTGCTGCATCTGAGCGGCTACGACGTGTCCATCGACGAAATCAGGCGCTTCCGGCAAATGGGCAGCAAGACGCCGGGGCATCCGGAAGTGGGCGTCACGCCCGGCGTCGAGACAACGACCGGGCCGCTCGGCCAGGGCCTGACGAACGCGGTCGGCATGGCGCTCGCCGAGACGCTGCTCGCGCGCGAGTTCAACCGGCCGGGGCACGAGATCGTCGATCATCGCACGTATGTTTTCGTGGGCGACGGCTGCCTGATGGAAGGCGTCTCGCACGAGGCGGCGTCGCTTGCGGGCACACTGCGGCTGAGCAAGCTCACGGTGCTTTACGACGACAACGGCATTTCGATCGATGGCCACGTCGAAGGCTGGTTCGCCGACGACACGCCGAAGCGCTTCGAAGCCTACGGCTGGAACGTGGTGCGCGCGGTCGACGGCCACGACGCCGGCGACGTCGCGCGCGCGTTGCAGGAAGCACGCGCATCGGACCGGCCGACGCTCATCTGCTGCAAGACGGTGATCGGCCAGGGCGCGCCGACGATGGCCGGCACGCACGACGTCCACGGCGCGCCGCTCGGTGCCGATGAGATCGAAGCCACGCGTCGCGCGCTCGACTGGCCGCACGCGCCGTTCGAGATTCCATCGGCGATTCGGGCGCTGTGGGACGCACGCGAAGCGGGTGCAGCCGCGCAGGACCAGTGGAATCGGCGCATGGCGGCGTATCGCCGCGCGTTTCCCGACGAAGCGAGCGAGTTCGAGCGGCGCACGCGCGGTGCGCTGCCCGCGAACTGGCGCGACACGGCCCGTGCGCTCCTGCGCGATGCGGATCGCGCGCGGCAGACGGTGGCGACGCGCAAGGCGTCGCAACTCGCGATCGAAGCTCTGGCGCGCGCGTTGCCCGAACTGCTCGGCGGTTCGGCCGATCTCAGCGGCTCCAATCTCACGCGCTGGAAAGACGCCGTGGATGTGAGCGCCGCGCCGGAAAAGGCCAACTACATCCGCTTCGGCGTGCGCGAGTTCGGCATGAGCGCGGTGTTGAACGGCGTCGCGCTGCATCGCGGTTATCTGCCGTTCGGCGGCACGTTCCTCACGTTTTCCGATTACTCGCGCAATGCGCTGCGCATGGCGGCGTTGATGAAGACCCGCACGGTGTTCGTCTTCACGCACGATTCGATCGGACTCGGCGAGGATGGCCCGACGCATCAGCCGATCGAGCACGCCGCGGCCTTGCGGATGATTCCGGGCCTCGACGTCTGGCGTCCGTGCGACACCGTCGAGACGATGCAGGCATGGATCGGCGCGGTCGAGCGCGACCGGCCTTCCTGCCTGTTGCTCTCGCGCCAGAATCTGCCATTCGTGCCGCGCGACGAAGCGCAGATCGATGCGATCGAGCGCGGCGGCTATGTGCTCGTCGACTGGCCGGCGACCTGCGAGCGCGATGCGCGGCGCGTCGTGCTCATCGCGACGGGCTCGGAGGTCGCGCTGGCGCTTGCTGCCGTTGGAAGGCTGAAGGACGAGGGCATTCTCGCGCGCGTCGTGTCGATGCCCTCGACGACCGTATTCGACCGTCAGTGCAACGCGTGGCGCGAACGCGTGCTGCCCGATGGCGTGCCGCGCGTCGCGATCGAAGCGGGCGTCACGGCGTTCTGGCGGCAGTACGTCGGCCTGAAGGGCGGAGTGATCGGCATAGACCGCTTCGGCGAATCCGCGCCCGCGAGCGAGTTGTTCGCGCACTTCGGCGTGACGACGGATGCGCTCGTCGATGAAGCGCGCCGCGTGGCCGCCTGAGTTTTCGCACCCTGCATGGAGACATCACGATGGCTTTCATCGCATTGAGGCAGTTGCTGGATCACGCGGCGGAGCACGGTTACGGCGTGCCCGCGTTCAACGTCAACAACATGGAGCAGGTGCACGCGATCATGCAGGCGGCCGAAGCGACGCAAAGCCCGGTCATCCTGCAGGCGTCCGCGGGCGCGCGCAAGTACGCGGGCGAACCGTATCTGCGGCATCTGGTGCTCGCGGCCGTGGAGGCGCATCCGGACATCCCGGTGGTGCTGCATCAGGATCACGGCGCGAGTCCGTCCGTATGTCAGCAGGCGATCCGCTCGGGCTTCACATCGGTGATGATGGACGGCTCGCTCATGCCCGACCAGAAGACGCCCGCCGACTACGAGTACAACGTGGAAGTCAGCCGGCGCGTCGTGGAGGCGGCGCATTCGGTGGGCGTGTCGGTCGAGGGCGAGCTGGGTTGTCTCGGTTCGCTGGAAACGGGGCTCGCGGGCGAGGAGGATGGCGTCGGCGCCGAAGGCGCGCTGAGCCACGACCGTTTGCTGACCGATCCCGACGAAGCGCGCGCGTTCGTCGAGGCGACTGGCATCGATGCGCTTGCGATCGCCATCGGCACGTCGCACGGTGCGTACAAGTTCAGCCGGCAGCCGACAGGCGATATTCTCGCGATCGACCGTATCGCCCAGATACACGAGCGGATTCCGGATACGCATCTCGTGATGCACGGTTCGTCGTCGGTGCCGCAGGAATGGCTCGCGATCATTCGCGAGCACGGCGGCGAGATTCCCGCGACCTTCGGCGTGCCGGTGGAGGAAATCCGGCGCGGCATTGCGAACGGCGTGCGCAAGGTGAATATCGACACGGATATCCGGCTTGCGATGACGGGCGCGATGCGCAGGGCGATGGCGTCGGCGAAATCGGAGTTCGATCCGCGGCATGCGCTGAAGGCGGCGACGGCGGCGGCGCGCGATCTGTGTGTCGAGCGGTTCGAAGCATTCGGATGCGCGGGGCATGCGGCGCGCATCAGGCCGATGGGGCTCGACGCGATGGCGAAGCGGTATCAGTGAGGGCTGAGTCAGCGCGGGCAGAGTCAGGCGGATGCCGTTTCGGCAAGATACTCGGAGAGTTCATTGTCGACTGTCAGAAACCTGAGCACTTCTGTCCGCGCCTGTGCAATCAACAGGCGATCGAACGGATCGCGATGCAGGTCAGGCATGTCCCGCACCGCGATGGCATGTTTCAGTTGGACCGGAAGCACGATGAACGGTTGCGCTTCAAGCTCGTCGAGGGTTCGTGCGGCGCGCGGGTCGAGCTTGCCGCGCGCCGCCTTGATCGACAGCTCCCAGATGGTGGCCGTGCTGACGTAGACCTGCTCCGCCTCATCGATCGACTTGCGAATACGAGCGGGCAGTCGCCGATCTTTCGACACACGCCAGATATAGACATGAGAATCGAGCAGCACGCGCATCATCGGCTCTCGTGGATGACGTCGACTTCTTCCGGGAAAACCGGACCGTTGCACATTTGTTCGATGATGTCATCGGGCAAGGGCTTGAAGGATTCATCCTCGAAGGCGCTCTCGTCTTCGGGGTCGAACACGATGATCGAACCAGTGGCCTCAGGATGGTCGTTATCGAAATTCTTGACCGACCGTACCTTGAGCAGTAACACCGGACGTTCGCCACCGATAGCCACGTCCTTCCCGTCCGCGACAAGTTCGAGGAGTTTCTGCAAATCCTTCTGCGCTTCTTCGACACTAAAGATATACACGATTACTCCGGATAACTGAACAGAGGTTTCATGCTATCCGAGTCCGACCGCCTCGCCAATATGTCAAACGGCCAGTCCAACGAATTGGGAGCTATCTCATGCCCACCGAATCTCCGACCGCCGAACTAGGCGCAACGGCATCCGCATTCTCGCTGCCCGCGACCGACGGCAAGGCCTACACGCCCGATTCTCTGAGAGGCGCGAACGGACTCGTGATCGTGTTCATGTGCAATCACTGTCCCTACGTGAAGGTTGCGATTCCGCATCTGATTCGCGATGCGCGGGCGCTCGGGGAAATCGGCATCAACGTCGCGGGCATCAATTCGAACGATGCCCATGTGTACACCGACGACGCCTTCGACCGCATGATCGCGATGGCGAAAGATTGGAACCTGCCGTTCCCCTACCTGCATGATGAATCGCAGGAAGTCGCGCGTGCGTACGGCGCGGTATGCACGCCGGAGTGCTTCGGCTTCGACGCACAATTGCGATTGATGTATCGCGGCCGCATCGACGCGTCGCGCAAGGAAGCGTTGCCCGATGCCCGGCGCGATCTCTTCGAAGCAATGCGTGCCGTCGCGGAAAACCGCGAACCGGATGAGAAGCAATATCCCGCGCTCGGATGCTCGATCAAATGGCGGGCATAGGCGAACAGACCCTAAGCCTTCTTCCTCGTCGTCCCCGGCGCGTGCCACGCGGTGAGATCCTCTTCGGGGCGATCGACCTCGCATCCCCAGTCGAGCGGCTGATCCTGATCGAAGCGCTTGCCCAGTTGCCAGGCGATCTCCGCGCGCGCCAGTTGCACGCCGAGATAGAACGCATGGCCGCCGTCATGCTCGACCTTGAGCCCGGGATACAGCGCGAACGGATCGGCGGCGACATGATGCCCGTCGCGGTTATAGACATGAACGCCTTGCGCCGACACCTGCACGCGAAAATTCGGATCGCGCACGGCGGCGGCGATCGCATCGATCTCGCCGGCGTCGTACGGAAACGGCCGCTTCGCGTGCAGCGCCGACAGATCCGCGGAAATGCCCTTCGGAAGCGTCTGCGTCTCGCGAGCCGCATGCATGATGCGTCGCGCGACATCCGCTTCGCGCACCGCGCGCCGCGCGTGCAGGCTGACGGACGTGGTCAGCACCGCCGCGACACGCAATTCCGCGCACATGCCGAACAGCACCGCATTGATGCCGCTCGTGTCCGCTTCGGTCAGCTCGGTCACGTTGCCGACGCCCATCATGATCGGCACATCGGCATGGCGTTCGCGTAACGAGACATAGCGCGCGATCGACGCCGCAAGCCCGAACGGAATCGGATCGAGAATCGGATCGGCGAGAAAGGCGCGTCCGCGTTTCGTCATCGCGTCGATCGCGTGATCGAGCGATGCGACGTCGGCAGGCTCGCGCGGCACGAGCACCGGTGTCGCGGCGATTTCGTCGGCGATCCATAAGCTGTCGATGTTGAGGCTCATCACGTAGTCCGCGCCCGCGCGTCCGCCGCGCAGGAGTTCTTCGTCGCGCATCGAATCGACACTCACGCGATAGCCTTGCTCCTTCAGCATGATCACCGCGTCTTCCAGATGGGCAAACGCCGTCTCCGGCAGGCAGCCGATGTCGATCACATCCGCGCCTTGCCGTTTATATTCGCGCGCGCGCGCCGCGATGCCGTCGAGCGTGAGACGCGGCGCATCGACGATCTCGGCAAAGATCTCCGTCTCGTAACGCGACAGATCGACATGCCGCGCCTCGCGCCCGAAGAACTGCGGCAGGTCCTTCACTTCCTCGGGGCCGCGCTCCACCTTCACGCCGAAATGCGCGGTGAGGGCATCGAGATCGCCGCGGCATCGGCCGGGCAGGATCATGCGGCTCGTGCCTTCGGTCAGAGGAACGGCGACGCGCCGCCGAACCATGTCGGCCGTCATGAGCCCCGCGACCTGCAAGCCGATCTCGCGCACTTCCCACGTAAAGGGCGCTTTCTTCGCGACGGGCGCGATGCTTTCGAGCACTTGCAGAAGGCTCAGTTGCGCGAGCCGGCCGGTCAGGAAGACGATGTGTTCCATGCAAGCTTCAGGTCCGACAGGCGTTGATCGAGCGCGGCGTGCAGATCGTCGAGCGAGCGGGCCACGGTGGTGTGCGCGAACTGCGCAAGCCGCTCGACGTTCTCGAACTCGATCGCGCGCGGCCTCACTTCGACCCATTCCTTCGGGGCGTGCGTGATGACGGACGGCGCGGTATCGCATGCGAACACGATGCCCGGCACGCATTGCTTGCCGGCTTGCGCGTAGAGGTTGGTGGGCAGCGTATCGGAGATGCCGAACGCGCATTTGGCGACGGTATTGCTCGTGGCGGGCGCGATCACGACCGTGTGATAGTCGCCGTTATAGAGCATGCCGACGGGCGCGCTGCTCGCGCTGTTGTCGCGAAACACCTTGAAGTGCTCGCGCAACTTCGCGACGGGCCAGCCATAGAGCGGCAGCACTTCTTCGCCGGCAGCGGAGAGAAACAGATCGACGCCCGGCAGACGCAGCGCGAGCGCGATCGACTCCTCGATCATATGACCGGAGCCGGTCACGCACCACGCGAAGCGCGCGTCGGGCTTGAACTCGTCGAGCCGGCGGGCGGGCGTGGGTTGCGTCATGCGTCGGACGAATCGGGCGAATCGTGCGACAGGCGGATATGCAGCCGGTGCATCTTCCGATACAAGGTGTTGCGGCTGATGCCGAGCACCTTCGCCACGTTGCTCACGTTCCAGCGATGCTCGTCGAGCAACTGGAGCACGGTTTCGCGCTCCTTCACCTGAATCGCGTTGAGCGACGATGTATCGGCATCTTCGGTGAGATGCGCGAGCGGCGTGCTCGCGGCGGGACTCGGCGCCCGCACCGCGGTGGCCGTTGCGCCCGCGCCGTTGACGATTTCCGGCGGCAGATGCGCGCAGAGAATCTCGGGACCGTCGCACAGCGCGATCGCCATCTGCAGCACGTGCCGCAACTGGCGGATGTTGCCGGGCCACGCATAGTTGAGCAGCGCGCTGCGCGCTTCGGCGGAAAGCTCGGGCGGATCGTCGGATTCGGTTTCGAGAATGTGGCCGATCAGCGCGAGTGCATCGGCGCGTTCGCGCAGCGGCGGTAGGTTGATCTCGATACCGTTCAGCCGGTAATACAGATCCTCGCGGAACATGCCCGTCTGCACGAGTTCGATGAGATTGCGGTGACTCGCGCTGATCAGCTGAAAATCCACCTTGACGGTGGTTTCCGCGCCGAGCGGCGTCACTTCGTGCTCTTCGAGCACGCGCAGCAGACGCGCCTGCAAAGCGAGCGGCATGTCGCCGATTTCGTCGAGGAACAAGGTGCCGCCGTTCGCCTGCACGATCTTGCCGCGCCGACCTTCACGCTGCGCGCCCGTGAACGCGCCCGCCCGATAGCCGAACAGTTCGCTCTCGATCAGGTTCTCCGGCAGCGACGCGCAATTCACTGCGACGAACGCGCCCGCGCCGTTCGGACTGATGCTGTGCAGCGCATTGGCGAACACTTCCTTGCCGGTGCCCGTCTGGCCGCGCAGAATGATCGGGATCTTGCGCTGGATCACGCGCGCCGCGAGCTGAATCTGCGAGGCCATGCGCGGATCGCCGAATTCCAGATGCGAGAGCTTGTCGAGCCGTCCCGCGCCGGCCGGCTCGCGCAGGTCTTTTCTGGACGCCTTCGTCCGCGTGGACGGCGCGGAGACATCGCGCGCGAGCGGATCGTTCATGAGGATGCGCGTGCCGCCGTTCCTGCCGTCGCGCGCCGTCTGCGCGGTGAGGAAGAAGCGGCTGTTCGCTTTCGCGCTGTAGATCGTGACCGGATGAAACGAGCCGCGGATGCTGCGCGCGATCATGTCTTCGAGCGACGCGTTGAATGCTTCCTCGACGCGCTTGCCGCACAGTTCGGCGGGCGAGCGCAGATCGAGCTGGAACAGTGCGCTGCGGCTCGCGGCCAGCACGACGCCGTCGTCGCTCACGGCGAGCTTGCCCGCGTGCAGCGTGCCGACGAACTCCGGGCGGCTGTGAAAGTGAATCATGTTCGCGTGCCGGTAGCGGGCGTCGATCAGACGATTTTCGATCATCTGCCGCGACATCCCGACGAGCACGAGCGAATGCTGCTGCAAGAGCTTCGAGCGGCTGGTCACGTCGAGCACGCCGACGACTTCGCCGCGTTCGTCGAAGATCGGCGCGGCCGAGCAGGTGAGCGACGTATAGCGCGGATAGAAATGCTCGTGCTGACACACGGCGATGCAATCGCGCTCGATGAGACACGTGCCCATGCCGTTGGTGCCGGCCTCGCGCTCGCTCCACAGCGCGCCGACGCGCAGGCCGTCTGCGGCGACTGCTTCGCCGAACGGCACTGACGACACCTGATGCACGATGACGCCGTCTGAATCGACGAGCACGACCGCGAGTTCCGGATCGGCCAGTTGCTGATAGAGCGTCGTCATTTCGAGTTTGGAGCAGGCGATGAGATCGCTTGCGGCATCGCGGCGTTCGTTCAGTTCGTGCTGCGTCAGCACGGGCGGCATCACGAAGCGGCCCGGGTCGAGCCTGAATTCGGTGAGGCAGCGCAGCCACGATTGCGCGACGGAATCGCTGGCGCGACGCGCGGCCAGCGGATTGTGGACGATATTCAGCACTTCCCGGACATGCGTGTCTACGTCTGCAAGCGACGACATGGGGGCGTGTCTCCGTTGCGCCGCGTTCCGGTGCGCGCTCGCTGGCGCGTCCGTCCGGCGCAGAATCTGTTGTGTTTGCCGCTGGCGCTGCGGCTCGTTCCAACTCGATACTGGTTTTCCTGGACCCCGATCCGGCCCGTATCCCAAAAACTTTACATCCGATGACGCATTGGTTCAATAAGGAGTCGCCTCCGGAAGCGTGAACGCGCCCGTTTTTTGCTTGGTGCTTACGGATGCTTTCGGCGATGGGCGCCGACAGGTTGCTTTATCGGGCCGCTTCGAGCGGCGAGGACTTATGGGCCGATTCGAACCGATTCGCGAAGCCGTTCATGTTGCGCCGCAACCTTCGGGCGATGCCCGCGCGATGGATATCGTCTATATCGAGGGGCTGACGGGGCAGACCGTCATTGGCATCGATGCGAGCGAGTTGCACGAAGCTCAGCCGGTGCGCATGAGTCTGGCGATCGGCGTGCCTTCGATTCGGGCTTGCCATACCGATCGTATCGAAGACACGGTGAATTATGCGGCGGTGCGGGAAGCGATTCACGGCTTGCTCGCGTCGCATGGTTTGCAGTTGCTGGAGGCGCTGGCGGAACGCGTCGCGCAGTTGATCATCGTGGATTTCGGCGCACATTGGGTGCGGGTCAATCTCGCGAAACCCGCGAAGTTCGATGATGTCGATGCGGTAGGCGTGGTGATCGAGCGGCGGCGCGGGAAGGAGGAACGGCCGGGTGGCGCCGTCAGTCTTGCCTGGATCGGGCGGGGGTATGTGCCGGAGTGAGGGTTTTGGCTTTTGCTTTGCCTCGTTGTTCGTTTTCTTTCTTTCGTGGAAACCTGAGTTCGCGTCGGTCTATTAGTACTGCCCCTGTGCGGGGCGGCAGTCACTTTCTTTGCTGCTGCAAAGAAAGTAACCAAAGAAAGCAGCTCTCCCCATCCAAAGTACCTCACACCGGCCGCGGCACAGGCGAAGAGCCCGTGGCACGCGCTAGCGAGTGCCCTCAAAGGTCAACGGATCTTGGCTCGCAATCACTGTGAGATCGCGCCATTTAACGGACTGGCACAGCACGAAATAGCTCCGTCCCGCTTCGCAACCGACGGGTGAATCGGGTCTGCGCGCGCTTCTTTGCTAAAGGCGCCATCTCACTGCATGTGCGGCACATTGGTTTCCCTTGCAGACCCAGCGGCAGCGCGTAGCGCTGTGCCGGAGCTTTTTTGTGCTGAACCAGCGCGCTAAAGGGAATGGATAGTCAGACCGTG
>FCOH02000064.1 GCA_001544595.2 Caballeronia peredens | reverse complement strand
TGGACTTGCCCCCGCATAACCGGACACCCGGTCACGCTTAGGTTGGAGAAACTGCTTGCCGACGAAACTCACGAGGCGAGCGGTATTTCAGGGCGCTGTGCGGGTGTGACTCGTTATAGTGGTCGAACGCGATGGCCAGGTTTTGCAACGCCGTCCTGGCGTCGGGTTTCGGCATCCACGAAACGTAATCACGCTTCATCGTTTTAACGAAGCTCTCGGCCATCCCGTTGCTTTGCGGGCTTCTGACGGGTGTCGTGACCGGCTTCAGTCCGATTTTCCGAGAGAACTTTAATGTGTCGTCGGCAATGTAGCAGGAACCATTGTCGCTTAACCACTCGACTTCGGTTTCGGTCTTCAGCGCGCCGGCGAAACGGTTCTCGACGGCTTGAAGCATGACGTCACGCACCATGTCGCCAGTGTAACCGCCTGTGCTTGCGGCCCAACTCATGGCTTCGCGGTCGCAACAGTCGAGTGCGAAGACGACACGCAATGGAGCACCGTCATCGCAGCGGAACTCGAAGCCATCCGAGCACCAGCGCACGTTGCTTCTGTCCACCGCGACCTTGCCATCATGCCGACGCGTAGACGAGACTTGACGAGGGCGACGTTCAAGCAGCAGGCCGTGGCGACGCATCACGCGATACACCCGCTTTGCATTCACGCGCGGTTGAGCCAGCGCATCCCGGCTTCGCCTCAGCAGCGCCCAAGCACGTCGGTATCCATATGTCGGCACGTCGCCTAACAGCTCGTGAAGTTCGGCGACAAGCGCCATGTCGTCGAGGACCGGCATCTTGCGCCGGTCGACCCAATCAGCCGACCGCTTCGATTTGACTGCGAGATTCGAGCGCGACACACCCAGGACTTCACAGACCGTTTTCAACGGTCGTCCCCCGGCAGCAATGGTGAGCGCGCAGTCAATTTTTTTGCTCGACCATACTCCACTGCTTCACGGAGGATTTCTACCTCCATCGTCTTCTTTCCCAGCAATCGCTGCAGCTCACGAATTTGCTTCATTGCTTCGGCTAGGTCTGATGCCGGCACAACCTGCTCGCCGGCAGTGACCGCCGACAGACTCCCGTCCTGATAGAGCTTGCGCCAGCCGAAGACCTGGTTGGCATTTACTTGATGCCGGCGAGCGACGCCAGAAACGGTCGCGCCGGGCTCGAACGTCTCGCGAACTATCGCGAGCTTCTCTTCAACAGAACGCCGGCGGCGCTGCTCCGGCTGGGTCAGAACTTCTAGTGGTTCCACGTTGTGACTAGGCTTAAACATAGGCAGAAGACTACCTCAAAATTTAAGCGTTGCCGCATGTCCGGTATTTGCGGGGGCCGGCCCA
>FCOH02000052.1 GCA_001544595.2 Caballeronia peredens | reverse complement strand
TTTGGTTACTTTCTTTGCAGCAGCAAAGAAAGTGACTGCCGCCCCGCACAGGGGCAGTGCTAATAGACCGACGCGAAAGCAAGTTTCTGCGATAAACCAAACCGACAAAACCCAAGCGAGAGCAAAAAGCAAAAAAGCAAAACCCCTTCCTGGTACAGGATTTGCCTAACCCCAAGGCCCAAAAGAAATCCGCCAAAAAGGAAGCCCACATCGATGCAGACCTCCCCCGGACGCTTATCGCCGCCCACGGCGATCACAGTGGAATCGCCTGCGCGCCTGCATCTCGGCTTTATCGATCCGAACGGCTCGCTCGGCCGCGCATTCGGCAGCGTGGGCCTGGCCATCGACGCGCACGGCACGCGCATCACGGCCCGCCGCGCGCCCGGAGCAAATCATCACGCGAACGTCGAAGGTGCGCTGAACGACGTCCAGCGCGAACGAATCGAGCAGCACCTCGCGACACTCGAAGCCGCGCTGGGTCCCGGCCCCGCCGTCGATATCGAAATCCACGACGCGCCACGCCCGCACACGGGCCTGGGCTCCGGCACACAACTCGCGCTCGCGCTCGGCACCGCCTTCGCCCGCGTGCGCGGCCACGAAGCCACCACCGCCGATATCGCCCGCATCCTCGCGCGCGGCGCGCGCTCCGGCATCGGCATTCATGCTTTCGATCACGGCGGCCTGCTCGTCGACGGCGGGCGCGACGTGCGCAAAGCCTCCGCCACGACGCTTCCGCCGCTCATCGCAAGGCAGCCGTTCCCCGATGCCTAGCGCGTGCTGCTCATCGACGATACCTCGCGCGAAGGCCTGCACGGCGAACAGGAAAAACGCGGCCTCGCCTCGCTCGCACCCTTTCCCGCGACACTCGCCGCGCATCTGAGCCACCTCGTGCTGATGCGCGTGCTGCCCGCCGTCGCGGAACACGACTTCGACACCTTCGCCGACGCCCTCTGCGACCTGCAGCAAACCATCGGCGAATACTTCGCGCCCGCGCAAGGCGGCGTGTTCGCGAGCCCCGCCGTCGCGCGCGCGCTCGAAGCCGTCGCCGCCAGCCAGAAAGCGGGCATCGGACAGACATCGTGGGGACCGGTCGGCTTCGCGTTCGTCGCGAGCGCGCAGGACGCCGAGCGCGCGCTCGCCGCCGCACGACAGGCCACACAACAGGCCGCGCCATCTGCGCCGCTCACGTTCACCATCGCCGCGGGCCGCAACCGCGGCGCCACGTGGCGCGCGGCCGACCGTCGAAATCACGGCGCGAATGCCGCGTGACGGCGAACCTGAGCACGCACCCGAGCACGAACCCGAGCACGAACCCGAGCACGAGCATGAGCGTCACCGCATCGACAGCCTGAACCGACATCACCACGACAACGAGTCCATCGCCATGCCCGAAGCCACCGAAAGACCCTACGTCCTGCACATGTTCACCAGCACGCCGCAGATGAGCCCGTTCGACGTAAACATGGCCGCCGACGCGGGCTATCAGGTCCTCGTGCCCTACTGCAACGTCGACGAGGACATCGTCGTGCAGCTCACGCAGGACGCGATCTTCTCGCGCGGACCGAAGGGCGTGTCGCGCACCGGCATCTTCATCGGCGGACGCGACGTCATGCTCGCCGCCGACATGCTGGAGCGCGCCCGCAACGCGATGGTCCCGCCCTTCGAAGTTTCCGTCTTCACCGATCCGAGCGGCGCCTACACGACGGCCGCCGCGCTCGTCGCGCTCGCGGAAAAGCATCTGAAAGCCGCCCATTCCGTCGATCTCGGCGGCAAGCGCGTGCTGATTCTCGGCGGCACGGGCGCGGTCGGCCGCGTCGCCGCGGCAATGGCGGCATCGCTCGGCGCGGTCGTCGCCGTGGCGAGCCATTCGAGCCAGTCGCGGGCGACGCAGGTCAGCGACGAGATCAACCGCCGCTTCGACATCGCGACATCCGGCGTCGCGACCGGCACGCCCGAGCAGTTGCATCGCGAACTGGCGCGCGCCGAAGTGGTGTTCGCGACCGCCGTCGCGGGCGTGCAGGTGATGACGTCCGCCGATCTCGCGCACGCGAAGAACCTCCTGATCGCCGCCGACGTCAACGCGGTGCCGCCCGAAGGCATCGCGGGCGTCAACGTCATGGACGACGGCAAGCCGCTCGCGGGCGCGGCGCGTTCGGACGCGGTCGGTATCGGCGCACTCGCGATCGGCAATGTGAAGTATCAGGCCGAGCACCGGCTCTTCGTGCGCATGCGCACGGGCGGCAAGCCGGTCTATCTCGGCTTTCCCGAAGCCTTCGACGAAGCGCGCGCCATTGTCGCGGGACAGAGTTCATGAAATCGAACGAAGTGTCGCGCGCGCCGCGCATCGCGGTCGCGGGACTGTCGGCGCGGCTGCTCGCGCAATCGGCGAGACGCGCGGGACTGAACGTCGTCGCGCTCGATATCTTCGGCGATCGCGATACGCGCGAGGATGCGGGCCTGTGGTTCGACATCGGCGCCGCCGATGGCAACGGGCTCTCGATCGATCGCGCGCGTCTCTACGATGCGCTCGAACACGCCGCACGCCTGCCGCGCATGCTGGGCCTCGTCGTGACGAGCGGGCTCGAGCCGCTCGCGGGCGAACTGAGCCGCGCGCCGCGCATGCCGCGCTTCATCGGCAACGGCGCGCAGGCGGAGGCAGTGCGCGACCCGAAACGCTTTTTTGCGCTGCTGGACGATGCGGGCATCGCGCATCCGGAAGTGCGCTTCGCGCCGCCCGTCGACCGACGCGGCTGGCTCGTCAAGCGCTCCGACGGCTGTGGCGGCACGCATATCGAATGGGCCGAGGACGTCGCGCGCACGCCGAAGGGCGGCTATTGTCAGCGGCTTGCGCAAGGCCGCTCGATGTCCGCACTATTCGTCGCCGCGCATCGCGAGGCGACGGTGATCGGCTTCGCGGAGCAACTGAGCGTCGCGGCCGGCCGTCTGCCGTTCGTGCACGCGGGCTCGCTCGGGCCGGTGCGTCTGCCGCCGCGGACGGCCGCGCGCATCGTCGGGGCCATCGACAAGATCGTCTGGCAGACGGATCTGACGGGCCTGAACAGCATCGATTTTCTGCTCGACGGCGACGAGTTCAGCGTGCTCGAAATCAACACGCGCCCGTCATCGACGATGGCGCTCTACGAAGCCGCATGGCCCGACGCGTGGCCGCGCGGGCTGATCGGCGCGCATCTCGACGCGTGCCTGCATGGCGAGCTGCCGCGCACGTTCGCGCATACGCCCTCCCTTTTCGCCGGGCAGCGCGTCGTGTTCGCGCCCGCAGGCTTCGCCGTGTCGCGTGCCTTCAGCGATGCATGCTTCGACGATCCCGCGTGCCACGACGTGCCGCTCGCGGGCGCGCGCATCGAAGCGGGCATGCCGGTCTGCACGATCACCGCCGTCGTCCCCGCATTCTCCGACTTGCGAGACGCACTCGAGCGCGAACACGCGCGCCTTCTGCAACGCATCGAAACCCGGTCCACGTCATGAGTTCATCTTCAGCCACGCCCGCCGCCCTGAGCGTCAACGCATCGAGCGAGCGGCTCGTCGCGCGCCTGATCGACGATGCCGCGCGTCTTCACGTCGAGTTGACGCGCACGGACAGTGGCACCGTGATCGTCGATGCGGGCGTAAACGCCAAGGGCAGCGCCGAGGCCGGCATTCTGATCGCGCGCATCTGCATGGGCGGGCTCGGGCGCGTGGCGCGGCGCTTCGCCGTCGATGCCCGGCCGCTCTGGCCCGCTTACATCGAAGTGCACACCAGCAATCCGGTGCTCGCCTGCCTCGCGAGCCAGTACGCGGGCTGGAGCCTCTCGGCGACCAAGGAGCAGACCGGCGGCAAGAAGTTCTTCTCGCTCGGTTCCGGCCCGGCGCGCGCGCTCGCCTGCAAGGAGCCGCTCTTCGACGAACTCGGCTATCGCGACCGCAGCGATCGCGGCGCGCTCGTGATGGAAGTGGACCGGCTGCCGCCGCAAGTCGTCATCGACAAGGTATTGGGCGATTGCGGCCTCGCGCCGGAAAATCTCGTGATCGCCGTGACGCCGACACAGTCTGTCGCGGGCACGGTGCAGGTCGTCGCGCGCGTGGTCGAAGTTGCGCTGCACAAGACGCATGTGCTGGGCGTGGATCTGGGCGAGATCGTCGAAGGCAGCGGCAGTGCGCCGCTTCCGCCGCCCGCGCCCGACGCCATCCAGGCGATGGGCCGCACCAACGACGCGATTCTCTACGGCGGCCGCGTGCATCTGACCGTGAGGAGCGATGCCGTCGCGAAACGGCTCGCGGCCGAGTTGCCTTCGTCGAACGCGCGCGATTACGGGCGTCCTTTCGCGGACATCTTCACGTCGTTCAACTTCGACTTCTATCAGATCGACCCCGCGCTGTTCGCGCCCGCCGAAGTGTGGGTGTCGAGTCTGGAGAGCGGCGCGACGTATCACGGCGGCAAGGTCGACCAGCCATTGCTCGACGCCCAGTGGAGCGCCGCGGGAGACGCGTCATGAGTCTGCGCGTCGCGATCATGACCGACGAGACTGGCTGGCACACCGGACGCCTCAAAAAGGCGTTTCGCGCGCGCGGCGTGGAGGCGCGCTGCGTCGATCTCGCGGATTGCCGCATCGACACGACATGGCCGCCCTTCGGCCTCGCGATTCCGGGCTTCGGTCACACGCTGCCCGACGCGGTGTTCGTGCGCGGCATCGCGGGCGGCACCTTCGAGCAGGTGACGTTGCGGCTCGGCATCCTGCATGCGCTGCGCGAATGCGGCGTGCCCGTCTATAACGACGCACGCGCGATCGAGCGCAGCGTCGACAAGTCGATGACGAGCTTTCTGCTCAACCGCTACGGCGTGCCGACGCCCGCGACGTGGGCGGGAGAATCGGCGGCGTTTGCGCAGCGCGTGCTGATGCGCGAGACGGCCGCGGGCCGCCGGGTCGTGATGAAACCGCTGTTCGGCTCGCAGGGCAAGGGCCTGCGCAAGCCCGGCGTGAGCCTGCCGTCGCTCAAGCCGTTCAGTCAGGTTGCCTATCTTCAGCGTTATGTCGATGCCGGCGAGCCCGGCTTCGACTGGCGCGTGCTCGTGATCGGCGCGCAGGCGGTCGCGGCGATGAAGCGCGTCGGCGGCGACGGCTGGATCCACAACTTCGCGCGCGGCGCGCGCTGCGAGGCGGCGGAACTGACGCCCGCGCTCGCCGACATCGCCGTGCGCGCGACGCAGGCGCTCGGGCTCGATTACGCCGGCGTCGATCTGATTCCGTCGGACGGCGCGCGGCCGGTCGTGCTCGAAGTGAACGGCGTCGCGGCGTGGCGCGGCCTGCAGTCGGTGACGCCGGTCGATATCGCCGCGCTGCTCGTCGACGATCTGCTCGATCGCAAGCTGCCTGCATCGAAAGGCCAGCTCGCGCTCGCCAGCGGCGATGGACTCCGCTGACGCGCCGCTCGCCGAACGCGCCCGCACGGCGTTTTTGCGCGCGTGCCGGCTCGACGTCGAGACGCGCAAGCCAGGCAACGTGAGCGTGGCGAGCGCGGGACACGGCATGACGTCGGCGCAGTTCGTCGCGAGCGCGGGCACGGCGGCGGCGGGCCTCTTCACGCCGGGCGCGCGGGTGGGCGCGCGCATTCTCGATGCCGTGCGCCGCACCTTCGACGCCGTCGGCTGCAACACGAATCTCGGCATCGTGCTGCTGGCCGCGCCGTTGTGCGCGGCGCTCGAGCGCTTCGCGCCGCACGAACCGGTCGATGCATCGCGCTGGCACGCGGCGACGGCGCGGGTGCTCGCGGAACTCGATATCGACGATGCGCGCCTCGCCTATCGCGCGATCGCGCTCGCCAATCCGGGCGGCCTCGGCGACGCGCCCGAGCAGCCGGTCCATGCCCCGCCGACCGTCACGCTGCGCGCGGCGATGGCGCTCGCCGCAGACCGCGACAGCATCGCGCGCCAGTATGCGAACGGTTTCGCCGATATCTTCGGCGCGGGCCTCGATGCGGCGGGCGCGCTCACGCCGGCGACGGAACCTCGCGCGATGCTCGACGTGTTTCTGACCTTTCTGTCGACGTGGCCCGATTCGCACATAGTGCGCAAGCAAGGCGCGGCGGTGGCGCAAAGTGTCACGCGCGATGCGGCGCTGCATCGCGCGAACTGGCGCGCGGCGGGCCGTGCCGTGGAGAACGCCGGGCTCGATGCGTGGGACGCCGGATTGAAGGCGCGCGGCATCAATCCGGGCACGAGCGCGGACCTGGCGGTGGCGACGCTGTTCGTCGCGTTGGTCGCGAGCGCGGCTCGATCGACGAATGCATGAAGCGCGCCGCCGCGGACAAAAAATTGGCACGGAACATGTTAGGAAGTTCGCGGTTGAGCGGTCGCATCGATAAAGTCCGGTCGAACCGTGAGCCTTGCGCGGCTTTGAGTCTTACCGTCGCGAGTCGAGAGCAAGTCGCTAGTCCCTAGAACCAAATCCACTGGAGGAACAGCATGGCCAAGATCAACCGCGTCCTGGTAGGAGAGTCGCTCGTCGGCGATGGCAACGAGGTCGCACACATCGACTTGATCATCGGACCGCGAGGTTCCGCTGCAGAGACCGCGTTCTGCCACGCGCTCACGAACAACAAGGATGGTTTCACGTCGCTGCTCGCCGTGGTCGCGCCGAATCTGCTGACCAAGCCGAACACGATTCTGTTCAACAAGGTGACGATCAAGGGTGCGAAGCAGGCCGTGCAGATGTTCGGCCCGGCACAGCGCGCGGTGGCGATGGCCGTTGCCGACAGCGTGGAGTCCGGCGTGATTCCGGCCGACGAAGCCGACGATCTGTTCGTGTGCGTGGGCGTGTTCATCCACTGGGAAGCGGATGACGACCAGAAGATCCACGACTTCAACTATCAGGCGACGAAGGAAGCGCTGGCGCGCGCGGTGGCGGGCGAGCCGTCGGCGAAGGAGGTAGTATCGAAGAAGGGAACGATGTCGCATCCGTTTTCGCCGAGCTGATCCGATGTCGGGCCGGTGCGGGCTTGCCGCTTTGCCTTGCTTGATGCACGCGCCGGCTGCTTGTCATTCACGATAACTACGAGGCTCTTCGCATGACCCCACGTTGCTGCGCGCTGACGGTGCTCGCGTGCCTCTCGCTGATTTCGCCGCTTTCGTTCGCCGCGACGGGCGCGGGAGGCGCTGCGCCCGCAAAGAGTCACGATTACCCGACCGAAGGACGCGTGGAATACGTGCTCGGCTGCATGGACGATAACGGCCACGATTTCGTCAACGTGTACAAGTGCTCTTGCGCGATCGACAAGATTGCCAAGGTGCTCACTTATGACGATTTTGTCGAGCAGTCGACCTTCTCCAAGTACGCCACGCTCGGCGGCGAAGGGGGAGCCGAGTTTCGGGTCGATCGGGCGAAAGCTCAGACCAAGAAATTTCGCGATTTGCAAAAGGATGCCTATAAGGCTTGCGGGATAGGGAAGCAGGCTTCGGCTTCGGCGAAGTGAGGTTTTGGGTTTTTGGGTTTTTGGTTCTTTGCTTTCGCTTGCGTTTTCGTGAAATCCTGATTTCGCGTCGGTCTATTTGTACTGCCCCTGTGCGGGGCGGCACCTACTTTCTTTGCTGCTGCAAAGAAAGTAGGCAAAGAAAGCAGCTTTCCCCATCCA
>FCOH02000054.1 GCA_001544595.2 Caballeronia peredens | reverse complement strand
CTCGAAAGACTGAAACCGCACTCGCCATCAAGCGCCCACACTTATCGGCTGTTAGTTTTTAAAGAACATTCGCAAGACCCACATCACCTTCCGTCTTGCGTCGCTGCATCAGCAGCAGAGAAACGAGATTATGAAGAATCTTTTTCTCCTTGTCAACACTATTTTTTCGCTTTCGCTTCAAAATTTGCCGACTTCGGAGGCCACCTGTTTCGCTAGCGGCCCTCGTCTGGTGACGAGGGGCTGAATATTAGGCGAAGCAGACGTAAATGACAAGCCGATGAAGCAACTTTTTTGGCGCCCGCGTCAATGCGCCGCTTTGGCCGTCGCGGCCACCATCTCAGGGGGCACCGCCGCCGCCATCGCCGCGTAGCCCGCGTCGCTCGGATGAATGTGGTCGCCGCTGTCGTAACGCTTCTGCAGCGCGCTCAGCCTTGCGGGATCGCGCAGAGCCTGGTCGAAGTCGATCACACCATCGAACGCGCGGCTCGAGCGGATCGACTCGTTGACCGCCGTGCGAATCGCTTCCCGCTCGGGCGGCAGCGACGCCGGCGTCAGCGTCGCGCCGTAGATCTTGACGCCGCGCTGATGCGCCTGCGCGATCAGCCGCTGATAGCCGCGCACCAGTG
The DNA here is from genome assembly GCA_001544595.2 of Caballeronia peredens. Classification (GTDB taxonomy): domain Bacteria; phylum Pseudomonadota; class Gammaproteobacteria; order Burkholderiales; family Burkholderiaceae; genus Caballeronia; species Caballeronia peredens. The sequence continues at coordinate 5,651 of FCOH02000054.1, read as the reverse complement.
CATCCGCGTTCACTTCGGTATGCGGCGCGTCGCAGTCGAGGCCGCCGTGCGCGGGCATCGCCGCGAAATTGATGTCGTTGATGCCGATCAGCACGATCACCGCCCGCACGCCCGGCTGGCGCAGCGCGTCGCGCTCGAAGCGCGTCACCAGCGCCTCGCCGTAACACGGCGAATTGCTCAGAAGCCGGTTACCGCTGATGCCCGCGTTCACGACCGCCGTTTCTCCGCCGCTCTTGCGCGCGACCTGTTTCGCGAGCTCATCCGGCCAGCGCCGGTTGGCGTTCAGCGAGGAGCGCATGCCGTCGGTGATCGAATCGCCGATGGCCACGATCGCCTGCGCCGACGGACTTTCGACCGCCACATTCGTCAGCCAAGCGTACTGGGTGAAGCGGGTGCGGAAAGCGCCCGGCGCGGCGTCGTCCGTGTGATCGCCCGGCGTCGAGATGTAATTGACCTGGCTCGCGATTCGATGCCACGCGACAAGTTTCTGATCGCGCCCCATCAACATGCTGACGGCGAGCGGCTGCTGCGCGTCGACATCGAAATTGATGGCATCGCTCGTGATCTGCCCGCCCGGCGCTACCGTCACGTTCTTGCGTCCGCCGAACAGGACTGGCCGCGCGCTGCCCGCGCGAAGTGCGGCGCTGCTTCCGCCCGCTGCACGCGCGACGCTCATCGAATCGACGACGAGCGGCTCCGTCCCGTAAAGGTTGCTGATCCGCAGACGCATGCGCTTGCCGGCGATTTGCGGATAGATCAACTGGCGCACGGTGCGGCCCGCGACGTCCGGCGCCCGGTACAACGGCGGCAGGTTGGCCAGTTGCGGAATCGACTGCAGCGCGGTACCCCACGCGCTGACCCAGTGTTCGTTGGCCGGCGCGTCGGCGCTCTCGGCGGCGAACGCGTGCGGCGCGAGCGTGAATTGCGCGGCAAGCGCGGCCGCGCAGATCGCGGCGAGAACTCGGTGTTTCATTCGGCGATGGCGTGCGGAAAAGGATCGATTGTGCCTGAAGTGTCAAAGTCGCCGCGGCGCGGATCGTGCGAAACACGCGCGCGCGGGAACGGCGCGACCGAAATGGCCTCACAATGCAGCCAGTCCACCTTACGCCAGCCAGTCAGGCTCGCGCTTCTATATAGATATATGCAATCGAAAACCGCAGCACCGCAACGACTCGACTGGGAAGAAGACGGGGAAAACCGTTCCGCCCGCTGGCGATCGGAAAGCGGCAATCCGCCGCCCAAGCGCCTCGTGATCGGCCACGATCAGATGACCGCCGATCACGCCTACCGGCTCGCGTGCGAAGGCACGGCGATTCTGTGGCGCGGCGATTTCCAGAACGCCCGTCAGTTGCTGCAGGCGTTGGCCCGCCGCATCGACAACAAGCCGCGCAAGGCAAAAAAGCCCGCGGAGGAAACGTCGCCGGTCGATGCTTTCAATCTGCACCGGCTCGCGCAATCGCAACGCGCGCGCACGCTCGCGATGCTGATTCTGCCGCTCGACGAGCAGTACGCCATTCCGCTGCGCCGGGCACCGAATGTGAAAGAGGCCTGCGAGGAAGCCTACGGACCGCCGGACGAAGCGTCGGTCGTGTCGTTGCGCGAAGTGCTCGGGCTGATCGGCGCACACGAGTGGCGCAAGAAGGGCGTGGAGATCGCGGCGCTCGGCGAGCGGATTCATCCCTACTACGGCGTGTTTTCGCCCGTGCGCGGCGAATACATCGATCTCGTCGCGAATCAGCCGCTGCCGTCGCGTGAACTCGCGTTCGATATCGGCGCGGGAACCGGCGTGCTCGCGGCCCTGCTCGCGAAACGCGGCGTCGAACGCGTCGTCGCGACGGAGCTCGATGCCCGCGCACTCGCCTGCGCCCGCGAAAACATCGCGCGGATGGGGCTTCAGCGTCAGGTCGAAGTCATCGAGACGGATCTGTTTCCCGCTGGCCGGGCGCCGCTGATCGTCTGCAATCCGCCGTGGCTGCCGGCGCGGCCCAGTTCGGCGATCGAGCACGCGATCTACGATCCGGACAGCCGCATGCTGCGCGGTTTCCTCGACGGCCTCGCCGCGCATCTGACGCCGGGCGGCGAAGGCTGGCTCATTTTGTCGGACTTCGCGGAGCATCTCGGCTTGCGTACGCGCGCGCAGCTTCAGGAATGGATCGATGCCGCCGGCCTCAAAGTGGATGGCCGGATCGACATCAAGCCGCATCATCCGCGCGCAGCCGACAAAGCCGACCCGCTCCACGCCGCGCGTTCGGCGGAAGTGACGTCGTTGTGGCGGCTCGTCGCCGCGTAGGCATTCAGGCGCGCGCGGCCAGCCACGCGAGCGCGCCTTCCCCGGCGACGAGCCCGCTCGCGAAGCACGCCGTCAGCAGATAACCGCCGGTCGGCGCTTCCCAGTCGAGCATCTCGCCCGCGCAGAACACGCCGGGAAGCGCGCTGAGCATCGAGCGCGCATCGAGCGATTCGAACGCGACGCCGCCCGCGCTGCTGATCGCTTCCTCGATCGGCCGCGGCCGCAGCAGACGCAGCGGCAACGCCTTGATCCGCGCGGCGAGCGTGTCGAGATCGGCAAATTGGTCTTTTGTCAGACATTCGCGTAGCAGCCCGGCCTTCACGCCCGTCAGATGCAGGCGGCTGTGCAGATGGCTCGACATCGAGCGGGCGCCGCGCGGATGCAGCACTTCATCGCGCACCCGCTCCGGAGAAAGCTGCGGCGCGAGATCGAGCAGAATGGTCGCGCCTTCGCCGCCGCTTTCGGCGATCCGGTCGCGGATCGGCGCCGACAGCGCATAAATCAGACTGCCCTCGATTCCCTGATCGGTAATCAGACATTCGCCGACGCGCCGTTCGATATCGCCGTCCGCGCGCGCCACGCCGATCGCCACTGACTTGAGCGGCTCGCCCGCGAAACGGCTGCTGAAATGCTCGCTCCAGCCGACATCGAAACCGCAATTGGACGGCACGAACGGCCGCACGGACGCGCCGCGCGCCGAGAGCATCGACGTCGCGCGGCCATCCGAGCCGAGCTGCGGCCAGCTCGCACCGCCGAGCGCGAACACGATGGCGTCATGGCGGACGCGCGTTTCGCCTGTCGGCGTGGCGAAACGCGAAATCGACACGTCTTCCTCCGCCCAGTCCAGCCAGCGATGCCGCATATGAAACGTCACGCCCGATGCCCGCAGTCGATGCAGCCATGCGCGCAGCATCGGCGCGGCTTTCATGTCGGTGGGAAAGACGCGGCCCGAACTGCCGACGAACGTCTCCACGCCCAAACCGTGCACCCAGTCGCGCAGCGCGCTCGCATCGAAGCGCGCGAGCCACGGCGCGATGTCCGCGCGGCGCGCGCCGTAGCGGGACAGAAAGGCATCGGCGGGCTCGGAGTGCGTGAGATTCATGCCGCCCTTGCCGGCCATCAGGAACTTGCGGCCGACGGACGGCATGGCGTCGAACACATCGACACGCACGCCGCCCGCCGCGAGCGCCTCGGCGGCCATGAGCCCGGCCGGGCCGCCGCCTACCACCGCGACTCCGACCGATTCGATGTTTTCTGCTGACGACATGCCTGTTTAGTAATAGCGGAACGGAGCGACATTGTCGCACCGGAGCGCCGGTGCGCCGACAAGCTCGCGCGCCACCCGTAAGTCATTAAATAACAAAAAAGAATTTGGTCGGCCGCGCCCGGGCCAGTACGATCGCGCGATTCGTTGCATCAACAACCTTTTACAGAATCAGCCCGATCATGTCCGTTTCCCTTGCGCCCGAACGCGCTTCCGCCCGGGCCGCCGCCGGCGACGCGCGCCCCGTCATCAAAAGCGCCGCCGATGTCTCCAGTCTCGTCAACCGCGGCGCGGCGATCGGCAGCGACGCGCGTATCGTCGTGGCCATCGCGCTCGGCGGCATTTTTCTCGATGCGTACGATCTCGGCGCGCTCGCGTTCGGCATGAAAGACATCGCGCGCGAGTTTTCGCTGACGCCGACCGGCTCCGGTTTCGTCGCCGCGGCGATCACGTTCGGCGCGATCATCGGCGCGTTTCTCGGTGGCTATCTCACCGACAAGGTGGGACGTTACCGCGTGTTCATGGCCGACATGTTCTTCTTCGTCGTCGCGGCGATCGCCTGCGCGTTCGCACCGAACGCCTGGGTGCTCGGCGGGGCGCGCTTCGTGATGGGACTGGGCGTCGGCATCGATCTGCCGGTCGCGATGGCTTTCCTCGCCGAGTTTTCGCGCCTTCAGGGACGCGGCAACAAGGCATCCCGTGTGGCGATGTGGTGCCCGGTCTGGTACGCGGCGATCAGCGTCTCCTACCTGCTCGTGCTCGGCCTGTACGCGGTTCTGCCCGAGCACAACGCCGGCTGGCTCTGGCGCCTGATCCTCGGTTTCGGCGCGGTTCCGGCGATCGCGATCATCGCGATCCGCAGCCGCTACATGAGCGAATCGCCCGTCTGGGCCGCGAATCAGGGCGATCTCAAGGGCGCGGCCGCGATCCTCAAGCGCTCGTACGGCATCGATGCACGCGTCGACGACACCGCGCTCACCGCCGCCGGCGCGCCAAAACCCCGCCGCGCGACGTGGAGCAACTACGGCGCACTGCTGCGCGGCGTCTATCTGCGCCGGACCGTGCTCGCGACGGTCATCGCGATTGCGTCGTCGTTTGCGTATAACGCCGTCGCGTTCGGGTTGCCGGTGATCATTTCGAGCTTCCTCGCGCAGTCGATGCTCACGACGATTCTCGCGTCGCTCGTGCTCAACCTGTGCTTCGCATTCGCGGGCGGCCTGTTTTCCGTGCGCACGGTGCCGAAATACGGCGCGTGGAAGCTGTCGGTCGTGGGCTACGCGTTTCAGTTGGCCGCGCTCGTCGGGCTCGCGATCGTCGGGAAGCCGACGAACGGCGCCGAAGTGGTCATCGCGATCGCGTTTCTTGCTGCGTTCCTGTTGGGCCAGGGCGTCGGCCCGGGCTCGCACAGCATGACGTTCGCGTCGCTCAGCTATCCGACGTCGCTGCGCGGCGTGGGCGTCGGCTTCAACCAGACACTGATGCGCGCCAGTTCGACCGTCTCGCTGTTCCTGTTCCCGGTTCTGTCCGCGGCGCTCGGCACGAAGGTCTTCTGGATCATCGCCGTCGCGCCGCTCGCGGGGCTCGTCGCGCTGTTCGCCGTGCGCTGGGAGCCATCGGGCTATGACGTCGACGCGGAAGATTTCGCCGCGCAGACGTCACGATAAGTATCGGCATTTCTCCTTCTGCTTCCGAAGCGGCGGCAAACGACGCCGCCGCTTTTTCTCGCCGCTTCTCCTCGTTTTCCTCACCGCCCTCCGGCACACCGCTTCCTTCTGCACTAGATTAGTCACGCGCAGGTTCGCGCCGTTTGTCCCGGCACGTCCCATGCGGACTTACCCCAGCACGTCTCGAAAAAGTTATTTACCGACCGTCCGGTCGGTTTATAATCGCCCGATAGCGACTTCCCTGAGCGAGTGCCGCCATGTACACCCAATCCCTCGACCTCCCGAGCCCCACGCCGACCGTTCCCGGCGAGACTATTGAAAGCGCGACACCCGCGCAAACCCGCTTCGACGCGACGATGCAGGCCGACGGCAAGATCGAGCCGCAGGACTGGATGCCCGAGGCGTATCGCAAGACGCTGGTGCGGCAGATTTC
>FCOH02000056.1 GCA_001544595.2 Caballeronia peredens | reverse complement strand
CCGAATGGTGATGCGATGGTCTATCGAATGAACGAAACCACCTTGGAGATAGGCCAAGGAGTCAACACATTCAAAGGGATGGTCGGTCTGGCGACACTTGCAGCGACCGTTTTTATGACGACAGCGATGGCCTGGACAGTGACGACTTTCAATTGGAAGGAGTCACTGGCTCACCCGATTGTCTCGTTTTTCATAGATGGATTGGGAAGCGTCTTCTTCATATTAATGGGACTTTGGTTTCTATCAATTTTCTTAACTGATTTCTTCGGCTACACCGACGCACTGGTGCGCTTCGACCGTACACGTCGCAAGGTCTGGATGTTCGTCGGTACGCGTGAGCCCATAGAGATGGACTGGGATAGTCTAATACCGGTATCTCAAGGGATCACGCCGGCCAACAGCAACATCGATACTTTCCGCGCGGTACTTCTGGTTGATCTCGATGCACAAGGTGAAGTGACGTTTGAAGGACGATGGCCACGCATTGTGAGCATAGGACAAACGTCGCTGAACGAACAGCAGGCAATCAGTCAGTACGAGTACGTGCGAGCGTTCATGGAGAACGGGCCCCGAGGTCTGCCTGTATGCGAGACCTATCTGGAGCATCGGAATAATCTGCGTAGTGTGGTGGGTTTCTACGGAACGCTTGATCAGATAAGCGGCTACGGATCCAAGGTTGACGAGCAACGGATCACAAAGATTGTGCTTGCGACACTATTCTGGACGGTCACGAGTTGTGCATTTCTACCCTTTACGTTGGCGACGTGGATCGCGTACCGATTCAATCGGGTTCCAAAGTGGCCGGCACGAATCGAAGCGTATGCGGAAGAAGGCGGAAAAATGCACCCACCCGAAGGCGCGCGTTCGCAGAATCGGTCGATTGTCTGGAAGGAGGTTCCGTTCATCGCACTGTGGTTAGGTAGCGCGCTATGCGTGTACGTGTGGCTCGCGCGATTCCTGTCTCAATAATTGTTGTCGCATGGACCTTAGTCTTATCCCCGCTCATGAGAGGAGTGAACACGTGAGTACGATCGGTGCAAAAGACAACAAATGGGCGCGACGGATGCGTAAGGCGAGTGCGTATGGGCCGTTAGACCGAGCTTTGCGGCAGTGGCGTTCGCTAGGTTCAGTTCGGACAGGGACAGGTGTGAAGCCGAACGGTGACGCGATGGTCTATCGAATGAACGACACCACGTTGGAGATTGGCCAAGGAGTCAACACATTCAAAGGAATGGTTGGATTGGCAGGGCTTTTCGGTCTAGCCGTCTCAATGTTCGGAATAAAAATGGCCGTGATTCTTCTCACGGATTTCGGGACACCCGGAGTTCTTGGTATTACGGCGGAAATAGTTGTTTCGTTACTGTTTATTCTTGGCGGGCTATGGTTTTCAGCTATTTTTGTAACAGATTTCTTCGGCTACACCGATGCGCTGGTGCGCTTCGACCGTACCCGTCGCAAGTTGTGGATGTTCGTCGGTACGCGTGAGCCCATAGAGATGGACTGGGACAGTCTGACACCGGTATCTCAAGGTATCACGCCGGCCAACAGCAACATCAATGCTTTCCGCGCGGTACTTCTGGTTGATCTCGATGCGCAAGGTGACGTGAAGTTTGAAGGACGCTGGCCGCGTATCGTGAGCATCGGACAGACGTCGCTGAACGAACAACAGGCAATCAGTCAGTACGAGTACGTGCGAGCGTTCATGGAGAACGGGCCCCGAGGTCTGCCTGCATGCGAGACCTATCTGGAGCATCGGAATAACCTGCGTAGTTTGGTGGGTTTCTACGGAACGCTTGATCAGATAAGCGGTTACAGATCCACGGTTGACGAGCAACGGATCACAAAGATTGTGCTTGCGACACTATTCTGGACGGTCATGAGTTGTGTATTTCTACCCTTTACGTTGGCGACGTGGATCGCGTACCGATTCAATCGGGTTCCAAAGTGGCCAGCACGAATCGAAGCGTACGCGGAGGAAGGCGGAAAGATGCACCCACCTGATGATGCGTGTTCGCAGAATCGATCGATTGTCTGGAAGGAGATTCCGTTCATCGCACTGTGGTTAGGTAGCGCACTATGCGTGTACGTGTGGCTCGCGCGATTCCTGTCTCAATAATTGTTGAAGCGTGGACCTCGCGCAGTGCCGGGGCCGATCTCTTCCGTCTTGTTAGAGCCACTTTTTTACTTTCTATGCCTTGGCCAATTCCAACAATACAGTCACGCCTCAAACCATCGCCGTTGAGCTGGGTACGTTGGCTTATCGCGTTTGTGATGGTCATGACCGCCGGCGCGGCGGTTGTTTTGCTTCTATGGCCGTCAGGTAAGCCAACAAACTCCGCAGAGTTTTGGATATGGCTTTTTGGATCGCCCATTGTGGTTTATATGGGATTGCTTGGCGCTCGCCTTTGGTATTACGAGCAAGCAAAGATCAAATTCGAAGTGTGGGAAGAAAAGCGTGTCTCAATTGAAGGAGATTGGGCTCGATGGGCGTGTCGCTGCATCAGAGCAGTGAATGCTTGCAGCTTTCTTCCCGCGACCCATTCAATCGATGAATGGCTGACGGAAGAAGCCAAGTTGCCCGTCAACCTCAATCGGGCCGTGTCGATGGGCTGGTTCTTCGCAAAGTCGCCGGAGCTATGGTTGCAGCATCTTTTGTCGCTGATCATCGAGCGTTTTGCTGAAGAGTTAGAATCGCATGTTCAGAAACTTGATGTGATCATCATTCTGGATTCCGATACTGTCTCGGAATTGGAGGATATGGGATTTGACTGCAAAGCCACGTTCGTGGGGCTTTTGCAGAAGCGTAGTATCAATCTGACCGGGTTGTCCGCTAGCCTTCATGATGACATCGGTGTGGAGATGATCGATGATTGGATCGATCGACCGTCATTCGGTCCAACTCTATTGATTGCGGGGCAGCGAGCGACAGACTCATCCAGGTATAGTGAAGGAGGCGTCGCGATCCTGTTCTCGGCTGCTGCGTCGGAAGTTCACTCAAGAACCGTAATGTTAATAAGGCGTCCTATGCAGACCAGCACAGCCATTCTTCGTGATGACTTCGCGGAAGTGATAAGAGTGCAGGGAGAGACCGGGGCAAATGTCGATATCTGGCATACGGGGCTTGACAAGGAAATGCAAGGCGAAGTTCTCGAGGTCTCGAGTATCGATAGACACGGGCGGGCTGTTTCGGGCCCGCAATTTATGGAGCACACGATCGACTCAGTGTTGGGAATGTCTGGTCCTTTGAGCGTTTGGATCGCGCTGGGGCTTGCGCTGCAGGCCGCACCTCGGCGGAAGCAACCGCAACTCGTCGTAGCATCAAATGGCGCATCATCAATTGCGCTCGTCCTGGCAACATCGGAAATCGCGGACTGAAGTGAAATATCAAATTCGTTGGGGTTGGTTGTTTGCGGTCATTGCTGCTTGCTTGACCGTTGCTGGTGTCATCGCTTTGACGGTAGATCATCGCGCTCTCGTTGACTGGTTCGGGGAGCACCGAGCCGCTGCGATTATTGGCGCGGTAGCGGCGGTGTCGATTGCACTCCTTCTTCATCCGAATCGGGGTGTGGAGGAACGTCGCACAGAGGCCTTGATCAGCAATGCAGGACTAAGGCCAGGAGCCGCTAATAGCGCGAGTTCGGTGACAAGCGACGACCAGAACGATCTGGATCGACTCCGAGAAAGTCTGCGAACTCGCAATGGTTTTCGGTGGCGCTATCGCCAGCCGTGGTTCCTTGTGATCGGCGCCGACAGTGCGATTGGGAGTTTGTTTCCGGGACTTGAATCATCGAAATGGGATGTCGTGGGTGAGTTCGTCGTGCTTCGTCACAGCTCCCGGCCGGATGGGCAGCTCGATGTGGATTGGCTAAAGAGATTATCGAGGATGCGACGCAATCGCCCGATTGACGCGGTTCTTTATCTCGTTGACGACGCAGCGAAGGCTAACTGGGGCAGTCGAAACATCGCTACTGCGGACGTGCAACTCATGCGCATTGCCGAACTACTACGTTGGTCCGCACCGATCTACGTTATCGATGTTCCTCATATCAGTGCCGGGTCTGGCGCAGTGACCGGTCCTATAGGGTGCGAGCTTCCGCCGAGGTCCGACAGGGATTCGATAGCACGCAAACTTGAGACATTGTCCGCCACGCTGTCGCATCTGGGTACCCGAAGCTTGGCCAAAAATATTCGGGATCGCTATACGGCAGAAATAGCGCAGTACCTGGACGAAGAAAGGCAAACGCTGGCGCACTTGGTCTTCGCGATCGGCAATGGTCCGCGCGGAGCTTTACCAGTTCGAGGCGTGTTCCTGGCATCTCCACTGGCCGCATCGAATCAAAGCGACTCAGTCAGTCTCGCTCCAGCGCATGAGGCGCTTTGGCGCTATGTTGGTGAGTGTGCAGAATTGCATCGCGGTCGGCGAGTGGGATTTCATCCTGTGTCGGTGTTTTCCGCAGTGGCGCTCGGCGCGCTCGGCGTCTGGAGCGCCGGCATGCTCAGCTCGGGCATGTCGAACGCCCACGAGATGATGCAGACCAACGAGTCACTCGCGGCGTTGAAGCAGGCGCCGGAGACGGCCTCGCGCCTTCGCGCACTGATGTCGCTGCAACAACGCATTGGCTTTTACGAGAACCGCACGCAGCACCACGCACCGCTGTTCTCGCGCTTCGGCCTGAATCACGACCGCGAAGTGCTCGATGCATTGTGGACGCCCTACGCCCGCGAAAGCCGCGCGTTGCTGAGCGCGCCGGTCCAGCAAGACATTGAAGCACGCCTGGTCGATCTCGGCCAGATGCCGACCACACAAATCGACGACCAGCTCACGCACGTTGCACAAGACGGCCAGGGCGCACTCAAAACGTATCTGATGATGGCAGAGCCGCCGCGCGCGGATGCTCCCTTTCTGACACAGGAACTTCCGAAGTACTGGAACACGGCCGCCAGTCTCGCCGCGGGCGAGAAGATGGACTTGTCCCAGCACCTGCTGGGCTTCTGGTCCGAGCACCTGCGCGCCCATCCCGACTGGCGCATCCAGCCACGCGAGGACCTGGTGGC
>FCOH02000057.1 GCA_001544595.2 Caballeronia peredens | reverse complement strand
CCCGCCGCGATCGTCGGCCGCGTGCCGCTCGCCGCCGTGCCGAAGGGCGCGCCGCTCACCGCCGACGCACTTTCCAGCGGTCTCGCCGACGTCGTCGAGCCGGGCGAGCGCGCGGTGGCCGTGCGCATCGACGAGACCAACGCAGTGGGCAATTTCGTGCGTCCCGGCGATTTCGTCGATGTGTTCTTCACGCTCAAGCGCGAAGGCGGCGCGGCGAACGGCGATGCGGAAGTCGCGGCGACGCAGGCGCGTCTGCTCTTGTCGAAGGTGCGCGTGCTGGGCGTCGGCGATGCGTCCGTCGCGCAGGGCGGCGGCAAGGACGCGAAGGACGCCGCGCTGCGTCAGGGAAGCGCGCGCACAGCGGTGCTCGCGATCCGCACCGGCGACATCGACGCGCTCACGCTCGCCGAGAGCGCGGGCCGCCTCGTGCTCGCGCTGCGCAATTCCGCCGATGTCGAAGCGCCGCCGCCGCATGCTTTCGCGCCGCTCGTCGCGGCGGCGCAGCCGGACAGCGGCGCGGCGCGCGCGGCGGCGGGACTTTCGCTCGGCACGCTGGCGGGCGCGCGCATGGCGGCGCGTCCGGCGGACACGCCGCGTGCGCCGCGCACGCCACGCGCAATGACCGGCGACGAAATCGAAGTGATACGCGGCGGGCGCACCGAGCGCATCGCTTACTGAACGACCTGGCAAGAACGGAGCGCGGGCGTCGCGACCCATAACGATGACAAGAAAACGGCAACTCGGCGGCAAGTCGAAATCGAATCGATGGAAGGCGGCGGCGCTCGCCGCGTGCATGGCAGCGGCGCTCGCGGCCAACGGGTATGCGGCGTCGCAGGCGCAAATGCCCGCGCCGGCCGACGCGAACGTCATCGCGCTGGCGACGGGCGCGCAACGCTCGCTCGCGCCCGGCCGGAAGATCGCGCGTGTGGCGCTCGGCGATGCGTCCGTCGCCGATGTCAACGTGCTCAGGGGCGGCGGCGTGCTGCTGGTCGGCAAGTCGGCGGGCACGACCAGCCTGATGCTGTGGGAACGCGGCCGCGACGCGCCGCAGTCGTACACGGTCGAAGTCGCGTCGGGCGCGAGCGTCGCACTCGCCGACGGCGACGCGCCGCAAGTGCGCGTGCTCGGCAAGACGGCCGTGCTCTCCGGCACCGCGCCGACGATGGACAAGCATCAGCGCGCGGTCGCGGCGGCGCGCGCATCGGTGGGCAAGGACGGCGCGCTCGTCGATACCTCGACCATCGCGACGAAGAGCGTCGTTCAGGTCGACGTCAAGGTCGTCGAGTTCAGCAAGACCGTGCTCAAGGAAGCGGGCTTCAATCTGTTCTCGCAGAACCACGCGGGTTTCGCGTTCGGCACGTTCGCGCCGAGTTCGCTGTCGAGCGTGACGGGCGGCGCGACGAATCCGCTCTCCGTCACGGCGACCTCGCCGATCGGCTCGGCGTTCAACCTGCTGCTCAACTCGACTTCGCGGGGGCTGTTCGCGAACCTGAGCCTGCTCGAAGGAAACAATCTCGCGCGCGTGCTCGCGCAGCCGACGCTCGTCGCGCTGTCGGGACAAAGCGCGAGCTTTCTCGCGGGCGGCGAGATTCCCGTGCCGGTGCCGCAATCGCTCGGCACCACGACGATCGTCTACAAGCCGTACGGCATCGGCCTGTCGCTCACGCCGACGGTGCTCGGCCCGGAGCGCATCGCGCTGAAGATCGCGCCCGAGGCGAGCCAGCTCGACTTCGCGCACGCGATCACCATCGACGGCGTGTCGGTGCCCGCGCTCACCACGCGCCGCGCCGAAACCGCTGTCGAACTGGGCGACGGCGAAAGCTTCGTGATCGGCGGGCTGGTCGATCGCGAGACGGCGTCGAACGTCAACAAGGTGCCGCTGCTCGGCGATCTGCCGATCATCGGCGCGTTCTTCAAAACGCTGCAGTACTCGCAGTCGGACCGCGAACTGGTGATCATCGTGACGCCGCATCTCGTCGCGCCGATCGCGAAGAATGCGGCGCTGCCCGCCACGCCCGGCCAGCAATCCGAGCAGCGCGACGGTCCGGTGTGGCGCAGTTTCGTCGGCGGGGCGCTGTCGTCCGACGCCGCGCCGGGGTTTTCGCGATGAGCACCGTCACCGCACCCGCGACGCGCTTTCTCTGCGCGAGCCCCGACACCGCGCGCCACGACTGGCTGCAACGCGCGCTCGCGAGCGCGGGCGCGCTGGAAGCCGCGCCGTGCGATCCGGCCGGGCTGGTCGCGCGCATCGGCGAATCCGCGCCTGCGATCGTCTTCGTCGATTTCGGCGCGGGCGGCGCATCGATCGCCAACGCGAGCGCGCTTGCGCAGACGGCCCGCGACGCGTTTCCGTCGCTGCCGATCGTCGCGCTCGGCACGCTCGCGACGCCCGCTCCGGCGCTCGCGGCGTTGCGTGCCGGCGTGCGCGATTTCGCCGATGTCGGCGGCCCGCCCGCCGACGTCTTCGCGATCGCGCAACGTCTGCTCGACGAGCGGCCGCCTGCGCGCAACAGCGCGCCGAGCCGTCAGGGCAAGGTGACGGTGCTGCTCGGCGCGCGCGTCGGCATGGGCGTGAGCACGCTCGCCGCGAATCTCGCGGTCAGTCTGCACCAGCGCGGCGCGGCGGCCGGGCGCGCCACGGCGCTGCTCGATCTCGGCCTGCCCGCCGCCGATAGCGCGCTCCTGCTCGACACGCGCAGCGAACTGCATTTCGTCGAAGCCGTGCGCAACCTGCGCCGTTTCGACGACACCTTCGTCCACACCGCGTTCGCGCGCCACGCGAGCGGCCTCGCGCTCACGACGCTGCCCGCCGATCTCGCCGAGATGCGCTCGATTTCCTTCGCGTCCGCGATGAGCATGCTGAATCGCCTGCGCGCGTATTTCGATCAGCAGATCGTCGATCTGGGCGGCTTCTCGAATCTCGATTTCATCGCGCAGGCGGTGCGCGCCGCCGACGAAACGTGGCTCGTGTGCGATCCGAACGTCGCGTCGGCGGTGTCGGCGATCGCGCTGCTCGACGCCTTGCGCCCCGACGACAGCGCCGACGCACCGAAGCCCGGTCTCGTCGTGAACAAGTTCGACGCCGCGCTCAACTTCGGCGCGGATCAGCTGGCCGGCCGCCTGAATCTGCCGCTCGTCGGCGTGTTGCCGGAACGCGCGCAGGCGCTCGGCCGCGCGGTGAATCAGGGGCGTCTGCTCGCCGAGTGCGCCGAGCGCGATCCGTATGTGCGCGCGCTCGCGCCGCTCGTCGCGCGGCTGCATGGCGACCCGCGCGGCGACGAAGCCGCGCGCGACACGAAAGCTCACGCTGAGCGCCCGTCGATCCGCGCGGCACTGAACGTCGGGCATCTCCTTCCCAACTTTCTCAGACGGTCATAGACGATGGCTCAGGACTTCAGCAAGGACATCGCGTTCGCGAACGATCTGGCCGAAGACGCCGTCGCGTTCGCGCAGTCGCAGCAGTTTCAGGACGTCGCGACGGCGGCGCACGAACATCTGCTTTCGCGCATCGAGGAACTGGGCGCGGAATTCGGCCGCTGGTCGCGGCAGGCGATCCACCAGTTCGTCGACCTGGAAATGGACAGCTTCGTGCGCCTGCGCCGCATTCCGCTCAACGAAAGCGAGGTGCGCCTCGTCGCCGCCGCGCTGACGAAAGAACTCGCGGGCTTCGGTCCGATCGAGGATCTGCTCGCCGATGCCGCCGTCGAAGACATCCTGATCAACGGCTACAGCGACGTGTACGTGTCGCGGCACGGCATGCTGGAAAAGATTCCGGTGCGCTTCGCGGACAACGCGCATCTGCTGCGCATCGTGCGGCGCATTCTCGCGCCGATCGGCAGACGTCTCGACGAATCCAATCCGATGGTCGATGCGCGCCTGCCCGACGGCGGCCGCGT
>FCOH02000058.1 GCA_001544595.2 Caballeronia peredens | reverse complement strand
ATGCAGGCCGACGGCAAGATCGAGCCGCAGGACTGGATGCCCGAGGCGTATCGCAAGACGCTGGTGCGGCAGATTTCGCAGCACGCGCATTCGGAGATCATCGGCATGCAGCCGGAGGGCAACTGGATCAGTCGCGCGCCGAGCTTGAAGCGCAAAGCGATCCTGCTGGCCAAGGTGCAGGACGAAGGCGGTCACGGCCTGTATCTGTACAGCGCAGCCGAGACGCTGGGCGTCTCGCGCGACCAACTGGTCGATGCGCTGCACGCGGGGCGCGCCAAGTATTCGAGCATCTTCAACTATCCGACGCCGACCTGGGCCGATGTCGGCGTGATCGGCTGGCTGGTCGATGGCGCCGCGATCATGAACCAGATCCCGCTGTGCCGCTGCACTTACGGCCCGTATGCGCGCGCGATGATCCGCATCTGCAAGGAAGAGTCATTCCATCAGCGCCAGGGGTTCGATGCGCTGCTCTCGATGATGAAAGGCACGCAGGCGCAGAAGGATCTCGTGCAGCAGTCGGTGAACCGCTGGTGGTGGCCGGTGCTGATGATGTTCGGCCCGAGCGACAAGGATTCGATCCACAGCGGCCAGTCGTTCGCGTGGGGCATCAAGCGCATCTCGAACGACGATCTGCGCCAGAAGTTCGTCGATGCCACGGTCGAGCAGGCGAAGATTCTGGGCGTCACGCTGCCCGATCCGGATCTGAAGTGGAACGCGCAACGCAACGCGCACGACTACGGCGAGATTGACTGGGACGAGTTCTGGCGCGTGGTCAATGGCGACGGTCCCTGCAACAAGGAACGGCTCGCCACGCGCGTGAAGGCGCATGAGGAAGGCGCGTGGGTGCGTGAAGCGGCCCTGGCCTACGCGGAGAAACAGCAAGCCCGCGCCCACCAACAAGCTGCATGAGCATGGAGACGATGAAGATGAACAAGGAATGGCCGATCTGGGAAGTGTTCGTGCGCAGCAAGCAGGGACTGGATCACAAGCATTGCGGCAGCCTGCACGCGCCGGACGCGGGCGCGGCATTGCGCATGGCGCGCGACGTGTACACGCGGCGTCAGGAAGGCGTGAGCATCTGGGTGGTGCCCTCGGCGGCGATCACGGCATCGGACCCGGCGGACAAGGCCGAACTGTTCGAGCCGGCGGGCGACAAGATCTATCGGCATCCGACGTTCTTCGTGCTGCCCGACGAAATCAATCACATGTAAGGGCGGGAGCGATATGAGTCAGGAACATCATCTCGCCTACGTGCTGCGTCTGGCGGACAACGCGCTGATTCTCGGCCAGCGCAACGCCGAGTGGTGCAGCCACGGTCCGGCGCTGGAGGAAGATATCGCGCTGGCGAACATCAGTCTGGATCTGATCGGTCAGGCGCGGCTGCTGTACACGCATGCGGCGACGCTCGACGCGGCGCTCACCGGCAACACCAAAACCGAAGACGATTACGCGTATTTCCGCAGCGAGCGCGAGTTCGCCAACTACACGATCGCCGAGTTGCCGCACTTCGGTCCGCTCGCGGGCACGGCGCGCCGCGAGCGCGATTACGCGGTGACGATCGTGCGCAACTTCCTGTACTCGGCGCTGATGGCGCAGGTGTGGACGGCGCTGCAGACATCGAACGATGCGCAGCTCGCGGCGATCGCGGCGAAGTCGATCAAGGAGACGAGCTATCACCTGCATCACGCGCACGACTGGCTGGTGCGGCTGGGCGATGGCACGGAGGAGTCGCATCGGCGCATGCAGGCCGCGCTCGATTATCTGATGCCGTACACGCGCGAGTTCTTCGCCGTCGATGCGATCGAACAGGCGGTTGCCGATGCGGGCATCGGGCCTCTGCCAAGCGAGTTCGAAGCGGCGTGGCGCGAGCAGGTTGCATCGGCACTGGAAGACGCGACGCTCGAGGCGCCCGCTGAAGTGAAGCACATCAGCACGGGCAAGCACGGCGAACATTCCGAGCACATGGGCTATCTGCTGGCGGAAATGCAGAGCCTGGCGCGTCAACATCCGGGCGCGAGCTGGTAAATGGAGACGACCAACGCGATGGAGACGACCAACGCGAGCATCGAACGCGCGTGGCATGTGCTTGAAGCGGTGCCCGATCCGGAGATTCCGGTGGTGTCGATCCGCGAGCTGGGCATTCTGCGCGATGTGCGTCACGGCGACGATGGCGTGCTCGAAGTGGTGATCACGCCGACGTACTCGGGTTGCCCGGCGATGTCGCAGATCGCGGAGGACATCGCGCAGGCGATCGCGCATGCGGGGCTGGGCGCGCATCGCGTCGAGACGGTGCTCGCGCCCGCGTGGACGACCGACTGGATCAGCGAAGACGCGCGCGAGAAGCTGCGCCGCTACGGCATCGCGCCGCCGACGGGTGCGTGCGGCAGCGGCACGGCGACGACTACAAAGCCGATCCGCTTCGTGCCGTACAAGAAAGAAATCATCGCGTGTCCGCGCTGCGGCTCGACGCACACCGAGCGACTGGCGCAATTCGGTTCGACCGCGTGCAAGGCGCTGTATCGCTGTGTGGACTGCCGCGAGCCGTTCGATTACTTCAAGCCGTACTGAACCGAATTCATCGAATCACTGCATTCACCGAATCTACTGAAAGCGAGCCGATAACCATGGCGACTCCGCAATTCCATCCGCTGCGCATCCGCGAGGTTCGCCCCGAAACCGCCGATGCGTTCACCGTTTCGTTCGATGTGCCGGCCGCGCTGCGCGACGCGTTTCGCTTCACGCAGGGTCAGTTCGTGACGCTCAAGACGCATATCGATGGCGAGGAGACGCGTCGCTCGTATTCGATCTGCGTGGGCGTGACCGACTACGATCGAGACGGCGAATTGCGCATCGGCATCAAGCGCGTGCGCGGCGGGCGCTTCTCGAACTTCGCGTTCGAGACGCTCAAGCCCGGCCACGAGATCGAGGTGATGACGCCCGACGGGCGCTTCTTCACGCACCTGAACGCGGATCACACGAAGCAGTATGTGGCGTTCTCGGGCGGCTCGGGCATCACGCCGGTGCTGGCGATCATCAAGACGACGCTCGATACGGAGCCGACCAGCCGCTTCACGCTGGTGTACGGCAATCGCAGCGTGGACGCGATCATGTTCGCCGAGGAACTCGAAGATCTGAAGAACCGCTATATGGACCGGTTCTCGCTGTATCACGTGCTGTCGGACGATCTGCAGGACGTGGAGTTGTTCAACGGCGTGCTGGATCAGGCGAAGTGCAAGGCGTTTCTGGAGAGCCTGCTCGCGCCCGAGGAAATCGACGAAGCGTTCATCTGCGGTCCCGGCCCGATGATGGATGCGGCCGAGGCTGCGTTGAAGGACGCGGGCGTGCCGCTGAAGCAGATTCACGTGGAGCGCTTCGGCACGCCGCTGCCGCAGGCGGGCGTGGCGCCGATCGAGATCACGGAGGACACGCCGGCAGCGGAGCTGGAGCTGATCATCGATGGCAAGAAGCGCAAGCTGCGTCTGCCGTACGAAGGCGTGAGCGTGCTCGA
>FCOH02000059.1 GCA_001544595.2 Caballeronia peredens | reverse complement strand
GTAAGCGGCTCGGGCCGACCGTTTCCCCATGCTGACTTTTTCAAAGCATGATGAGCGCGTTTAGATAACGGAGCCAGTCAGCCATGTCGAACGCAGGGGGCGGAGCTTATCCCCGTCGCACGTACGCGCGAGAATTCAAGCAGCAGGTGATCAGAGAGACGTTGGAGCCCGGCATGTCAGTGTCGATAGTTGCGCGCCGGCACGACATCAACGCCAATGTGGTGTTCGGATGGCGCAAACAATATCGTGAAGGCAAGCTGATCGTCCCTGCACTCGACGTTGCGCCGAGCATGCCATGCACGGAACTGCTGAGCGTCGACGTGATCGACTCGGCATTGGTGCTTCGGGCGCCGGAGCCGACAGTGACGTCAGAAGCGATGAGCAGCGTACCCATGCCGACGCCCGTGTGCGAGATCGAGGTGGAGATCGGCAAGCGGCGCGTGAAGATTCGCGGCCTGTCTGCCGAGCGCACCGAAGCATTCCTGCAGGAATGTCTGAAGTGATCGCGCTGCCGGCAGGTACGCGTATCTGGCTAGCGGCCGGTGTGACCGACATGCGCTGCGGGTTCCAGGGGCTGGCCGCGAAGGTGCAGACAGCACTCGAAGAGAATCCGCTGGGCGGCCATTTATTCATCTTCCGCGGGCGTCGCGGCGATCTCGTAAAGCTGCTTTGGGCGACTGACGACGGACTCTGGTTGCTCGCAAAACGATTGGAGCGAGGCCGTTTTATCTGGCCCCAGGCCGATGGAGGAAAGCTCCATCTGACGAGCGCCCAGCTGTCGATGCTGCTCGAGGGCATCGACTGGCGGCAGCCGCGACGCACCGCCGCGCTGTCGATGTTGTAAACCGCGAAGAAGACTCGTAAACTGCGACGCATGTCCCAACATGCGCCGCTTCCTGCCACCGTCGCTGAGCTCCGGGCTCTGGTGCTCGAGCAGCAAGCATCGCTCGCGAACATGGTGCGGGAGATCGCCGCCCGCGACGACGAGATCGAACGATTGAAGGCGCAGATCGACAAGCTCAGGCGGATGTACTTCGGGAGCAAATCCGAGAAACTGGCCCGGCAGATCGATAAGCTCGAAGCGCAGTTGGAAGACCTGACGGCCGGCCAAGGGGCGGCAGAGGCGCGAGGACAACGAGACAAGGCATCGAAGGGACCATCCAATCGAGGGCCCACGCGAGAACCATTGCCGCCGCACTTGCCGCGCGACGAGATCGAACTCACGCCTGATTCGGCTTGCCCCATATGCGCGACTGCAATGCAGTGGCTCGGCGAGGATGTCTCCGAACAACTCGCCCGCGTGGCGGCCGCGTTCAAAGTGACCCGCACGATCCGCCACAAGCTATGTTGCCCTGATTGCGGCCACATCGAACAACCCGCGATGCCTAGCCTGCCGATCGAGCACAGCATTGCGCATCCGAGCTTGCTGGCCGATATTGCGGTGTCGAAATTCGCTGATCATCAGCCGCTGTATCGCCAGTCGGAGATTGCGGCACGCGACGGAGTGACGCTGGATCGCGGCAGCATGGGCCGCTGGCTCGGGCAGATCGCCGAGCTCTGTGTGCCGCTCGTTGAAGCGATCCAGCGCTATGCACTGGTTCCCGGAAAGGTACACGTTGACGACACGCCGGTCGCGGTGCTCGCGCCAGGCAACGGTAAGACGGTGACCGGCCGCTTCTGGGTCTACGTGCGCGACGATCGTCGCTCGGGTTCGGCTGAGGCTGCTGCGGTATGGTTCGACTTCTCCTCGGATCGCAAAGGCGTCCACCCTCAAACCCGGCTCGCCGCATTCCACGGCATCGTGCAGGCCGATGCTTACTCGGGGTTCGATCAACTGTACTCGAGCGGCGAGATCCACGAAGCGGCATGCTGGGATCACGCGAGGAGGTACATCTATGATGTTCACGCGCGCACGCCGAATGTGGATACCCAGCAGCTGCTCGAGATGATCGGCGAGCTCTACAGCATAGAAGCCGACATTCGCGGCAAGGAACCAGACGAGCGTCTGCGCGTGAGGCGGGAGAAGAGCAAGCCATTGCTCGTGAAGTTTGAAACGACGATCAGGGCAAAACTCACGACGCTGTCGACGAAGTCCGCGCTCGCCAAGGCGATCAACTACTCGCTGAACCACTGGGCAGCCCTCACGTTCTACTGCGAGGACGGTCTGGCCGAGATAAGCAACGTGCTTGCCGAAAATGCCTTGCGCTGTGTCGCGCTCGGACGCAAAAATTATCTGTTCGTTGGCTCCGACAGCGGGGGCGAGCGGGCCGCCGCGATGTATAGCTTGATCGGAACGTGCAAGCTCAACGAAATTAACCCGCGTGCCTACCTGGAATACGTCCTGACCCACATCGCTGATCACAAGATCTCTCGCATCGACGAACTGCTACCCTGGAACGTGGCCGACAAGCTGAAACCAGCCAACCCGCTCACACTATCAACCGGCTAGATCTAAATAGATTTGGATAGATCGTGTCCATGATCGCCAATCGTGGGCACGATCTCTCGTGATCGACACGAATTCCATCACGCCATCACCAACACCATCTTGCCTCACTCGCGCGCGCATGAGGACACGGCCCAGCCGAGCCGCTTAC
>FCOH02000060.1 GCA_001544595.2 Caballeronia peredens | reverse complement strand
GACGAAAAGATCGATGCCAACTCGTCGGACGGGCTGAACGAGGCTGCGATTCGGACCAGTATTTCAGCAGCCTGCTAAGCGACCCGAAGATAGCTAGAAAGAGTATTGCCCGGGGATAAAAACTGGACAGCGGAGCCGACCCATCACCTTAGGCACCACGGCCGGGTGCATTGCCGTGATTTGACTAGTCTCTTCCCTCGCATGCACGCTCGGCTGCATAATGCGATATTCAGATATCGATGTCCGTCTCGGATCACCTCCTTTCAATTCTTCGGACAGAATTCGACAGACCGTTTCTGGTCAAGTACTTTTCGCTGCACACAAGTATATCTCCCCTGTCAGAGCGCGAACGCAGACCCCTTGATGTTTTCTTTGACGGTTTGACGAGAGGGCGTCTCAAATTAAAAGGACACGTCAGATCGAATGTCTTGGCAAATCTCCTCGCGCACTTGACTAGCTGGGAGCATTTCGATCTGAATGATCTCATCGAGGACGTCAGAAAATACGGCACTGACGCCGAAAGAGAGCTGTGGGCTGTACATCCGACGCTCTGATCGAGCAAATTGCCGGTGAACTGGATGTACTCCAGCAACGGTTAGCGCCCGAGTATCGGGAGCTTAGCCGTGTTTGGATGCAGCTATTAGACGAGAAAGAGAATAGTTCCTGACCATGCGCGATCAGGAGCTATTCTTTTCGGTCAGACCTGCTGGTGTAGAACCAACTTTCCCCAAATACGAATTCACTGAGTCAGCTAGTCAACTTTCTAATCGAGTTGATCTACAGGTGCTGTTGCTGTCCAATAGGGTTAGGAGGTGATGTTCTCAACAGTCGAGCCGCTGGCCTGAGGAGCTACGTCTACCGTCGGAGGTGTACTAGCCGACGTCTTTTTTGCCACCGCGTTCTTCGAAGCGGCTTTCTTAGAGGCTGACTTCTTGGCCGGAGCTTTAG
Source organism: Caballeronia peredens (assembly GCA_001544595.2). Classification (GTDB taxonomy): domain Bacteria; phylum Pseudomonadota; class Gammaproteobacteria; order Burkholderiales; family Burkholderiaceae; genus Caballeronia; species Caballeronia peredens. The sequence continues at coordinate 1,275 of FCOH02000060.1, read as the reverse complement.
CCGTCACTGTTTTCGCGGCAGATTTCTTTGTCGCCGTCTTTCCAGCCGCTGTTTTCTTTGCGGCCGTTTTCGCAGCTGTTTTACTCGCAGATGTGCTCTTCACCGCTGACGGTGCTTTCTTTGCAGCGACCTTCTTCGTTGCAATTTTCTTCGCCGAGACACTCCTTGTTGTCGACGCTGGGTGCTTATCCGACTTCCGTTGTGAGGCGGGTTGACCAGGAGCGTCAATCAAAAACGCAGTACGATCCTTTGCGGAGGCAAGCCAGCTTGGAGCTTTTCCGCGACCGCTCCATTCGGCACCTGAGGCCGGATCGCGATATTTTGACGGTTGCGGTCCGCGCGGGTAATTACCCGCTCTGACTGCCTTTTTGGCTGGAGCCACCGCCGATGAATCGCCATCAAAGAGAAATTTATCGCGATTCTTGGCGTTTGCAATCCACCCAGGAGCGCGACCATGTCCGCTCCACGTCGCACCACTTTTAGGGTCTCGGTAGCGCGCGACCGAGCCCTTGCGAGTCGCGTCGCTTGGTGAGACCGACGAGTGCGCCTGGTCCGTAGTTTCACGTTTGTAGGAGGCAAGATCCTCCACCGTAATTTCGTGATCATCCATTAGAGCGTGAATCTTCGCGATGATGCTCGCGGATTCTTTCTGCGCAATGACTTTTGCCTGTGCTTGCAGATGCGCAATCTTGTTCTTCAAACTCTTGAGAGTAACCATAATCTTTCCCCATAGTGGTTGTGAACGCACTATGCCACACATGCATGTGCAGACGCGACTAGATTATCGAATTCCACACCTTTACACCGGCCGCTTCCGTCGTTTGCTCCTGTCGAGTATGCAGAAAAGCGGTTGGTTTCAAGTCAGGCGGAAGTCTGCACCCGCCAGAAACGGGAATACAGCCGCTTCGAAAAGGTGTCCCCACCTAACTATTGGTAAAGAAGAACCGAAGAGATTCGCTAAGTTTCAGCACCCCGCCAGCAAACTAACTGCCTGTCACTCCGATCGTAACCGGCCTATCTGGATCGGCTCGGTGTCACGCCTCCAACGTAGGCCAAACTGCAGCCTAGAACAGTTCCTCTCGGTGGTGTCCAAGCGCGCCGCCCATACCCAGCAAAACCCGACCCGAACGAACTAGCTTTTTTGACGACGGCACCAGGTTTCGCCGTTCGCGCACCTGTTCGCAGCCTTTGTTTTGCCGTAAGCGGTCCGTTGTCGGCGTCCTTCCCGCGCGATGAGTGATAGGCGATGCTGGTGTCCACTTCAACTTTCAAGTG
>FCOH02000063.1 GCA_001544595.2 Caballeronia peredens | reverse complement strand
ATCTCCAACGTCCGGCCCGATCCGGACAAGGTACTCGTCGATATAGTCGACTACGTTCTCAACTATCAGGTCGACAGCACGCTTGCGCTCGAAACGGCGCGCAACTGCCTGATCGACACACTCGGTTGCGGACTCGAAGCCCTCTCCTACCCCGCCTGCACCAAGCTGATGGGACCGATCGTGCCTGGCACGATCGTCCCCAACGGCGCGAAGGTGCCCGGCACGCAATTCCAGCTCGACCCGGTTCAGGCCGCGTTCAACATCGGCGCGATGATCCGCTGGCTCGACTTCAACGACACCTGGCTCGCCGCCGAATGGGGCCATCCGTCGGACAATCTGGGCGGCATTCTCGCCACCGCCGACTGGCTCTCGCGTAACGCGATCGCCTCGGGCAAGAAAGCGCTCACCATGAAAGACGTCCTGATCGCGATGATCAAGGCGCACGAAATTCAAGGCTGCATCGCGCTGGAAAACTCGTTCAACAAGGTCGGGCTCGATCACGTGCTGCTCGTGAAGCTCGCCTCGACGGCCGTCGTCGGGCAGATGATCGGACTCACGCGCGATGAACTCATCAACGCGGTCTCGCTCGCCTTCGTCGACGGACACTCGCTGCGCACCTATCGTCATGCGCCGAACACCGGCTCGCGCAAGTCGTGGGCCGCGGGCGACGCGACCTCGCGCGCGGTGCGTCTCGCGCTGATCGCGAAGACCGGCGAAATGGGCTATCCGTCTGTTTTGACCGCTAAAACATGGGGTTTTTACGACGTGCTCTTCAAGGGCAACGAATTCAAATTCCAGCGTCCGTACGGTTCGTACGTGATGGAGAACGTGCTGTTCAAGATCTCGTTCCCCGCCGAATTCCACTCGCAAACCGCAGTCGAAGCCGCGATGACGCTGCACGGCAAGCTGAAGGACGCGGGCAAGTCGGTCGAAGATATTCGGAAGATCACGATCCGCACGCACGAAGCGGCGATTCGCATCATCGACAAGAAGGGGCCGCTGAACAATCCCGCGGACCGCGATCACTGCATTCAGTACATGATCGCCGTGCCGCTGATCCACGGCCGTCTCACCGCCGCCGATTACGAAGACTCGATCGCGCAAGACCCGCGCATCGACGTGCTGCGCGCGAAGATGGAATGCGTGGAAGACCCGCAATACACGAAGGATTATCACGACCCGGACAAGCGCTCGATTGCCAACGCGCTCACCGTCGAGTTCAACGACGGCTCGACGCTCGATGAAATCGCAGTCGAATATCCGATCGGTCACAAGCGCCGCCGCGCGGACGGCATTCCGCTGCTCGTCGAGAAGTTCAGGACGAATCTGGCGCGCCGTTTCCCGCAGAAGCAACAGCAGGCGATCCTCGCGGTATCGCTCGATCAGGCAAGGCTCGAAGCCATGCCGGTCAATGAATACGTCGATTTGTACGTGATCT
>FCOH02000065.1 GCA_001544595.2 Caballeronia peredens | reverse complement strand
CAGGCTGCTGAAATACCGTCGCGACGCCAGAAGTGCGTAGCCGGCAGCCTCGATAATTTGACGACCCGATTTCGACGAGACCCATGCGCGGCGCCGACACCTTCACCGAGAGCCTGTTCACGATGCGCAAGCTGGAGGACTTTGTTCCTGCCGAGCATCCGCTGCGCTCGATCCGCGCAATGGCCAACGAGGCGCTGGCGAAGATGGGCCCGCTGTTCTCGGCGATGTACGAGGCCGATGCCAAGGGAGGTCGACCCAGCGTAGCGCCTGAGAAGTTGCTTCGCGCCATGCTGCTGCAGGTTCTGTACAGCGTTCGCTCCGAGCGGCAAATGATGGAGCAGGTGCAGTACAACTTGCTGTTCCGCTGGTTCATCGGCCTTTCCATGGACGACGTGGTGTGGGTGCCGACCGTATTCACCAAGAATCGCGAACGCCTGATCAAGCATGACGCCGTCATCGAGTTCTTCAACGAAGTGGTGGCGATCGCGCAAGAGAAGGAACTGCTGTCGGGCGAGCACTTCAGCGTCGACGGCACACTGATCCAGGCATGGGCCAGCCACAAAAGCTTTGTGCGGAAGTCTGACGATGAATCCGACAGCGCCGATGGTGGTGGCAACTTCAAAGGCGAGAAGCGCAGCAACGAGACGCATGAATCCAAGACGGATACCGATGCGAGGCTCTACCGCAAGGGCAACACTGCCAGCGAGTTGCGCTTCATGGGTCATACGCTGAGCGACAACCGTCACGGCTTGATTGCCAGCGCCGTCGTGACCACCGCCGACGGCTACGCCGAACGTGAAGCGGCCAAGGTCATGATCAACGATGCCCGGCAAGCCCTCGGGGATCCGGAGCGCGAGATCACGCTGGGCGCTGACAAGGGCTACGACGCGCAGGAATTCATCGACACCTGCATTGAACTGGGCGTCACGCCGCATGTCGCGCAGAACAAGTCGGGCCGCAAGTCGGCGGTGCCCGACGCCATTGCTCAGAGCGAGGGCTATGCGCTGTCGCAGCGCAAGCGCAAGTTGATCGAGCAAGGCTTCGGCTGGGCCAAGACTGTCGGTGGCATTCGGCAGGTGATGGTGCGTGGACTCAAGCGCGTCGACCAGATGTTCGTGCTGAACATGGCCGCCTTCAACTTGGTTCGCATGCGTACCTTGGGACAGGTCCGTCCGCTGGGTGCGCAATGAAGGGAATCGGCGGCAAAGGGACCGCGAAAAAGCTGGAAATCAAGGAAATCCGACCTCGACATCCCGCATGACGAAAAGATCGATGCCAACTCGTCGGACGGGCTGAACGAGGCTGCGATTCGGACCAGTATTTCAGCAGCCTGCTA
>FCOH02000066.1 GCA_001544595.2 Caballeronia peredens | reverse complement strand
TGAACCGCCCCGGATTTGGTGGAGGCTCCAACTCTTGAGAGAATGGAGCTATGAACAAGTCGAACAAGTTTTCTGCCGAAGTCCGCGAACGCGCTGTGCGCATGGTGCAAGAGCACCGGGGCGAGTATCCCTCACAGTGGGCAGCGATCGAATCCATCGCCCCCAAGATCGGCTGTACGAGCCAGACGCTGCTGGGATGGGTCAAGCGGGATGAAGTTGATAGCGGTGAGCGTGAGGGCGTCACCACATCGGAGCGTGAGCGCCTCAAGGCACTGGAGCGAGAGGTTAAGGAACTGCGCCGTGCCAATGAGATCCTGAAGCTGGCAAGCGCATTTTTCGCCCAGGCGGAACTCGACCGCCGCCTGAAGTCCTGAAGGCCTTTATCGATCAGCATCGCGACACCTTCGGGGTCGAGTCGATCTGCAAGGTCTTGCGGATTGCCCCGTCGGGCTATCGGCGTCATGCCGCACAGCTTCGCGACCCGTCGCGGCGGTGTGCCCGAGCGAAACGCGATGAGTTTCTGAATCCGGAAATCAAGCGAGTCTGGCAGGCCAACATGCAGGTCTACGGCGCGGACAAGGTCTGGAAGCAGTTGAACCGGGAGAGCATTGCGGTGGCCCGTTGTACCGTCGAGCGGCTGATGAAGCAACAGGGTTTGCGCGGTGTGAGGCGTGGAAAGCGAGTTCGCACGACTATTCCCGAAGTATCGGCGCCACGCCCGCTCGACCGGGTCAACCGTCAGTTCAAGGCTGACCGCCCGAACCAGCTCTGGGTGTCGGATTTCACGTACGTCTCGACGTGGCAGGGCTGGCTCTATGTCGCATTTGTGATCGACGTGTTCGCCCGGCGCATTGTCGGCTGGCGCGTCAGCTCGTCGATGACCACGGACTTCGTTCTGGATGCACTTGAACAGGCGCTGTACGCTCGACGGCCGGACAATGACGGAACACTGATCCACCACTCCGATAGAGGTTCGCAATACGTAAGCATTCGCTACAGCGAACGGCTGACCGAAGCAGGTATCGAGCCGTCGGTTGGCAGCCGGGGCGACAGCTACGATAACGCGCTGGCTGAAACGATCAACGGCCTGTACAAGGCAGAATTGATTCATCGTCGTGCGCCGTGGAAAACACGGGAGTCCGTCGAGTTGGCAACGCTGGAATGGGTGGCCTGGTTCAATCATCATCGATTGATGGAACCTCTCGGCTACATCCCGCCTGCTGAAGCTGAGGCAAACTACTATCGGCAACTTGCAACACCGGTCGCCGAACCCGCATTAACTTAAACCAACCAGCCTCCACGATTCCCGGGGCGGTTCA
>FCOH02000067.1 GCA_001544595.2 Caballeronia peredens | reverse complement strand
AAATGACTGACGTAGTGATCGTATCGGCCGCGCGCACGGCGGTAGGCAAATTCGGCGGCTCGCTCGCGAAGATCGCGGCACCGGAACTGGGCGCGACGGTGATCCGTGCCGTGCTGGAGCGCGCAGGCGTGAAGCCGGATCAGGTGAGCGAAGTCATTCTGGGTCAGGTGCTCGCGGCGGGATCGGGCCAGAACCCGGCGCGCCAGTCGCTGATCAAGGCGGGCTTGCCGGACATGGTGCCGGGCATGACGATCAACAAGGTCTGCGGCTCGGGCCTGAAGGCGGTGATGCTGGCGGCGAACGCGATCATCGCGGGCGACGCCGAGATCGTGATCGCGGGCGGCCAGGAAAACATGAGCGCCGCGCCGCACGTGCTGCCGGGCTCGCGCGACGGCTTCCGCATGGGCGACGCCAAGCTGATCGACACGATGATCGTCGATGGCCTGTGGGACGTCTATAACAACTATCACATGGGCACGACGGCGGAAAACGTCGCGAAGGAATTCGGCATCACGCGCGAGCAGCAGGACGCGTTCGCGGCGCTGTCGCAGAACAAGGCCGAGAAGGCGCAGAAAGAAGGCCGCTTCAACGACGAAATCGTGCCGGTCTCGATTCCGCAACGCAAGGGCGAACCGCTGCAGTTCAACACCGACGAGTTCGTGCGTCACGGCGTGACGGCCGAAGCGCTCGCGGGCCTGAAGCCGGCGTTCTCGAAGGAAGGCACGGTGACGGCGGCAAACGCATCGGGCCTCAACGACGGCGCGGCGGCGGTGGTGGTGATGTCGGCGAAGAAGGCCGAGGCGCTGGGCCTGACGCCGCTCGCGCGCATCAAGGCGTACGCGAACGCGGGCGTCGATCCGAAGATCATGGGCATGGGTCCGGTGCCGGCGTCGAAGCGCTGTCTGGAGCGCGCGGGCTGGAGCGTGAACGATCTGGATCTGATGGAGATCAACGAGGCGTTCGCGGCGCAGGCGCTGGCGGTGCACAAGCAGATGGGCTGGGATCAGTCGAAGATCAACGTGAACGGCGGGGCGATCGCGATCGGGCATCCGATCGGCGCGTCGGGCTGCCGGATTCTCGTCACGCTGCTGCACGAAATGCAGAAGCGCGATGCGAAGAAGGGACTGGCGTCGCTGTGTATCGGCGGCGGCATGGGCGTGGCGCTGGCGGTGGAACGTCCGTAA
>FCOH02000070.1 GCA_001544595.2 Caballeronia peredens | reverse complement strand
CCCGAAGGCATTTTCCCGGCGATTCTCGGGCACGAAGGCGCGGGCGTCATCGTCGATGTCGGGCCGGGCGTCGGCACGCTGAAGAAGGGCGATCACGTCATTCCGCTCTACACGCCGGAGTGCCGGCAGTGCAAGTTCTGTCTGTCGCGCAAGACCAATCTCTGTCAGGCGATTCGTTCGACGCAAGGCAAAGGCCTCATGCCCGATTCGACCTCGCGCTTCTCGCTCGACGGCAAGCCGCTCTTTCATTACATGGGGACGTCGACGTTTTCCAACTACATCGTGGTGCCTGAAATCGCGGTCGCGAAAGTGCGCGAGGACGCGCCGTTCGACAAGATCTGCTATATCGGCTGCGGCGTGACGACGGGCGTCGGCGCGGTCGTGTATTCGGCGAAAGTGGAAGCGGGCGCGAATGTCGTCGTGTTCGGACTGGGCGGCATCGGGCTGAACGTGATTCAGGGCGCGAAGATGGTGGGCGCGGACAAGATCATCGGTGTCGACATCAATCCGGGGCGCATCGAACTCGCGAAGAAGTTCGGCATGACGCACTTCATCAACCCGAAGGAAGTGGAGAACGTCGTCGATCACATCGTGCAACTGACCGACGGCGGCGCGGACTATTCGTTCGAATGCGTCGGCAACGTGAAGCTCATGCGTCAGGCGCTCGAATGCACGCACAAGGGCTGGGGGCAGTCGTTCATCATCGGCGTGGCGGCGGCGGGCGAGGAGATCAGCACACGGCCGTTCCAGCTTGTGACGGGGCGCGAGTGGAAAGGCTCGGCGTTCGGCGGCGCGCGCGGGCGTACCGATGTGCCGAAGATCGTCGACTGGTACATGGAAGGCAAGATCAACATCGACGATCTGATCACGCATCATCTCAAGCTCGAACAGATCAACGAAGGCTTCGACCTGATGAAGAAGGGCGAGTCGATTCGTTCCGTCGT
>FCOH02000071.1 GCA_001544595.2 Caballeronia peredens | reverse complement strand
CTGTCGACCTGATAGTTGAGAACGTAGTCGACTATATCGACGAGTACCTTGTCCGGATCGGGCCGGACGTTGGAGATCGGTGCGGACATCGAGAGATTCCTGATTTAAGTGCTGACTTACTTATTGCGCAGGCTTGATCAGCGCATTCGACTGCGTCGGCGCCGGGCCGCCCGCAGCCATTTCGGCCGTCATGCACTCGTCTGCGAGGCGCGATTCGTCCTTGTCGGAGAACAGCATCGCCTTCGACGGGATCACGACGAGATCCATGCCCGTTGCCGAGTCGTGGAAGCGGTCGGCGCCGGTGGTCGTGTCCTGACGCGGCAGGCGGTAGTCCTTCTTGGCCCAGTTCACCGTGACGATCGTGTCACGCTTCATGTCGCCTTTCAGGTAGAACGCTTGGCCGTCCTTGCACGACCACTTGACTGCACCTTCGGGGATCGGATCAACTTTGGCCGCCGCGGCCGCTTCGGCCTTGGGGCTGCGCTTGACCAGACGGCGGGCCGGAGCGGGGCGCTTGGCCTTCGCCGCGCTGGCACCGGTTGCAGGCGCCGCTGCGAAGGCGTCGGCGCTGACGAAGACGCTCGTCGTAGCCAGGGTGCCGGCGATTGCAGCGATCAGAAGTTTATTCATCGAAAAAAACCTTTCAAAAACATTGGGGTTGGAAAAGCGGTTGCAGCGCGGTTGGACTTCTTCCTCGTCAATCCGAACGCGCAGCCCACTATTTTCGCTTATTTAGCGGCTCGAACTTCAAATTCTCCGGTCCGGTGTAATTTGCGCTCGGCCGGATGATCTTGTTGTCGATGCGCTGCTC
>FCOH02000073.1 GCA_001544595.2 Caballeronia peredens | reverse complement strand
CCTTTGAATGTGTTGACTCCTTGGCCTATCTCCAAGGTGGTTTCGTTCATTCGATAGACCATCGCATCACCATTCGGCTTCACATCTGTTCCTGTGCGAACTGAACCTAGCGAACGCCACTGCCGAAAAGCTCTGTCCAACGGGCCATATGCACTCGCCTTGCGCATTCGTCGCGCCCATTTGCTGTCTTTTGCACCGAGCGCACTCACGTGTTCACTCCTCTCATGAGCGGGGATAAGACTAAGGTCCACGCGTCAACAATTATTGAGACAGGAATCGCGCAAGCCACACGTACACGCATAGCGCGCTACCTAACCACAGCGCGATGAACGGAATTTCCTTCCAGACAATCGACCGATTCTGCGAACGCGCACCATCAGGTGGCTTCATTCTTCCGCCTTCTTCCGCATATGCTTCGATTCGTGCCGGCCACTTTGGAATTCGATTGAATCGGTACGCGATCCACGTCGCCAACGTAAAGGGTAGAAATGCACAGCTCATGACCGTCCAGAATAGTGTCGCAAGCACAATCTTTGTGATCCGTTGCTCGTCAACCGTGGATCTGTAACCGCTTATCTGATCAAGCGTTCCGTAGAAACTCACCACACTACGCAGGTTATTCCGATGCTCGAGATAAGTCTCGCATGAAGGTAGATCTCGGGGACCGCTCTCCATGAACGCTCGCACGTACTCGTACTGACTGATTGCCTGTTGTTCGTTCAGCGACGTCT
>FCOH02000074.1 GCA_001544595.2 Caballeronia peredens | reverse complement strand
CTGGAGATGCCTGCCGCCATTGCACAACTGAAGGCCGCGCTGCAGCGGGTGACCGAACTGGCGACGGCGACCACTCAAGCCAAGGGCGATCCGGCGGACAAGGCCACGCAGACGGCACTCATGGAAGGGTTGAATCAGCTTCGTGACGCGGGGCTCCTGGCCAGCGCCCCGGGCGGTATGGCGTTCACGACGCCGAAATCGATGCAGCATTCGGCGGGCGAGAACGTGATCGTCACCGCGGGCCGGGACATGGACGTGAGCATCACGCAGCGACTGCGCATGGTGGCGGGTGAACTGATTTCGCTGTGTGCCCACAAGATCGGCATCAAGATTTTTTCCAAAGGGAAGATCGAGGTGCAGGCGCAGGACGCGCCCATGGATCTGTTCGCCGACCAGCAATTGCACGTGTCCAGCGCGAACGCGGATGTGCTCGTCAACGGCAAGACGAAGGCGGTGCTCGCGAGCGGCGGCGGCGCGATCAGGATCGAAAACGGCAGCGTCGAGGTGATCTGTCCGGGGGACTTCAGGATCAAGGCGGGGTCGTTCACGTTCGAGGGGCCGCAGAACGCCGACGCGCCATTGCCCAAGCTGCCTGACAGCGAATTCAAGCCGACCCACTCTTATCCGCTGACCCGTTGATTCATGATTATCAGCCCACCTTT
>FCOH02000075.1 GCA_001544595.2 Caballeronia peredens | reverse complement strand
TTCGTGCCGCCCGTGTGCGTCGTGCTGTTGTACGTGTCGCCACCCAGCGTGATGCTGTTGTAGTTCACCGTACCGTCAACGAACGTGTCGTACTTCACCGTGCCGCCAGTCAGCGAGTTGATCGCGTTGCTGTTGTTGTCCACAGCCGAGTTCGTCGCGTACAGCTGCGAGCCGTTCACCGCATCCGTCGACGTCGACGACAGACGACCCGCCGCCACGTTCGTGATCGTGCGCTCGTTGCCTTCGCTACCCACCGACACCGTGCTCGTCGCGTTGCTGCCTGCGAACGTGTACGCCGTGCCACCGATCGTCGCGCCCGTGGTGTTCACCACCGCAGCCGTCGTCGAGTTCGCGCCCAGCGCCACATCGTTGGCATTGGCCGACACCGCACCCATACCGATCGCAACCGAGTCCACACCCACCGCCGACGAGTCCGCTCCCGTGCTGTTCGCATGGAAGTACTTCGTACCCGTGTTGTAGATGTTGTTGACCGAGTTGCTCAAGTTCGTGACGTTGCCCGCCACGTTGGTCAGCTGCGAGTAGTTCACCGCGTCGCCGGCGTTCGTGCCGTCGGCCACGTTGATGATCTTCGTGCCGCCCGTGTGCGTCGTGCTGTTGTACGTGTCGCCACCCAGCGTGATGCTGTTGTA